>JOBE01000008.1 GCA_000717735.1 Streptomyces griseoluteus | reverse complement strand
GCCGCGCCCGCCGCCGAGGAAGGCGAGGCGGGGGCCGGATCCGGGCCGGGGGCCGTCCGAACGGCCTGACGCCGCCCCATCTCCCGCACCTTCCGCACGCTCGCGATGAGCCCGGCGACGAGGGTGCCGCCGTACAGCCAGCCGGCGTGCACGGCGAGGGCGGTCACGACCGCCATGGCCTGGCCGCCGAGGCCGCCGGAGCCGCCCGCGATGGGAACGACACCGACGGCGAAGGCGATGGGTACGCCGATCGGGGCGGTGACGAGGTCGGCGGTACGGACCCACAGCGCGGTCAGGGCGCTGACCGGCAAGAACAGCAGCCCGTACGCGACGGGGGAGCCGTCGAGAAGCAGCCGGTCGAGGAAGCCGAGCGTCAGCATCACGGCGGCGGCGAAGAGCCCGGCGCCGAGCCCGGTGAGCCGGGGCGAGGGAAGCCGCCGCAGCGCGAGGACGACGGGAGGCACGGGCCTTCCGCCGGGCGCACGCCCGACCGGCTTCCCCATGGGCCCCACGGTCCCGGCGCGCTCCACGCGGGCGTCGCCGGGCGCCCGCCGGGCCCTGCCGGTCACGCGGTACACGGCCGCGCCCTCCACGAGCGCGCCCGGCGGCGTCACGGGCGGCGCGACGGGGGTTTGCGGCCGTCGGCGGCCTTGCGGCTGGCTTGTCCTGTGCTGCTCCACCCCACCAACGTAGGTCGGGAAGGGGCGGGAACCGGGTCCGGGACACGCCCTTTGGGTGACCTTGCCCCCGAGAACGACCGAAGGTCGGCGTCACTGGCCGGTTCGGGCCGCCCGTAAACTGGGGGATCGGCCCCCCATCCGCACTTCAGGAAGTCGCCACCGTGTCGCTCACGATCGGAATCGTCGGTCTGCCGAATGTCGGCAAGTCGACCCTGTTCAACGCCCTGACCAAGAACGACGTGCTGGCGGCCAACTACCCGTTCGCCACGATCGAGCCCAACGTCGGCGTCGTCGGTGTCCCCGACGCCCGCCTGACCAAGCTCGCGGAGATCTTCAACTCCCAGCGCGTCCTCCCGGCGACGGTCGACTTCGTCGACATCGCGGGCATCGTGCGCGGCGCGAGCGAGGGCGAGGGCCTCGGCAACAAGTTCCTGGCGAACATCCGCGAGTCCGACGCGATCTGCCAGGTCATCCGCGCCTTCAAGGACGAGAACGTCGTCCACGTCGACGGCAAGGTCTCGCCGAAGGACGACATCGAGACGATCAACACGGAGCTGATCCTCGCGGACCTCCAGACGATCGAGAAGGTCCTGCCGCGCCTCCAGAAGGAGATGCGGATCAAGAAGGACACGGCGCCCAAGGTCGCGGCGGTCGAGGCGGCCCAGGCGATCCTGGAGAAGGGCGACACCCTCTTCTCGCAGGGCATCGTGCAGGGCTCGGAGAAGGCGGAGCTGCTCCACGACCTCCACCTGCTCACCACGAAGCCGTTCCTGTACGTCTTCAACGTGGACGAGGACGAGCTGACGGACGACGCGTTCAAGGCCGAGCAGAGCGCCCTGGTCGCCCCGGCGGAGGCGATCTTCCTCAACGCGAAGCTGGAGCAGGACCTCGCCGAGCTGGACGAGGAGGACGCCATGGAGCTCCTCCAGTCCGTCGGCGCCGAGGAGCCCGGCCTCGCCACCCTCGCCCGCGTCGGCTTCGCCACCCTCGGCCTCCAGACCTACCTGACGGCCGGCCCCAAGGAATCCCGCGCCTGGACGATCAAGCAGGGCGCGACGGCCCCCGAGGCGGCCGGTGTCATCCACACCGACTTCCAGAAGGGCTTCATCAAGGCCGAGGTCATCTCCTTCGCCGACCTCGTCGCCACCGGCTCGGTAGCCGAAGCCCGCGCAGCCGGCAAGGCCCGCATGGAGGGCAAGGAGTACGTCATGCAGGACGGCGACGTGGTGGAGTTCCGCTTCAACGTTTAGGCGCAATTCCACCACGTCCCTTTTGTCAAACATGCAGGTCAGGAGGGCCCGAGTCTTCGGATTCGGGCCCTCGGCTCGTTCCCGTGCTGGGATGGTGCTGGGATAGGTGACGCAGCATCACCTACGGAGGCAGGGTCCTGGTTCTCCGTACTGAGCTGGAGCGCCGGAATGCCGAGGGACCCGGCTGGAGGGTGCGTAACCCGTCGCGGGGCGGGCGTAGTGGCCGGGACCGAGGCCCGGGCTTTTCCGGAGTGTGCCGCCACTGTCTGTGCCCGCCGCTACGATCGACCATGTGATTACGGGCGAACTCAAGAGCAAGGTCGACCGCGTCTGGGACGCGTTCTGGACCGGCGGTATCTCCAATCCCCTCGAAGTGATGGAGCAGATCACGTACCTGCTCTTCGTCAAGCGTCTCGACGAACTCCAGACCGTCAAGGACCGCAAGGCGAACCGCATTGGAGAGCCTGACCCGGACCCTTTCTTCGGGCCCGACGAGCAGGACCTGCGCTGGCAGAACTTCAAGGACCGTGACCCTGAGACCGCGTACAAGCTGGTCGCCGAGGGCGTCTTCCCTTACCTCCGCCGCATGGGTGGCGATGACTCCACGTACGCCCATCACATGCGAGACGCCCGCTTCACGATCCCCTCGCCCAACCTCCTTGCCAAGGTCGTCGACATCCTTGACGGCCTCCCGATGGAGCGCAGCGACGTAAAGGGCGACGTCTACGAGTACCTCCTCGCCAAGATCGCCTCAGCTGGCCAGAACGGCCAGTTCCGCACCCCGCGCCACATCATCGACCTCATGGTCGAGATGACCCAGCCCCGCCCGGGTGACGAGATCTGCGACCCGGCCTGCGGTACGGCTGGCTTCCTCGTTCAGTCGGCTTCTTACGTCCAGCGTGAGCACCGTGAGGAACTGTACGAATCCGTCCAGCGCAAGCACTTCAACGAGTCGATGTTCCATGGCTTCGACTTCGATTCCACGATGCTGCGCATCGGCTCGATGAACATGCTCCTGCACGGCATCGAGAACCCGGATATTCGCTACCGCGACTCCTTGTCGGAATCCGCGTCCCCTGAGTCCGAGCGCTACTCACTGATCCTTGCCAACCCGCCCTTCGCGGGCAGCCTCGATTACGAGCAGACGGCTGTAGATCTCCTCCGCGTCGTCAAGACCAAGAAGACCGAGCTCCTCTTCCTCGCTCTCTTCCTGAAGCTCCTGAAGCCCGGTGGCCGTGCCGCCGTCATCGTCCCTGATGGCGTCCTTTTCGGCTCCACCAAGGCACACAAGGAACTCCGCCGCATGCTGGTCGAGGACCAGAAGCTGGACGCCGTGGTGAAGCTCCCCTCTGGCGTTTTCAGGCCGTACGCCGGTGTTTCCACCGCCATCCTCTTCTTCACCCGCACCGACTCCGGCGGCACGGACGAGGTCTGGTTCTACGACGTCCAGGCCGACGGCATGTCGTTGGACGACAAGCGCAACCTTCTGGTGCCGGAGGGCAAGTTCGGCGTCCGTCCTGCAGAGTGCCTGACCGAGGCCGACCACGCCTCGAACAACCTCCCGGACACCCTCACACGTTGGTTCGCCCGCGACACGACCGAACGAGAGCGCCCTCGCACCGCCCAGTCCTTCACTGTCCCGAAGGCAGACATCGCAACCCAGGGCTACGACCTGTCGCTCAACCGATACAAGCAGATCGTTCACGAGGACATCGAGACGCGGGCACCCTTGGACATCTTGGCTGATCTGGAGAGGCTGGACAAAGAGATCACGGCGGGTATGGAGGAGCTGAAGGGGATGCTCCAGTGACGTATCCCCTGGTCGATCTATCGGATCTTGCCGAATTGAACCCTGTTCACGGTCGAAATTTTCCGAACCCTGGTCTCGTGTCTTTCCTGGGGATGGCGGACGTGTCCGAATCCGGCTCAACCTTGAGCGGCGAAGATCGCGATTATCTGGAGGTGAGCAAGGGATATACGCCGTTCAGGAACGGTGACATTCTCGTGGCGAAGATCACGCCGTGCTTCCAGAATGGGAAGATCGCGCAGGCTGATTTGAAGCGGGGAGTTGGGGCCGGGTCGACTGAGTTTCATGTGGTCCGTCCTCGCGCCAATGTGGACGCGCGATACCTGCTTCGATTCCTCAGGCAGGACTGGATTCGCACGGAGGGTGAGCTGCGCATGACGGGCAGCGGCGGGCAGCGGCGGGTGCCGCAGGCGTACCTCGCCGACCTCAAAGTCCCTGCGCCTCCGCTCGTGGAGCAGCGGCGCATCGGCGCCCTTCTGGATCACGTGGACGCCCTCCGTGTCAAGCGCCGCCAATCCATCGATCTTCTCGACGACCTCGTGCGGTCCATTTTCATGGAAATGTTTGGTGATCCAGGGGCCGGGTGGGTGGAATCCTTGGTGGAGGACCTGGTCATTCCTGGCAAGGACGCTATCAGGACTGGTCCCTTCGGGAGTCAGCTTCTGCGTGAAGAGTTCACAGAAGAGGGCGTTGCGGTTCTCGGTATCGACAATGCGGTGCAGAACGAATTCGCTTGGGCGGGGCGCCGGTTCATCTCCCATGAAAAGTATCGACAACTGCGACGCTACACCGTTAAGCCGGGTGATGTCCTGATTACGATCATGGGCACGTGTGGAAGGTGTGCGGTTGTTCCGGATGATATTCCGATGGCAATCAATACGAAGCATCTCTGCTGTATCAGCCTCGACAAGAGTAAGTGCCTCCCGGAGTTCCTTCACAGCTACTTCCTTTTGCATCCTGACAGTCGCCAGTATCTTGCGAGGGTGGCCAAGGGGGCGATTATGGCTGGATTGAATATGGGGTTGATCAAGAAGCTTCCTGTTCAGCTGCCCCCTCTGGCGCTGCAGCAGGAGTACGTGTCGCGAAAGCAGCGAGTGCAACAGATGCGAGCCGATCACGAGCGTCACCTCGCCACCCTGGATGAACTCTTCACCTCCCTCCAGCAGCGTGCCTTCGCTGGCGAGCTCTGGGAGCATGAGGCCGCGTAACCCGGAACACATCGTCGTCCAGGTCTAACCCACGACACCGGAGTCAAGACCGGGACACCGCACCGCCACCTCGGTCGCAAACCCGCATGGGACAGGGGAGTTCCAGGGCTGCCGCCGGGCCTGCCGCACCACGGCAGCCGCGACCGGTACGACCGCGTCGTCCGCGCGGTGGTGGTGGGCCATGCACAGCCCAGCCCACCACCATCACAAGCAGGATCATCAACAGGGGAGAGGGGCGCAGCAAGTGAACATGCGCAGCAACGCGAACACCGAGAACTCGGGCAACGACAGTGATGGGACCAAGCAGCAGGGGCCTACACCCCCCAAGCCCTACGACCCCCGTCAGGGTCGTCCGGCTAGCCAGCCCAATTCCGCCGCTGACTCCCGCGACCGTGCCGTCTCCCAAGCCGCCCCGCTCGTCTCCAACTTCGAATTTCTCAAGGCCTCCTGGCCTGACTTCTATCGAGAGGCCCGTCAGGCGGAGCGCTTCGCCCACGCCGATCCCCGTGCCTCCTGCTTCTACTCCCGCCGGGCGCTCGAACTCGCCGTCCACTGGATGTACGACAACGACACGTCCAGCCTCCGCGAGCCGTACAGCAAGGACCTCGCCGCCCACCTCCACGACGCCGGCTTCAAGCGGCTCGTCGGTCCGGCCGTGGCAACGAAGATGGACTTGGTGCGCCGCCTCGGCAATGCCGCCGTGCACAGGTCCGCGCCCGTCGTGCCCGCCACCGCCCTCTCTGCGCTTCGCGAGCTGTTCCACTCCCTCTACTGGGTGGCCCGCACTTATGCCGTCCGTCCCGAGCTCCGCCCGGTCCCGGCGCTCGACTTCGACACGGGCGCCGTGCCCCGGCCGCTCTCCCCGCAAGCACGCCTGAAGAAGCAGGCAGAACTGAAAGCGGAGGCGGAGGCAGACGCCCGCCGCTACAAGCAACAGGCTGAGGAGCTGAAGCAGGCACTCGCCGAGAACGCTGCCCGCGCCCGCGAGATTGCCGAGCTGCGGGCCCAGATCGAGGCCGCCAAGCAGGCTAATTCCCAGATCCAGGACACCCACGACTACGACGAGCAGGCCACCCGCGACGCCTTTATCGATCTCCTCCTCAAGGAGGCTGGTTGGACCGTCGGCGCCGCCGACTGCACCATCGAGCACACCATCGCCGGCATGCAGACTGCCTCCGGCAACGGCCGTGTCGACTACGTCCTGTGGAGCGATGACGGCAAGCCCCTCGCCGTTATCGAGGCCAAGCGCACCCGCCGCGACCCCCGCGACGGTCAGCAACAGGCCAAGCTCTACGCCGATGCCCTTGCGACCGCGTACAACCGCCGCCCCGTGATCTTCTTTACCAATGGTTACGAGACCTACATCTGGGACGACTGGGACGAGAGCCCGAACAGCGGCTACCCGCCCCGCCGGATCTCCGGGTTCCTCACTAAGGAACAACTCCTCTGGCGCATCCAGCAGCGTGCACTGCGTCGCTCCCTCTCCACGTACCCCACAGACCCGAACATCGCCGGCCGTCCGTACCAGCTCCGAGCCATCAAGCGCGTTGGCGAGACCTACGACCGTGAGCGCATGCGTCAGGCGCTCCTTGTTATGGCCACCGGCACCGGCAAGACCCGTACCACCGTCGCGCTGGTCGATCAGCTCTCCAAGGCAGGTTGGGTCAAGAACGTCCTATTCCTCGCCGACCGTGAGGCCCTCGTCATCCAGGCGATGAAGGCGTTCAAAGAACACCTGCCCAACACTCCCGTCGCCAGCCTCCTGGACGACAAGAACGCCTCCGCCCGTGTCTTCGTCTCCACGTACCAGACGATGATGAAGCAGATCGACGTAACCAGCTCGGCAGGCCGCCGCCGCTTCGGCCCTGGGCACTTCGACCTGATCGTCATCGACGAGGCCCACCGTTCCGTCTACGCCAAGTACGGCGAGATCTTCAACTACTTCGATGCGCTCCTCCTCGGTCTCACCGCCACCCCGAAGGACGAGATCGACCGGAACACCTACAAGCTGTTCCAGCTGGAGGACGGAGTCCCCACCGACTCCTACGGTCTGGACGAGGCGGTAGCCGATGGCTACCTCGTACCGCCGCGCGCCGTGAAGGTCCCCCTGAAGATCATGGAGCACGGCATTCGTTACGCGGAGCTCTCCGAGGAGGAGAGGGCCGAGTGGGACGCCAAGGAATGGACCGAGGACGGACAGGTCCCTGATGCCGTCGGTCGCAACGACATCAACAAGTACGTCTTCAACGAGGACACCGTCGACAAGATGTTGGAGGTCCTGGTCACCGAGGGGCACCGTGTGCAGGGTGGCGACCGTCTCGGCAAGACCATCATCTTCGCCAAGAGTAATGAGCACGCCCGGTTCATAGAGGCACGCTATAACGCCAACTACCCCCAGGGCGCCGGTCACACCGCTCGCGTGATTACTTACAAAGAGACTTACCGGCAGAGCCTCATTGAGGACTTCTCCAATGCCGCCAAGGAACCTGACATTGCGATTTCCGTCGACATGCTGGACACCGGCATCGACGTACCCGAGGTCGTCAATCTGGTCTTCGCTAAAGCAGTTTTCTCCAGGACCAAGTTCTGGCAGATGATCGGTCGCGGCACCCGGCTGCGCCCTGCTCTCTTCGGCCCGGACGAGACCGACCCCGATCATGCCAAGAAGGACTTCCGGGTATTCGACTTCTGCGGCAACATCGACTTCTTCAACAGCGAGATCGCCGGCAGCGAAGGCCGCCAGACGGTTTCCCTCACCGAGCGGCTCCTTGCCACCCAGCTCGACCTGCTGCGCAGCCTGGACCGCCGCATCCAGCCCGACCCCGCCCGCGACGGCGGCCCGGACGACATCGGCACCGAGCACGCCGTCCGCTGGGCCCTCGCCCACCGCCTGAACAGCGTGATCAGCGGCATGAGTCCGGACAACTTCTTGGTCCGCCCACACCGCCGCGCTGTAGAGGTCTACGCCGACTTCACCACCTGGCACCGCATCGACGATGACGCCGAGGCCGAGATCCGCGAGAAGCTGATCAAGTTGCCCAGCACTTACGACCCGGACGCGGACGACCGACGCGAGGACGCCAAGCGCTTCGACCTCATTGCCTTCCGGCTTCAACTCGCCGCCCTAGAGGGTGTCAAGGAGTATGGCAAGCTCCGGATGAAGATCATGGAGATCGCCGACGACCTACTCGGCAAGGTCAACATCCCGGCCGTGAGTGACCAAGTTGACCTCCTCGAAGCCCTTGCCGGCGACGAGTGGTGGCAGGATGCGACCCTTCCGATGCTGGAGGACATGCGCCGTAGAGTCCGAAGTCTCGCTGGCCTTGTCGACGACAAGGCCAAGCGGAAGATCGTTTACACCGACTTCGAGGACGAACTCGGTGAGATCACCGAGGCCGAGCTGCGGGGCCTGCCAGTCGGCACCGACGAGCAGCGTTTTCGCCAGAAGGCCCGTGCCTACCTGCTACGCCACGACGACCACCCGTCCGTGCGTAAACTCCGGCACGCCCAGCAGATCACCGCCGCAGACCTAACTGCCTTGGAGGAGATCTTCCTCAGCGAAGGCATCGCCTCGCAGGAGGATCTGGACGTGGTGCGCGAAGGCGCCGGCCTCGGTCTTTTCATCCGTGGCCTGTGCGGCTTGGACCCGCAGGCCGCGCAGCATGCGTTCGCCAGCTTCATCGGAGGGCGTCAGCTCACCGCCGCGCAGATCGACTTCGTTAAGCTGATCATCGATGTGGTGGTTCGACGGGGCTTCCTGCACAACAAGGACCTGTACGAAGGTCCCTTCCTCGACCGAGCCCCGGGTGGCCCCGACGACCTTTTTGAAGACGAGGAGATCGACGACCTCTTCATCGTCTTCATGAACCTGCGCCGGACCGCTCAGCCCACGGCTTTGGCGGCGTAGGAAGGGCATTAGTCCTAGTAGCGCCTGGGGCAGCTGCTCCCTGAGAGGGCGGTCCCGGGCGCTGATCGGTTGGGAAGCGACTCCGCTGCAGGCCGGATCCCGGTAAGAACGTTCCGCTGAAACGTCTGGCAGTCACGTGGGTCGCTAGGGGGCGACCTAGCCAAGAGTGCGCCGGTTTCCAGGAGCTGTGGAGCTTCCGTGGATGCCAACCGCCACGGACCCCGGGCCATCGGGTGACAGCGCGCGGAGGATCAAGTCGATGACGTAGTCGCTGCTGACACCTCGCGTACCGAGCCATCCGTCCTTGAGGAGCGTGGCGAACGTGGTGTTGTTCAGGTACCTAGGCACATCTCCTTCCCGAAGGCGCCTGCCGCCACGAGCACCACGAGCGAGCGGGCTGTCGATCAGTGCCTTGAAATGAGGACGAGTGAGGTACATGCCGGGGATGAGGGCCGTAGAGCTCATGACGAAGGGCACGTTTCGGCACAGCTTCACCATGCTCGGAGCGGTGACGAGCCGAGGGTCCAAGCCGTCATCGAAGCACACTCTTATCTACCATCGCCATCCGCTCCAGCTCGCGCTCTGCGGTGGCGTCGTACCGATATGTCCAAATACCCGCCTCCTTGCGCATTCGCTTGTACTGGACCGTGGTGACGCTTCCGGTGAACTCGTTCACGTAGATCATGTCGACCCCGGTAACGGTCTCTACGCTGTGGCGGTTGGCGTTATACACGAAGAGGCGATGGCCAGAAGGTCCGCCGCTGCGACGGTAGATGCGCCACCCCACCTGGATCGCGTCCATGCCTGTCATCCCAGGAAAGCGGTGGTAGTCGTGCACAATCTGCTGGTCCTCGATCTGTCGGAGATCGGGCAGCCCGGCAAGAAATGGAACAGAACGGGCCTCCAGGACTTCGGGCGCAACGGGAGACTGCCATGATTCGACCACGTCACGCTCCATGCCCGCGGCCTCGAGCAGCATCCCCACGGCATCTTTCTCGAGGTTCAGCTTTTCGCCGACAGCACCTGCTGGTGGGTGCATCCCAAGTGACTGCTCCAGTTCGGAAAGCATTGAGGCCAGCTCCGGCCGTAGCTGACGCACGCATTCCAGAAGTCGTTGGCCAGCCACTTCCGACATTCGGCCATCGTCTCGAAGGAAGCGACGGCTTGTCCCCATCGGCATCTCAAGTTCCGCAAGCGGAAGCGGCCGAGGTAGTGGCGTGAAATCTCGGGTGATCAGGGAGCGCTCATAAGTCCCCGATCGTCTCCCCGGGAAAGCACCGCCGACGCCGATGACCGTGCGCTTGCTGAGATCGGGGTCTCGGTCGGTGAAGAAGGCCAGGCACCATCCTCGTGGCTTTCGCCACTCTTTGTATGGGTAGGCGAAGCTCCGCTCGTCGCGCTGAAGCCAGCGTGGTGGGGGTTCCGGGAGGCGCTGCAGCATGAGAGTAGTGCAGTGGACCAGCGCGACGGACGCCACGAGAATCTCCCGATGATGAAGCAGTTCGACGTGATCATTCTCTGGTAAGTCTGTTCGTGGCGCACCCTGTTGCTCAGAAGTGCGACGCAGCGCTTCGCGAGGTGTGTTGATCGCCGAAGCTCAGTCATACAGTCGATCGTCGCGTTCTCCGCCACGGCCGGCGAGCCAGCTGCAAGTTTGGCGCAGTACCCCTGCTGGGCGCCTTTGAGATCGAGCCATGGAGGTTGGCATGGGCGTCGGTCAGCCTGGGTGGGACTGGACAGCACTGCCAAGTGCACGCCCGGCAACATGCGGGACTTCTTAGCCTCCGTAGCCTTGGTCAACGGGGTGTCGATCTCCGTGCGGTCTCGGGTTGGCTGGGGCAACGATCGGTCAAGACGACGGTCAAGGTCTACAGCCGTCGGCTAGTCGCACATGTCATCGCTTTCGGGAAGTTCTGCAGTGTGCCGCAGCCTGCATCCATGGACGCGATGTCCCCCCTATCCATGGAGACGAGCCGGAGTGCCGACATGCAAGGTGGGTGGGGGTGGCGAGAGCCGTCCAGATGCACGGTGCTGGGATAGAACCCCCGTGCTGGGATGGTGCTGGGATGCCCACTGTAGAACGCGCGTTTCCGCAGGTGGGAGCTCTCTACTACAGGTTCCGCTTCAACGTCTGAGCGCACACCCGTAGACGGCCTGACCTGCGAGAACGCGGGTCAGGTCGTTGTGCTGTCCGCAGCAGTCCGCAACACCTGGAGCGGCTACGTGTCGTAGACCGTGGAGCGGTGTCCGACGTGTACGACCCACACCACCAGCTCCCCGTTGTCGATCGTGTAGACGACACGGTAGTCGCCGACCCGTAGGCGGCGGCGCTCAGGCTGGGATACGAGTGCGGTGGTGTTGAAGCCGAAGGGGTCGCTCTCCAGCTCTGTCAGTTTGGCCAGGATGCGAAGAGCCATGTCGCGCGGGATCTTGCGCAGCTCGGCTTGGGCCTCGGGCCGGAACACCGTGCGGTAGTCACTCACTGCGTGCCAGCGTCTCCCTCATCACGTCCTCGATCGGGACGCCGGCGGCCGGGTTCGCCATGCGCTCGTCGATGATGCGGTTGATCTCGCGCTCTTCCCACTCCTGGTACTTGCGCAGAACCTCGATCGAGACCACGGCGGCAACCTGCTTGCCGCGACGGGTGATGACAGTGGGGACGTCGTCGCGGTCGGCCCGTTCGACGACTTCGGCCAAGTGAGCGCGTACGTCGCGGATGGACTCTATGGGCAGCGGCTGAGTCATGCTTCAAGGGTACCGAGTGTGCCATGTGTACACAATCTGTCGTCCCCGCACTCGTTGGGATGATCTACCGATCGGGTGGCCATTTCCGGGACAGGGATCCGGGAGAAGTTCCTTCTACTACCTCTTACCGTTCGTGAGGTCGCAGGCGTGATCGTGTTGGCGCCGCTGTACGCGTCAGGGGCGTCAACCCCTGGCGAGCGGCCGGCGTGCTGCTCCTGGCGTTTTCAGTCTGCTCCGGTGTTGCGCTTGGGTTCCAGAGCCTCGGACTGGACTCCGCCTGCCTATCCGCCGTGCTGTCGCTGTTCGCCGCCTACGCATGGACCGTGATGGATCGCTACGGAGTTCTTGGAGGGCGCCGGCCTCCGGGTCAGGTAGGCGCGACTTCCGCAGTTCCAGGCACTGGTGCGGAATCCCATCCGGAAACGGCGCTCACTCAACGAGGTTGGGTTCCATGAGGCTTCGGCAGTGCAGGGGACGGTCGCGCTTGGCGTAGGAGGGCGCGTCGCTCGGTGGGGCGCCACTCAGGGTCGAGTGGCTCGTCCGCTGCGGGCGGCCGGACGTATCGCCGGCCGAGCTGGTCGCAGGCGACGGAGCCCTGATAGTTGCGCTGCGCCTCGGTCAGAGAGACCTTGTTGGCTCCAAGGGGCACCGTCGGCCAGCGGAACTGGTCCCCGTCGTTCTCTCAGAAGCAGAAGGGGTCGATCTCGTACGAGCCGGGCATGTCGTCGAGCACGCGGTCCCCGGGGCAGAGCCGGGGGCAGCCATGGTTCACCTGCGCACTCTCGTCGACGGGCCGGTCGGTATGCCGTGGATTCTCACGGCCTCGGCGCGCCCGGCCGGTCCGCAGCCAGTCCGCACGACACCCGTAAATGACCGTCGGGACCCAACGCACACCAACGGGGAAATGCCTGGCCAGAGGGCTGCATGCGGCTTCGCCGCAGGTCAGGAGCGGGCCGCAGGCATTCCGCTTCAACGTGTAGTTGAATCGTTACGGCATGTTGGCAGTACCGTCAAATGGGCAGGCCAGAGGGGGTCGGACTACGAGGAGTCCGTCCCCTTCCGCGTTCCCGTGCTGACGTTTCAGTGGCTGCGAGGCGGTGTGAGCTTGTCGAGGTCCAGGCTGATCTCGAAGGGCACCGGGCGCTGGAGCGATCCGCGGAAGATGCCGGCGGGCGCGTATCCGCCGGTCGGTTCGTCGAGCTCGTAGACGTGCACGACGGGTGCCCCGTCCTCGTCCTCGATGCACCAGTAGTGCGGGATGCCGGCCTCCGCGTACTTCCGGAGTTTGACCGTGCGGTCCCGGTGGGCGGATTCGGGGGAGACGACCTCCACAACGAGCTTCACGTCATCGGGGGCGTACCAGGTGCGGTCGGGGTCGTAGGGCAGGTCCGTCAGCAGGAGGTCCGGCTCGGGGCGGTTGCGGACATCGAGGCGGATCGTCATCTCCCGCTCGACCTCGACGCCGGTCGGCGCCTGCGCCATGAGCGTGGTGGTCAGAGCGGTGACGAGACGGCCGTGCCAGGACCGCTGGGGCGACATCATGAATACGAGGGCTCCGTCGATCAGCTCGGTGTGGCGCGGGGCCTCGGGGAGGTGGTCCAGGTCCTCCGCGAACCAGCCTTCCGCGCGGGGCGGGCGCATCCAGTCGGGCAGTGCGGTCATGGCTTCACGGTAGCGGGTGCGGCTGCGGCGAGCCGGGTGCTCCCCGGAGCCCCGGCTCCCCACCTCGCCACGGCCGCGAGTGCCTACGGCGTGGGGATGATGCCTCCGTCCAGCGCGTCATGACGGATGCGTTGCGTCAGGTCGAGCTGCCTGCGCAGCAGGCGCTCGTGTTCGTCCAGCCGCTTCATCGTGTCGGCGATCGCCTGCTGGGTTGCCAGGCTGGGCAGTACCACGGGCAGATCGCCGAGCACGTTGAGGGAGATGGTCTTCATCTTCATGCTCCCCGTGGAGTGGGCTTCCAGCCACGTGCGTGCCTCCGGACCGCGTAGGTACGCGGCGAAGTAGTCGGCGTCGAGCCCGGCAGGGGGACGCAGCAGGAAGCACCCTGTGCCGCACACCCAGCCGTGCTGTTCCTCGCGGACGACGGCGGCTCGTCCAAGTTCTCCGCGGCGTGCCAGGACGACGTCGCCGAGGCGGAGGTGGAAGCGCTCCAGCCCCCTGGCCTGTCGCTCGCTGATGTGCCGGATGCTCGCCGTGCTGAAGCCGCTTCCCGTCAGGTCTTTGGGCATCACGACGGGGATGCCACCGACGTCGACGTAGTGGTCGGCGCGGATCAGGCTTCCCGACGGTCCCGCGAGCAGCAGGCCAGGGGCCTCGGGTACCCCTTCCGCGGTGCCCTCCAGCACGCGCCGGAGCGGCACACGGGGGGCTTCGCTTTCGCCGCGCGCCACCCGCTCGCTCCGGTCGAAGCTCTTGCAGAGGTGGGCCGTCGCGCCGACTGTCGATTCGGCCTGCTTCACCAGTTGGTCGAGCAGGTGGCGCGTGTCCAGGGCCGCGGGCGGCTGCTCCCGCGCAGGCGCCACGTACAGCCGGGGGTCAAGGGGGCAGCCGTCGTTCTCCAGGATCTCGTCGTACGAGACCGAGCAGGAGAATCCGGGTTCGTCGGGGCTCGAGCGGGGAGATCGCAGCCAGGCGTGAAACCGGCCGCTGATGCGGCTCCTGTCCGCCGGGCCGAGCACACGCGCTTGGCGCGGAGCCTGTGTGCCGAGTCGGCTCGCGTCGATGAAGAGGACGGACTCGGTTTCCCCGGCGGGGACATGGCGGGACTTGTCACGGGCGAGTAGCCAGAGGTGTACAGGGACGGTCGTGTGGGAGAACAGATCGGCTGGTAGTGCGACAACGGCGAGAAGCGCGTCGTTGGCCAGCATGTGCTGACGGATCTCCGCTGCGCGACCGCGTGTGGAGGCGGCGCCCGACGGCATGATCAGGGCCGCCTTCCCCTTCTCGCTGAGTCGGGACCACGCGAGTTGGATCCAGGCGAAGTTTGCGTTCGACTCGGGCGGCGGCCCGAAGGGCCAGTCGAGGTGTTCCAGGCCCTGGACGCGCTGGTTGAACGGCGGATTGCAGAGCACGAATTCGGCCATGCTATTGGCCAGGTCCCGGAAGAGCGACCCGGGATCGGAGGCACGCACCAGGGGCCGGTCGATGCCGTGCAGGGCCAGGTTCAGCATGGCCAGGTGGGGGTTGCGGTGATCCATGGCGTAGCCCTCGAACGAGGCTCCGCCACCGGGATCCTGCTGTGCGATGTGCTGCGCGGCGGCGGTGAGGAACCCCCCGGTGCCGCAGGCGGGGTCGAGTACACGATCGCCGGGCTCGGGGGACAGGGCTTCCACAAGCAGCCGCGTGAGCGTGAGTGAGCGACGGTTGATGTGAGGCGCCGACGGTGCCGCACGCCGAATCAATGGCTAGTGCGCAGTGTGACTGCGCGAACTCGCTCTCGTTTCCCTGCTGGTTGAGGGGGCTGGGGATGAGTCGCGGCCCGAGGGAGTTGGCCGCACGGAAGCCCCGGGAGTGGCTCACATCACCATCGACTTAGCGTGTCGGCCCTGTACGGCGCGGCCGACCGTCGCCCTCGCCCTTCCTGTGTTGGTGCCCCTTACTGCGGGGCCGCTCCGGCTGGGCTGGGGCCACTGCGGAATCGCGGGAGGTTGTGCCCGGTCTGCTGGATGATGTGGGGACTATGGGAGAGGGGCGGGGTGCGTGGGACGTGGCGAGCGGGACACGGTCGCGAGGGGAGCGCGGCTGTACGAGGCGGTGCAAGGTGTGGTCACTGACCACAGCAGGGCGGTCGAGGCAGTAAAGGCGGCACTGAAGCCGATCCACGATGCGGCGGTGAAGCGGGAGCTCGACGCCATTCCCGTCGCCCGGCTGCAGGACGTCACCGAAGGGCGGCTGCGGCTGGGGAGCGTCGAGAAGAGCGGACTGCGCACCCTGGGCAGTGTTCTCGAAGCGGGTCCCTACCGGCTGCGGCAGATTCCCGGTGTCGGGCAGCGCACCGTCGACCAGATGCTCGCCGCCGCCCGCCGGCTTTCCGAGGCCGTGCACGAGACCGTGGCCGTCCACATCGACGTGGACCGACCGGAACCGCGCACTACTGCGCTCGTCATGGCCTTGCACGTCCTGGTGGAGGCCGGCCCGGACGCCCGGCGTGCGGTCGACAAGGCCACGGTCCTGGCGGAACGGTTCGGTCCGTTGCTGGCCGACGCGAGGCCCGCAGCCGGCAGGGTCCGGATGCTTCTGGCCGGCCGGGAGAAGAAGGCTCGCGCGTGGGCGGCGGTCGCCGCGACCCGGTCGCTGGTGGATGAGGCGGAGCAGGCCGGCCTGCCCGAGCTCCTCGCCCAGGCGTCGGTGGACCTGCTCCGGGGTCCTTCGTCCGACGTTGCGGCCTGGGTGGACTTCGAACTCCGCTCCGCCGAGTACTACAGCCTGCTCGCCGAAATCTCCGGACGGCCGCCGGACGCGGCTGCCGCAGAGGGGTTTTTGCCGGACGAGGTCGCAGAGCGGGTACGGACCCAGCACCTCGACGACACGCACCGGCGGGTCTCCCTGCGCGGCTACCAGGCGTTCGGCGCACGGTTCGCGCTTGCGCAGCGCAAGGTGATACTCGGCGACGAGATGGGCCTCGGGAAAACCATCCAGGCGATCGCCGCCCTCGCCCACCTGGCCGCCGAGGGACAGAGTCACTTCATGGTCGTCTGCCCGGCGAGCGTCCTCGTGAACTGGACACGGGAGATCGAGGCCCGCAGTGCACTGCGCGTCATGGTGCTCCACGGTCCCGACCGCCGCTACGCGTTCGCCGACTGGAAGGGGCGGGGCGGCGTTGGGGTGACCACGTTCGACGCGCTGCGTGGCTTTCCCGCTCCGGGCGGCGGGGAGGTCGGGCTGCTGGTGGTCGACGAAGCGCACTCCGTGAAGAACCCGAAGGCCAAGCGGTCCCAGGCGGTCGGCCTGTGGGCGGAGCGTTGCGAGCGCACCCTTTTCATGACCGGAACCCCGATGGAGAACAGGGTCGTGGAGTTCCGCAACTTGGTCCGGATGCTCGACGGCGACGTCGCGGACTCCCTCGGTGAACGGGACGCGTTGGCCGGATCGGTCGCCTTTCGCAAGGCTGTGGCCCCGGTCTACCTGCGGCGCAACCAGGAGGACGTGCTGACGGAACTCCCGAGCCTTCAGCAGACCGACGAGTGGGAGGAGCTGAGTGCTTCGGACGAGGAGGCGTACCGCGAAGCCGTGCGCGCGGGCAACTTCATGGCCATGCGCAGGGCCGCGTACATGCGCCCCGAGAAGTCGGCCAAGCTGGAACGGCTTCGGGAGATCGTTCAGGAGGCCGGCGAGAACGGGCAGAAGACGGTGGTCTTCTCCAACTTCAAGGACGTACTGGCCGTGGTGAAGGAGGCCCTCGCGGCCGAAACCGCCGGGGCCACTTTGGTGTTCGGTCCGCTGACCGGCGGCGTCCCGGCCCAGCGCCGCCAGGAGATCGTCGACGACTTCGCCGGTGTCCAGGGCCCGGCGGTGCTCCTGGGGCAGATCCAGGCAGCGGGCGTCGGCCTCAACATGCAGGCCGCTTCCGTCGTCGTCATCTGCGAACCCCAGATCAAGCCGACCATCGAACATCAGGCGGTGGCCCGGGCCCACCGTATGGGCCAGGTCAGGCCGGTTCGCGTGCACCGTCTCCTCGCCACCGGAGGCGTGGACGAACGCATGGTGAAGATGCTGGAAGCCAAGGCGCGCCTGTTCGATGCCTATGCCCGGCGCAGCGCCGTGGCCGAAGCCACCCCGGACGCGGTCGACGTGTCGGACACCGAGCTGGCACGTCGGATCGTCGAGGAGGAACAGGCTCGCCTGGGTATGACGGACGAGAGGCCCGCGTCATCCGAGTGAGGGTGTCCCACGGTCCGCAGCCAGTCCGCGGGACACCCGTGAACGGCCGTCGGGAGCCAACGCATGCCAACCAGGAAACCCCAGGTCAGGGGCATGCGGGAGGCTCCGCCGCAGGTCAGGATCAGACCGCAGACGTTCCGCTTCAACGTCTGACGCGTGACGTTGCCACGGGGGCCCGGCTCTTCGGAGCCGGGCCCCCGTGGGCGTACCTGCCTGCCGGTCAGCTTTCGTCCTCGCCGGCGTCAGCGCCGTCGGACGTCGGGCAGAGGGTCCGTCTGATCTCGTCGGCGGCCTCGTACAGCTCGGCCATCTCCAAGCTCATCAGTACACGGTTCACGAGCACCCTGTACTCGTCCATGTCCGGCTTCACGCCCACCGCCGCCAGCAGCAGAACCAGCCGGTCGGCGGCCCCGACCTCCGCCTCGCGGTCGAACGGCCCTGCTCCCGGGCCGGGGTCGCCCCACAGCGGGCCGCCGACGGTCGCTTCGCTCCGCGCGCCCACGGGTGGGACGAGCAGGTGACGGAAGAGTTCGGGCACCTCCTCGTCGTTGGCGGCCGCGGCGATCTGGGCGAGCGGTCCGATCATGTCGACCGCCTTCTCGATCTCGTTCTCGTGCCGGGCCAGCCACCAGACCACCGCACTGCCCGCGCTCTGGAGCACGTCGTCACCGAGGTAGCGCCGCTTGTTGCGCTCGCGCTGGCGCTCGTACTCCCAGATCTCCTCGTCCTTGCGCAGGTCACTCAGCCTCCGCAGGCGCTCGCGGTCGGCGGGGGCCAGCGTCAGCGTCGCGTCTGCCGCCAGGGCCATCACCCGTCCGCTCCGGTCGGGGAGCGGGACGCTCAGTTCTCCCTCCAGGAAGAACCGCGCCAAGCTGGCCCGGTCCGGCTGCTCGCGACGGACGATCTCCAGGGCCCGGCTGACGATCGCGGACGCGGCGAGGGCCGGGGAGGCGCCCTCGGACCGGTCGGCGTGGTCGGGGACCGGCCGCCACCAGACCGTGGCGGAGAAAAGGAAGTCGTAGCCGTCCAAGGCGCTCGACAGCGCGGCGTCGACCACCCGCGTCTCCTGGTACGGCTGCTCCGTGGGCGCTGCGGGCGGCTCGGGCTCCTCGGTTCCGTACGGATCGGCCTGCGAGTGGCCACCGCCGAGGAACGCCAGTACGAGCAACAGTGAGCCCGAGGCCGTGCCCATGGACATGAAGCCCCACAGCCACGCCGACCAGTGCAGGAGGTTGCCGAGCACAGCCGGTGCGAGGCCGCAGAGAGCGACGAGCAGCAGGCTGGGAAAGCGGAGTCTCATCGTGCCTCTTCCGTGGTCCGGGGTCCGTTGCCCGCCCGCTGCGTCCGGTCGGCGCGGGCGTACTGCGCCTGGTCGATGTGCTGTCACAAGCGGGCGGCGACGGCCGTCCGGACCGGGTCGCGTGCCGCGCCCTCCCAGTCGCAGGCGATGGCATAGAGGCGGTGGAGGGCGATCGTGCGGCCATGTGTCGCCTCGACCATCACGTCCAGCGCCATCTCCCGCGTACGGTCGCCCGCCGCGGTGTCGAGCCAGCTCTTCACCAGGGACCACAGGCCGACACGAAACCCGACGATGAGCACGTGCTGTGACTACGTCGTTTCGCTTCGCATCCGAAAGTGAGTCTGGCACGACACGCGCCTGGAGAATCAGGGTTCGGCGGTGTTGCCCGTTGCCTCTTCCGTCCGCCGTTGTTCCCCGTCCGTTCCTTTAGGTGAGCGGGATCGACCGCGATCGGGACAAAGTGATCGAGAATGACTGCGTAAAAACACGCGGCGCCCGCGATGGCGCCGCCGGGGAACTCGCTCATGACCGTCAGGTAGTCCGTCGGGAGCGCGCCGAACGACTCGTTCACGGCCGACCGGCCCAGAAGCTCTTCCGCGTACTGCCGGACACCCGGGACGCCGAGGCTCCGTATGCGGATGGGCAGGTCGTCCGCTGCCCCGAAGTCCGGATTCGACAGCGCCACGGCCTTCGCCCCTGGCGTCGGCGACGTTCCGTCATGATTCCGACATGTACTCCTCGGGCGTCTCGAACGCGGGAACCCCTCGGGACGCCCCGGAACGGCGCGCGCGAAGAGTGCGAGGCGGAGAACGGGAGATCCAGCCACAGTTGGAAGTCGGAATCCGTGAGTACGGTCGTCCAGCCCGCGATGTCGGGAGCGCTGGTGTCCCAGAGCAGGACGCCGTCATCGACGGTTCGGTCCCACGGGACCATGCCGCCGGGCCGCTCGAAGTCCTCGGGGGCGATCTGCTTCTTCGGTATGAGGCATCCTCCGGAGCGGGGCGTTCGGTGTTCTGTCGCGATTCGGACAGTGCGGGCGGTACCGGGGATCTCCACGTCACAGGCGACCCCTCCACCCCACGTATCCTCGACTGTTGGAGAAACGGGGGCGAGGGATCCGGAGGTATACAGGTGGAGTTCCGGCTGCTCGGCTCCGTCGCGCTGGTGACGGAGGACGGGGACGTAGCCTTGGGGCCCGCCAAGCGGTCCAGCCTGCTCGTCATGCTTCTGTTGCGGCCCAACAGCGCGGTCAACGTCGGTCAGCTGATCGACGCGCTGTGGGAGGAGGAGCCGCCCACCCATGCCAAGACCGTGCTCCAGGGGCACGTCTCGCGGCTGCGGGCGCTGCTCGCCGAGCACGGGGCGGAGGCGTACGGGGTCGAGCTGGCCACCCAGGGATCGGCGTACGTGCTGCGGATGCCCGAGTCGCTGGTGGACGCGCACCGGTTCGAGGAGCTCGTGGGGCTCGCCCAGGTGCAGCGGCGGCCCGCCGACGCGGTCCGGATGCTGCGGGAGGCGCTGTCGTACTGGCAGGGGCCCGCGCTCACCGGAACCGTGCACAGCAGGCCGCTCGAGGCGGCGGCCGGCGGCCTGGAGGAGATGCGGCTCGGCTCGGTGGAGGCGCTGGCCGAGGCGTACGGGGCACTCGGCGAGCACGCCAGGGCCGCCGCCGTCCTCCGTACCGAGGCCGTCGCGCATCCGCTGCGCGAGTCCCTCGCCGCCGCGCTGATGCTGGCCCTCGGCCGTTCGGGGCGCCAGTCGGACGCCATCGACTGGTACCACCGCACCCGGCGGCTGCTCGCCGAGGAGCTGGGCGTCGACCCCGGCGAGACGCTCAGCGAGGCGTACGCGACGCTGCTCCGCTCCGCCGGACCGGTCTCCGTGCCCCGGCCCGCCGTCCCCGCCGCCCAGGTCCCCGCGCCGGAGGGGCTGCCGCGGGCGCCGCGCGGGTTCACCGGGCGCGGCGCCGAGCTCGCCGCGCTCGACCGGGCGGTCCTCGGCGGGGAAGGCCCCGTCTGTCTCGTCACCGGGCCGGCCGGCGTCGGCAAGACGGCCTTCGCCGTGCACTGGGCGTACGAGCGGCGCGCCGACTACCCCGACGGGCGGCTCTTCGCCGATCTCCGCGGCTTCAGCGACACGGCGGCGCCCGAGACCGCCGCCGTCCTGCGTGAGTTCCTCCTTGCGCTCGGCGTCGCGCCGCAGCGGATCCCGGAGGCCGTCGAGGCGCGCGGCGCGCTGTTCCGTTCGCTGACCTCCGGCCGCCGGCTGCTCGTCGTCCTCGACAACGCCCGCTCCTCCGAGCAGGTCAGGCCGCTGCTGCCCGGCGGCGACCACTGCACCACGCTCGTCACCAGCCGCGACAGGCTCGGCGGCCTCATCGCCTCCGACGCGGCCCGGCCGGTACCGCTCGGGCACCTTCCGCCGGCCGATTCGGCGGCGCTGCTCACCACCGTCCTCGGCGAGACGCGGGTCGCCGCCGAACCGGCCGCCGCCGCCCGGCTCGCCGGGCTCTGCGACGGCCTGCCGCTCGCGCTGCGCGTGACGGCGGCCCGCCTGGCCGAACGGCCGGGGTGGACGCTCGACGCGATGGTCGGCGAACTCGCCGACGAACAGGGCAGGCTGCTGCTGCTCGACGTCGAGGACAGGGGCGTCTCCGCGGCGCTGCGGCTCACCGTGCAGCAGCTGCCCGACTCCGCGGCCCGGCTGTTCCGCGCCATCGGCCTGCACACCGGCTCCGACCTGGACCGGTTCGCGGCGGGCGCGCTCGCCGGGACGTCTCCCACGCAGGCCTCCGTCGACCTGGACCGGCTCGCCGCCGCCCATCTGCTCACGGAGGCGGTCCCCGGCCGCTGGACGCCGCACGATCTGGTGCGCCTGTACGCCCGCCATCTCGCCCCGGACGCCGACCCCGAGGGCCTGCCCCGCCTTCTCGACCACTACCTCTACACCGGCCTCGCCGCCGACGCCGCCGCCGAGCCGGGCTCCCAGCCCTGCTACTCGCTGCCCGCCGACGCCCGCCGGCCCGCAGCCACGCGGGAGTTCGAGGACCGGACGGCGGCCCTCGACTGGTACGTGGCGGAGCGCCCCGCCCTGGAGGGCGCGGTCGCCGCCGCGGCGGCCCTCGGCCTGCACGACCGGGCCTGGCGGCTCGCCCTGGTGCAGTGGCCGCTGATGCTCATGCGGATCGGGGACGGCTGGACACCCCTCCTGGAGGCCGGGCTCGCCTCGGCCGAGGCCGTGGGCGACTTCGACGCCCAGTCGCGGGTGCGCGCGCTGCTCGGCTGGATCCTGCACGAGGAGGGCCGGGACGCCGAGGCGCTCGTCCATCTGGAGAAGGCGCCCGGCCTGGCCGCCCGGGCCGGCGACACGGTCAGCGAGGCCATCGCGTACGTCAACTACGCGGCCGTCCTGGACTCCACCGGTGAGCACGAGCGCGCCGGGCTGCTCATGGTCCACGCGGTGTCGCTCGCCGACCGCACGGCCCATCCCTCCACCCAGGCGCTCACCCTGCAGCACCTCGCGGGGCACTGCCTGAAGGCGGAGGACTACGAGGCCGCGCTCGCCCACACCCTTCGCGCCGGGGAACTCGTCGCACCGGACGCGGTCGTCGTCCAGGCGCAGCTGCAGATCGTCCGGGGCGAGGCGCTGGCCGGTATCGGTCGCGTCGAGGAGGCCGCTGACCAGCTGGAACGCGCGATCGTGGCGGCCGACGCGGCCGGATTCCCGGAGGGTTCGGCGCGGGCGGCAGCGCGTCTCTCGCGCCTGTCAGCGGATCGTTAGCGGTACGCAAGCGGGACGGCAGCGCGGAACGGGAAGCTGAGTACAGCACCGAGTACGTGCATTGACCAACCGCGGTCACCGCGGATATCGCGCTTCACGGGGGAGAACCACCATGCGTACCCACAAGTCCACCGTCCTGGCCGCCGCCGCCTTCGCCGCCCTCTCGCTGGGTCTGACCGCCTGCGGTGGCGGTGACACCGGCGCCAAGGACGCGGGGAGCGCCAGCTCCTCGCAGTCGGCCGCGGGCACCACCGGCACCACCACCGGCGGTGGCACGGCCGCCGCCGGCGAGGCGGACCAGACCGGCGCCAAGAGCGGCTCCGGCTCCACGGGCGGCTCCACGGCCACGGGCGGCTCCACTTCCGGCGGCACCGGCGCGACCGGTTCCACGGCCGGCGGCGGCTCCACCACCGGCGGCAAGACCTCGGCCACGGCGCCCGCCTGCGCCTACGGCGACGTCAAGGTCACGGCGGCGAAGGCCGACGAGGTCCCGACCGAGCACATCGTCCTCACCGCCACCAACACCTCCAGCCGCTCCTGCACCCTCCTCCAGTACCCGCTGATCGCCTTCGGCCCGATCCAGACCTCCAAGGACGTCCCGGCCGTCGCGAAGAGCAAGCCGGCCGCCCCGGTCGTCCTGAAGCCCGGTGCGCCCGCGTACGCCAACGTGCGCATCGCGCTCGGCGGCGTCCACGAGGACAACAAGGTGGTGCGGGAGTTCAACGTGAACCTCTTCGCCGCCGGCGGCCCGGCCGAGGGCAGCATCGTCGTCAAGGCGCCCGCGGGCGGCCTCGCGGTCGACGAGGCCGTCGCGAAGACGGGCTACTGGACGCACGAGCTCCGCAACGGCGCCGACGAGTTCTGATCGGTACGGGAGCCCTCGGCGTCCGGATCCTCGGCGTCCGGCCCCCGGCCCCCCGGCGTCCGGTCCGGCGTCGGGGGCCCGGGGGCCGCTGTCTTTGCACCCGAGTCGCCTCCTGTCAGCGCCGCCTGATTTACTGTCAGCCGGCTAGCAGGTGACGGAACGGAGTTCTCCATGTCCTACCCCGAGCCCCGCTACCACGGCGAGACCGGTGAGATCAGCGCCTCCTTCCGCCCGCCGGAGCGCCCGCCGACCTCACCGCGCAGAACGGGACCGAGACGCACTATCTGGCCACCACCGCCTCCACGGGCGGCGAGTTCGGGCTGTACCGCGTCGACATGACCGCGAAGGCGGGCGGACCCGCCACGCACTTCCACCGGGGGATCTCGGAGACCTTCTTCGTCCTCGACGGGACCCTCCGGCTCCACGACGGGGACCGCTGGGTCGACGCGACCAAGGGCGACTTCCTGTACGTGCCGACCGGCGGGCTGCACGCCTTCCGCAACGACTCCGACGAGCCGACCTCGTTCCTGATCCTCTTCGCGCCGGGGGCGCCCCGCGAGGAGTGCTTCGAGAAGGTGTCGACGGTCGCGACGATGACGGACGAGGAGCGCACGGCCTTCTTCGTGAAGCACGACGCCTACTGGACGGACTGAGGGCTGTCCTTCGACGCTCGCTGTCCTTCAAGTCGGCCGCTGTCCTTCGAGGATCGCTGTCCTTCGAGGGCCGCGATCCTTGAAGGACGGCGTCGGCTCTTCGTAACGCCACAATGAATTCACACGTGACGCAAGTGACAGGAGAGGGATCGGCGCACTCGCGCATTCCAGGTCCCCGGGGCCGGCGCAACGCGGACAACGCCAGGTGAGCGCGTCTGCGGGCGACTCGACCCGGCCGCGGTGGCACGCGTAGGCGGCCACGGCGATCATCATGTCGGCCGTGTGGCGCGGTTGTTGCGGGTGCGGCGTGACTCTTGTGCGATTCCTATGGATCCGCCAATCTTTCGCTCGGCAGCCGGATGTTCGAGACGGTGCGGACACCTCGTGTCCTCCTTGTCATGTCCCTGCCGTTCCCCCACAGCAGCGCACCACCAATGAGGAGGACCCCTCACATGTCAGTGATGCGTGACTCACGTCGCCGAGTCGCCACCGCAGCGGCCATAGCCGTCGCCGCCCTCGCCCTCGGCTCCCTCTCCACCCTCCCGGCCGTCGCCTCACCGGCCGCCGCGGAAGGTGTCATCGAGAACGCCGGAGCCGAAGGCACCATCGCGGGCAGCTACATCGTCACCCTCGACGAGTCGGCCCAGGCCGAGACCGCCGAGGGCCGCGCCGTGGCTTCCAAGTTCGGCGCGAAGATCAAGAGAACGTACACCTCGGCCATCAACGGCTACTCCGTCGAGCTCTCCGAGGCGCAGGCGCGGAAGCTGGCGGCCGACCCGGCCGTCAAGTCCGTCGTCCAGAACCGTGTCTTCACGATCGACGCCACGCAGCCCTCGCCGCCGTCCTGGGGCCTGGACCGGATCGACCAGAGGGCCCTTCCGCTGAACCAGAGCTACACCTACCCGGACACCGCCGGTTCGGGCGTCACGGCGTACATCATCGACACCGGTGTGCGGATCTCCCACACCGACTTCGGCGGCCGCGCCTTCAACGGCTTCGACGCCGTCGACAACGACAACGTCGCGCAGGACGGCAACGGCCACGGCACCCACGTCGCCGGCACCGTCGCGGGCACGGCCTACGGTGTCGCCAAGAAGGCCAAGATCGTCGGCGTCCGCGTGCTCGACAACAACGGCTCCGGCACCACCGCCGGCGTCGTCGCGGGCATCGACTGGGTGACCCGGAACGCCGTCAAGCCGGCCGTCGCCAACATGAGCCTCGGCGGAGGCGTCGACTCCACCCTCGACGCGGCCGTCCGCAACTCCATCGCGTCCGGCGTCACGTACGCCGTCGCCGCGGGCAACAGCAACGCTAACGCGTCGAACTACTCCCCGGCCCGCGTGACCGAGGCGCTCACGGTCGGCTCCACGACCAGCTCCGACGCCCGCTCCAGCTTCTCGAACTACGGCACCGTCGTGGACATCTTCGCCCCGGGTTCGTCCATCACCTCGGCGTGGAACACCGGCGACACCGCCACCAACTCGATCTCCGGTACGTCGATGGCGGCCCCGCACGTCGCCGGCGCGGCCGCGCTGTACCTCGGGAACAACCCGACGTCCACCCCGGCCCAGGTGGGCACCGCGCTGGTGAACGCCGCCACGCCCAACGTGGTGACCAACCCGGGCACCGGCTCCCCGAACCGCCTGCTGTACGTCGGTGACGGCACCACCACCCCGCCGCCCACCGGCCCGAAGTTCGAGAACACCGGTGACTACGCCATCGCCGACAACGCGACC
The DNA here is from genome assembly GCA_000717735.1 of Streptomyces griseoluteus. Classification (GTDB taxonomy): domain Bacteria; phylum Actinomycetota; class Actinomycetes; order Streptomycetales; family Streptomycetaceae; genus Streptomyces; species Streptomyces griseoluteus_A. The sequence goes on along the minus strand of JOBE01000008.1, from coordinate 272,950 downwards.
GTCGAGTCCCCGGTCACCGTCAGCGGTGTCTCGGGCAACGCTCCCTCCGGCCTCCAGGTGCCGGTGAACATCGTCCACACCTACATCGGTGACCTCCAGGTCCAGCTGATCGCCCCCGACGGCTCGGCGTACACGCTGAAGGCCTTCGGTACCGGCGGCAGCGCGGACAACATCAACACCACGTACACGGTGAACGCCTCCTCGGAGGTGGCCAACGGCACGTGGAAGCTGCGGGTCACGGACAACGCGTCCTGGGACACCGGCAAGATCGACTCCTGGGGCCTGCAGTTCTGAGGCCGATGGTGAGTGACTGACAACGGAGGGGCGGTCGCCTGCGGGCGGCCGCCCCTTCCGTCTGCCCCCGAGTCCGTCGGTCCCTTCCGTCTGCCCCGCGTCCTTCGGTCCCTTCCGGCCGCCACCGCGTCCCTCGGCTCGCCGCCGATGCAGCCCCTTCCGTGCGCCCCGACCGACCGCCCTGTCCGCCCCTCCACGTACGATGCGCGCTCGATCGTTTGTTCGCGCTGCCCGCCCCGAAACAGGAGCCCGTACCCGTGGAGCCGACCCAGCCGCCCCCGCCGCCGCCGTCACCTCAGGGGGGCCCGCAGCAGGGAGGATGGCCTGCCCCCGGCCCGTACACCTCCCCTGGGATGCCGTACGCGGCCGGCCCCTACGCCGGTGGCCCCGGCATGCCCGGCGTCGGCCCCTACGGCATGCCCCCGCGCACCACCAACGGCCTCGCCATCGGCTCCCTCGTCTCCGGCATCGTCTGCTGTCTGCCGCCCCTCGGCCTCGTCCTCGGGCTCGTGGCTCTCCCACAGATCCGGAAGCGGGGCCAGTCGGGCAAGGGACTGGCCATCGCGGGCATCGTCCTGTCCGCCATCAGCTGTCTGCTGCTCGTGGTCGGCCTCGTCACCGGAGGCTTCAACTCGGTCTGGAGCGGCTTCAAGGAGGGCATGGACGAGGCGTCCCGCTCGAAGTCGCCGCTCTCGCTGCGGACCGGCCAGTGCTTCAACGACGACGGCAAGTCGGAGGAGTACACGGAGGAGGTCGAGATCGTCGACTGCGACCGGCCGCACGACGGCGAGGTCACCGGCGGCTTCAAGGTCACCGGCTTCGACAAGTGGCCCGGCGAGGACGCGCTCGACGAGGTCGCGGTGGAGCGCTGCGAGCCGCTCAACGCCACCTACGCCATGGACACCTGGGCCGTCCCCGCGCACGTCTGGCTCTACTACTACCTGCCGAGCAAGGAGAGCTGGCGCCTCGGCGACCGCTTGGTGACCTGTACCTTCGCCACCGAGGAGGAGCCCTTCAGCGGCTCGCTGCGCTCCGACGCGGGCAGCCTGGACGGCGACCAGGAGCACTTCCTGGAGACCGTGAACCCGATCGAGACGGCCATGTACCGGGAGCCGGAGGAGGATCCGGACGAGGACTTCACCGGCAACAAGGCGTGGGCGGGGGAGATGCTCGCCGCGATCGACGCGGCCCGCGCGGGACTCGGACGGCACTCCTGGCCCGGTGCCTCCACGGCTCCGGTCGCGGAACTCCGCAAGGATCTCGACGCGGCCTCGAAGGCGTGGAGCAAGCTCGCCAAGGCGTCCGACGCGGACGCCTACTGGGACGCGTACGACCCCGCGTGGGACGTCCTGCCCGACGGAGCGGACGCACGGGCCGCGCTCGGCCTGACGGACACCCCGCCGGAGGGCGGCGGCGGAGGGAGCACCACGGCCTGAGCCGAGCCGGGGTACGCGCGCGTGCGAGGGGATGCCGGTACGCGCGCGTGCGGGTGGATACGTGAACGGGGCCGGGTCTCCCTCGGGAGGCCCGGCCCCGTCGCGTGCGGACCTGAGCGGTGGCCCGGGGAGCGGCGGCCCGTGACCGACCGCCGCTCCCGGCCCACCGCGGGCGGCGGGGCCGGTCCGCGGTTCAGGGGCCCCGGCCGCCGCGCGGGCGGCCGGTGGCGGGGCTCGGCGCCGGGGAAGCCGGCGCCGGGGGTGTCAGCGCCGGGTGAGGCCCCGGTCGATGGCGGTGATCAGCTCACCGTCCGGGGTGTCCCCGTCGAGCGACCAGACCATCGCGCCGCCGAGCCCGTGCTGCCGGACGTAGGACGCCTTGGTGCGCAGCACGGCCGGGTCGTCGTACGTCCACAGGGTGGTGCCGTCGAAGAGCCAGGCGTGGCCGTTCCGATGGCCCCGGTGCAGCGTGTACGTCTCCGATTCGGCCAGCTTCTTCAGGAACTTGTAGTCCTCGGATCCGGCCGCCCAGGTCGCCGGGGCGGGGCCGGTTGCCGGCTGCCCGAGGCCGTCGCCGCCGCCGGTGACGCCCGTCCAGCCCTGGCCGTAGAACGGCATGCCCACCACGAGCTTGTGGGCGGGGGCGCCGCGCCGGAGCCAGGCCTTGACGGTCTGGTCGACGCTGAAGTCGTTCTTGGCGAAGAGCGCGGACTGCTGGGCGGTCGTCTTCTCGCCGGAGACGTGGAAGTCGTAGCCCTGGAGGTTCACGAAGTCGAAGTCCCGCATGATCCTGGCGACTTCGAAGCCCGCGTCGATCTTGGCGGGAGCGGTCGGCACGTACGCGCTGAGCTCGTAGTGCCTGCGCTGCGGCAGTGAGCGTCCGTAGGCGTCGAGCTGGGTGCGGAACTCCCGTACGAGCTTGGTGAAGTTGGGCTTGTCCTCGGGGCGGATGACGTTGCCAGGGGCGCCGTCCGAACCCGGCCACTCCCAGTCCAGGTCGACGCCGTCGAAGACGCCGGCGGCCGCTCCGGCGCCGCCGCGGGCGCCGTCGACGGGCAGGTCGCCCTTGATGTACGTGTCGATGCAGGAGGCGACGAGGGCCTTGCGGCCCGCGTCGGTGCGTACGGCGTCGGAGAAGTGGGCCGAGCCGCTCCAGCCGCCCAGCGAGATCATGACCTTGAGGCCGGGGTTCTTCGCCTTGAGCTCGCGCAGCTCGTTGAAGCTTCCGGCCAGCCGCTGGTCGGCGGCGTCGCCGACGCCGTCCACCGAGTTCGCGGCGTCGACGGGGCGCACGTAGTCGGCCCAGGGGTCGGAGCCGGGGGCGTTGCCCATGAGGCACTTGCCGTCCGGGCCGATCACGCCGAAGGCGTAGTTGATGTGGCTGAGTTTGGCGGCGGTGCCGCTCGTCTCCAGATCCTTTACCTGGAAGTCGCGTCCGTAGATGCCCCATTGGGTGAAGTAGCCGATGCGCTTCAGCTCGGGCCTGTGCCCGGCGGGCTGGTGCGCTCCTGCTGTGGGGGTCAGGGTGGCGAGGAGGCCGAGAGCGGCCGCTGTGGCCGCGGCGAAGGTCAGCTTGGTCATGGCTCTGGGACGCATGGGCTCGTTCCTGTGCGAGGCGGATGGCGCGTGCGGTGGGAGCGTGCGAAGGGTGCGTTGGAGGGTGCGTGCGGAAGGTGCGTGGGAGGGAAGCGCGCAAGGCGTGCAGGCAGGAACGTATTGGTCTGGACCAATAGAGGTCAAGGGGTTCGACGCCATCTATCGGGGGTGACCGTGGGTAGCAAGGTTTGCCGGTGATGCGTCATCACTTCGAGTGAAACTTTGGCCCATGCTTGCGGATCGCGACCGTCGGTTGTCAGTCTGTAGCTGTAAGTCAACCTGAGGGGAGTGTCCAGTGACGTTCGGTGAGCAGCCCGCCTATCTGCGCGTGGCGAGCGATCTGCGGGAGAAGATCGCCAACGGCTCGCTTCCGCCGCATACCCGTCTCCCCTCGCAGGCACGCATCCGCGAGGAGTACGGGGTGTCGGACACCGTCGCGCTGGAGGCCCGCAAGGTACTCATGGCCGAGGGACTCGTGGAGGGGCGCTCGGGTTCGGGCACCTACGTGCGGGAGCGCCCGGTGCCGCGCCGGATCGCCCGCTCCGGCTACCGTCCCGCGTCCGGCGCGAGTCCCTTCCGGCAGGAGCAGGCGGCCGAGGGTGCCCGCGGCACCTGGGAGTCGGGCAGTGAGCAGGAGCCGGCGAGCGCCGAGGTGGCCGAGCGGCTCGGAATCGAGCCGGGGGAGCGGGTGATGCGCACGCGGTACGTCTACCGGGACGGGGGTGAGCCCATGATGGTCGCCACCTCCTGGGAGCCGCTCGCGGTCACCGGCCGGACGCCCGTGATGCTGCCCGAGGAGGGCCCGCTCGGTGGCTGCGGGGTCGTCGAGCGGATGGCGGCCATCGACGTGGTCGTGGACAACGTGGTGGAGGAGGTCGGGGCCCGGCCGGGCCTCGCCGAGGAACTCCTGGCGCTCGGCGGGGTGCCGGGGCATGTGGTGATGGTGGTGGAGCGGACGTACTACGCCTCGGGGCGGGCCGTCGAGACGGCGGACGTCGTCGTCCCCGCCGACCGCTACCGGCTCTCGTACCACCTGCCGGTGCGGTGAACCGCCGACGGCGATCCGGGTGACCGCCCCCGATCGGTGACCACGCCCCCGCCCGGTCAGTGGACGTCGCCGTCCGGGCGGCGTCATCGTGAGTTAACGGGGTGTCAACTGGCTTAACCGACCGGCAACCGCCCGTCGTCGGCGACCGTCACGATCGGCCCCTAATTTCCTCGTCCGTACCCGCGATCCGGTCGGACGACAGGAACCCTCATGACGGACACCGTCACCACCCCCACCTCGGAGCCCGGAGCGGTGGCGCCGCCTCCCGGTCCCCGCCGCAGCTACGCCAAACTGGCCGCCGACGAGAGCCGCGAGGACTACTCGCTGCGCTACGCCCCCCACTCCTTCCGGCGATGGTCGCCCGCGACCGTGGCCGGGACCGCCCTCGGCGGCATCGCCTACCTCGCCGACTTCGCGATCGGCGCCTCGATCGTCTTCACCTACGGCTTCGGCAGCGGACTCGCCTCGATCCTCACGGCCGCCACGCTCATCTTCCTCACCGGGATACCCATCGCCCGGGCGTGCGCCACGTACGGCCTGGACATGGACCTGATCACCCGCGGCGCCGGCTTCGGCTACTTCGGCTCGACCCTCACCTCCCTCATCTACGCCTCCTTCACCTTCATCTTCTTCGCGCTCGAAGGCTCGATCATGGCCCAGGCCATGCACCAGGCCGTGGGCCTGCCGGTCGAGATCGGCTATCTGATCACCACCCTGATCGTCATCCCGATCGTCTTCCGCGGCATGGGCGCCCTGGCCAAGGTCCAGGCCTGGACCCAGCCGATCTGGATCGTCGGCATGGTGCTGCCCTTCGTCGTCCTGGCCTTCGAGGCCCCCGACGCCTGGGGCGCCTTCGCCTCCTTCGGCGGTACGGAGGGTGCCGGGGCGGGCTTCTCGTGGATCGGGTTCGGCCTCGGCACGGGCGTCGCGCTCTCCCTGATCGCCCAGATCGGCGAGCAGGCCGACTACCTGCGCTTCATGCCCGCGAAGACGGAGACCAACAAGCGTCGGTGGAACCTGGCCGTGCTCGCCGCCGGACCCGGATGGGTCGTGATCGGGGCCGCCAAGCAGCTCGGCGGCGCCTTCCTCGCCTTCGTCGCCCTGGAGGCCGTCGGCAAGACGCACGCCCTTGAACCGATCGCCCCTCAGATCGAGGCCCTCAAGCCCTGGCTCGGGACGTTCGCCCTGCCCGCCGCCGCACTCTTCGTGATCGTCTCCCAGGTCAAGATCAACGTCACCAACGCCTACAGCGGCTCGCTGTCCTGGTCGAACTTCTTCTCCCGCGTCACCCACCGGCACCCCGGGCGCGTCTGGTACATCTTCCTCAACCTCGCCATCGCGCTGACGCTGATGGAGATGAACATGTTCGCGGCCCTGAACAAGCTGCTCGGCTTCTACTCCAACGTCGGCATCGCCTGGATCGCGGCGGTCGCCGCCGACCTGGTCATCAACAAGCGGGCCGGCTGGAGCCCCCCGTACATCGAGTTCAAGCGGGCCTATCTGTACGCCGTGAACCCGGCGGGCTTCGGCGCCATGGTCATCGCCTCGGTCGTCTCGATCCTCGCGTTCTTCGGCCTCTTCGGCACGTACGCCCAGGCCTTCTCCACCTTCATCGCCGCCGGTCTCGCCGTCGTCCTCTGCCCCCTGATCGCCTGGGCGACCAAGGGCCGCTACTACCTGGCCCGTCCCAACACGGTGAACGGCCCGGGAGCGGCGGCCGTCGACGAGCGGTCGACCCATCTCTGCGCCGAGTGCGAGACGGCCTACGAGCTGCCCGACATCGCCGACTGCCCGGTGCGGTCCGGCCCCGTCTGCTCCCTCTGCTGCTCGCTCGACGCGACGTGCGGGGACGTCTGCCGCAAGGACCCCCAGGGCGCGGGCGCTCCCGTCCTCATGCCGGTGCCGACCATGCCCGCGGCGGCGTCCGGGGTGGCTCCGGGGGCGGCTCCCGGGGTGTGACCTTCGGCCTCCCTCCGTCGGTTCCCGGCCGATCCGTATCTCTTTGTGCAATTGCGTATCCGCTGTGTGAAGGTCAGGCGTAAGCTCGGGCATATGCGGATTGCGGTTTCCCGGAGATCCTTGACGGTGCCCGGACCGGCGGAGGGAGAAGCCTGATGGCCGACAGTGGTCCCGTCCTCGTCTGGGTCGTCATTCGGCAGGACGACAACGGCAACCGCTACCGGGTGGGCCGGTACGCGACCAAGGACGAAGCGCAGAAGATCGCGGACAGCCTCGACGACCGCGGCCACAAGCAGCTCTACTCGGTCGAGTACATCGGCAGCCCCGCACTCTGAACCGGCCGGCCCCCGACGCCCGTCGGGGGTCTCGTGCGCCGGTACATCCTGGCGACGGCCGCGCACTGCAGGGCCATGGACGCTGCCATGGCCAGGCAGACGCCGGGCAGACCCGAGCCCGACAGGCCGTACGCGAGTGCCAGTTGAAGCCCCACCCCGCACGTGGTGATCCGCGCGAGGGCGGGGCTGCCGCCGCTGCCTTCGAACACGCCGCCCAGCGCGATGAAGCAGGCGAGCATCACCAGGTACGGCCCCAGGCACCACAGGTAGACCGCGCCCGCCTCGGCCACCGCGCCCTCGCCGCCGAACGCCCGCATGATCCACGGCCCGGCGGCGAGCAGCGTCAGTGCGGCCGTGAGCCCCAGTGCCCCGGCGAGGAGCAGCGCCTGCCGTCCGATCGCCCATCGCTCGTCGCGTCCGGTGCCGAGCAGATGGGCGGTGCGGATGGAGGCGGCCTGACGTATCGAGTAGAAGCTCATGGTCGCGACGTACATCGCCTTGGTCGCGATCCCGGTACGGGCCGAGGAGGCGCCGGATCTCTTCCGTCAGGGCATGCTGCGCATCGCCCGCGCGACCGGCGCCGAGGAGAAGAAGTGGCTGGCCGAGGCGATCACGGCCCTGGAAGGCTGACGGACGCCATCTCGTTAAGGTCCAGTCTGACGAGGGTTCCGGACGGCGAAGGCGGAGTGATGACGATTCTGATCGACACGGTGGCGTGGGTGCGTGTGGAGAACGGCAGGATCCTCTGCGCCAGGCCCCGGGGAAAGGACGTCTTCTACATCCCCGGCGGCAAGCGGGAAGGCGCGGAGACCGACCTGGAGACCCTGCTCCGTGAGATCAAGGAGGAGCTGACCGTGCTCCTCGACCCCGACAGCGCGCTGCACGTGGGCACGTACGAGGCCGAGGTGCCCGATCTGCCGGGAGGGGCCGTGGTGCGCATGAGCTGCTACACCGCCGACTACCACGGGACATTGGCGGTGAGCGCCGAGATCGAGGAGATGGCCTGGTTCTCGTACGCGGACCGCCCCTCGGTCCCGCCGGTCGACCAGCTGCTCTTCGACGACCTCAAGGCCGCCGGCGAACTGAGGTGAGCGAGCGCCGGGCCGGGCTCTCGGCCGGGCTCGCCGGAGCGCGCGGCCGGGTCTCTCTACGCCGTTCGTGCCACCGTGCGCCCGCTGCTGCGCCCAGCGCGATATCCCGCCCCAAATATCGGGTATGTCCTGATTGACTCGTTGAAAGAGGACGTGTGCCTTCCTGCTGACGTACGGCTGGGGAAGTGATCGGGTGTGATCGACACCGACGGCGACCGCGCCGAGTGGAACTTCCCGGCGGAGGCGAACGCCGTGCGCACGGCCCGCCACGCCGTGCGCGAGACCCTGCGGGCCTGGGAACTCGACACGGCCCTCGGCGATGTGACCGTCCTGCTGGTCAGCGAGCTGGTGACCAACTCCCTGCGGTACGCCTCCGGCCCGATCGGCGTCCGGCTGGTCCGCCCACACCTGGACGACGCCGACCCGGCCCACCCGCCCGCGCTGCTCGTGGAGGTTTCCGATCCGCTTCCGGATCCGCCGACCGAACGCGCCCCCGGACCCGACGACGAAGGGGGCCGAGGCCTCGGTCTGGTGGCCTGTTCCGCTCGACGCTGGGGGACCCGCAAGGGAAGGACCGGCAAAACCGTATGGTTCGAGCTGGCTCTGCCTGGTGAGTAAACAGGGAGGGACAACGATCACGCACACTCGGCGCGAGGCGAACGAGACCACCCTGTGATCGTGAACGTCGTGCCGTCGGGGCCCGCTGTATTGAATACTGCGGGCATGGCCGGTCCGGTGCGGTGAGCTGGAGGGGACGGTCGCGTGAGCGAGATACCTGAGACGGCGAGTGGCGGCGTCATGTGGCAGAGCAGCCCGCCCGGCTCCATCTATGACTACATCCGGGTGGCCTCCTTCTCGATCGGGCCCGACGGCCTCGTCGAGCAGTGGAGCCGACGGGCCGTGGACCTCTTCGGGGTCACCGCCGAGGAGGCCAGGGGCAAGGACCCCGTGGAGGCCTTCATGCCCGCCGACCTGCGCGAGCGCGGCCACCGACGGGTCAGGGAGATCCTCGACGGCAAGGAGTGGACAGGCCTCGTCCCCTTCCGGGTGCCCGGCGACGACCGGCCCCACGGCATCGCCGAGATGTACGTCATGCCGAGCGAGACCCAGTCCGGGGAACGAGCCGCGCTCTGCATAGTCGTCGACGTCCGCGCCCTCCGCCGCATCGAGACCGACCTCGCCGCCTCCCAGGCGATATTCGGCCAATCCCCCTTCGGCTTTCTCCTCTTCGGCACCGACCTCACCGTGAAGCGGGCCAACCGGCGCTTCGCCACCGTCTTCGGAGGCTCCGCCGACGACCACCGCGGCCGGACCGTCCACGACTACCTCAACCGGTCCGAGGCCGACCGGATGACCGCCGCCCTCCGCAGCGTCCTGGAGACCGGCGAGTCCGTCACCGACTTCGAGATCGTCGGCGCCGCCCCCGGAGCCAGGGACCGCCGCCACTGGTCCATCAACCTCTACCGGGTGCACAGCGGATCCGGCCGCCCCATCGGCGTGGCCGGCCTCGGCATCGACGTCACCCGCCGTCACAACGCGGCCAGGGAAGCGGCCAGCGCCCGCCGCAACCTGGCCCTCCTCAACGAGGCCGGCGCCCGCATCGGCAACTCCCTCGACCTGGAGGCCACCGCCCGCGAGTTGCTCGACGTCGCCGTCCCCGGCTTCTGCGACCTGGCCTCCGTCGACCTCTACCAGGGCCTGCTGACCGGCGACGAGGCACCGCCCGGCCGGTGGGGAAGCTCCCACGACGTCGGCTACGGGTCCGGCAGCGCCGAACTCCGCAGGGTCGCCGTCGCCAGCGCCGTCTCCGACACCCCCCTCAGAACCGACGGACCGCACAACCAGGACCGCGGCTGTTGCGGACCCGAACCGATCGAGGTCGGCGCCGTCCACCGCTACCCCTTCAACTCGCCCTGCGCGGGCGCCCTGCGCACCAGCCGCCTCCGGACCGTGCCGGGCGCCGACGGCGACATCGTCCAGTCCACCCTGGTCGTCCCGATGGTCGCCCACGACATCGTCGTCGGCCTCGTCCAGTTCTCCCGCACCAAGGGCAGCGAACCCTTCGGGGAGCGCGACCGGGCCCTCGCCGTCGAACTCGCCGCCCGCGCCGCCGTCTGCATCGACAACGCCCGCCTCTACCGCCGCGAGCACGAACGGGCCCTGATCCTCCAGCGCAGCCTGCTCCCGCCCGGCGACCCCGAGGCGGCCGGGCTCGACATCGCCTGCCGCTACCTCCCCGGCACCACCGCCACCGAGGTCGGCGGCGACTGGTTCGACGTCATCGAACTCCCCGGCCACCGCACCGCCCTCGTCATCGGGGACGTCATGGGCCGGGGCCTGCGCGCCGCCGTCGCCATGGGCGAACTGCGCACCGCCGTCCGCACCCTCGCCCAGCTCGACCTGGAACCCGCCGAGGTCCTCTCCCACCTCGACGAGATCGCCCGCGGCCTCGGCGCGCCCATCGGCGCCCAGCAGTCCCGCACGCACAAGTCCCGCGGCCCCGAACTCTCCGAGGTCTACCTCGCCACCTGCGTCTACGCCGTCTACGACCCGGTCACCCGCCGCTGCACCTTCGCCAACGCCGGACACCTCCCGCCCGTGCTCGTCGAACCCGGCGAGGAGGCCCGGCTGCTCGACGTACCCCCCGGAATGCCGCTCGGCGTCGGCGGCGAACCCTTCGAGGAGGTCGAGGTCGAACTGCCGGAAGGCGCCCTCCTCGCCCTCTACACCGACGGCCTCGTCGAATCCCGCGACCACCCCCTCGACGAGGGCCTGAGCGCCTTCCGACGCGCCCTCACCGACCCCGTCCGCCCCCTGGAGGACGTCTGCGACCGGGTCCTCAACACCCTGGAGACCGGACACGGCGAGGACGACATAGCCCTCCTCATGGCCAGGATCCAGGGACTTCCCACCGAGGCGGTCGGCGACTGGCGGCTGCCCAGGGAACCCCGGTCGGTCGGCAGGGCGCGGGAGCTCGCCCGCACCCAGCTCAAGGCCTGGGACCTCGAACCGCTCGTCGACACCGTCGAACTCCTCGTCAGCGAGCTCGTCACCAACGCGCTGCGCTACGGCGAGGGAGAGATCCGGCTGCGACTGCTCCGCGACCGCACCCTTGTCTGCGAGGTCTGGGACGCCGGTCTCGTCCAGCCGCGGCGCCGCCGCGCCAAGGACACCGACGAGGGCGGTCGCGGCCTCCAGCTGGTGGGACTGCTCAGCTCCTCCTGGGGCTCGCGACGCACCCCGCGCGGCAAGACCGTCTGGTTCGAACTGGCCCTGCCGGACGGCGAAGGGGCGGCGGAACCCACCGTGGAACAACTCCTCAGCATGTTCTGACCGCCGGCGCACCCAGCCGGCCGCACGGCGGAGCCACGTACCGATCAGTCCTTGAGGGCGGCCAGCCGGGCCTCGATCTCGGCGCTGTCGCCCAGCGCGTCCAGCTGCTCGAACTGGGCGTCCAGCGACGAGGCGGCGAGCTCCTGCTTGCCCATCGCCCGCGCCTCCTCCCGGCGCACCTTGTCCTCGAAGCGGCTCAGCTCGCTGGTCGGGTCGAGCACGTCGATGCTCTTCACCGCGTCCATCATCGTGTTCTGCGCCTGGGCCGACCGGGCGCGGGCCACCAGCTCGTCGCGCTTCGCCTGCAACTCGCCGAGCTTGGCCTTCATCTGGTCCAGGCCCGTCCTGAGCTTCGACACCACCTCGGTCTGCGCGGCGATCGTCGGCTCCGCCGTCCTCGCCTCCTTCTCCGACTGGAGCTGGCGGCCCAGCGCCACCTTCGCCAGGTTGTCGAAGCGGTCCGCCTCCGCCGCCTGCCCGCCGCCCCGCAGCTCGTCGGCCTTCCGGCTGGCGGCGAGCGCCTTGCCGCCCCACTCCTTCGCCGCCGTCACGTCCTCCTGACGGTCCTGCTCCATCAACCGGAGATTGCCGATGGTCGAGGCCACCGCCTCCTCCGCCTCCGCGATGTTGTTCGAGTAGTCGCGGATCAGCTGGTCCAGCATCTTCTGCGGATCCTCCGCCTGGTCCAGCAGCGCGTTGATGTTGGCCTTCGCCAGCTGGGTCACCCGGCCGAGAATGGTCTGCTTGGTCATCGCTCTTCTCCTTGGGTTCCTTGAGAGGGAAAGAAGAGGGCAGGACACGACTCGCGCCGCCCTCAGAAGCGGCCGCCGCCGCCCAGCCGGCCGCGCGTCCCGCTGCCGCCGAAGCTGCCGGGCCCGCCGCCGAAGCCTCCGCCCCCGAACCCCCCGCCCGAACCCCCACCGAAGCCTCCATGTCCGCCTCCCCTTCCCCCGCCGAACAGTCCGCCGAGGATGATGCCGCCGAGCACGGCCCCGCCGAGCCCGCCGCCACCGCTTCCTCCTACTCCTGATACACCGCCCAGGCCGTTCGGGTTCCCATAGGTCCGGACGTCCTGCTCGGCCAGATCCTGGGCGCGCCGGGCGAGGACGTCCGCCTGCTGGGCCTCCGCGAGGGCCGTCTGCGGGTCGTCGGCGTCACCGAGCGCACGCGCCTTCTCCCAACGGCGCTGCGCCTCGGCCAGGCGCGTACGGGCCTCGCTGCCCACCGCGCCCCGATGGGTGGTGATGTAGTCCGAGGCCGCCCCGATCGCCGAGCGGGCCGTCAGCATCACCTGATCGAGGAGCGCGCGGGCCCGCCGACTGCCCGATTCCCGCTCCCGCGCGCCCTCCAGAGCCTCGTCGAGCGCCGCGTCTGCCTCCTCGACCCGGCGCAGGGCGTCGAGCGGGTCGTACCGCCCGGTGTCCACGACGCGCCGCACCTCCGCGACCACCGACTCGGCGCGCGCGATCCGGCCCTGGAGATCCGCCGTGGACACCCCCTCGGCCGTCCCCTTCAACAGGCCCCGGGCGTCCGCGAGGTCCGCGTCCGTCTCCGCCAGCGCGCCCGGCAGCCTGCCGACCGCCTCGGCCAGCTCCTGCGCCCGCCGGTCCACGGCCTCGATCAGCCGGGCCGCCTGGTCCACGGCACCCTCGGCCGCCCGGATGTGCACGGCGGCCCCGCCGTTGTCACCGGCGTCGATCTGCTGACGCGCCTGGTTGACATGGGTCGTCGCGAACACGAGCCGGTCCTTGGCCTGTTCGACGTCGCTCGCGACGGGCGCGGCGGCCGTCTCCGCGTACCGCTCCCGCATCGCCGTGAGCGCCGCCTCGGCCGTGCCCATCCGGCCGGTCTGCTCCCGGAAGGCCGCCTCGACCGCGTCCAGCGCCTCGGGCGCGCTCCGCTCCAGGGCCCGGAGCCGGTCGAAGTCCTCGCTCTCCGCGTCGAGGCGGGCGTTCGCCTCCGCGCAGCGCCGCAGGATCTCCTCCAGCATGGACCGGCGGGTCGAGTCGTCCTCGGGGAAGGCGTCGTCGAGTTTCTGCCGCAGCCGGAACGAGGCCGTCAGCTGCTCCCCGGCGAAGGCGACCGCCTCGGTGAAGGGACGCACCGCCTCCTCGCCGAACTGGGCGGAGGCGAAACCCAGTTCCTCCTGACTGGTGCGGACCGCGTCGTCGGTGGCGACCAGCGCCCTGCGGGCCTCGCCGTCGAGCTCGTCGAGGGACGGCGGGGCGGGCTCCCTCGGGGCGCCCCAGCCCTGGCCGCCCTGGGGCGTGGTGCGGGTCTCTGTCCGCCGGCGCCGCTTGACGTACGCGTACGCCCCCACGGCCCCGGCGCCGCCGACAAGGACCAGCGGCAGGAGCAGGTCGGCCCCCGAGGTCCCCTCGTCGGCCGCGCCGCCCGGGTCGGCGGGCCCCGGGGTGATGGCAGGGGCGGGCACGGGCCGGCCTGCGAGGACGGCCGCGTACCCCTCGGCGGCGCCGATGGCGGCACCCGCCCAGTCGTTCTGCCGCAGCGCCGGTTCGATCGCGGTCCGTGACACCTCGTCGAGCTGGCCCTGCGTGAGGCGCGAGCCGGGGTCGGCGGAGTAGCCGTACTGGCGGTCGTGGGTGGCGACGGCGAGCAGGACGTCGTCCGTCCCGAGGCCGTTGCGCTCCGCCGTGGCGTCGGCCCAGTTCTGCCCCGAGCGGCCGGAGAAGTCCCGTACGTAGACGACGAAGAGCTGGACGCGCCGGTCGTCGTAGAGGCGGTCGAGGGCCTGGGCCACGGCGGTGCGCCGGTCACCGAGGGCGTCCACCCGGTCGGTGATCTGGCCGTCCCGGGACAGGACGAGGGGGTCGTCGGCGTGGGCACCGTGAACGGCGGGCACGAGGAGCCACCACGCCGCCACCAGTACCGCGAGAAGGGCTCGGGTGGCTGTTCGCGTCACAAAGGGGAGGTTATGTCCGCATATGTCGCCCCGCGACCGGACGACCGGAGGGCCAGAGGGCTGACATTCGGACGAGCGGACTCCGGCCGTCCGTACGGAAACCATTCTGCACAGCCCGGCGTCACTGTCGGTAGCCACCGCTACGGTGTGAGGCGGTGGTACCAGTGACACGACGGCTCTTGGGGGACTCGGGTGAGTGGACGGCTGAGGAGTATGTGGCGAAGGGGGCGCTGGTTCGTGCTCGGTCTCGTCCTCGTCCTCGTGGTGCCCCCGCTGTTCGGCGCGCTCGCCCTGCGCGTCAGCTACGCGGGCGACCTCAGGGAGGACGCGCGGACCCGGGGCAAGGACGCCATCTGGCTCGGGCACGCCTGGGTCGACGGGCGGCGCAAGGACGCCGACCTCGCCGCGTTCGCGGAGCGGATCAAGGGCACGGGCATACGCGACCTGTACGTCCACGCCGGACCCCTGGAGCACGACGGCACCCTGCCCGCCGCCCGGTACCCCCGCGCGAAGTGGCTCATCGACGCGGTGCACCGCACGATGCCCGGGATACGCGTGCAGGCGTGGCTCGGCGACATCCTGGCCACCGAGGGGCCCGACGGACTGCACCTGGAGAAGGCCGGGTCCCGGGCCGCCGTGGTCACCTCGGCCCGGCAGATCCTGGACGCCGGCTTCGACGGGGTCCACTTCGACCTGGAGCCGCTGCTGTCCGACGACGCCCACTACCTCTCCCTCCTCGACGACCTCGGGAAGCTGACCCGGTCGCGGACGGCACTGCTCTCGGTCGCCGCCCACCAGATAGACCCGCTGCCCGGCCTCCACTCGGTGAACGGCGCGGTCAGCGGCAGCGAGAAGTGGTGGTCGCAGGAGTTCTTCGGCCAGGTGGCCCGGCGCGTCGACCAGATCGCCGTCATGTCGTACGACACCTGGATGCCGCTGGAGAGCCTCTACGGCGGGTACGTCGCCCAGCAGACCAGCCTCGCCCTCGAAGTGACCCCCGAGTCGACCGACCTGCTGATGGGCCTCCCCTTCTTCCACGAGGACGACCTCGGTCACCACGACAACGCGGAGACCGTCGAGGCGGCCGTCAGGGGCACCAGACTCGGCCTCGGGCGCACCGACCCCGGCCGTCAGCGCTTCGGCGTCGCGCTCTACGTCGACTTCGCCGCGAAGGAGGGCGACTGGGCGGCCTACCGTGCGGGCTGGCACTGACGCCGCCGGCCCGGTGGCGCAGGATGGGTCGCACGGCCCGGGAGGCCGTGACCGAGGGGGGAGTACGACATGACCAGCCGTCTGCTGATGCCGGTCCGCGCCGATCGAAACCGCGGGGGAGCGGCCCCGGAGATCCCCGAGGTCCCCGAGGTCCCCGAGGTCGCCGGGTCCACCCGGCCCACCGCGATCCTGGACCTCGGGAACCCCCTGGTCCGCGCCCTCACGGCCCGGGTGCGGAGCGCGTCCGAGGCGCGGGGAGCGGTCACGGACCGCGCCCGGCTCCAGGTGGCCCACGGGATCATCGCCGCGACGGTACGGCCGGTGTACTCCGTGGAGGACCTGCGCCGGGTGTCGCGGACGCTACGGCTCGGCCGCGGCTCCTGCAGCCAGCGGATGGCGGTCCTGGAGGCGGTCGCCCGGTCGCTCGACGTGCCGACCCGGGTGCGGGGCCTGCTCGTCGACGGTCACTTCTGGTACCCGCGCTTCCCGAAGCTGCGACGGTTCGTGCCCGAGGAGGTACTGCTGGCCTGGCCCGAGTTCCGGCTCGACGGCGCCTGGGTGCCCATGGCCGAGCTGTTCACCGGTCAGGACCGGACCGAGCACGGCGGCGGCTCCGACGGCGGCTTCACCAACTCCGGCGCCGAGACGCTCTTCGAGGCCGTCGCCCGGACCGGCGTCGACTGGGACGCCCCGGCCGCCTGCGCCGGCTCCGCGCCCTGTGACCTGTCCGCCCACCTCCGGACGGACCTCGGCCGCTTCACCTCGCGCGACGAGCTGTTCGCCCGGCACGGCCAGACCCTGTGCCTCCCCGCCCGCACCCTGGCCGAACCGGTCCTCGGCCGATGGAGCGCGGGCGCGGGTGGCGCGGGCACGAGATCTAGGGCCTCTCGTTCGGATCATGCCGGGCTCGCGGGGTCCGGCACCGCACCTCGCCGCGTTGTCGTCGGTCGCCATGGCTCCGCCATGGCGCCCTCCTCCGCCTTGCGAGGCGTCCCCCAGGCACCAGACCCCGCTCCCTGATCCGGCCTGATCCAAACGAGAGACCCTAGGTCTTCCGCCGCCTGATGGTGTTGCCGAGCCAGACGAGCGGGTCGTACTTCCGGTCCACGACCCGCTCCTTGAGCGGGATCAGCGCGTTGTCGGTGATGCGGATGGACTCCGGGCACACCTCCGTACAGCACTTGGTGATGTTGCAGTAGCCGAGCCCGTGCTCCTCCTGTGCCGTCCGCCGCCGGTCGGTCCCGGCCGCCTCCGCCGCGTCCAGCGGGTGCATGTCGAGCTCCGCGATCCGCATGAGGAAGCGGGGCCCCGCGAAGGCCTCCTTGTTCTCCTCGTGGTCGCGGACGACATGGCAGGTGTCCTGGCACAGGAAGCACTCGATGCACTTCCTGAACTCCTGCGAGCGCTCGACGTCCTCCTGCCGCATCCGGTACTCGCCGGGGCCGAGCTCCGCCGGCGGTACGAAGGCCGGGATCTCCAGCGCCTTCGCGTAGTTGAAGGAGACGTCCGTGACCAGGTCGCGGACGACGGGGAAGGCACGCATCGGCGTCACGGTGATCACCTCGTCCCGTGCGAACACCGACATCCGGGTCATGCAGAGCAGTCGCGGCCTGCCGTTGATCTCGGCCGAGCACGACCCGCACTTGCCCGCCTTGCAGTTCCAGCGCACCGCGAGATCCGGCGTCTGGGTGGCCTGCAGGCGGTGCACGACATCGAGGACGACCTCCCCGTCGTGCACCTCCACCGTGTAGTCGGTCAGCTCGCCGCCGTCGGCGTCGCCCCGCCAGATCCGGAACCTCGCGTCATACGTACTCATGACCCCAGCTCCTCCGAACCCGGTTCCTCCGAACCCAGTTCCTCCTCGGCCAGGTACTTGGCCAGTTCCTCCCGCTCGAAGAGGGCGAGCAGGTCGGACCGGATCGGCTTGGTGAGGGTCCGTTCGAGCGCGATCCCGCCCCCGTCCGATGTCCGGCACAGCAGGTTCACCGGGCGCCAGGCGCGGTCCATCCCCGGGTAGTCCTCGCGGGTGTGCCCGCCCCGGGACTCGGTGCGTTCCAGGGCGGCGCGGGCCACGCACTCGCCGACGAGCAGCATGTTCCGCAGGTCCAGGGCCAGGTGCCAGCCGGGGTTGAACTGCCGGTGGCCCTCGACCGAGATCCGGCGGGCCCGCGCGCGCAGGGCGGCGATCCGGTCCAGGGCCTCGGCCATCTCGCCCTCCCGCCGGATGATCCCGACGAGGTCGTTCATCGTCTGCTGGAGCTCCTGGTGGAGCGTGTACGGGTTCTCGGGAGCGTGCCCGTCGGGCCCGGCGAACGGGGCCAGCGCCTCCGCCGCCGCGGCCTCGACGTCCGCGGCCTCGACCCGCGCGGTAACGGCGCCGCCTCCCGCCCCCGACATCGCGTACCGCGCCGCGTGCAGACCGGCCCGCCGTCCGAAGACCAGCAGGTCGGAGAGGGAGTTCCCGCCGAGCCGGTTCGAGCCGTGCATGCCGCCGGCGACCTCCCCCGCGGCGAAGAGCCCCGGCACGCCGACCGTCGCCGCCGTCTCCGAGTCGACGGCGACCCCGCCCATCACGTAGTGGCAGGTCGGCCCGACCTCCATCGCCTCCGCCGTGATGTCGACGTCGGCCAGCTCCTTGAACTGGTGGTACATCGAGGGCAGCCGGCGCCGGATCGCGTCGGCCGGCATCCGGGTCGACACGTCCAGGAACACCCCGCCGTGCGGGGAGCCGCGTCCCGCCTTCACCTCGGAGTTGATGGCCCGGGCCACCTCGTCGCGCGGCAGCAGTTCGGGCGGTCGCCGGTTGTGGTCGGGGTCCTCGTACCAGCGGTCGCCCTCCTCCTCCGTCTCCGCGTACTTGTCCTTGAAGACGTCGGGGACGTAGTCGAACATGAAGCGCCGGCCGTCGGAGTTCCGCAGCACCCCGCCGTCGCCGCGGACGGACTCGGTGACGAGGATGCCCTTCACCGACGGCGGCCAGACCATGCCGGTCGGGTGGAACTGCACGAACTCCATGTTCACCAGGGGCGCGCCCGCGAGCAGCGCGAGCGCGTGCCCGTCGCCCGTGTACTCCCACGAGTTGGACGTCACCTTGAAGGACTTGCCGATGCCGCCGGTCGCGAGGACGACGGCGGGCGCCTCCAGGACGAGGAAGCGGCCGGTCTCCCGTTCGTAGCAGAACACCCCGGCGACCTTCCCGTCGGCGTCCTTCAGGACGCGGGTGACGGTGAACTCCTGGAAGACCTTCAGGCGCCCCTCGTGGTCGCCGGTCTCGCGGTGGTCCTCCTGCTGGAGTCCCACGGTCTTCTGCTGGAGGGTGCGGAGCAGTTCGAGGCCCGTCCGGTCGCCGACGTGGGCGAGCCTCGGGTACTCGTGGCCGCCGAAGTTGCGCTGGGAGATCCGGCCGTCCGGTGTGCGGTCGAAGAGCGCGCCCCAGGTCTCCAGCTCCCAGACCCGCTCGGGGGCCTCCTGGGCGTGCAGCTCGGCCATCCGCCACTGGTTGAGGAACTTCCCGCCGCGCATGGTGTCGCGGAAGTGGGTCTTCCAGTCGTCCTGCGGGTGGACGTTGGCCATGGAGGCGGCGATGCCGCCCTCGGCCATCACGGTGTGCGCCTTGCCGAAGAGGGACTTGCAGATGACGGCCGTACGGGCGCCCGCACGGCGTGCCTCGATCGCGGCGCGCAGTCCCGCGCCGCCCGCGCCGACCACGACCACGTCCCACTGCTCTCGCTCGACGTGCGTCATCTCAGAAGAACCTCGGGTCGTCGAAGGTGCCGGTGGCGAGCAGGTACACGTACAGGTCGCAGAGGGCGACGCTGATGAGGGAGGACCAGGCGAGCAGCATGTGGCGGGCGTTCAGCCGGCCCGTCCAGGTCCACAGCCGGTAGCGGACGGGATGCTTCGAGAAGTGCCGCAGACGGCCGCCGACGATGTGCCGGCAGGAGTGGCAGGAGAGGGTGTACGCCCAGATGAGAGCGATGTTGACGAGGAAGAGGAGCGTTCCGAGTCCGGCGTGGCCCCAGGCGTAGTCGGCGTTCCGGAAGGTGAGCACGGTGTCGTACGTGAGGATTCCGGCCACCGGCAGGGCCGCGTAGAAGAAGTACCGGTGGAGGTTCTGCAGGACCAGCGGGAGGCGGGTCTCGCCGGTGTACGTCCGGTGGGGCTCGGCGACCGCGCAGGCCGGGGGAGACGCCCAGAAGCCGCGGTAGTACGCCTTCCGGTAGTAGTAGCAGGTCAGCCGGAAGCCCAGCGGGAAGACGAGGATCAGCAGGGCGGGGGAGAGCCCCCACCAGCTGCCGAAGACCTCCCAGTTCGGGCCGCCGCGCATGGGGACGCAGTTCTCCGCCAGACAGGGCGAGTAGAACGGCGAGACGTAGGGCGCCGCGTAGTAGTCGGCGTTGGCGAACGCGCGCCAGGTCGAGTACGCGACGAAGGCGAGCAGTCCGGCGGCGGTGGCGGCGGGGGAGAGCCACCAGCGGTCGGTGCGCAGATGGCGGGCGGCGACGGAGGCACGCCCCGCGGAGCGCACCCCCGTCGCGGCTCTGTGCCTCGTCGGGGGTTCCGTACCTGTGGCCAACAGGGCCTCCTCGGCTCTACGGCTCTACGGCTCTGGGCCCCAGGACCTCCCGGCCCCGAGCTCTCCGGGACCCAAGCTCTCCGGGCCTCTGGCCTCTACGTCTCTACGTCTCTACGGCGCGTGGCGGTCGCGTGCTCCCAGCCCCTCGTCGTCGGTGTCCGTCCACAGCCCGGAGTCGTACGGGGTGTCGGGGATGGTCACCAGACCGTCGGCGCGGCCCTCGGGCGAGGACGGCGGCCGGGGCGCGCCCCGCTCGCCTCCGACGCGGCGTTCCAGCTCTTCGACCGTGTGTTCCAGGTCTTGCAGGCGGCGCTTGACGGCCGCCAGATCGTCCTGAACGGACATGGTTTGCCCTCACTTCCACGAGCGCGGGTCACACGCGAGTGTCGCGCGTCACATCCCGCTTGTGAAGCCGTGCGTACGTGTTTCCACCCATCCGGAGCGCCCCGGTCTTCGGCGGTTTGGGCCGCACGGGTGGCGTTTTCCGGACGTGCCGCCGTGTCGTCGTGGCCGGATCCGCTTCGTCCTTTTCAGTGTATGAGCAATAGGTGTGATCATCTCCAAATGGAATGAATCTGGACGAAGGGGTACAAGTCATGTCCCAGATCGGCGCCCCTCGCGGGAGGACATGCTCCAGGAGCCCCCGCTCCCGCACGCTCCGCTCCGTCGCCACCCTCACCAGCGCCGTCCTCGCCGTCACCGTTCTCGCCGGATGCAGCTCCGGAGACGACGCCGACGAGGCCCCGGCCGCGGCCCAGGACAACGCGCCCACCGCGCGCGACCAGGTCGCCGACGGCGGCACCGTGCGCTGGGCCGTCGACGCGCTGCCCACCACCTTCAACACCTTCCAGGCCGACGCCGACGGCACCACCTCCCGCGTCGCCGGGGCCGTACTCCCCTCCCTCTACACGCTCGACGAGCGGGGCAGGCCCCGGCTGAACCCCGACTACCTGGAGTCCGCGCAGGTCGTCGAGACGGAGCCCAAGCAGGTCGTCCTCTACAAGCTGCACCAGCAGGCGGTGTGGAGCGACGGACGCGAGATCGGGGCGCCCGACTTCGTGGCCCAGTGGCGGGCGCTGAGCGGCCGCGACACCGCGTACTGGACCGCCCGCAACTCCGGCTACGAGCGGATCGAGAAGATCGAGCGGGGCAAGAACGACCTGGAGGTGCGGGTCACCTTCTCCAAGCCCTACGCCGACTGGCAGTCCCTCTTCACCCCGCTCTACCCGAAGCAGGTGATGGGCTCCCCGGCCTCGTTCAACGACGGAGCCCGCACCACTCTCAAGGCCACCGCAGGACCGTTCCTGCTGAAGGGGGTCGACCGCAAGAACGGCAACGTGACCCTCACCCGCAACCCCCGCTGGTGGGGCGCGCCCGTCAAGCTCGACAGCCTCGTCCTCAAGGCCGTCCCCCGGGCCGACCGGGCGGACGCCCTCGCCGCAGGCACCCTGGACCTGGCCGAGATCGACCGGTCCACCGCCGAACGGATCACCCTCGCGCTCCGCGACGCCCGCGCCGGACGCAGTGGCGCGCAGGCGGCCCTCGTCCATGGCCCCGGATCCGCGATCACCCCCTCCAAGGCCCTGAGGTCCTGGGCCCTCGCCCACGGCTCCGACGAGGAGAAGGCGGAGGAGGTCCAGGCCGCCCGCAAGGAGAACCAGCAGGCCATCGCCGCCTACGCGAGCGCGCAGGACACCCTGGCGACGTACGTGGTCCGCAAGTCCCTGGAGCCCGCCTACACCCAGCTCTCGCTGAACGGCGAGTCCGGGCCACTCGCCGACGAGCGGGTACGGCGCGCGGTGGCCCGTGCCATCAACCGCCAGGAACTGGCCGAATCCGTACTCAAGCCGCTCGGCCTCCCCGCGAGCCCTCCCGGCAGCCATCTGGCCCTCGCCGGCCAGGCGGCGTACGCGGACAGCAGTGACGCCCTCGGCGACCAGGACACCAAGGAGGCGCGGGCGCTCCTCGCGGACGCCGGCTGGGTCCCGGGCGGGGCGGCACGGAAGCCCGCGGGCACCAAGGCGGGCAGCGAGGCCGAGGAGAAGGCGGGAGAGAAGGCCGGCGAGAAGGCAGGCGAAAAGAAGGACGCCGACAAGGACGCCGACAAGGACGCCAAGAAGGACGCCGACAAGGACACCAAGAAGGACGCCGACAAGGACGCCAAGAAGGACGCCGAGAAGAAGAACGCCGACGCCGCCTCCGACGAGGGCCTCTACATCGTCGGGGACGACAAGCCGGGCGAGCGCCGCGCCGTCCCCGCCCCCGTCGTCGGCGCGAACGGCCCCGACAGCGGCACGCACATCCTCACCCCGGCCCCCGCCGCCGCCCGCCAGAGCGCCGCGCTCTTGGCCCGTGCCGAGGCACTCGACACCGGTACGGGCTCCGGCGCCCGCGCCGCCCATCCGGCCGCCAGGACCGACAAGGGCGTCGCCGGGGCCTACGCCCCGCGCGGCACCGCCGCCCCCGCGACCGTGCCCGAGGCCGCCAAGGCCCTCGGCAAGGACGGCAAGCCGCTCAGCCTCCGCTTCGTCCTGCCGTCAGGACCCGGCTCCGAGTCGCTGCGGGCGGTCGGCGACCGGATCGTCCGGATGCTCGACGCGGTCGGCATCCGCACCGAGGTCACCAAGGTCTCCGACGACAGCTTCTTCAAGGACCACGTGGCCTCGGGCGACTACGACCTGGCCCTCTACTCCTGGCCCGCCTCTGCCTTCCCCGCGACGGACGCCCGGCCGATCTTCGCCAAGCCCGAGCCGGCCTCGGACGGCTCCCTGCTCGTCGAGCAGAACTACTCGCGGGTCGGCACCGACCGCATCGACCAGCTCTTCGACCAGGCGGCGGGCACGCTCGACGAGGAGGAGGCCCGCGAACTCGTGCGCCAGGCCGACGCACGGATCTGGGCCGCCGCCGGCTCCATCCCCCTCTACCAGCGGCCGCAGCTCGTCGCCGCGAAGGCCGACCTGGTGAACGCCGGTGCCTGGGGCCTCGCGGGACCCCGTTACCAGGACATCGGTTTCAAGAAGGCCGAAACGACCAAGGGTACCGAGCGAAACCGCTGAAACCACAGGTCACAAGCTCAGAAGCTGCTCAATTTCCTTGCCCGCCGGTGATCCCGGCGGGCAGGATCGCGTCGGCCCCTTGACCCGGCCGCACGACCTCCCCACACCCCTGCGCATCCCGCCCGACCCTCTTGGATCTTGGCCGGGGAAGCCCCTTGCGCGGCAGCCCCGTACCATAGGACATAGCCGTGGCGCGTCCGCCCGGTGGGCGTACGAGGAACTGACGCCGCATCCCACGATCCGAGAGAAGCGCAAGCACCCATGCCCACGCGCCACGACATCCGTAACGTCGCCATCGTCGCCCACGTCGACCACGGCAAGACGACCATCGTCGACGCCATGCTCAAGCAGGCTGGTGCCTTCGCCGCCCACCAGCAGCTCGACGACCGCATGATGGACTCGAACGACCTGGAGCGTGAGAAGGGCATCACGATCCTCGCCAAGAACACGGCGGTGAAGTATCACCCCAAGGACGGCGGGGCCCCGATCACGATCAACATCATCGACACCCCCGGCCACGCCGACTTCGGTGGCGAGGTCGAGCGCGGTCTGTCGATGGTGGACGCGGTCGTCCTCCTCGTGGACGCCTCCGAGGGTCCGCTCCCGCAGACCCGCTTCGTGCTGCGCAAGGCGCTCCAGCAGCGCAAGCCCGTCATCCTCTGCATCAACAAGACGGACCGCCCGGACTCCCGGATCGACGAGGTCGTCAACGAGACCTACGACCTCTTCCTCGACCTGGACGCGGACGAGGACCAGATCGAGTTCCCGATCGTCTACGCCTGCGGCCGTGACGGCATCGCCTCGCTGACCAAGCCGGAGAACGGCACGGTCCCCGCGGACAGCGACAGCCTGGAGCCGTTCTTCGCCACCATCCTGGAGCACGTCCCGGCCCCGGTGTACGACGAGGAGGCCCCCCTCCAGGCCCACGTCACCAACCTGGACGCCGACAACTTCCTCGGCCGCATCGCGCTGCTCCGCGTCGAGCAGGGCGAGCTGCGCAAGGGCCAGACGGTCGCGTGGATCAAGCGTGACGGCACGATCTCCAACGTCCGCATCACCGAGCTGATGATGACCGAGGCGCTCACCCGCAAGCCCGCCGAGGTCGCCGGCCCTGGTGACATCTGTGCCGTCGCCGGTATCCCCGACATCATGATCGGCGAGACCCTGGCCGACCCGGAGAACCCGATCGCGCTGCCGCTGATCACGGTCGACCAGCCGGCCATCTCCATGACCATCGGTACGAACACCTCGCCGCTCGTCGGCCGTGGTGGCACCGGCAAGGGCGCGGACGCCAAGTCCGCGGTCAAGCAGCGCAAGGTCACCGCCCGCCAGGTCAAGGACCGTCTGGACCGCGAGCTCATCGGTAACGTCTCGCTCCGCGTCCTCGACACCGAGCGCCCGGACGCCTGGGAGGTCCAGGGCCGTGGTGAGCTCGCGCTCGCCATCCTGGTCGAGCAGATGCGCCGCGAGGGCTTCGAGCTCACCATCGGCAAGCCGCAGGTCGTCACGAAGCTCGTCGACGGCAAGGTGCACGAGCCCGTCGAGCGTCTGACCGTCGACGTGCCCGAGGAGCACATGGGCGCCGTCACGCAGCTCATGGGTGTCCGCAAGGGCCGCATGGACAACATGTCGAACCACGGCTCCGGCTGGGTCCGCATGGAGTTCGTCGTTCCGTCCCGTGGCCTCATCGGCTTCCGTACGGAGTTCCTCACCAACACCCGCGGTACGGGTATCGCCCACTCGATCCACGAGGGCCACGAGCCGTGGTTCGGCACGCTGACGACCCGTAACAACGGTTCGCTGGTCGCCGACCGCGCCGGCGCCGTCACCGCCTTCGCGATGACGAACCTCCAGGAGCGCGGCGTCCTGTTCACCGACCCCGGCACCGAGGTGTACGAGGGCATGATCGTCGGCGAGAACTCGCGCTCCGACGACATGGACGTGAACATCACCAAGGAGAAGAAGCTCACCAACATGCGCTCCGCCTCCGCCGACTCCTTCGAGGCGATCGTCCCGCCGCGGAAGCTCTCCCTGGAGCAGTCCCTGGAGTTCTGCCGCGACGACGAGTGCGTCGAGGTCACCCCGGAGGCCGTGCGTATCCGCAAGGTCATCCTGGACCAGAACGCGCGCGGTCGTGCGTCTTCCCGCGCCAAGAACGGCTGACCCAGCCGCTCAGCCAACGCCGAACGCCCGGCCGGAATCCTCCGGCCGGGCGTTCGGCGTTCGGCGGGGCGTCCCCCGCCTTGTGGTGCTTCCCCCGTTACGCAGGTCCCCCCGTTACGCAGGTCCCCTGTCACGCAGGTCCCCCTGGCGCCCGGGTGGTCCGCCCGGGCGCCAGGCACGGGCTCAGGTCAGCAGTAGCGCTTGGCGTACGCGGCGAGGCTGCCGGCCGGGACGCTGGTGCCGCACTTGAGGCCGCCCTCGGTGGCCACGGTGAAGCTGACGGCCTTGCCGTAGTTGCCGGTGTTCACCCAGCGGGTGCCGCGGTCGCAGCGGAACTGGGTGTAGTAGCCCTGGGTCTTGACGGTGCCCGCGTACAGGACGTACTTGCCGCGGGAGGACAGCCGGTGGGTGATGGACTCGGCCGTGGTCTTGGTCTTCGAGCCCTCGGCCTTCAGCTCCACGCCGACCTTTCCGCTGAGGCTGGCCAGCGCGACGCTGCCGCTGACCTCGACGCCCGCGGTGGCGGTGACGGAGGCCGTGATGGTCGTGACGGACGAAGCGCTGACGGTCTTGGTCACGATGCCGCCGGTGTAGTGCTCGATCGCCTTGCGGTGGGTGACGACCGGAGCCTTGCTGACGGTGGACCAGGTGTACTTCTGCGTCCCCGGGCTGCACATCATCTCGGCGGCCTGGGCGTTGCCGGCCGGCAGCAGGGCCAGCGTGGCGGCGGACAGACAGGTGGTGACAAGGCCTGCCGTGAACTTGTTGCGCATGGTGTTCCCCTCGTGTGGTGCCGCTCGGTCGAAGCGGCGGTGCGACCCGTGGTCAGCGGGTCGGAGGGGAGTCTTGCGGCTCGCCGGAGACATAGGACACAGTTTTGAGCAACTTCTGAGGTTGACGGGCCTGTTGGGCCGGTCGCCACGGCCCGCCGAGGGGCGCGAGAAGCCGGGATCGGATGCCCGGCCGAGTCAAACCGATTTCCCGGTGAGGCGTCCGTATTCCGAACGTTGCTCTCCGGTACGTGTGTTAACAGTCCGTTTCGGGCGTGTCTGTCTGTGATTGGTTTGTCCGGATTTTGACCCCTAGCGCCTTGGTGATGTTGTCAAAACGAGACCGCTTAAGTGTGGTTTACAGCCCGGGCGTACTTAATAGTTGGCTCCATTGAGCTCGGGTCAATGGGTCACGCACTGTGGGGAGTGCCGACTCACGAGCACACTCGGGGCGCTGGAGTCCTGGGCCGTCAGGGGTGTCGGCCGTCTCCAGGAGCCCCTCTCGTAGTGACAAGTGGACTCATGAGGAGGAACCCATGCGCGGTGCCAAGAGCGCCAAGTGGGTATCGGGCGCGATCGTCGTCGCCCTGGCAGTAACCGCCTGTGGTGGCGGCACGGACAAGGAAGAGGGGGGCAAGGGTGCGGGTAAGGCCGGCGGCGATGTAAGCGTCGGCATCTCCGAGCCGAAGCGCCTCGTTCCGCAGACGACGACCGAGTCCGAGGGCTCGCAGGTGCTGGACGCGCTGTTCCGTCCGCTCGTCAGCTACGACGCCAAGAACCAGCCGGTCGAGGACGCTGCCGAGTCGGTGACGTCGACCGACAACACCCTCTGGACCGTCAAGATCAAGCCGGGCCAGAAGTTCCACGACGGCACCCCGGTGACCGCCAAGAGCTACGTCCAGGGCTGGAACTGGGGCGCCTACGGCCCGAACGCGGCCGACGGCAACTACTTCTTCGCCACCATCGAGGGCTACGACGCCCTCAACCCGGCGGACCCGGACGGCGAGGAGGGCCCGAAGAAGGCCCCCGAGCCCACCGCCAAGGAGATGTCGGGCCTCAAGGTCGTCGACGACACCACCTTCACGGTCAAGCTGGCGAAGCCCTTCGCCGACTACAAGACCGTCCTCGGCTACACGGTGTTCTACCCGCTGCCGGACGCTGCCATCGCCAACATCAAGGCGTACGAGCAGGCTCCGATCGGCCAGGGCGCCTTCAAGATCGAGGGCAAGTGGGACCACAACAAGTCGATCAAGGTCGTCAAGAACCCTGACTACACGGGCGACAAGAAGCCCCTCGTGGACTCGGTGACGTACAAGATCTACCAGAAGCAGGAGACGATGTATAAGGACGTCGTCGCCGGCGCCCTGGACGTCATCCCGCAGGTCCCGAGCTCCGAGCTCGCGAACGCCCCGAAGCAGTTCGGTGAGCGCTTCAAGTCCTCCCCGGCCTCGACCTTCCAGTTCGTGTCGTTCCCGACGTACGACAAGAAGTACTCGAAGCCCGAGGTCCGCAAGGCGATCTCGATGGCCATCGACCGCGAAGAGATCACCAAGGTGATCCTCAACGACTCGCAGTCCCCGGCCCGTTCGTTCGTCTCCCCGGTCGTCGGCGGCTACCGCGACAACACCTGCGGTGACTCCTGCAAGTTCGACCCGGCCGCTGCCAAGGCTCTCCTCGCGAAGGCCGGCGGCATCGAGGGCAACAAGATCAACATCGGCTACAACGGCGATGGCGGTCACAAGGAGTGGGTGGACGCCACCTGCAACCAGGTCAAGAAGAACCTCGGCGTCGACTGCGTCGGCCAGGCCGTCCCGCAGTTCGCCGAGCTGCTGACCCAGGTCGAGCAGAAGAAGTTCTCCGGCATGTTCCGCATGGGCTGGATCATGGACTACCCGTCCATGGAGAACTACCTGGGCCCGCTGTTCACCACCGGTGGTTCCTCGAACTACTACGGCTACAGCAACAAGAAGTTCGACAAGCTGGTCGAGGACGGCCGCGCGGCGAAGTCGTCCGAGGAAGCCATCAAGCTGTGGCAGCAGGCCGAGGACGTCCTCGTCCAGGACATGCCGGTGATCCCGCTCCGCTTCGGTAAGAACGTCTTCGCGCACAGCAAGAAGGTCGCGAACGTCGAGATGGACCTCTTCAACCGGGTCGACGTCACCAAGATCTCCAAGGCCTAACAGCCTCAGGCATCTGACCCACATTTAAGAGTCGAGAACGGCGGCGGGGGCCGGCAACACCAGCCCCCGCCGCTTCTCGCGAGGAGGATCCATGGGCCGGTTCGTCATCCGACGAATCCTTCAGATGGTGCCCGTCTTCATCGGCACCACGTTGATCGTCTATTTTCTCGTCACGCAGATGGGTGGCGACCCCATCCAGAACCTGTACGGCGAGAAGCCCGTACCTGACAACATCAGAGCGACGCTCACCGCTCAGTACCACCTCGACGACCCGTTCTTCGTGCGGTACTGGTACTACTTCAGTGGCCTGCTCCAGGGCGACTTCGGTGAGTCCATCGCCCAAGGCCGGCCCATCGTCGAGCTCCTTGCCGAGGCCTGGCCCGAGACCCTGAAGGTCGCCGGTGTGGCCTTCACCTTCGAGCTCGTCATCGGCGTCGTCGCCGGTGTGCTCGCCGGCATGCGCCGCGGCAGCTTCGTCGACAATCTGGTGCTCGTCTCCACCCTGTTCGTCATCGCCGTCCCGATCTTCGTGCTCGGCAATGTCAGCCAGACCTTCCTCGGACAGGAATGGGGACTGTTCCCCGTCTCCGGTACCGACGACGGATTCTCCAGCTACCTGCTGCCGGGCATGGTGCTCGGCTCGGTGTCGCTCGCCTACATCGCACGCCTCGCGCGGGCGTCGGTCGCCGAGAACCTCCGTGCGGACTACATCCGCACCGCGAAGGCGAAGGGCCTGCCGAAGAGCCGGGTCATCGGCATCCACGTGCTGCGCAACTCGCTGATCCCGGTCGTCACCTACCTGGGCGCCGACCTCGGCTCCCTCATGGGCGGTGCCATCGTCACCGAGGGCATCTTCAACATCCCCGGCGTGGGCTACCAGCTGTTCACCTCCCTGAACGTGGAGGACGGTCCGGCGGTCGTCGGATTCGTCAGCCTGCTGGTGCTCGTCTACCTGATCTCCGCGCTGGTCGTGGACATGCTGTACGCCGTGCTTGACCCGAGGATTCGCTATGAGTGACACGACCCAGAAGACCGACACGGCCGTCGACAACCCCGCCGGCCCCACCGCGCCCGCTCCGGCCCCGGCCAAGCAGGACAAGACCCGCAGTCTGGCGCAGGACGCCTTCCGGGACCTGGTCCGCAACAAGATGTTCATCATCTCGGCGGTCCTCATCTTCGTCATCGTGACGATCGCCGCCTTCCCGGGCCTCTTCACGAGTGTCGACCCGCTCGCGTGCGACCTGAAGCACTCGATGGAGGGCCCCAGCGGCAGCGCCTGGTTCGGCTACAACTTCCAGGGCTGCGACGTCTATTCGCAGACCATCTACGGCACCCGCAACTCGGTCATCGTGGGTGTGCTGACGACTGCCTTCTCCCTGGTCATCGGTGGCCTCGTGGGCGTGCTCGGCGGCTTCTTCGGCAAGTGGACGGACGCCCTCCTCTCGTTCGTCACCAACGTCTTCTTCGGACTGCCGCTGCTGCTCGCCGCGATCGTCATCCTGAACAACTTCCGTGACGACAAGGGCATGCGCAACGCCGGCGTGATGGCCGTGGTCCTCACGCTGACCGTGGTCGGCTGGATGTCCATGGCCCGCGTCATGCGCGGCGCCGTCATGCAGGTCAAGCAGGCCGACTACGTGGCCGCCGCCCGTTCGCTCGGTGCCTCCACCTCGCGGATGATGTTCCGTCACGTGCTGCCGAACTCCATCACCCCGCTGATCGTGGTCGCCACGATCTCGCTCGGTGCGGTCATCGGCGCGGAAGCGACCCTGAGCTTCCTGGGTATCGGCATCAGGCCCCCGGCCATCTCGTGGGGCGTCATGATCTCCGAGGCGCAGGGGCGTATCTCGTCGGGCCTGCACCCGCTGCTGTTCCCGTCCGGAATGCTCACTATCACGGTGCTCGCCTTCATCATGCTCGGCGATGCGGTCCGTGACGCCTTCGACCCGAAGCTGCGCTGAGAGTAAGGACGAACGCAGTGACCACCATCGACAAGACCGCGAGCGTTCCCGCGCCGCGTGACGGCGCGACCCACGACGGTCCGCTCCTCGACGTGCGTGACCTGCACGTGGAGTTCCGCACCCGTGAGGGCGTCGCGAAGGCCGTGAACGGTGTCTCGTACTCCGTGAACGCCGGCGAGACCCTCGCCGTCCTCGGCGAGTCCGGTTCCGGCAAGTCCGTGACCGCGCAGGCCATCATGGGCATCCTCGACACCCCGCCCGGGTTCGTGACCAAGGGAGAGATCCTCTTCCGCGGCCAGGACATGCTCAAGATGTCCGAGGAAGAGCACCGCAAGGTCCGTGGCAGCAAGATCGCCATGATCTTCCAGGACGCGCTGTCCTCCCTCAACCCCGTGCTCAGCGTCGGCTACCAGCTCGGCGAGATGTTCCGGGTGCACCAGGGCCTCTCCAAGAAGGAGGCCAAGGTCAAGGCGATCGAGCTGATGGACCGGGTGAAGATCCCGGCCGCCGCGGCTCGCGTCAACGACTACCCGCACCAGTTCTCCGGCGGTATGCGCCAGCGCATCATGATCGCGATGGCGCTCGCCCTGGAGCCGGACCTGATCATCGCGGACGAGCCCACCACGGCGCTCGACGTGACGGTCCAGGCCCAGGTGATGGACCTCCTCGCGGAGCTCCAGCGCGAGTTCAACATGGGTCTGATCCTGATCACCCACGACCTCGGCGTGGTCGCCGACGTCGCGGACAAGATCGCCGTGATGTACGCGGGACGGATCGTCGAGCAGGCGCCGGTGCACGAGATCTACAAGCGCCCGGCCCACCCCTACACCAAGGGTCTCCTCGCCTCGATCCCGCGCCTGGACCAGAAGGGCCAGGAGCTGTACGCGATCAAGGGTCTGCCGCCGAACCTGCTGAAGATCCCGTCCGGCTGCGCCTTCAACCCGCGCTGCCCGAAGGCGGACGACGTCTGCCGTACGGATGTGCCGGTGCTCGTGCCGATCACCGAGCAGGACGGCACGGACCTCCCGGGCCGCCGCAGCGCCTGCCACTTCTGGAAGGAGACGATCCATGGCTGACCTCAGCAAGAACGAAGAGGCCGTGGCCGCGTCCGAGGCGGAGGCCGTAGCCGCCATCGAGGCTCCGGCCGAGCGTGGTGAGCCGATCCTCCAGGTCCGCGACCTGAAGAAGCACTTCCCGCTGACGCAGGGAATCCTCTTCAAGCGCCAGGTCGGCGCGGTCAAGGCCGTGGACGGGGTCTCCTTCGACCTCTACCAGGGCGAGACCCTCGGCATCGTGGGCGAGTCCGGCTGTGGCAAGTCCACGGTCGCCAAGCTCCTGATGAACCTGGAGCAGGCCACCGCCGGCGAGGTCTTCTACAAGGGCCAGGACATCACCAAGCTGTCCGGGCGCGCGCTGAAGGCCGTCCGCCGCAACATCCAGATGGTGTTCCAGGACCCGTACACCTCGCTCAACCCGCGGATGACGGTCGGCGACATCATCGGTGAGCCCTTCGACATCCACCCCGAGGTGGCCCCGAAGGGCGACCGGCGCCGCAAGGTGCAGGAGCTCCTCGATGTCGTCGGTCTGAACCCCGAGTACATCAACCGCTATCCGCACCAGTTCTCCGGCGGTCAGCGCCAGCGCATCGGCATCGCCCGCGGCCTCGCGCTCAACCCGGAGATCATCATCTGCGACGAGCCGGTCTCGGCCCTGGACGTCTCCGTCCAGGCGCAGGTCATCAACCTGATGGAGAAGCTCCAGGACGAGTACAACCTGTCCTATCTCTTCATCGCGCACGACCTGTCGATCGTCCGGCACATCTCGGACCGGGTCGGCGTCATGTACCTCGGCAAGATGGCCGAGATCGGTACGGACGAGCAGATCTACGAGCACCCGACGCACCCCTACACGCAGGCGCTGCTCTCCGCGGTGCCGGTGCCGGACCCGGAGGCCCGTGCGCACCGCGAGCGGATCATCCTCACCGGTGACGTCCCCTCGCCGGCGAACCCGCCGTCGGGCTGCAGCTTCCGCACCCGGTGCTGGAAGGCGCAGGACAAGTGCGCCGAGGAGATCCCGCTCCTCGCGATCCCCGAGCCCTTCCAGGGCCAGGACACCCCGGCGGCACACTTCTCGGCGTGCCACTTCGCCGAGGAGAAGAACGTCGTGGCGGCGCACTGACGCGCCGGACACCTGACACACCGAAGGGCGCCCCGGTCCAGTACGGACCGGGGCGCCCTTCGGCGTACGGCCACCGCAGCCCGGAGCCGGGAACTCGAATCCCGCCGCCCGCCCCCGGGGCGTCCGTCATCCGGGTGCAGTAAAAGTGCAGCACCGTCAATATCGGGTGATATTGGGGCCTAAGTCATACTTAGGACATTCGGGAGGCACTCCATGCGCGGAGCCACGCACGCCAAGTGGGCCGCACTGGCCACCGCAGTCGCCCTCGCGGCGACCGCCTGCGGTGGCGGCGACGACAGCGGCGGCGGAGGGGCCGACGGCATCGTGAGTTCCTCGTGGGGCGACCCGCAGAACCCGCTGGAGCCCGCCAACACCAACGAGGTCCAGGGCGGCAAGGTCCTCTCCATGATCTTCCGCGGGCTCAAGCAGTACGACCCGAAGACCGGCGAGGCCAAGGACATGCTCGCCGAGAAGATCGAGACCACCGACTCGACCAACTTCACCATCACGGTCAAGGACGGCTGGACCTTCTCCAACGGCGAGAAGGTCACCGCCCAGTCCTTCGTCGACGCCTGGAACTACGGCGCCCACCTGAAGAACAACCAGAAGAACGCCTACTTCTTCGGCCAGATCGAGGGCTACGACCAGGTCCACCCCGAGAAGGGCGAGCCGACCGCCGAGACCATGTCCGGCCTGAAGGTCACCGGCCCGCAGACCTTCACGGTGAAGCTCACCCAGAAGTTCTCCACCTGGCCCGTCACCCTGGGATACGCGGCCTTCGCACCGCTCCCCAAGGCCTTCTTCGACGACCACGCCGGCTGGCTCTCGAAGCCCGTCGGCAACGGCCCGTACACCGTCGACTCGTACTCCAAGGGCTCCCAGATGGCCCTCAAGCGCTGGGACGCCTACCCCGGCACCGACAAGGCGCAGAACGGCGGCGTGACCCTCAAGGTCTACACCGACAACAACACCGCCTACACGGACCTGACGGCCGGAAACCTCGACCTCGTCGACGACGTCCCCGCCTCCCAGCTCAAGAACGTCGAGGCCGACCTCGGCGACCGCTACATCAACGTCCCCGCCGGCATCATCCAGACCCTGTCCTTCCCCTTCTACGACCCGGCCTGGAACAAGCCCGGACAGGAGAAGCTCCGCCAGGGCCTCTCCCGGGCCATCGACCGCGCCCAGATCACCGAGACGATCTTCCAGAAGACCCGCACGCCCGCGGTCGACTGGACCTCCCCCGTCCTCGGCGAGGAGGGCGGCTACAAGGACATCTGCGGCGACCTGTGCAAGTACGACGCGGCCGAGGCGAAGAAGCTCGTCGCGGAGGGCGGCGGCATCCCCGGCGGCACCATGAAGATCTCGTACAACGCCGACACCGGCTCCCACAAGGAATGGGTCGACGCGGTCTGCAACTCCATCAACCGCGCCCTCGGCAACGACCAGGCCTGCGTCGGCAACCCCATCGGCACCTTCGCCGACTACCGCAACCAGGTCACCACGCAGAAGCTGAAGGGCCCCTTCCGCGCCGGCTGGCAGATGGACTACCCGCTCATCCAGAACTTCCTGCAGCCGCTCTACTACACCAACGCCTCGTCCAACGACGGCAAGTACACCGACCCCGAGTTCGACAAGCTCGTCGAC
This sequence comes from Streptomyces griseoluteus, assembly GCA_000717735.1. Lineage (GTDB taxonomy): Bacteria > Actinomycetota > Actinomycetes > Streptomycetales > Streptomycetaceae > Streptomyces > Streptomyces griseoluteus_A. The sequence continues at coordinate 239,192 of JOBE01000008.1, read as the reverse complement.
CAGGCCAACGCCGAGGCGGACACCGCGAAGGCCGTCGGACTCTTCCAGCAGGCCGAGGAAGTCCTCCGCGACGACATGGGCGCCATCCCGCTCTGGTACCAGAACGGCAGCGCCGGCTACTCGGACCGCGTCACCAACGTGTCCCTGAACCCCTTCAGCGTCCCGGTCTACGACCAGATCAAGGTCAACTGACGCCGTAGCAGGTCGGAGGCGTACGGCCCGGCCCGCGGACCCCCGCGCCGGGCCGTACGCCTTCCCGGCACCCCCCACCCGGAGCCAACCCCCGGAGCCCCCCATGGGTCGTTATGTGATCCGGCGACTGCTGCAGATGATCCCGGTCTTCTTCGGCGCCACGCTGCTGATCTTCCTGATGGTGAACGTGATGGGCGATCCCATCGCCGGACTGTGCGGCGACCGCCAGTGCGACCCGGCGACGGCGGCCCAGCTCGAGAAGGAGTTCGGCCTCGACAAGCCCGTATGGCAGCAATACCTGACCTACATGGGCAACGTCTTCACCGGCGACTTCGGCACGGCCTTCAACGGCCAGGAGGTCACCGAGCTGATGGCGAACGCCTTCCCGGTCACCATCCGCCTCACCATCGTCGCCATCTTCTTCGAGATCGTCATCGGCATCAGCCTCGGCGTCCTCACCGGCCTCAAGCGCGGGCGCCCGGTCGACACCAGCGTGCTGCTGCTGACCCTGGTCGTCATCTCCGTGCCGACCTTCGTCACCGGCCTGCTGCTCCAGCTCCTCCTCGGCGTGAAGTGGGGCTGGATCAAGCCGGCCGTCTCCAGCGAGGCCACGTTCGACGAGCTGATCGTCCCCGGGCTCGTCCTCGCCTCGGTCTCCCTCGCGTACGTCACCCGGCTCACCCGGACCTCCATCGCCGAGAACAAACGAGCCGACTACGTCCGCACCGCCGTCGCCAAGGGCCTGCCCCGCCACCGGGTCATCACCCGCCACCTGCTGCGCAACAGCCTCATCCCCGTGGTGACCTTCATCGGCACCGACATCGGCGCACTCATGGGCGGAGCGATCGTCACCGAACGGATCTTCAACATCCACGGCGTCGGCTACCAGCTCTACCAGGGCATCCTGCGCCAGAACACCCAGACCGTGGTCGGCTTCGTGACCGTCCTCGTCCTGGTCTTCCTGGTGGCGAACCTGCTCGTCGACCTCCTGTACGCCGTCCTTGACCCGAGGATCCGCTATGCCTGAGCAGCCTCAGCCGTTCGACGACGGCCGCGCGATCAACCACACCGGTGCCGGAGGCGGGACCGACCTCGCGATGGACGAGGGCGAGAGCCTGGAGAAGACCCCGGGCGGTCCGGAAGGCACCGGCCCCGACAGGAAGCCACGCTCCCTGTGGTCCGACGCCTGGCACGACCTCCGCCGGAACCCGATCTTCATCATCTCCGGGCTGATCATCGTCTTCCTGGTGATCATCTCGATCTGGCCCCAGCTCATCGCCAGTGGCAACCCGCTCGACTGCGACCTGTCCAAGGCCCAGGAGGGATCCCAGCCGGGCCACCCCTTCGGCTTCAACGGCCAGGGCTGCGACGTCTACACCCGTACGGTCTACGGAGCCAGGGCCTCCGTCCAGGTCGGCCTCTTCGCCACCCTCGGCGTCACCCTCCTCGGCTCCGTCCTCGGCGGCCTCGCCGGCTTCTACGGCGGCGCCTGGGACGGCTTCCTCTCCCGCATCACCGACGTCTTCTTCGCCATCCCCGTCATCCTCGGCGGCCTCGTCCTGCTCTCCGTCGTCAGCAACAACAGCGTCTGGCCCGTCATCGGCTTCATGGTGCTCCTCGGCTGGCCGCAACTCTCCCGCATCGCCCGCGGCTCCGTCATCACCGTCAAACAGAACGACTACGTGCAGGCCGCCCGCGCGCTCGGCGCGTCCAACTCGCGCATGATGCTCCGGCACATCACGCCCAACGCCCTCGCGCCCGTCATCGTCGTCGCGACCATCGCCCTCGGCACGTACATCTCGCTGGAGGCCACGCTCTCCTTCCTCGGCGTCGGCCTCAAGCCCCCCACCGTCTCCTGGGGCATCGACATCTCCTCGGCCGCCGCCTACGTGCGCAACGCCCCGCACATGCTGCTCTGGCCCTCCGGCGCGCTCGCCATCACCGTGCTCGCCTTCATCATGCTCGGCGACGCCGTCCGCGACGCCCTCGACCCCAAGCTGAGGTAGGGACCCATGCTGCTCGAAGTGCGCGACCTGCACGTGGAGTTCCACACCCGCGAGGGCATCGCCAAGGCGGTCAACGGCGTCGACTACTCCGTCGACGCGGGGGAGACCCTCGCCGTCCTCGGCGAGTCCGGCTCCGGCAAGTCCGTCACCGCCCAGGCCGTCATGGGCATCCTCGACGTCCCCCCGGGCAAGATCACCCAGGGCGAGATCCTCTTCCAGGGCCAGGACCTCCTGAAGCTCAAGGAGGAGGACCGGCGCAAGGTCCGCGGCGCCAAGATGGCGATGATCTTCCAGGACGCCCTGTCCTCCCTCAACCCCGTCCTCAGCGTCGGCGACCAGCTCGGCGAGATGTTCCAGGTCCACAAGGGCATGTCGCGCAAGGACTCCAAGGCCAAGGCCGTCGAGCTGATGGACCGGGTCCGCATCCCCGCCGCCAAGGAACGCGTCGGCCAGTACCCCCACCAGTTCTCCGGCGGCATGCGCCAGCGCATCATGATCGCCATGGCGCTCGCCCTCGAACCCGAGCTGATCATCGCCGACGAGCCCACCACCGCCCTCGACGTCACCGTCCAGGCCCAGGTCATGGACCTGCTCGCCGAGCTCCAGCGCGAACTCCACATGGGCCTCATCCTCATCACCCACGACCTCGGCGTCGTCGCCGACGTCGCCGACAAGATCGCCGTCATGTACGCGGGCCGGATCGTCGAACGCGCCCCCGTCCACGAGATCTACAAGGCCCCCGCCCACCCCTACACCAAGGGCCTCCTCGAATCGATCCCGCGCCTGGACCAGAAGGGCCAGGAGCTGTACGCGATCAAGGGACTGCCGCCCAACCTGCTGAACATCCCGCCCGGCTGCGCCTTCAACCCACGCTGCCCCCTGGCCCGGGACCGCTGCCGCACCGACGTACCCCCGCTGTACGAGGTGACCGAATCCCCGGTGCCGCGCACCAGCGCCTGCCACTTCTGGAAGGAGTGCCTCCATGGCTGAGGCCATCCTCGAAGTCCGGGATCTGCACAAGCACTACCCCCTCACCCAGGGCATCGTCTTCAAGAAGCAGGTCGGCGCCGTCAGGGCCGTCGACGGCGTCGACTTCGACCTCGCCGCCGGAGAGACCCTCGGCATCGTCGGCGAATCCGGCTGCGGCAAGTCGACCGTCGCGAAGATGCTGGTCAACCTGGAACGGCCGACGTCCGGCGCGATCCGCTACAAGGGCGAGGACATCAGCAGGCTCTCCCCGCGCGCGCTCAAGGCCGTCCGCCGCAACATCCAGATGGTGTTCCAGGACCCGTACACCTCGCTCAACCCGCGCATGACCGTCGGCGACATCATCGGCGAGCCGTACGAGATCCACCCCGAGGTCGCGCCCAAGGGCTCCCGCCGGCAGAAGGTCCAGGACCTCCTGGACGTCGTCGGCCTCAACCCCGAGTACATCAACCGCTATCCGCACCAGTTCTCCGGCGGCCAGCGCCAGCGCATCGGCATCGCCCGCGGCCTCGCCCTCCAGCCCGAGATCATCGTCGCCGACGAACCGGTGTCCGCGCTCGACGTCTCCGTCCAGGCCCAGGTCGTCAACCTCCTCGACAACCTCCAGACCGAGTTCTCCCTGTCGTACGTGTTCATCGCCCACGACCTGTCGATCGTGCGGCACATCTCCGACCGGGTCGGCGTCATGTACCTCGGCCGGATCGTCGAGATCGGCACCGACGCCCAGATCTACGACCACCCCACCCACCCCTACACGCAGGCGCTGCTCTCCGCCGTCCCCGTCCCCGACCCCGAGGCACGGGCCCACCGCGAACGCATCATCCTCACCGGCGACGTCCCCTCCCCGGCCAACATCCCCTCCGGCTGCCGCTTCCGCACCCGCTGCTGGAAGGCCCAGGAACGCTGCACCCTGGAAGTCCCGCTCCTCGCCGTACCGGCGGTCTTCCGCCTCACGGACAGCCCGGCGAAGCACGACTCGGCCTGCCACTTCGCCGAGGAGAAGCAGGTGGTCCCGCCGGAGCCGGGTGCCGACGGATCCGATGGACCCGATGGCGCCGGGGGATCAGGAATCCCTTAACCCACAGGCAACTTGACGGAATCGGATCCGATATACGGACACTCCAGACTCGACAGCGTACGGCCGTGCGGGTGCCGTAAGCCGGCCGGAGCGTCATGGCGCCCCGGCCGGCTGCTCCCCGTCGCACCAACACCCGGCCCACCCGGGATGCGCGGAACCGCTTGTTTCGGCCGTTGGCAACCGTGAGTATCGGAACCGTGACTGTGACACGACCGGCACGACTCACGGGCGCCGCGCTCTGCGCCGCGCTCGTCCTCATCGCCGCCGTGTGGATCCTCAAGGACCTCGCCGTGCTCGGTTCACCCGCCGACCTCGCGTGGTACTGGGCGGGGGACCACCACTTCCTCATCCGCGGGCGCTCCGCCACCTCCCTCGTCGATCCCGTGCTCCTCGCCGTCTCCGCGGCCGCCGCCGTCGCCGCCCTCCGCTCACGCCACGCCGCCTCCGCGCTCGCCGCGACCGGCACCGTCACCCTCGCCCTGCGGCTCCCCGGACTCTGGGCGACCGGCACCGGCGCCCTCGTCACCGCGCTCCTCGCCCTCGCCCTCGCCGCAGGCCTGATCGTCACCGCCGCCGCCGGCCGACGCCCCGTCACCGCCTCCTACGAGCAGCCGGCCACCCGCCCCCGTACCGGCCCCGCCGTCGCCGCCGGAGCGCTCCTCGCCGTCTCCGCGCTCCTCGTGGTCCTGTGGGAGCTGTACTGGGCCACCGAACTGCCCCTGGAGATCACCGTCGACCGGTTCACCGGCGGCCGGTCCGTCATCAAGGCGGCCCTCGCGCCCCCGCCCGGCTGGTTCTCCCTCGTCCTCCTCGCCCTCTACGGCACGGCCGCCGTCGCCGCCTTCGCGCGTGCCCGCCACAGCCGCGCCTTCGCGCTGCTCGCCGGCGTGTTCCTCGCGGCCGGCGGCCTCGCCGAGGTCGCAAGGACCGCCAGGTACGAACTCGTCGGCCGCCTCGGGGACCTCCCGGCCGCCGACCTGCTCGCCGTCCTCAACGCGTACGTCGGACTGCTCGCCGGCCTCGCCGTACTCGCCCTCCTCGCCGGGCGCGGCGCCCCCGCCGCCGCGCCCGGCCCCTACCCGCCGGCCGGCATGCCGCCCCCGGCCCCGCCCCACCCGCCGCCGCCCGGTTGGTGACCAGGGCCTGTCCTTCGGATCATGCCGGGCTCGCGGGGACTGGCACGCACGCTCGTCGCGTTGTCGTCACTCTCCCCCGAGCTCTCGGCTTCGCTCGAGCAGGGCGGTACCCCCCACCGCTCCGCGTCGACTCCCTCCTCCGCCTCGCGATCACACGCACCAGACCCCGCTCCCTGATCCGGCCCGATCCGAAAGACAGGCCCTAGCCTTCCTCGCGCAGCCCCAGGGACCGCCGCAGGAAGTCCACCTGCAACAGGAGCAGGTTCTCCGCCACCTGCTCCTGCGGCGTCATGTGGGTGACCCCGGTCAGCGGCAGCACCTCGTGCGGCCGGCCCGCCGCGAGGAGCGCGGAGGACAGCCGCAGCGCGTGCGCGACCACCACGTTGTCGTCCGCGAGACCGTGGACGATCATCATCGGCCGCACCGGGACCTCCGGCCCGGACAGACCGTCGTCGGTGAGCAGCGACTGCGCCGCGTACACCTCCGGATCGTCCTGAGGGGTGCCGAGGTACCGCTCGGTGTAGTGGGTGTCGTACAGCCGCCAGTCCGTCACCGGCGCCCCGACGACGGCCGCGTGGAACACATCGGGCCGCTGGAGAACCGCCCGCGCCGCCAGATACCCGCCGTACGACCAGCCGCGGATCGCCACCCGCTCCAGATCGAGCGGAAAGCGCCCGGCGAGGCCCTGAAGCGCCTCCACCTGGTCGTCCAGGGTCGGCGAGAAGTCCCGCGCGATCGTCTTCTCCCAGGCGGGGGAGCGGCCCGGCGTGCCCCGCCCGTCCGCCACGACCACCGCGAAGCCCTGGTCGGCGAACCACTGGGACGTCAGATGCGCGTTGTGGGCGGCGACCACCCGCGGCCCGTGCGGACCGCCGTACGGATCCATCAGGACCGGCAGCGGCCCGTCACCCTCCTCGTACCCGGAGGGCAGCAGCACCGCGCACGGGATCCGCCGGGCGCCCGCCTCCGTGAGCCGCACCCGGGCGCCGATCACCGGCTCCTTGGCGTACGAGCCCACCACCGCGACCTGCTTGCCGTCCCGCAGCACCCGCGCCACGCTCCCCGGCGTCTCCGGCCGCGCCGACACGAGCACGGTCACCGCCCCGGTCCGCACCGCGCCGTGCACCCCGACGCCCTCCGACAGCCGCTCCACGCCCTGGCCGTTCACCCGGTACACATGGATCTCGCCGGTATCCATGGCAGCCGCGCCCTCCCCCGCGGAGGCCGACACGAGGACGTCGTCGGACCCGATGTCGAGCACCGCCCGGACATGCAGATCGGCGCCGGTCAGGACCTCGTCCCCCACGGTCAGGGCGCGGGCCCCGGTCTCGTCCGCGACCCGCACCAGCCGCCCGTCCGGAGCCCACGCCGGCACCCCGGACAGCAGCTCCAGCCACACCGGATCGCGCTCCGTCCGTACGGTCGTCGTCTCCCCGCTCTCCGGGTCCACCGCCAGGTACACCTGCTCGCGCTGGTCCCGCGCCTGCACGAGGAGCAGCGGAGCCCCGGCCGCCGACCAGTGGACCCGCGCCAGGTACGGGTACCGCTCCCGGTCCCACCGCACCTCCGTACGGGACCCGTCGAGGCCCAGGACGAACAGTCCGACCTCCGCGTTGGCCGTACCGGCCGCCGGGTACGCCACCGGCTGCGGCTCCCGGTCCGGGTGCGCCGGGTCGGCGATCCACCAGCGCCGTACCGCCCGGTCGTCGGCCCGCGCGACGAGCAGCCGGTCCGAGTCGGGGGACCACCAGAAACCCCGGTCCCTGGACATCTCCTCCGAGGCGATGAATTCGGCCAATCCGTAGGTGACATGACCGTCCTCCGGAACGGCCAGCTCCCGGTCGCCCGAACCGTCCGCCGCCACCACCCGCAGCGCGCCCTCCGCCACGTACGCCACCAGGCGTCCGTCCGGCGAAGGCCGGGGGTCGATCACCGGGCCGGGCACCGGCAGCTCCCGTGCCGTCCCCGCCCGCAGCTCCGCCGCGAACAGCCGTCCCGACAGGGCGAAGGCCGCCAACTCCACGGCCCCGTCCACCGCGTACGCCACCACGCCGCCCGAGCCCTCCCGGCTCCGCTCGCGGCGGGCCCGCTCCTGCGGCGAGAGTTCCTCCTCGGCGCCCGCGAGCAGCACCTCGGGGTCGGCCGCAACCCGCTCCACGGGGGCGCCGCCGTCCGCGGGCAGGTCGAGGACCCAGAGCCGGTGCGAACGGTCCGTCCCCGAAGCGGACCTGACGAACACGACGCGCTCGCCGTCGGGGGAGATCGAGAAGGCACGCGGGACCCCCAGGGTGAACCGCTGGGTCCTGGCGTGCTGGCGAGGGAAGGAGAGCCCGGCCGAGGGTGTGGCCGGCTGCTGCGAAGGCATGGTCATGCGGCTGAAACTAGCGCTGTGCGCCCCCCTCGTGCCTCCGTCCGCCGATCGATGCCGTCGCACGGATAGTTATGATCCGTAGCGCTAGGTGGGTATGCATCCGATCGGCATGCCCTCTGGCACATGCTGATCGACCGAACCGCTCGAATATCCGACCAAGAAGTGTGGAGGTGAACCGCCGTGGCACTCTCGATCTCCGTGGTGGTGCTGCTGGCGATCGTCGTCTTCCTTCTGATCCGGAAATCCGGATTGAAGGCCGGACACGCGGCGGTCTGCGCCCTCCTGGGCTTCTATCTGGCGAGTTCGTCCATCGCCCCGTCCATCAGCACCCTCACCACGAACGTGGCGAACATGGTCGGCGGCCTCAAGTTCTGAGCCCCGGCATCCGAAGCGCGGCTTCCGCAGTCCGAGTTTCCGAGGCCCGCTCCGTAGCCCTGCTCCCGGATCCCGCTTCCGGGGCAGGGCACGTACCGACCTGCGAGCCGGTCCGACCTCGTAGGGTGGGGACATGTCCGATCTCCCCGCCCGCCGTCTGCTGCTCGTGCACGCGCACCCGGACGACGAGTCGATCAACAACGGCGCCACCATGGCCAGGTACGCGGCCGAAGGCGCCCTCGTCACCCTGGTCACCTGCACGCTCGGTGAGGAGGGCGAGGTCATCCCGCCCAGCCTCGCCCACCTGGCTCCCGACCGGGAGGACCGGCTCGGCCCGCATCGCGTACGCGAACTCGCCGCCGCGATGATCGCGCTCGGCGTCACCGACCACCGCTTCCTCGGCGGCCCCGGACGCTTCCGCGACTCCGGAATGATGGGCGCCGAGCAGAACAAGCGCGACAACGCCTTCTGGAACACCGACGTCGACACCGCCGCCCCCCACCTCGTCGAGGTGATCAGGGAGACCCGCCCGCAGGTCCTCGTCACCTACGACCCCGACGGCGGCTACGGCCACCCGGACCACATCCAGGCCCACCGGGTCGCCATGCGAGCCGCCGAACTGGCCGCCGACCCGGACTACCGCCCGGACCTCGGCCCCGCCCACCGGATCGCCAAGATCTACTGGAACCGCGTCCCGCGCCCCGTCGCCGAGGGCGCCTTCGCCCGGCTGCACGCCGAGGGCTCCGCCTTCCCGGCCGTCGCCGCGATCGACGACGTCCCCGGCGTCGTCGACGAGGACCGGATCACCGCCCGGATCGACGCGAGCCCCGAGCACGCCGCCCGCAAGAGCGCGGCGATGGCCGCACACGTCACCCAAGTCGTCGTCGCCGGCCCGTTCTTCGCGCTCTCCAACGACCTGGGACAGCCGATCTTCACCACCGAGTACTACGAGTTGGCGCAAGGCACCCCCGGCGCTCCCGCGGGCGAACGCGAGACCGACCTCTTCGCGGGGGTGACCGCGTGAGCACCTCCGCCCCCGGCACGTTCCCGACCTCACGCAACGCCCGGTACGCCTGGTACGCGGGCCTCGCCGTCCTCGGCGCGCTCGTCGGCACCGCAGGCGCCCTCGTCCAAGCCGCCTGGCTTCCCGGCGGCTTGGTCCTCGCGCTGCTCGCGACCGGCGCCCTCTTCTACGGAGGGCTGCGCGCGACCGGCACCCAGGTCGGCGTCGCCGCCGGCGGAGGCGGCTGGCTCCTCGCCGTCATCCTGCTCAGCCTCGGACGCCCCGAGGGCGACGGGGTGTTCGGCGGAGGCGTCGGCGAGCTGCTCTTCCTCTTCGGAGGCATGGCGCTTGCTGTGATGTGCACCACGCTGTCCCGGCTGCCGCGACCTGCCCCGTGAACAGGAGGACTTGAGTCCGGGGACGCCCTGACTTGGGCCGGAATGACCGTCGTCCTTCACCCGGGGGTCGGGTATATGACGGCGGCGGCCAGTATGGTGGTGCGCGCCGCCGAACCGCCCGGGTTACACGAGCATCAGCAAGAGCGGGCGGTGGAGCCAACCGGGAGATCCTGCTTTGAGTCGTGAAACTGGTCGAGAGACTGACAGTTCGTCCTCCGGCGCCCAGGGGCGCGGTGGAGCCGCGTACCCGTCGGGTACACCGCCGTACGGATCCCGCCAGTATCCGTCGCTCCACCCCTCGCAGGACGCGCCGGAGGAGACCGCCACCGCGCCCGCGCCGCCGGAGGAGCCCAAGACCGAGACGACCCTGACGACCCGGATCCGGATCAACATCCCGGGTTCGCGGCCGATTCCGCCGGTCGTCGTCCGCAAGACGGTCAACGAGACGCCCGCGCATGAACCGGCTCCCGTCGTGGAGCCGGAGCCGGAGCCGGTGGCGGCGGCCCCGGAGCCGCCGCAGGCCGAACAGGCGCAGAAGGGGAAGGGGACCAGCGACTGGTTCGCCCCGCGCAAGGCGGGGTCCCCGGGCCCGGCCCCCACGCCCGCGCTGCCGTCGGCATCCGCTCCGGCCCCGAAGCCCGCCCCGGCCCTCGCAGGACCGGACGCCCAGGGCACCGGCTTCGCGGGCTCGGCGACCTCCGGCGTACCGACGGTCGGCAACACCCCGTCGAGCCGCCCGGTCACGGCATCCCAGTCGACCCCCGGAAACCCGCTGTACGACAGCGGCACCCCGGCGGCGGGAACGCCGAGGTACGACGGCACGCCTGCGGGCGGAACCCCGATGTACGACGGGACCCAGGGGTACGACGGCGCCCAGGGCGCCGCAGCCCCCCGCCACGACGGCACCCCCGCCGCCGGCACCCCCATGTACACCGGCACGCCCGCGTACCGGGGCCCGGCCGCGCCGACCGGCCCCACCACGGGCCCCGTCACCGGCACCGCCAACCTGGGCGGCCCCGGACCCGGACCCGTAGCCGGCCCCGGACCCGTAGCCGGCCCCGGCCAGGGCCAGCGGCCGGGACAGGGCCAGGGACCGAGGCCCGGGCAGGGCCAGGGACCGAGGCCCGGGCAGGGACCGAGGCCCGGCCAGGGCCAGGGCGCGGGCTCCCCGTTCCCCGGCGGCGCCCCCCGTATGTCCGACGACACCGCGATCCTCACCCCGCAGGCACCGGCGCCGGCCCCCGGCCCCGGAGCGCCCCACGGCAACGGCCACGTCTCCGGTGACACTCTCACCAGCGGCATCCCCGTCGTCCCGCCGAAGGCGGCCCGCCCCGACCTCACCCCGCGCATCGAGGAGCAGGCGAACCCCGCGCCCGCGCCGCGCCCGGCACCGGCGCCCAGCCGCGCCCCGGCGAAGAAGGGCCGCTCCAAGCTGGTCCTCGTCGCCGCCGGAGTCTTCGGCCTCGCCGGCGTCGCCTACGGCGCGGGACTCCTCCTCAACCACTCCGACGTCCCCAAGGGCACCACGGTGCTCGGCGTGGACATCGGCGGCGGTACGAAGGAAGAGGCCGTCAACAAGCTTGAAGCCGCCCTCGGTCAGCGGGCCGACACCCCGCTCCAGCTCAGCCTGGGCGGCCAGAAGGTCAAGCTGGCCCCGGAGAAGGCGGGCCTGGCGCTCGACAGCCAGGAGACCGTCCGCGCCGCCGCAGGCAGCGACTACAACCCCGTCTCGGTCATCGGCTCCCTCTTCGGCGGCGAGCGGGTCGCCAAGCCGGTCTTCCCGGTGGACGAGGAGAAGCTCGCCGTCGCCCTGCGCGACCTCGCCGGCAACGCCGCCTCGGCCACCGACGGCACCATCCTGTTCGCCCCGAACAAGGTGACCGCCGTCGAGGGCAAGCCCGGCAAGGGCCTCGACCTCCAGCGCTCGATGATCTCCGTGAAGGACGCCTTCCGCGCCCAGGTGGAGACCGGCCAGAACAAGCTGGTCGAACTGCCGGTCACCACCCGCCAGCCCAGCATCACCAAGGCCGAGCTGGACCGGGCGATGAGGGAGTTCGCCACCCCCGCCATGTCCGACCTGATCCGGATCTACGCGGGAGGCAAGTACATCGACTTCGGCCCGGCCCGGTCGCTGCCGCAGATCCTCTCCATGAAGGCCGTCGACGGCCGCCTGGTCGAGGTCTACGACAAGAAGGCGATCGACCGGCTCCTCGACGGTGCCTTCGACGGAATCATGATCACCAAGGGCGACGGCACCAAACACGAGGTCTCCGCCGACGACGTGGCCTACGTGATGCGCGACGCGCTGCGCGGCAAGACCAAGGCGGAGCGCACGAAGACCATCGACCTCAGCGGCGAGGGCTGACCGCCCCCGTCGCCGGCTCCGAGCCCCCGCCCCCTCCCGGGACGGGGGCTCGCCCGCATCGAGGGCACGCGCACGGCGGATACCGCAGTGCCGACACGATCGCCGTGGTGCCGCGAGGCGGGCGGTGGACACGGAGGGGCGACCAGGTACGCCCACCGTCACGGGAGACGCGCAGGGAGATCACCACTCGCCCCCGTACCGCTCCTTCTTCGCCCGCAGCCAGGCCTGCATCTCCCGGGTCTCGGCGGGGGAGGCGGCCCTGAGGTCGTCGGCCCGGATCGTCGCCACGAAGCGCGTGAACCGCACCCGCCGCTGCTGGCCGTCCACACCGATGACCTTGCCGGGCCCGTAGACGTCGGTACCGGTATGGGCGACGAAGCTGCCCGTGCCGTGAGGGGTTCCCATGGCGCACCTTTCGCTCTGCGTGTTGTTCCGATCACACAGTGCCGTGTCTCTGGCGGGCCTCGGGAGGGAGACGCGCGGGAACGTGACCTGGCAGGATCCCCTGCATGCTTGAAGAGGAGCTCGACGCGCTTGCGCAAAGGACGGCCGAGCACAGGCGCGCTCGGCGAACGGCACCGGGAAGGTCTGGTGCGGCTGGCGCCGGTGTTCGCGAAGGTCCTCCCGGCGATCGAAGACGAGTACGCGGCCGAGTACTCCGCGCACGTGCGTGACATGACCGCGCTGGCGGCTTAGATCGAGAGCCTGCGCGAGAAGTAGTCCGCTACTGGGGGAGACGGGCTACTGGGAGACGAGGACGGCCGAGAGGGCGAGGGCGCCGGGCAGGGCCTGGGCGAAGAGGATGCGGCGGTTGGCGGTGGCGGCCCCGTAGACGCCGGCGATGACGACGCAGGACAGGAAGAAGACGCGGACGCGGAACCCGGTGGGGTCGTCGGCGATCAGACCCCAGACCAGCCCGGCGGCGAGGAAGCCGTTGTAGAGGCCCTGGTTGGCGGCCATGGCGGCGGTATCGCGGGCCATCTCGGCGTCGAAGCCGGAGAAGCGACGACCGGTCGACTTCTGCCACAGGAACATCTCCATCACCATGATGTAGGCGTGGAGCAGGGCGACGAGGGCGACGAGAATATCGGCGGTCAGCGGCATGGCCGCATTCTGCCGCCGGGCGGGCGAGGCCCGGCCCGCGACGCGTCCGGACGGAGGACAACTCCGCCTTACCGGCGGCAAGGCCCGCCGAAATCACCCTCAAGGAGGGCGGCCGCACCCGAGACCCACCAGAAACGACGCCCCCGTGGTCCGCTTCAATCGGGCCCATGACTCACTCACTCGGCTCCGTCTTCGCGCCCTCCGGCGTGCTGGTCCTCGCGATGGCCGGGGCCCTCGGCTGCTGGGCCGACACCGAGCGCCCGCTGTCCGCCCGTGGCCTCGACGCAGCCAGGACCGGCGGTGGCCACCTGCACCTGCCCGAGGATGGCGCCCCCGGCGACTGGTACTGCGAGGCGGTCGCCGTTCCCGCCGCCGCCGACAGGCTCCTTCCCGTACGCGCCGAGACGGCCCCCTCCCCGTTCGACGGCGGGCCGACGGTCTCCGTCCTTGAGGTCGACCTCGGGACCCCGTGGCCCGACGAGCGCGGGCCCGGCCCCGTACACCTCGGTGAGCTGCCCGTGGACCGGTGCGGGATGCTCCTCGGTGACGCGCGGGCCCTGGACGGGTTCGTCGGCCTGGAGGGCGACTCCGTCGACGGGCTCGCGGACGTGACGTACTGGGGCCGGTACCAGGACGACGCCCACGCCGAGTTCGGCGGCGAGCCGACCGCCTTCGGCCCGTACGGGCATCTCGACCTCCCCCTCGCCGAGGCCGAGGCGCTCGCCGCCCGCCTCACCGCCTGGGTCGAACAGGGCCCCGGCAAGGGCCTGGTGGTGTCCCTGGACCCGCACAGCCACTACCACCTGCTCCACCGCGCCGGCTGGGACCGCCCCCTCCTCGACGCCGTCCTCGACATCGACGGCTGCCCCGTCCTCAGCCTCGACTGGGACCAGGGCGACCACTCCATGCGCCACAACGGCGAGCGCGCCGCCGGTCAGGTCTACCCGGCCACCCTCGTCCCCCGCGACGGCTCCACGGTCCTCCGCTGGACGATCCCGCCCTACGACGAGGAGGCGGAGGGGTGAGACGACGCAGAGAGAAGAAGCGACGTCCGCCCTTCCCGCTGCCCCACGCGCTCGTCCTCCTGCCGACGCCCCACGGCTGGCGGTACAGCCTGCTCGACGTGCGGAGCGGCATGACCTGCGGGGCCCTCCCCGACGTGCCCGCCGAAGCCGACCCCCGCAAGGCGCGGGCCGCCGCCGCCCGCATGGTGACGCAGCTGGTCCGGCAGTTCCACCAGACAGACGTCGACGTGGTGTGGGAGCCGCCCCACGACGACCGTTCCTGGACCGCGCAGGTGCGGGTCCTGGGAGGCGCCGGAAAGGAGTCGCAGCCCTGACCGGCCCTCCCGTAAAGTCGTGCGCAAGGGCGGGGCCGTAGCACAGAGGTAGTGCGCCGCGACAGCATCTCGGAGGACGCCGGTTCGAATCCGGCCGCCCCGCCCCCTTCACGTGCCGGACCGGCACGGGCGCCGTCAGTTCAGGCGTGCCCGTGCCGCCCGGGCCCTTCGCCGGATCGTCGTCGCCGACTCCGGGTCCACCGCGTCCATCACGCGCGCGTACGCCTCCATCTCCGCCGCCCCCTTCAGGAACTCCCCGCGCTGTACGAGCAGCTCGGCGCGCTCGTAGCGGAGTCTGGCCGGGTGGGAGGGGAGCAGCAGGGACAGTTCGACCGCCCACAGGGCCACGTCGGAGCGTTCCGGGCGGGGGGCGGCCCACGCGCGGATGTTGTTGAGGACCCGCAGCACGATCGCGCCGGGTTCGGCGGGCCGGAGCATCGAGCGGTCGAGGGCCTCGCCCGTCGCGCTGGTCACCAGGAGTTCGGCGTCGGCGCCCGTCACGGCGCGTCCGCCGGCGAAGGGGTCGGCGAGGTTCAGGTCGGCCGGGTCGCCGAAGCCGACGACGAAGTGGCCGGGCAGCCCGAGCCCGTACACGGGGGCGCCGGCCCGGCGCGCGACCTCCATCCAGACCACGGACAGCAGGATGGGCAGGCCTCGGCGGCGCCGGAGCACCTCGTGCAGGAGGGAGGACTCCAGGCGCTGGTAGTCGGCGGGGACGCCCTCGAAGCCCTCGTGGCGGCCGAGGAGCGCGGCGAGCTCGCCGCTCCAGTCGCCGGTGATCCGGGTCGCGTACGGGAGGAGTCCGGCGAGGCGGTCGAGTTCGATCTCGGCCGCGTCGAGCTCGTGCCGGGTGACGGTGGGGTCGGCCACCGCCCCGATGAGGAGGCAGAGCCGTGCGAGGTCGGGCCGTTCGGACCGGGCCTCCTCCGCGAACTCCCGCCGCCAGTCGATCCGCTCCCCCTCCCCGGCGCCGTCTTCCGGCCCGTCCGGTGGTGGTACGTCCTCCGTCACGCCTCGACCCATCGGTAGTGGTGGTAGTGGTGGTGGGGCGCGAACCCCATGCCGTCGTACAGCGCCCGGGCGCCGTCGTTGTCGGTCTCCACCTGGAGCCAGGCCGCCGACGCGCCCTCGTCGAGCGCCCGCCGGGCGAGCGCCGTCATGACGGACGTCGCCAGGCCCCGGCGCCGCTGGTCGGGGGCGACCTCGACGGCCATGAAGCCCGCCCAGCGCCCGTCGACCACGCACCGCCCGATCGCCGCCGGTATCTCTCCCGTGCCCGCCACGGACGCGAACCACACACTCGGTCCCGAGGCGAGGACGGGGCGCACGGCCGGGCCCGGTTCCCCGAAGCGCTGGTAGCGGCGCAGCCACGCCTCGTCGAAGGTGCGGGAGAGGTGGACGGCGGAGACGTCGGCGTCCAGGTCGGCGATCGGGGCGAGCGCCGCGATGCGCACCTCCGCGGAGACCTCGCGCCGCCAGCCGTGCCGGTCGAGTTCCGCGCACAGCAGTTCCTGGGTGCCTTCGGCGCCGGTGGCGGTCTGCACGTAGGCGGGGAGCTTCCGGGCCGCGTACCACGCGCGCGCGTGCGTCAGGGCGTCGGCGACCGGGAGTCCGGGATCGCCGAGCGGGAGGACGGAGTTGGCGCGGCGGGTGAATCCGTCGGCGGCCCGCAGGGTCCATTCGCCGAGGGCCTCGCTCTCGACGGGCTGCCACGCGCGCGCGGTGGCCCGCGCCAGCTCGGGGAACGTGGCCGAGGGGCCGCGCCTGCGGGCGGGCGCGGCCGGTACGACCTTCCCGGCGACGAGTGCGGATTCCGGGATGCGGACGCTGTCACCGCCTTTTCGTGTGATCAGCAGCACAGCGTCGTCCCATGATGTGAGAACTCCGACCGAGTCGGTGAACTTCTCCCTCGTCGCCGAGTCCGTCACGTACCGAACGGAGACACGTCTTCCCACGTCAGCGCCGGTGATTCGGACCTCAAGACGCCCTCCGCCGGTGAATTCCACAGCTTCTCCGCCCCTCCTGTTCGGATCGCCCTCAAGAACGGAGATACTAGGTGCGGGCATCGACGACGCCGCGCTCCCGCGCAGACCAGCCCTATCGAGGAGGAACGACAGCGTGACCTACGTCATCGCGCAGCCTTGTGTCGACGTGAAGGACAAGGCGTGCATCGAGGAGTGCCCCGTCGACTGCATCTACGAGGGCAAGCGGTCCTTGTACATCCACCCGGACGAATGCGTCGACTGCGGGGCCTGTGAGCCGGTCTGCCCGGTGGAGGCGATCTTCTACGAGGACGACACCCCGGAGGAGTGGAAGGACTACTACAAGGCGAACGTCGAGTTCTTCGACGACCTCGGTTCGCCCGGTGGTGCCTCCAAGCTCGGCGAGATCGAGCGTGACCACCCCTTCATCGCCGCCCTGCCGCCGCAGAACGGCTGATTGAACGACCGCATCCGGTCCCGTACGGCCTCCGCCGCCGTACGGGACCGAGGCGTTTTCCCGTACGTACAGGAAGTGAGAGCCAACCCGTGAGCGCAGTCTCTTCGCGCCTGCCCGTCTTTCCCTGGGACAAGCTGGAGCCGTACAAGAAGACGGCCCTGGCGCACCCCGACGGAATCGTGGACCTCTCGGTCGGCACGCCCGTCGACCCGGTCCCCGCGCTGATCCAGGAGGCCCTGGTCGCGGCGGCGGACTCGCCGGGCTATCCGACGGTGTGGGGGACGAAGGAGCTGCGGGACGCGCTCACCGGCTGGTGCGGGCGGCGGCTCGGCGCGGTGGACTTCGCGCACGAGAACGTGCTCCCCGTGGTCGGCTCGAAGGAGCTGGTGGCCTGGCTGCCGACGCAGCTGGGTCTCGGCGCGGGCGACGTGGTCGCCTACCCGCGGCTCGCCTACCCGACGTACGAGGTCGGCGCGCGGCTCTGCGGCGCGACGCCCGTCGTCTACGACGACCCGACGGAACTGGACCCGGCCGGGCTCAGGCTCCTCTGGCTCAACTCGCCGTCCAACCCGACCGGCAAGGTCCTCGCCAAGGACGAGCTGACCCGGATCGTGGCCTGGGCGCGCGAGCACGGCGTGCTCGTCTTCTCCGACGAGTGCTACCTGGAGCTGGGCTGGGAGGCCGACCCGGTGTCGGTCCTGCACCCGGACGTCTGCGGCGGCTCGTACAAGGGGATCGTCGCCGTCCACTCGCTGTCCAAGCGCTCCAACCTGGCCGGCTACCGGGCCGCCTTCATCGCGGGTGACGCGGCCGTGCTCGGCGAGCTGCTCCAGATCCGCAAGCACGGCGGCATGATGACCGCCGCGCCCGTCCAGGCGGCGACGGTGGCGGCGCTCGGCGACGACGCGCACGTGGCCGAGCAGCGCGAGCGGTACGCGGCCCGGCGGGCGGCCCTGCGGGCGGCCCTGGAGGCGCACGGCTTCCGGATCGAGCACAGCGAGGCGAGCCTGTACCTGTGGGCGACCCGCGACGAGCCGTGCTGGGAGACCGTGGCGTACCTCGCGGAGAAGGGCGTCCTGGTGGCGCCGGGCGACTTCTACGGCGAGGCGGGGGCCCGGTTCGTGCGGGTGGCGTTCACGGCGACGGACGAGCGGGTCGAGGCGGCGGTCAAGCGCCTCGGCTGATCGCGCGCCCACGGCATGGGCGAGGGCCCGGGGAGCAGGTGCTCCCCGGGCCCTCTGTCGTTCCCGTGCGGGTCAGCCGCCGAGGGGCAGGCCGCCGAGCGTCTGGCCGGTGGGCAGGTTGCCGAGCCCGCCGCCCAGGGCGCCGCCGGTCGGGCCCTCGGCGCTCTCGGTCGCGGCGCCGGCGGTCTTGCCGACGACCTCGCCCGCGCTGCCGGCGGTCTCGCCGGCGACCTGCTGGGCGGCCGGGGTGGCGGTCTTGCCCGCCGCGCCGACGGTCTTGCCGGCGGCGGGGACGGCCGTGCCGACGGCCTGGCTGCCGGTGGCACCGACGACGCCGGTGGCGGTCTGCGAGGCGCTGTCGACGGCGGTGCCCGCACCGGCGGCGTCCAGGGCGGTGACGCCGCCGAGGGCGCCGGTCGGCGCGAGGTTGTGGTCCAGGGCGCTCGCGGAGCCGGCCGCACCGACCACGGGGGCTGCTCCGGCCGCGATGAGGAGGGCGGCGCGGGCGATCCGACGGGTCAGGGGGAGGGACATGGTGCTCCTTCGACGAGGTGCGAGGTGTTCGTTCGGACGCAGTGACAACCGGCCCCGGGGCGGGTGAGGTTGCGGAGGTCGAAGGTAAAGAATTGGTAATGCGTCGTATTGTCAGGTGGGGAGGAAAACGGACGAACGTGTCATTGCGTGGAGGGTTGCCGAACCGTCACTTCCCTTGTCCCGCAAGGGGATGGGACGGGTGGGGCGCGGCGGGTGAAAAGCGGCTCGGAGGGGTGGTGAATTTCCCGGACGGGAAGCGGGGCCGTGCCACGACCGAGTGAACGACCGTACGTGTGCCCGCCCGCCGTACGAGCCGCCTTGCGCCCGCGGGGGTCGCCGTACGCCCGCTCGGCCACCTCGCGAGTCGCCCGGATGTCGCCGTCGCTGCCGCGCGAGTCGGCCGGACACCGCCGTCGCTACCGCGCGAGCCGTACGCGGACGGTGTCGCCGTCGCCGGCGAGCGCGCCCGAGGCCTTCGTCCAGCCGCCGGCGGCCTCGCCGGCGCGCCACACCTTGCCCCCGTACACGACCTCCGTGATGCGCAGCGCGTCCGCCCGCGCCACCGCCCACTGCGCGAGCTCCCAGCCGTGCCGCTCGTCCGCCCCGGCGCCCCGCGCCGCCCCGGACCCCGTCCGCACCGGCACCGCGAGGACCGGTGGCTCCGTCGCCGACCGGCCCGCGCTCGGACCGCTCGTCACGGTCGTCGGCGCCGCCTTCGCGCCGAAGGCCCGTACCAGCTCCGCGCGCACCCGCGCGGGGTCACCGGGCCGGCCCTCCATCTCGTTCGCCGTACAGGTCAGAGCCGCCGGGGACCGGCCCGTCAGCGCGGCCGACAGCAGCGTGGCGTCCGGCTCGTGCTTCGCGTACGCCTGCGGGAAACCGCTCTTCTGCACCTTCTGCGCGGCCACCGTCAGCGGCAGCCGCGAATACCCGGGGACCTTCTCCAGGCCCGCGTAGAACTTCCCCGACGAGTACACCGGGTCCATGATCTGCTCCGGCGTACCCCAGCCCATCGACGGCCGCTGCTGGAACAGGCCGAGCGAGTCCCGGTCGCCGTGCTCGATGTTCCGCAGCGCCGACTCCTGGAGCGCCGTCGCGAGCGCGATCGTCACCGCGCGCTCCGGCAGGCCCCTGGTCGTCCCCACGGCGGAGATCGTCGCCGCGTTGGACGCCTGCTCCGGAGTGAACTCGTACCGGTTCTCGCCGCTGCCCACACTGCACCGGGGAGTGCCCTTGCTCCCTGTCATCTGGTGGACGGCCACGTACGAGGCGAGGCCGAGGAGCACGGCGGAGGCGACCGCGGAGCGGGCGAGGCGGCCGCGACGGGCGGGGCGGATGGGCTCGGACACGGGGCCCACCGTACTGGAGGCCGAGTTAGGGTCGGCACATGGCTGACATCACTCCGTTCGACGCGCCCCTCGACCTGTCCCAGGACGGGGCGGTGCTCACCGCCGCCCTCGTCGACTTCCCGTCCGTCAGCGGGACCGAGAAGCCGCTCGCGGACGCGATCGAGCAGGCCCTGCGCACGCTGCCGCACCTCACCGTCGACCGGTACGGCAACAACATCGTCGCGCGCACCCACCTCGGCCACGGCGAGCGCGTCGTCCTCGCCGGCCACATCGACACCGTGCCGATCGCCGACAACGTGCCCTCGCGGCTCGACGAGAACGGCATCCTGTGGGGCTGCGGCACCTCCGACATGAAGTCCGGGGTCGCCGTCCAGCTGCGGATCGCCGCCACCGTCCCCGAGCCCAACCGCGACCTCACCTTCGTCTTCTACGACAACGAGGAGGTCGCCGCCCACCTCAACGGCCTCGGGAAGATCGCCGCCGCGCATCCCGACTGGCTGGAAGGCGACTTCGCCGTCCTCCTCGAAGGATCCGACGCCCAGGTCGAGGGCGGCTGCCAGGGCACCCTGCGCGTCATCCTGCACACGGCCGGTGAGCGGGCCCACTCCGCGCGCGCGTGGATGGGCTCCAACGCCATCCACACCGCCGCCCCGATCCTCGCCCGCCTCGCCGCCTACGAGCCGCGCAAGCCGGTCATCGACGGCCTGGAGTACCACGAGGGCCTCAACGCCGTGGCGATCGAGGGCGGCGTCGCCACCAACGTCATCCCCGACGCCTGCACCGTCACCGTGAACTTCCGGTACGCCCCCGACCGTTCCCCGGCCGAGGCCCTGGCGTACGTCCGCGAGTTCTTCGACGGCTGCGACATCGCCGAGTTCGTCGTCGACGACGAGAGCCCCGGCGCCCTGCCCGGCCTCTCCCACCCGGCCGCCGAGGCGTTCATGAAGGCCGTAGGCGGCAACGCCCTGCCCAAGTTCGGATGGACCGACGTGGCCCGCTTCAGCGCCCTCGGCGTGCCCGCCGTGAACTACGGCCCCGGCGACCCCCTGTACGCGCACAAGCGGGACGAACACGTCACCGTCGACCGGATCCACCACTGCGAGGCACGACTCCGCGACTGGCTGACTGCCTGACTTCCGTAATTTCGCGTTTCGTCACCTCTGTCGTCCTAGGCTGACCGGACCAGAAGATCAGTTGGCGGCCGGCAACGGGCCGCCGATCGGCGGAGGGAGCAGGCCATGGGCATTCCCGAGGGAATGGCGAAGCCCGAGGAGCAGCGACTCGGTCCGGTGCTCAGGCGGCGGGAACAGGTCCAGCCGGGCACGACGGACCAGCGGCTGCTCGACACCGAGGGCGACTCGGAGTGGGTGCACACCGACCCGTGGCGGGTCATGCGCATCCAGTCCGAGTTCGTCGAGGGCTTCGGGGCGCTCGCCGAACTGCCGAGCGCGATCAGCGTCTTCGGCTCGGCCCGCACGAAGCCGGACTCGCCCGAGTACGAGGCGGGCGTACGGATCGGCCGGGCGCTCGTCGAGGCCGGCTTCGCGGTCATCACGGGCGGCGGCCCCGGTGCCATGGAGGCGGCCAACAAGGGGGCCAGGGAGGCCAAGGGCATCTCGGTGGGCCTCGGCATCGAGCTCCCCTTCGAGCAGGGGCTCAACCCGCACGTCGACATCGGCGTGAACTTCCGCTACTTCTTCGTCCGCAAGACGATGTTCGTGAAGTACGCGCAGGGCTTCGTCGTCCTGCCCGGCGGCCTCGGCACCCTCGACGAGCTCTTCGAGGCGCTGACCCTGGTCCAGACGCGCAAGGTCACCCGCTTCCCGATCGTCCTCTTCGGTACGGAGTACTGGAAGGGCCTCGTCGACTGGCTCCGCGACTCCGTCGTCGCGGGCGGCAAGGCCTCCGAGCGGGACCTGCTCCTCTTCCACGTCACGGACGACGTGGAGGAGGCGGTGACGCTGGTGACGAAGGAGACCGGCAAGTAGTCCGGCCTTCGGGGCGGGGGCGCCGGGTCCGGCGTCCCCGTCGGCCATCCCCAGGGCCTACGCCAGTCCGCGCCGGGCCACGGCGGGCGGCCGGTGCCCCGCGATCGACGCCACCATGTCGAGCACCTGCTTCGTCTCCGCGACCTCGTGCACGCGGTACACCTGCGCCCCCAGCCACGCCGAGACCGCCGTCGTGGCGAGCGTGCCGAGCACCCGCTCCTTCACCGGCCGGTCGAGGGTCTCCCCGACGAAGTCCTTGTTGGAGAGGGAGACGAGCACCGGCCACCCCGTCTCCGCCATCTCCCCGAGCCGCCGCGTCGCCTCCAGGCTGTGCCGGGTGTTCTTCCCGAAGTCGTGGCCCGGGTCGATCATGATCCCGTCCCGCCGCACGCCGAGGGCGATCGCCCGCTCCGCGAGCCCCACGGTGACGCGCAGGATGTCGGCCATCACGTCCTCGTACGCGACCCGGTGCGGCCGGGTCCGCGGCTCGGCGCCGCCCGCGTGCGTGCACACGAGACCCGCGCCGTACTTCGCGGCGACCTCCGCGAGCGCGGGGTCGACACCGCCCCACGCGTCGTTCAGGACGTCCGCCCCGGCCTCGCACACCGCCGCGCCGACGTCCGCCCGCCAGGTGTCGACGCTGATGACCACGTCGGGGTGGCGCCTGCGCACCTCCGCCACGAAGCCGACCGTGCGCCGCGCCTCCTCCTCGGCCGTCACCTCCTCGCCGGGGCCCGCCTTCACCCCGCCGATGTCGATGATCGCCGCGCCTTCGGCCACCGCCTGCTCGACCCGGGCGAGCGCCGGCTCGTCCCGGAAGGTCGCGCCCTGGTCGTAGAAGGAGTCCGGGGTCCGGTTCACGATCGCCATGATCACCGGCTCGTGCGGCCCGAATTCACGCCGTCCCAAGCGCAGCATCCCTTTTGTCCTCCCTCGTGTCCGTTCGCCTGCGACCCTAGCTGTCGGTGGCACGTGGCACGATCGGCACGGGACGATTTCCACTCCGGGGAGAGGCGCGCAGGTGTTCTGGTTTCTGCTCATCACCATGGTCGTGGTCGTGGCCGCGGTCACCCTGGCCGTGGTCGGCGGCGGCGACGGCGAGGTGCTGCCCGAGGTGGCGCCCGAGCAGCTCGTCGACCCCCTCCCGGCCGCCCGCCCGGTCGACCGCGCCGACGTCGAGGCCCTCCGCCTCCCCGTCGCGGTCCGCGGCTACCGGATGGCGGACGTCGACGACGTCCTGGTCCGGCTCGGCGCCGAACTCGCCGAGCGGGACGCGCGGATCGCCGAACTTGAGGACGCACTGGCGGGAGCGTCCGCAGGTGACGGAGAGGACGACCGGGCATGACGGCGGGCGAGGCGGTTCCGGGCCCCGACGGGCGGCTGCGCTGCCCCTGGGGCCTCTCGGCCGAGGACTACGTGGCGTACCACGACGAGGAGTGGGGCCGCCCGGTCCACGGCGACGACGCGCTGTTCGAGCGGCTCTGCCTGGAGGCCTTCCAGTCGGGCCTCTCCTGGATCACGATCCTGCGCCGCCGCGAGGGCTTCCGGCGCGCCTTCGACGGCTTCGCCATCGCCTCCGTGGCGGAGTTCGGGGACGCGGACCGGGAGCGGCTCCTCGTCGACGAGGGCATCATCCGCAACCGCGCCAAGATCGACGCCACCCTCGCCAACGCGAAGCTGCTCGCCACCTGGTCGCCGGGCGAACTCGACGGCCTGATCTGGTCGTACGCCCCCGATCCCGCGCGCCGTCCGGTCCCCCGTACGGTCGCGGAGGTCCCGGCGGTCACCGACGAGTCCACAGCCCTCTCGAAGGCCCTCAAGAAGCGCGGGCTCCGCTTCATCGGCCCCACCACGGCCTACGCCCTGATGCAGGCGTGCGGTCTGGTCGACGATCACGTGGCGGGATGTGTGGCCCGGGGCGGAAAGTGACCCCGGGCCGTCGTTCCCGGCCGGTTCCGTCCCGGCTCAGCGGCCCAGGTACTTCGGCTTCTCCTTGGCGATGAAGGCGCGTACCGCGATCGTGTGATCCTCGGACGAGCCCGCCAGGGTCTGGAGCTCCTCCTCCTTGTCCAGGGCCTCGGCGAGCGAGTGATCGGCGCCGTAGGCGAGGGACTCCTTCAGGGCCGCGTACGCCACCGTGGGGCCCGCAGCGAGGGCGCGGGCCACCTTCTCGGCCTCCGCGGCCAGATCGGCGGCCGGGACGAGACGGTTCACGATGCCGAGCTCGTACGCCTCCTGGGCGCTGAGCGAGCGCGGGAAGAGCAGCAGGTCGGACGCCCGACTGGCGCCGATCAGCCGCGGCAGCGTCCAGGACACGCCCGAGTCGGCGGTGAGTGCGACGCCCGCGAACGAGGTGTTGAACGAGGCGGTGTCGGCGACCACCCGGTAGTCCGCCGCGAGCGCGAAGCCGAAGCCGGCCCCCGCCGCGACGCCGTTCACGCCCGCCACCACCGGCTTCCGCATGCCCGCGAGCGCCTTGGTGATCGGGTTGTAGTGATCGCGGACCGTGTTCATGGTCACGCTCGTGCCGTTCTCCTGGTCCGCCATGAGCAGACCCACGTGCTCCTTCAGGTCCTGGCCGACGCAGAACGCCCGCTCGCCTGCCGCGGTGAGCAGCACCGCCCGTACGGCGGGGTCGGCGGCGGCCGTCTCGACCGCGTCCCGGAGGGCCACCTTCGCCGCCACGTTCATGGCGTTCATGGCCTCGGGCCGGTTGAGCGTGATGGTGGCGAGTCCGTCGCTCACTTCGTACAGGACCGTGTCGGCCATCGGGTTCCCTTCGCCTCTTCGCGTGGTGGACCAGGACAGCATGGCGGACATCACCCGCACCGCCCATGTGAGCTGCGTCAAAGATTCTGAGGCCCCAGCCGGACGCCGAGCGGCGAAGTATCGCAGGCCGATCGCCGAAATGTGTGGTTTTGAGAGAGCGCGTTGCGCAAGCGATGCCATTCGATGTTGGTCATCGGGTCCTGCCATGCGGGATAATGACCTGGAAGCAATGTGTTCGAAGCCGGTGACGCGTGCTCCACATCATGGAGCTGCCCGGCCGACAAAGAGCTGGTTTCAGGAAGGGGAACAAGCATGGCGGCCATGAAGCCGCGGACGGGTGACGGCCCGCTCGAGGTGACCAAGGAGGGGCGGGGCATCGTCATGCGCGTTCCGCTCGAAGGCGGCGGTCGGCTTGTCGTCGAGCTGACCCCGGACGAGGCGGCGGCGCTGGGCGACGCCCTGAAGAAGGTCGTCGGCTGACCCGACTCTCCACGATTTCCCACCGCTGCCCCGGTACGGCCCGCCCGTACCGGGGCAGCGGTGCGTCCGGGGTGCGGGCCGGGTGGAAGGCGCGTCAGCCGCGGCGGACGGCGCAGAGCAGGCCGTCGCCCACCGGCAGCAGGGAGGGGACGAACTCCTGGCTCTCCCGCACCGCGCGCAGCAGCTCGCGGACCCGCTGGACCTCCGCCGGCTGGGCTCCGGAGTCGACCGTGCGGCCGTCCGCGAAGACGCCCTCGAAGCAGACGAGACCCCCGGGCCGCAGCAGGCGCAACGATTCAGCGAGGTAGTCCAGGTACTCCAGGCGGTCGCCGTCGCAGAAGACGAGGTCGTACCCGCCGTCCGCGAGACGCGGCAGGACGTCCAGGGCACGGCCGGGGATGAACCTGGCCCGGTTGCCGGCGAAGCCCGCAGCCCGGAACGCCGTCTTGGCGAACTGCTGCCGCTCCGGCTGGAGGTCCACCGTCGTCAGGACGCCGTCCGGCCGCATCCCGAGCAGCAGGTAGATGCCCGACACGCCCGTGCCGGTTCCGATCTCGGCCACCGCCTTGGCGTCCGCCGTCGCGGCGAGCAGGCGCAGCGCACCGCCGGTGCCCGGGGACACCGAGGGAAGCCCTGCCTCCCTGGCCCGCTCCCGGGCCCAGCGCAGAGCATCGTCCTCGGCGACAAAGGCGTCGGCGAACGACCAGCTCGTCTGCCGGTTGGCGGTAATGGCCCTCTCCTGTCCCCGTAGTTGACGCAACGGTGACTGTATCCGCTGTCAGCGGGAACCCGCAGATGGGACCGTGCGTTCACCAGGGGTAGGGCGCGACAGGGGACAGCCGGGCGACCGGATCCCAAATTCGCGTAAAGATTCTTATCCGGAGCTAACGGGCGGGGTGGCTATGGTAGGGGCTCCACTGGACACCACCAGAGCCGACAGGGGAGGTGCGGCTGCGCCTGTGGATCGGGGAGGAGTGCTTCGGCGTCTTCTCAGGTCGGCGGGTGAGCCGAAATCCGTGACCGACACCGCTGACCGATTCCGCACCACCGACTCCGCTCCCACCACCGCGACCTTCGCATCGGATGCGGAATCGCAGGCGTGGACTCCGCCCACATGGGAGGAGATCGTCAGCACGCACAGTGGCCGGGTCTACCGCCTCGCCTACCGCCTCACGGGCAATCAGCACGACGCCGAGGACCTCACCCAGGAGGTCTTCGTCCGTGTCTTCCGCTCGCTGTCGACGTACACGCCGGGCACCTTCGAGGGCTGGCTGCACCGCATCACCACCAACCTCTTCCTCGACATGGTCCGTCGCAAGCAGCGCATCCGCTTCGACGCGCTCGCCGACGACGCGGCCGAGCGGCTGCCCAGCCGCGAGCCCTCGCCGCAGCAGGTCTTCAACGACACGCACTTCGACGCCGACGTGCAGCAGGCCCTCGACACCCTCGCGCCGGAGTTCCGCGCGGCCGTCGTCCTCTGCGACATCGAAGGACTGTCGTACGAGGAGATCGCCGCGACCCTCGGCGTGAAGCTCGGCACCGTCCGCAGCCGCATCCACCGCGGCCGCTCCCACCTGCGCAAGGCGCTCAAGCACCGCTCGCCCGAGGCACGGGCGGAGCGTGCCCTGGCCTCCGTCGGATGGGAGGCAGGGACAGCGTGAGCCTCACTCGCCCCTCGTCACCGACCCCCGCGGAACAGCACCTCGGGGACCGGCTGGCAGCGCTCGTCGACGGCGAACTCGGCCACGACGCCCGTGAGCGGGTCCTCGCCCACCTCGCGACCTGCGCCCGCTGCAAGGCGGAGGCCGACGCGCAGCGCACCCTCAAGAGCGTCTTCGCCTCCGCGGCGCCCCCGCCGCCCTCCGAGGGCTTCCTCGCCCGGCTCCAGGGCCTCCCCGGGGGGCCGGGCGAACCGGGAGCCCCCGGCGGACCGCGGAGCCCCCTGGAGCAGTTGCTCGGCGGGAGCGGAGTGAAGTCCGACGGCTTCGCCACGGCCGCCGTCGTCACCCCGGAGCCCCCACGCACCGGCTTCCGCATCCACGAGGTCGGTGACCGCGCGTCGGGACCATCCGGGCGCGGGCGGCGCTTCGCCTTCGCGGCGGCCAGCGCGGTGTCGTTCGCGGCCATCGCCCTCGGCGGCACCCTGCCTCTTGAGGCATCGGTGAACGCGAGCGGACGAGGCGGCCAGGGCGCGGGCACCGCGGTCACCCCGCTGCGCGCCACGGCGACCGGCCCCGGCGGCGGCTCGCCCGTCACCAGGGGAGCGCGGTCCGGCGACCGTTCGGGCGCCCAGTCCGTGGACGCCGCACAGGTGACTCCGACCGCTCCGCTGTCTCCCGTCGACCCGGCGGCGGCCGGGAGCCTGGGCGCCGCCCCGGTGGGCGCGTTCCACCCGGACGTGGTGAGCCTCCACAGGCCTGCCCGGCAGCCGTTGTCGGCCCTCTCGCCGTTCATACGACCGACGAATCCGGTCCTTCAGCTCGCCCTCGCCCCCGGGCCCAGCCCGGCGCCGAGCCCGGCGGCGACGCCGCTCGGCTCCCCCCGCTGAGCCGCGACCTGGTTGAATCCAGGGACAGGGGCGCCCGACCCAGGGGCGCGGACGGGTCAGCGGGTTGCGGGGAGAGCATGAACAACGGGAAGCCGAACTGGTGGAGCCGGCCTTCGAGCGCACCGGAGGCCGCACGGATACCCTCGCCGCCTCCGGCCGACGGAGACGGTGACTTTCCGCTGCCCGCGCCGCAGCCGCCGACCGGAAGGCCGACGGGCGGCCCGGCGGATGCGTCGGACGCCCCGGCCGTGACGGACGTGACGGATGTGGCGGACGGGGCGGGCCACTCAGCCACGCCCGCCGCCACGCCCGGCGCCGACGCCGCCGAGGCCGCTGACACCCCGGGGCCCACGCCCGCGCCCCCCGTGCTGCTCACCAAGTCCGAACCTCCCGCTCCGGCGCCCGAGGCCCCGACGCCTGACGCCCCGGCACCCCAGGCCCCGGCAGCCGAGGCCCCGACGGCAGGGGCTCCGGCGCCCGAGGCCGCGCAGCCCGCGCCCCAGCCCCTGCACGCCCCCGACGAGTACCGGACGCCGCCCTACGGCGAACCCGGGCCCTGGGCGCCCGCCCCGCCCGTACAGCGCCCGCCGGCGCCCGTACCGCCGCAGCAGGCCCACGTGCCCCCCGTACCGCCGCAGCCCTACCCGCACCCCCAGCCGCTCAACGCCGGCATGCCGCCGCAGGCCGCCGGCGCGCCCTGGATGCAGTACGACCCGTGGGGCGCCGACGGCGCCGGGCTTCCGCCCGTGCCCGCGAAGAAGAAGTCCCGCAAGGGGCTCGCCGTCGCGGGAGCGCTCGTGTTCGCGCTCGTCACCGGAGTCATCGGCGGCGGGGTCGGCGCGTACGTCGAGCGGAACGGCGGCATCAGCACCGTCGAGCTGCCGCAGGCGGACGCCGGGGACACCGGCCGGGCGCCGGACAGCGTGGCCGGGATCGCGGCCAGCGCCCTGCCCGGCGTGGTCACCCTGCACGTCAAGGGCGGCGGTTCGTCCGGCACCGGCACCGGCTTCGTGCTGGACACCAAGGGCCACATCCTCACCAACAACCACGTCGTCGACGCGGCCGAGTCGTCCGGCGACATCTCGGTGACCTTCTCCAGCGGCGAGACCGCCCGCGCCAAGCTCGTCGGCAAGGACAGTGGTTACGACCTGGCCGTCGTCCAGGTCACCGGCGTCTCCGGCCTCAAGCCGCTGCCGCTCGGCAACTCCGACAACGTCCGCGTCGGCGATCCCGTCGTCGCCATCGGCGCCCCCTTCGACCTCTCCAACACGGTCACCTCCGGCATCATCAGCGCCAAGGAGCGCCCGATCACCGCGGGCGGCGAGAAGGGCGACGGCAGCGACATCAGCTACGTCGACGCCCTGCAGACCGACGCGCCCATCAACCCCGGAAACTCCGGTGGCCCACTTCTCGACTCCAAGGCCCGGGTCGTCGGCATCAACAGCGCGATCCGCGCGGCCGGCGGCGGGTCAGGCGAGGGCGACGGCGGCGGCGGACAGGCCGGTTCCATCGGCCTCGGTTTCGCCATACCGATCAACCAGGGCAAGCGCGTCGCCGAGGAGCTCATCAACACCGGCAAGGCCACCCACCCCGTCATCGGCGTGAGCCTCGACATGCAGTTCAACGGCGACGGCGCCCGTGTGGGAGAGAAGGGCAAGGACGGCTCCGCCGCCGTCACGCCCGGCGGCCCGGCGGCCAAGGCGGGCCTCCGGCCCGGCGACGTCATCACCAAGGTCGACGGCCAGCGGGTGCACAACGGCGAGGAACTGATCGTGAAGATCCGCGCCCACCGCCCCGGCGACCGGCTGGAACTCACCCTGATCCGTGACGGCAAAGAGCTGACAAAGACGCTGACGCTCGGATCCTCGCAGGGCGCCTGAGTGCCATGCGGTGGACACCGGAAGGTACCCGTCCGGCGGTTTCGGCGGGTACCGTGGACCGGGCCCTTGACCGGCATGAAGGAGCTACTAGGTGTTCAGCGACATAGGCGCACTCGAGCTGGTGACGCTCGTGGTCCTCGCCGTGCTCGTCTTCGGGCCGGACAAGCTCCCGAAGGTCATCCAGGACGTCTCGCGCTTCATCCGGAAGGTCCGTGACTTCTCGGACAGCGCCAAGGCGGACATCCGCAGCGAGCTGGGTCCGGAGTTCAAGGACTTCGAGTTCGAGGACCTCAACCCCAAGACGTTCCTGCGCAAGCAGCTGGACCAGAACGAGGACCTCAAGGAGCTCAAGGAGCTGCGCGGCAGCTTCGACCTCAAGAAGGAGATGAACGACGTCGCCGACGCTGTGCACGGCCGCGAGCCGCAGCCCTCGGCCGTCAACGGCGCCGTGGTCAACGGCTCCCCGGCGAGCGGTCTCCCGGCGAGCGGTTCCGCCGCCGGCGGCACCCCGGACCTGCTGAAGAAGCAGGACAAGCCGGACACCACCGAGCGTCCGCCGTACGACTCCGACGCGACCTGACGACGGGCTGTCACCGACCCGGTGCGTCGTGGTGGCTATCCTCGCCTGTGTTGACGGAACGAGGAGGCGGCCTAGATGGAGACCACGAGTCGGGTGGAGGGCGTACCCACGGCCCGGCGGACCGCCGAGGGCTATCTGCGCGCGCCCTTCGCCTGGTACGGCCTCGACGAGGCGTTCACCGGGCCCCGCTGGCTGATGCAGGTCGGTACGGCGGCGGACGGCAGCGTGCAGCACGGGTCGACCGGGCACGGTGACGCGCCGTCGATAAAGTCGGACGCGAGCGCCGCGGAGAAGGAGCGGTTCGCGGTCGTGGTGACGGTCGCGGCGAGCCCGGTACGACGGACCGGTGACGGGACCGGCGTCCTCGACGCAACCACCGTCTCCTCCGCCGCCTGGCTGGCCGGCTCGGGGCTGCTCGTCCACACCTGGCCGGCCTCGCTCGACCACGCGACGCGCGGCAACTGGCTGGACCAGCAGACCGAGACGGCCTTCGAGCTGGCCGACGACCTCGAAGGACCCGAGTGGTCGACGCTGTCGCTGCCGGTGGACGGCGTGCCGATGCCGTTCCACTACCGGGAGTCCGAGTTCGGCTGGGTCCTCGCCGGATCCGCGACGGGCGTCCACCTGGGTGCGTACGGCCGGGGGATGAGCGCGTACGGGCTCGGGTTCTCCCAGATCAAGGATCTCGACGCGTACGCCTGACGGCATGAGAAAGGGCGCCCCCGCGGGGGCGCCCTCAGCTCGTCGGCGCGAACCGTCGAACCTCAGAACTTGTTGCGCGGCGTGATGCCCAGGCTCATGCCCGAGAGGCCGCGCGCGCGGCCGCCCAGCTTGCCGGCGATCGCGCGCAGGGCCGCGCCCGCCGGGGAGTCCGGGTCGGACAGGACGACCGGCTTGCCCTCGTCGCCGCCCTCGCGGAGCCGTACGTCGATCGGGATCGAGCCGAGGACCGGGACCGTCGCGCCCGTGGTCCGGGTGAGGCCGTCCGCGACCCGCTGGCCGCCGCCCGTGCCGAACACGTCGACCATCTCGTCGCAGTGCGGACACGGCAGGCCCGCCATGTTCTCGACGACGCCGACGATCTTCTGGTGGGTCTGGACGGCGATCGAACCGGCCCGCTCGGCGACCTCGGCCGCCGCCTGCTGCGGGGTGGTGACGACCAGGATCTCCGCGTTGGGGACGAGCTGCGCGACCGAGATCGCGATGTCGCCCGTGCCCGGCGGCAGGTCGAGCAGGAGGACGTCCAGGTCGCCCCAGTACACGTCCGCGAGGAACTGCTGGAGCGCGCGGTGCAGCATCGGGCCGCGCCACACCACCGGGGCGTTGCCCGGCGTGAACATGCCGATGGAGATGACCTTCACGCCGTGCGCGGACGGCGGCATGATCATGTTCTCGACCTGGGTCGGACGCCCGTCCGCGCCCAGCATCCGCGGCACGCTGTGACCGTAGATGTCGGCGTCGACGACACCGACCTTCAGCCCGTCCGCCGCCATCGCCGCGGCCAGGTTCACGGTCACGGAGGACTTGCCGACACCGCCCTTGCCGGAGGCCACCGCGTACACCCGGGTCAGCGACCCGGGCTTCGCGAACGGCACCTCGCGCTCGGCGCTCGTGCCGCGCAGCGCCGCCGCCAGCTCCTTGCGCTGCTCGTCGCTCATCACGTCGAGCGAGACCTCGACGCCGGTGACGCCCTCGACCCCGGAGACGGCGTCCGTCACGCGCTGCGTGATGGTGTCCCGCATCGGGCAGCCGGAGACGGTCAGGTAGACCGTGACGGCGACCCTGCCGTCCGGTTCGATCTCCACCGACTTGACCATGCCGAGCTCAGTGATCGGTTTGTTGATCTCGGGGTCGTTCACCGTCGCCAGTGCTTCACGCACCGCGTCTTCCATAGCCATACCGACGATGGTACGGCGCCGACCACCGGCCCATGAAAGGCCTGTCAACGGTCGGGTACGTCACTTCCGTGGCTGTCGCCCGACGGGAATAGATCCCGGCGCTCCTCGAGCTCCCTGATGAGGTCCTGGAGCTCCGAGCGGATCCAGTCGCGCGTGGCGACCTCGCCGAGGCCCATCCGGAGCGCCGCGATCTCCCGGGTCAGGTACTCGGTGTCGGCGATCGACCGCTCGTTCTGCTTCCGGTCCTGTTCGAGATTGACCCGGTCCCGGTCGTCCTGCCGGTTCTGGGCGAGCAGGATCAGCGGCGCCGCGTACGAGGCCTGGAGGGACAGCGCGAGCGTCAGGAAGATGAACGGGTACTCGTCGAACTTCAGCGATCCCGGCGCGAAGATGTTCCACAGGACCCAGACGATGATCGTCAGAGTCATCCAGACGAGGAACCGGCCCGTCCCCAGGAAGCGCGCGATCCGCTCCGACATGCGTCCGAAGGCCTCGGGGTCGTACTCCGGAAGGAGCCGGGCCCGCCGCTCGCGCGGCAGGTCGAGCCGGATGCGGGGAACCGTCCGCTCGCGCTCCCGTTCGCGCTCCCGGTCCTGCGTGCGCTCAGCCGCCATGCCCGGCCCCCTCCTCGTGGAACTCGGTCTCCCGCCAGTCCTCCGGCAACAGATGGTCGAGCACGTCGTCGACGGTGACCGCGCCGAGCAGCGAACCGCTCTCGTCCACGACCGGCGCCGCGACCATGTTGTACGCGGCGAGATAGCTGGTGACGGCGGGCAGCGGGGTGTCCGGGCCCAGCGGCGGCAGATCGCTGTCCACGAGCGAGCTGACCAGCGTGAACGGCGGGTCCCGGAGCAGCCGCTGGAAGTGCACCATCCCCAGGTACTTGCCCGTCGGCGTCTCGTCCGGCGGCCGGCACACGTACACCTGCGCGGCGAGCGCCGGGGACAGGTCCTGCTGCCGCACCCGGGCGAGCGCGTCCGCGACCGTGGCGTCCGGCCGCAGCACGATCGGCTCGGTCGTCATCAGACCGCCCGCCGTGCGCTCCTCGTACGCCAGGAGCCGGCGCACGTCGGCCGCGTCGTCCGGCTGCATCAGGGTGAGGAGCCGCTCCTTGTCCTCCTCGGGCAGCTCGGACAGCAGGTCGGCCGCGTCGTCGGGGTCCATCGCCTCCAGGACGTCGGCCGCGCGCTCCTCCTTCAGCTTGCCGAGGATCTCGATCTGGTCGTCCTCCGGAAGCTCTTCGAGGACGTCGGCGAGCCGGTCGTCGTCGAGCGCGGCGGCCACCTCGGCGCGCCGCTTGGGGGAGAGGTGGTGCAGCGCGTTGGCGAGGTCGGCGGGGCGCAGCTTCTCGAAGGTGGCGAGGAGGCTCTCGGCGCCCTGCCCGTGCTCCTCGAGGGAGAAGCCGGTGACGGCGGACCACTCGACGGTCAGCGTCTCGCCCTTGCGGCTCAGGACCCCGCCCTTCCCCTTGCGGACGAAGACCTTGTCGATCTCCCAGTCGCGGCGGGCGGGCAGCTGCTGGATGGCGACGTCGAGGACGGTGACCTCCTCGCCCTCCTGCCCGCCGGGGCTCACGAGCCGGACCCGGCGGTCGAGGAGTTCGCCGAGGACGAGCCGTTCGGTGGGGCGCTGTTCGAAGC
Source organism: Streptomyces griseoluteus (assembly GCA_000717735.1). Lineage (GTDB taxonomy): Bacteria > Actinomycetota > Actinomycetes > Streptomycetales > Streptomycetaceae > Streptomyces > Streptomyces griseoluteus_A. The sequence continues at coordinate 205,549 of JOBE01000008.1, read as the reverse complement.
GGCGCATGTTGACCACGCCGGTGGTGATGACCTGGCCGGACTCGACGCCGGTGATCCGGGTCATCGGGACGAACACCCGGCGGCGGCTGAGGACCTCCACGACCATGCCGAGCAGCCGCGGCGGTCTGCGTCCGACGCGCAGCATGGCCACCAGGTCGCTGACGCGGCCGACCTGGTCGCCCACGGGGTCGAAGACGGGGACTCCCGCGAGGTGGGAGACGAAGATCCGGGGGGCGCCTGCCGCCATTTCACGCGCCTCCTCGGTGCCGCACGATTCGAGCCGGTGCCGATCGACGCGGGTCCACGGGGGTCGACGCGAGTCGACCCGGTCCCACGATGATCAGCAGGGCATTGCCTGCTTCAGGCTAGCTCGTGCCGTTCCGGCCCGCCCTGGCAGCACCGTCCGTACGGCTGCCGCAGGACCGGTCTCCCGGCCCGGGTACGCTGCGGTCTGCCGTACCCCCAGCCGTCCCCCCCCCAGCTGTTCCCCCCATCGGCTCCGGCACCGGACCCGGTCGTTCCGCCGGGCCGGGAGCGCGGTAGTCTCCCCGGCCCCGGCAGGTCCTTACGGACCTGCCGCCCGTCGGCTCCCCCACGACACGAGAGGCAGCGCAGATGACCGTTCATACCCCGTCATCGCGTATCCGCAGGGCGGTCACGCCCCTGGCGCTCTGCGCCGGACTGACGGTCGGACTCACGGCCTGCGCGGCCGATCCCGACGAGGGGACCAACGGGGTCGGGAGGCTCTCGGCGCCCGAGATCGAGGGCAAGGCGCGCTCCGCCGCGAACACGGCGAGGGCGGTACGGCTCGCCGGAAGCCTGGTCAGCAAGGGCGACACGTTCAAGCTGAACATGCGCCTCAAGCAGGACGGCGCCACCGGTTCGGTGACGACGAAGAACAGCACCTTCGAGTTGCTGCGGGTCGGCGACGCGCTCTACCTGAAGGCCGACGCGGGCTTCTGGAGCCACGAAGCCCGGGGCGACGGCACGCCGACGGACGCGGACACCGAGGCCGCCGACAAGCTCGACGACAAGTACGTGAAGGTGCCGCAGGGCGACCCCTCGTACAAGCAGCTCCGCGGCTTCACCGACATGGACCTGCTCCTCGCCGGGCTGATCGGCCTGCACGGCGACAAGGTCAAGGGCGACCGGGACCAGATCGGCGGGATCCGTACGATCAAGGTCAAGGGCGGCCAGGCCGGCGACGGCGGCACCCTCGACGTGGCCCTGGAGGGCACCCCGTACCCGCTGCAGTTCGCGCGGGGCGGGGGAGCCGGCATCGTGGTGCTCTCCGAGTGGAACAAGGACTTCCCGCTCGCCGCGCCGTCGAAGGAGGAGACCCTCGACTACGGCAAGCAGCTGCCCCGGACGTAGAGCCCCTAACGCCTGCGGCGCTTGAGCAGCAGCTTCGGGAGCCCGGACGGCACCGGGTCCCGGGTCGTGGCCGCGGAGGGCAGCGGTACGGCGGCCAGGGAGCCGTCCGGCAGCTCCGTGGTCGCCTCGCGCGGGTCGAGCCGCAGGACGCGGCACTCGCGCGCCCAGCGGCCCGTCATGGCCTCGCCGTCGGGCGCGTTCAGCCGCTTGCCCTTCAGCTCGGCGACCGCCGCGTCCCACTCCTCGGTGCCGTGGGGCAGTTCGCGTACGGCGGCCGTCCAGGCGACGAGCCGGCCGCCCTTGTCCTTGCTGCGGACCGTCACCTCGGCCGTACCGCCGTCCACCAGGCCCGGCAGCGGCTGCTCGCCGGGGCCGTCGCCGACGACGCACGCGGCGCCGTCGTGCCAGACGTGCCAGAGCGCGCGGGCGGGGCCGGTGCCGCGCACCCAGACGAGGCCGGACTTCTTGGTGGCCTCCTCGACGAGGAAGAGCTCTTCGGTCATGTCCCGAAGCCTAACGGCAGGCCCTACAGCCAGCCGTTGCGCTTGAGCGTGCGGTGGATGGTGAAGCAGACGGCCACGATGCCGGTCAGCACCATCGGGTAGCCGTACTTCCAGTGCAGCTCGGGCATGTGGTCGAAGTTCATGCCGTACACGCCGCAGACCGCCGTGGGGACGGCGACGATCGCCGCCCACGAGGTGATCTTGCGCATGTCCTCGTTCTGCGCGACGGTCGCCTGCGCCAGGTTGGCCTGGAGGATCGAGTTGAGGAGTTCGTCGAAGCCGACGACCTGCTCCTGGACGCGGGCGAGGTGGTCGGCGACGTCACGGAAGTACTTCTGGATGTCGGGGTCGACGAGCCGCATGGGCCGCTCGCTGAGCAGCTGCATGGGGCGGAGCAGCGGCGTGACGGCCCGCTTGAACTCCAGGACCTCGCGCTTGAGCTGGTAGATCCGGCCGGTGTCGGCACCCCTGGTGGAGCCCTTCGCGGCCGGCGAGAAGACGTCGATCTCCAGCTGGTCGATGTCGAGTTCGACGGCGTCGGCGACCGCGATGTAGCCGTCGACGACGTGGTCGGCGATGGCGTGCAGCACGGCCGAGGGGCCTTTGGCGAGCAGTTCCGGCTCGCTCTGGAGGCGGTGCCGGAGGTTGCGCAGGGAGCCCTGCCCGCCGTGCCGGACGGTGATGACGAAGTCGGGGCCGGTGAAGCACATGACCTCGCCGGTCTCCACGACCTCGCTGGTGGCGGTGAGTTCGGCGTGCTCGACGTAGTGGATCGTCTTGAAGACGGTGAAGAGGGTGTCGTCGTACCGCTCCAGCTTGGGCCGCTGGTGGGCGTGGACGGCGTCCTCGACGGCGAGCGGGTGCAGCCCGAACTCGGCTGCGATACCGGCGAATTCGGCTTCGGTGGGCTCGTGCAGGCCGATCCAGGCGAAGCCGCCGCTCTCCCGTACCTGGCGCATCGCGCCCCGGGGCGTGAGGCATTCGCTGTCGTCGATACGGCGCCCGTCGCGGTAGACGGCGCAGTCGACCACGGCGCTGGAGGCCGAGTGGTCGCGGGTGGGGTCGTACGAGGTGTAGGTGGTGGGGGTCTTGCGCAGGGGGTGCCGCAGGCTCGGGCGGACGGCTGCGCGCAGGTCACGGATCATCGACATGGGCATGCTCCTTCACGGAGAGGCCGTCGGCGAGCGTGGCGCAGCCCGGAATGGGGACGTGGAGCTACGTCGTCCACAAAGCGGGCGGCACCGAGGGATCGCGGTGACGGCGTTCGCTACAGACAGGCAAAGGCGAGATGCTCTTCCGTCGTGCGAGATGCCGGGGAGAGGGGTCCGTCCGGAGGAGGACCGGAATCACCGGAGAGTCGTACGCACCGGGCTCGGGTGCGGGGCGGAAGAGCGGCTGGTACTGCCCGACCGACTTCGGTCCATCGCAGCCCCACCTCCTCCGGCCGGTCCCTCGTGAGGGATGACGTGTGACGAGTAGTCAGGAGTTCGGGACTCCCGACCAGCGGCCAAGACTATCAGCCGACAGAGGGTCAATCCCTTCCTTTGCCCGTTCCATACGCGCTTTATGCTCGACTCATGGGACAAGTTCTTGCTCTGGTCGAGGCCCGGTTGCGTACGGCGCTCGGTGAACCGGACGCGCGGGCCGCGGTGACGTTTCTCGGCACGGACCGGATCGAGGTACTCCGCTTCATCGACGGAGACCTCGTGCGGTACGCGACGCTCGGGATGTCGGCCCAGCCGATGGCCGACCCGACCGCCGCGCTCGCCGACCCGGTGAAAGGCCCGCGCGCCGAGCTCGTCCTGACGGTACGGGCCGGACCCGCCGACACCGACAAGGTGCTGCGCCCGCTCGCCGTCCTCGCCTCCACTCCTCAGGTCGAGGGCGTCATCGTCGCCCCCGGCGCCTCGCTCGACGTCGGAGAGCCGCTCTGGCCGGGCGCCGCCTTCAGCTCCGTCCTGGTCGCCGAGTCCGGCGGCCTGGTCGAGGACCTGGAACTCGACGGGCCGATGGACCCGGTGCGCTTCCTGCCGCTGCTCCCGATGACCTCGAACGAGGCCGCGTGGAAGCGGGTGCACGGGGCACAGGCGCTGGAGGAACGCTGGCTGGCGAAGGGCACCGACCTGCGCGATCCGCTGCGCCGGTCCGTGGACCTGGACTGAGCCCCGGGCCGCGGTGCGGCCGCGTGCGTCCGCGCCGGGCGGGATCCCGCCCGGCGACCCAGGGTGAACGGCACGGGCCGGACGGGTGATCGTCGGTGATCGTCCTTGACGCCGGGGCCCAGGGGTAGGACCGTTGAGCCCTATGAGGGGCGAACCCAGTTGTCCGAAGTGTGGTGGCCGGGTCAGGGCGCCCGGGCTGTTCGCCGACTCCTGGCAGTGCGACGTGCACGGCGCGGTGCACCCGCTCCAGCCCGTGATCCCGCCCAGTGTCGAGGCTCTCGGCGTCGTCGTGCACCGGTCCCAGGTGCCGGTGTGGATGCCGTGGCCCCTGCCCGTCGGCTGGCTCTTCACCGGAGTGGCGTACGCCGGTGACGACCGCAGCGGAGGCCGGGCGACCGCCGTGGCCTGCTCGGGACCGGGACCGCTCGGCGGAATCGGCGAGCTGCTGCTGATCGCGGAGGAGCTGGGAGTCGGCCTCGGGGCGCGGTACGCCGGCATCGACGGCCCGGACCCGGGTCCCGGCATGGCGATCGACAAACCCCCGCAGACGAAGGTGCTCGCCGCCGGGCGTCCCACCCCGCTCTGGCACGTCAACGGCACGCCCCACGACCGCGCGGTCTTCGCGGGCGAGGCGCGCGGCCTCTGGCTGTGGGCGATCGTCTGGCCCGAGCAGTCCGGCCTCCTGATGTACGACGAACTGGTCCTGACGGACCTGCGGGACGCGGGCGCCGAGGTCGAACTGCTGCCGTGCGGGGCGCTGACGCCGAGGCTGCTCGGTTAGGGCCTGCTTCGGGGCGAGGCCGGATGAGGCCGGACCCGGCCTGATCGGGTCGTGACGTTCCGTACGGGCGTGTTCGATTCGCCCGTTATGCTGGAGCGTCCCCTCGTCCGTGCCGAGTTCCTGGAGTCCGCGTCGTGCGCATCGATCTGCACACCCACTCCACGGCATCCGACGGTACGGACTCCCCGGCCGAACTCGTACGGAACGCCGCGGCCGCCGGACTCGACGTCGTCGCCCTCACGGACCACGACACCACCCGCGGCCACGCCGAGGCGATCGAGGCGCTGCCCGAGGGGCTGACCCTCGTCACCGGCGCCGAGCTGTCCTGCCGGATCGACGGCATCGGCCTGCACATGCTCGCCTACCTCTTCGACCCCCTGGAGCCCGCGCTCCTCGCCGAGCGCGAGCTCGTCAGGGACGACCGGGTGCCGCGCGCGCGGACCATGGTCGGCAAGCTCCAGGAGCTCGGCGTCCCCGTCACCTGGGAGCAGGTCGCCCGGATCGCGGGCGACGGCTCCGTGGGCCGCCCGCACATCGCGGAGGCCCTCGTCGAGCTCGGCGCCGTACCCGACGTGTCGGGGGCGTTCACTCCCGAGTGGCTCGCCGACGGCGGCCGGGCGTACGCCGAGAAGCACGAACTGGACCCGGTCGACGCGATCCGCCTGGTCAAGGCGGCCGGCGGGGTCACCGTCTTCGCGCACCCGCTCGCCGTCAAGCGCGGCCAGGTGCTGCCCGAGGCCTCGATAGCCCGGCTCGCCGAGGCCGGGCTCGACGGCATCGAGGTCGACCACATGGACCACGACGAGGCGACGCGCGCGCGGCTGCGCGGGCTCGCGAAGGAGCTCGGTCTGCTGACCACGGGCTCCAGCGACTACCACGGCAGCCGCAAGACCTGCCGCCTCGGCGAGTACACGACCGACCCCGAGATCTACGGCGAGATCACCCGCCGCGCCGCCGGGGCCTTTCCCGTGCCCGGCGCGGGGGGAATCACCGTCTAAGGGCTGGTCCCGGTCCTGGTCCTCAGGACCGGGCCTGGTCGCGGGCGAACCTCCGTACGGTCCCGGGTCGGGCTCCGTCCGGTCCTGACCGGGCCTTCTCCGGTCCGGGCCGACTCTCTCCGCCCGTTCCCGCCGTCGCACCGCTCCGGCGGCAGGCCCGTCGTGCCCGCCGCCCCGTGCGACGTGCGCCCGCCCACCCGCGTATCGCTGGCGTTGCCGCGTACGGCTCCTGCCGTACGGCGGCGGCGCTCACCCTGCCCTCCCGGCGGAATCCCGCATTCCGGCGGCATGGGCGACACCCCACCGTTCCACCTCTCCGGCAAGGCACCCCACCGTGTTCGACGTCGCCGTCTTCGGCTCGCTGTTCCTGACCCTCTTCGTCATCATGGATCCCCCCGGGATCACCCCGATCTTCCTCGCCCTCACCTCCGGCCGCCCGGCCAAGGTGCAGCGCCGGATGGCCTGGCAGGCCGTCGCCGTGGCCTTCGGCGTCATCACCGTCTTCGGCATCCTCGGCCAGCAGATCCTCGACTACCTGCACGTCTCCGTCCCCGCGCTGATGATCGCGGGAGGTCTCCTGCTGCTGCTCATCGCGCTCGACCTGCTCACAGGCAAGACCGACGAACCGAAGCAGACCAAGGACGTGAACGTCGCCCTGGTGCCGCTCGGCATGCCGCTGCTCGCCGGCCCCGGCGCGATCGTCTCGGTCATCCTCGCCGTGCAGAACGCCGACGGCGCCGCCGCGCAGGTCTCCGTCTGGGCCGCCATCGTCGCCATGCACGTCGTGCTCTGGCTGACCATGCGGTACTCGCTGGTGATCATCCGGGTCATCAAGGACGGCGGCGTGGTCCTGGTGACCCGGCTCGCCGGCATGATGCTCTCCGCCATCGCGGTGCAGCAGATCATCAACGGCGTCACCCAGGTGATCCAGAACGCCTGACCGGCGCCCGTCCGACGCGCGTCCGGCACCCCGGACGCCACTGCGCCCCCGTACGGATTCCGCTGCTGCGGAGTCCGTGCGGGGGCGCGGTGCGTGGTGTGGACCTGGCGTGTTACGAGGCCGAGGTCTCGGCGGGGCGGATCCAGATGCGCTGGCCGATCGATGCGGCCTGCTGCACGATCCGGTTGACGGAGGCGGCGTCCACGACGGTCCGGTCGACGGGCGTGCCGTCGATGTCGTCGAGTCGCAGGATTTCGAAGCGCACAGGCTTCTCCCTTCGTCTGAGTTGATCCTCCTGATGGAGAACTGCGTTACGTAGGGGTACAACGAGGTGGCCCCTACAAACATTCCTTACGCTAAGGAAAATTTTTGGATTGCTAACTACTACCGGGTAGGAGGATGTGGCGGCGGGCCCCCCAGGAGCGGACAATGAGGCCCGTATGAACGACGCAGACACCGCCCAGGTGACCGAGACCGACGCCCGCCTTCGCGCACTCGACGCGCGCGTGGAGCGCACCAATGAGCTCCTCCAGCGGATGCTGGCCGAGGTCGCCAAGACGCCCTCCACCCACGCCATCTTCGTCGACGCAGGTTACGTCCATGCTGCGGCCGGGTTGCTGGTGGTGGGAACCGAGGACCGGCGCTCCTTCGACCTCGACGCCGAGGGCCTCATCGAGGCCTTCATCGACAAGGCCCGCACGATCTTCGCCGACAGCAGACTGCTCCGCGTCTACTGGTACGACGGCGCCAGGCGCCGCATCCACACCCCCGAGCAGCAGGCCATCGCCGAACTCCCCGACGTCAAGGTCCGCCTCGGCAACCTCAACGCCAACAACCAGCAGAAGGGCGTCGACTCCCTCATCCGCACGGACCTGGAGTCCCTCGCCCGCCACCGCGCCATCAGCGACGCCGCCCTCGTCGGCGGCGACGAGGACCTCGTCTCGGCCGTCGAGGCGGCCCAGGGCTACGGCGCCCGCGTCCACCTCTGGGGCATCGAGGCCGGCGAGGGACGCAACCAGGCCGAGGCGCTCCTCTGGGAGGTCGACAGCCAGCGCACCTTCGAGCTGGACTTCTGCCGCCCGTACGTCACCCGCCGCCCCGTCACCACGTACGAGAACGAGGGCGAGCCGCCGCCCTCCCGCGAGGAGGTGCGCTTCGTGGGCGCCCAGATCGCGGCGACCTGGCTCGGCGAGCGCGGCCGGGACCGGCTCGCCGAACTCCTCCCGAGTGCGCCCTACCTTCCGGGACCCGTCGACCAGGACCTGCTCGTCGAGGCGGAACGACTGCTCAGCCGCTCCCTGCGCGGCCACGCCTCGCTCAGGCGCTCCCTGCGGGACGGCTTCTGGCAGCACCTCAAGGCGCAGTTCTGACCCCGTTGCCCACGGTCCCGACGGTGGCCGCCCGTTCCCAGAACGCGGTGAGGCGGTCGGCCAGCTCCCGCGCGTGCGACACGTTGGGGGAGTGGCCGGCGCCCGCCACCACCGTGTGGTGCGCGCCGGTGCGGGCCGCCGCCGCGGCCAGGTCGGCGACGGGCCAGACCATCTCGTCCGCCCCGTAGGCGATGTGCAGCGGCGTCCGCAGCGCGAGCAGCTCTTCCGTACCGTCCCGACGGTCGAGCAACAGCCGCCCTGCGCCCGACAGTTGGGCGATGCGGGTGCGCATCCAGCGCCGTTCGAGGAAGCCCGCGAGCTGCGGGGCGTCATCCGTGTCCGGCTCCTCGCCCCGGCTGTCCAGCCAGCACATCGCCTGCCACACCCGTTCCTTCGGCAGCAGCGCGAGCGAGCCGCGCAGCACCCGCACCCGGATCCGCTGCGACCTCGCGACCCGGCCGGGCCCCGAGGAGAGCAGGGTGAGGGAGAGGAAGGCGGCCGGCGCGACCGACGCGGCCTCACGGGCCACGAGGCCTCCGAAGGAGTGGCCCAGCAGATGGACGGGACCGTCGCCGAGCGCCGAGGCCTGCGCCACCGCGTCGAGCGCGAGCGCCCTGCGGCGGTACGCGGCCCGGCCCCGGGAGCCCCGGGACTCGTACTGGCCCCGCCCGTCGACGGCCACGGCCCGGTACCCGGCCTCGCTCAACGGGCCGAGGAGCGCCAGGAAGTCCTCCTTGCTGCCGGTGAACCCGGGCAGCAGCAGCACCGTCCCGCGCCGCTCGCCCAGCGGCTCCGTGTCGAGCGCGGCGAAGTCGCCCCGCGCGGTCACCAGCGGGCGGGCGCGAGTGCGGGGCGGCAGGACGAGGGACCGGGGCTTGCTCATATCTGGACTGTAACCGGAGGCCGCCCCGCCGGGGCGGTCGGTGGACGCCACTGCGGCCCGGCCCCTCGTGAGGGGCCGGGCCGCAGTGGTGAGACGGACGGGATCAGCTCTCGGGCTGAGCCGCCGCCTTCTTGGTGGTGCGACGGCGCGGGGCCTTCGGAGCCTCGGCCGTGGCGGTCTCGGCAGCCGTGACGACCGGCTCGGCGGCCTTCTTCGTCGTACGGCGACGCGTCGGCTTCTTCGGCTCGTCCGCCGCGTCCGGCGTCTTCGGCGCGGAGGCGTCGGGCGCCTCCGCGGCGACCGTCTTCTTGGCCGCCCGGCGGCGGGGAGCCTTCGGGGCCTCCTCGGCGACCGGCGCGGCGGCGGTCTCGGCGACCGGCTCCGTGACGGCCTTCTTGGCCGTACGGCGACGGGGAGCCTTCTTCGGCTCCTCGACCGGGGTCTCGGCGACGGGGGCCTCGGCGACCGGGGCCGGAGCGGCCTCGACCACCGGAGCGGACGGAGCCACGGCGAGCGGCTCCGCGACGATCACCATCTCGGCGGCCTGGGCGGAGCCGGCCGGCGAACCGGCGGCCTTCCGGACCACGCGGCGACGGGCGGGCTTCTTCGGCTCCTCCTCGACGACCGGCGCGGGCGCCGCCTCGACGACGAGCGTCCCGACGGCCTCGGTGGCACCGGCCGGCGAACCGGCGGCCTTGCGCACCACACGACGGCGGCGCGGCGCGGGAACCTCGGCCGTGACCTCGGCGGCGGGCGCGACGACCTCCGCGACGGGCGCGACGGTCTCGGTCACCACCGGAGCGGCGACAGCCGTCGCGGCGGACGCCGCGACCGGCTCGGCGACGGCCTTGGCCGTACGGCGACGGGGAGCCCTCTTCGGCTCCTCGACCGGGGCCTCGGCGACCGGGGCCGGAGCGGCCTCGACCACCGGAGCGGCCGCGGCGGCGCGCAGGGCGGCGGCCGCGGTCTCGACCGTCTGGAACGAACCGGTGTCCTCGACCGGCCGGGCCACGCGGGGCCGGCGGCGGCGCGGGGCGGGGGCCGACTCCTGGGCCACGGGGGCCGGGGCGACGGGGGTGGCCCTCACGGCCTCCGGACGGGCGGCGGTACGGCCACGACGGCGGGGGGCCTTCGGCTCGGCCGCCGGGGTCTCGGCGACCGGGGCCGGGGCGGCCTCCACGAACGAGGCGACCTTGGCGACGGGAGCGGTCTTGACCTGCGCGACCGCGGCGACGGGAGCCGCCTTGACCGCCTGGGCGACCGGAGCGGCCTCGGCGACCGGAGCCGCCTGGGCCGCCGGAGCCGCCTGGGCGACCGGGATGCCCGCCGGCGCGGAACCCGGGGCACCGACGCGGGTGCGACGGCGACGGCGCGGGGTGCGCGGGCCGGACTCGGCCGGAGCCTCGTCCGTCACCGTCTCGACGGCGGGGGCGGCCGACACCGGGGCGTCGGACTCGCCGCCACGGGTGCGCCGGCGCTGACGCGGGGTCCGCGTCCGCTCGGGGCGCTCCTCGGTGCGCTCGGGCCTGTCGGACTTCGGGCCGCGCGCACGGCGTCCGCCGGGCTCGCCCAGGTCCTCCAGCTCCTCCGCGCCCAGACCGGCGCGGGTGCGCTCGGCGCGGGGCAGGACGCCCTTGGTGCCCGCGGGGATGTCCAGCTCCTCGAAGAGGTGCGGAGAGCTGGAGTACGTCTCGACCGGGTCGTGGAAGTCGAGGCCGAGCGCCTTGTTGATGAGCTGCCAGCGCGGGATGTCGTCCCAGTCGACCAGGGTCACGGCGGTGCCCTTGTTGCCCGCGCGGCCGGTGCGGCCCACGCGGTGGAGGAACGTCTTCTCGTCCTCGGGCGACTGGTAGTTGATGACGTGGGTGACGCCCTCGACGTCGATGCCGCGCGCGGCGACGTCGGTGCAGACGAGCACGTCGACCTTGCCGTTGCGGAAGGCGCGCAGCGCCTGCTCGCGGGCGCCCTGGCCGAGGTCGCCGTGGACCGCGCCGGAGGCGAAGCCGCGACGCTCCAGCTGCTCGGCGATGTCGGCCGCCGTGCGCTTGGTGCGGCAGAAGATCATCGCGAGCCCGCGGCCGTTGGCCTGCAGGATGCGGGAGACCATCTCCGGCTTGTCCATGTTGTGCGCGCGGAAGACGTGCTGCTTGATGTTCGCGACGGTCACGCCCTCGCCGTCGGGCGAGGTGGCGCGGATGTGCGTCGGCTGCGACATGTAGCGGCGGGCCAGGCCGATGACCGCGCCCGGCATGGTGGCCGAGAACAGCATGGTCTGACGCTTCGCCGGAAGCATGTTCATGATCTTCTCGACGTCGGGCAGGAAGCCCAGGTCGAGCATCTCGTCGGCCTCGTCCAGGACGAGGACCTTGACGTGGGAGAGGTCGAGCTTGCGCTGGCCCGCCAGGTCGAGCAGACGGCCGGGGGTGCCGACGATCACGTCGACGCCCTTCTTCAGCGCCTCGACCTGGGGCTCGTACGCCCGGCCGCCGTAGATGGCGAGCACGCGCACGTTCCGCACCTTGCCGGCGGTCAGGAGGTCGTTGGTGACCTGCTGGCACAGCTCGCGGGTGGGGACGACGACGAGCGCCTGCGGGGCGTCGGTCAGCTGCTCGGGCTTGGCCCGGCCGGCCTCGACGTCCATGGGGACGGTCACGCGCTCCAGGATCGGCAGACCGAAACCGAGGGTCTTGCCGGTGCCGGTCTTGGCCTGGCCGATGACGTCGGTGCCGGTGAGGGCGACCGGAAGGGTCATCTCCTGGATGGGGAAGGGGTTGACGATGCCGACGGCCTCAAGGGCCTCGGCCGTCTCGGGAAGGATTCCGAGGTCTCGGAAAGTCGTAGTCAGGGTGCTGCCTCTTCTGTGAGACGCGGTGCGAGGCGAACGAAGGGGGTCGTACCGTGCCGTGGACACTTCCGGTGGGATCGTGGAGATCACTGCCGGGTGGCACGGGACCACTGCCGTCGCTCGAGCGTCGTACCGCTGAGGGTGACCCTTCCGCGGGTCCGCCGGAAGGGCTGTCGGGCCGGAGCCGATCGGGCCACCGACCGGGCATCCTCATTCATGAGTCGGCCCGCTGAACACGTCCGAACGTGCGAAAGCATGTCCGCATACTCAGCAGGCGCTTTATCACTGTACCCCGGAATCGCGCATGCGTGTTGGGAGAAATGGCGATGAGGGCACGGTCACACTGGCTGACCAGCGCCTTCCGCGGAGGCCGAGCGGGCTATTGTGCGGTTCATGGAGACGCCTGACAACGCCACGCCCACCGGGATCGCCGCCAAGGACTGGGCGGCGGCATCCGCCGAGCCGCAGTACCGCGCCGCCGTGATCGACCTCCTCGGCGCCCTCGCCTACGGAGAGCTCGCGGCCTTCGAGCGGCTCGCCGAGGACGCCAAGCTGGCGCCGACCCTCGCGGACAAGGCGGAGCTGGCGAAGATGGCCTCGGCCGAGTTCCACCACTTCGAGCGGCTGCGGGACCGCCTCGCCGCCGTGGACGCCGAGCCGACCGCGGCCATGGAGCCGTTCGCCAAGGCGCTCGACGACTTCCACCGCCAGACCGCGCCCTCCGACTGGCTGGAGGGTCTGGTCAAGGCGTACGTCGGCGACTCGATCGCCAGTGACTTCTACCGTGAGGTGGCGGCCCGCCTCGACTCGGACACCCGCGGGCTCGTCCTCGCCGTGCTCGACGACACCGGCCACGGCAACTTCGCCGTGGAGAAGGTGCGCGCGGCGATCGACGCGGACCCGCGGGTCGGCGGACGGCTCGCGCTGTGGGCGCGCAGGCTGATGGGCGAGGCGCTCTCGCAGGCCCAGCGCGTGGTCGCCGAGCGCGACGCGCTCTCGACCATGCTGGTCGGCGGTGTGGCGGACGGCTTCGACCTCGCGGAGGTCGGCCGGATGTTCTCCCGGATCACCGAGGCGCACACCAAGCGGATGGCCGCGCTGGGCCTGGCCGCGTAACGACGCCGGAAGGTTGCGGAGCGGCGGCCGGCGCCGCTCACACCGCCGCTGATCGGCGCAGCCGGCGGGTCGCCGGGCGGATCAGCAGCGACAGCAGGACGGCCGCCACCGCCACCGCGCCGATCAGGGTGGCGAGGAAGTGGCCGGGCCCCAGGGCCCCGTGGGTGACGAGCGCGCCGAACACCCCGCCGAGCGTGCCGGTGGCGAGGACTCTGCCCCGGACGGGGAGGCGGTCGGCGAGCCGCTGCACGGCGACCCAGGCCAGGGCGAAACCGAGCAGGGCGGAACCGAGGGCTTCCAGCAACAAGGGATCACCTCGCGGGTGCTGCGGGGCGGGTGGTGCGGTCGGGAACCTCCTACCCCAGCGGGCCGGAACGCAATCCTCCTGTATCGCCCTGACGTGGCCGAACGGGCATCAATGCGCCTGCGGGACAAGAGCCTTTCCGGGTATGCGAAAAAGGCCCGGTGGACCATGACGGTCCACCGGGCCCCTCCCGTAGATCCTGGGCTCAGAGCGCGCCGAAACCCACGCGGCGAACGGCGGGCTCGCCGAGCTCCACGTACGCGATCTTCTCGGCCGGAATGAGGATCTTGCGGCCCTTCTCGTCCGAAAGGCTGAGCAGCTGCGCCTTGCCGGCCAGTGCGTCGGCGACGGCGCGCTCCACCTCCTCGGCGGACTGCCCGCTCTCCAGAACGATCTCCCGGGGTGCGTGCTGCACGCCGATCTTGACCTCCACGGCTATGTCCCTCCGAACGGTCAGCGTTGCGCGATTCCCCGCGCCGTACGCTGCACACATTAGCCCGGTGAGGGGACGCGTACGGCTCAGTCGGCGCACGCCAGGAGCGAACAGCCCACGGGAATGTTCAGTGACCCTCGGCGCTCAGCTGGCCGTCCACCGCGTGCAGCGGGAAGCCCGCGATGCCGCGCCAGGCGAGCGAGGTGAGGAGGCCGACCGCCTTGTCGCGGGGGATCGCGGACTCGCTGGACAGCCAGTAGCGGGCGACGACCTGGGAGACGCCGCCGAGGCCCACGGCGAGCAGCATCGACTCGTCCTTGGACAGGCCGGTGTCCTCGGCGATGACGTCCGAGATCGCCTCGGCGCACTGCAGGCTCACCCGGTCCACGCGCTCGCGTACGGCCGGTTCGTTCGTCAGGTCGGACTCGAAGACGAGCCGGAAGGCGCCGCCCTCGTCCTCGACGTACGCGAAGTAGGCGTCCATCGTGGCCGCGACCCGCAGCTTGTTGTCGGTGGTGGAGGCCAGGGCCGTGCGGACCGCCAGGAGGAGGGACTCGCAGTGCTGGTCGAGCAGGGCCAGGTAGAGCTCCAGCTTCCCGGGGAAGTGCTGGTAGAGCACCGGCTTGCTGACGCCCGCCCGCTCGGCGATGTCGTCCATCGCGGCGGAGTGGTAACCCTGGGCGACGAAGACCTCCTGGGCCGCGCCGAGGAGCTGGTTCCGTCGGGCACGTCGCGGCAGGCGCGTGCCCCGAGGGCGTGCTGCCTCTGTCTGCTCGATGGCGCTCACGCGGCCTCCCAAAATCGATCCATGCGCGCTGTCGCACGCGCCGCCATCGTACTTTTGGGTAACCCGGCTGTGCGCGGTGCGAACGCAGAATTTCACGGACCGGACGCCCGGGTCGACAGTCGATTCAATATTAAACCGAACAAACCGGCGAGAATATCGGCGAGAGCCGTCCGCTCAGCGGTAGTCGTCCTCGTCCAGGGCCACCACCCGCGCCTGTTCGGACGAGTCGGCCTCGTTCGCCGAGTCGCGCTCGACGTGGGTGAGCGGCTCGTCCTCCCGCTGCTGCAGTTCGGTGTGCTGCTCGGCGGCGTCGGCCTCCGGGGTCTCCTCGTCCAGCACGACGTCCTCTTCTTCCTCGGTGAACGTGTCCGGCTCGGTCGGATCGACAGTCATGCGGTTCCTTCCGGCGGGTACGGGTGGCCCTCCCTACGAGCCTAGGAGCACTCGCGCCCCGCCGCATTACGCACCTGTGACCGCACCCACACGCGTCGGCGCGTGATCGTCTCGTAATATTGCGGCCATGTCGTCGACCGAGCTGCCGGAAACCCGGACCGCCGCCGCACCAGCCGCGCCGCGCACCACCCGCGCCGTACGGGTCGCCGACGGCGAGGAGCTCCGCTCCGTGTCGCTGCCCGGGCTGACCCTCACCGTGCGTGCCCGGCCGGGCGCCGAGGCCGCTCTGCCGCCCGCGCTGTACGTCCACGGCCTCGGCGGCTCCTCCCAGAACTGGTCCGCCCTGATGCCGCTGCTCGCGGACGTCGTCGACGGCGAGGCGGTCGACCTGCCGGGCTTCGGCGACTCGCCGCCGCCCGACGACGGCAACTACTCGGTCACCGGGCACGCCCGCGCCGTCATCCGGCTCCTGGACTCCACCGGACGCGGCCCGGTCCACCTCTTCGGCAACTCGCTGGGCGGCGCCGTCGTCACCCGCGTCGCCGCGGTCCGGCCGGACCTGGTCCGCACCCTCACCCTCGTCTCACCGGCCCTGCCCGACCTGCGCGCCCAGCGCACGGCCTGGCCCACCGCGCTGCTCGCGGTGCCCGGCGTCGCCTCCTTCTTCGCGAAGCTCACCAAGGACTGGTCGGCCGAACAGCGGGTCCGCGGCGTTCTCTCGCTCTGTTACGGCGACCCGGGCCGGGTCACCGACGAGGGCTTCCGGCACGCCGTCGAGGAGATGGAGCGGCGCCTGGAGCTCCCGTACTTCTGGGACGCCATGGCACGCTCCTCGCGCGGCATCGTCGACGCGTACACGCTCGGAGGCCAGCACGGGCTTTGGCGGCAGGCGGAACGGGTCCTCGCGCCGACGCTCCTCGTGTACGGCGGACGCGACCAGCTCGTCTCGTACCGGACGGCCCGCAAGGCGGCCGCGGCCTTCCGCGGCTCTCGCCTCCTCACCCTTCCCGAGGCGGGGCACGTGGCGATGATGGAGTACCCCGAGACGGTCGCCCAGGCCGCCCGGGACCTGATCGTCGATCACGGCGGGAGCTGATCCGGGCCGTGGGACGACATAGTCGCAAGGGCGCCGCGCCCTCGGTGTCCGACACCGGTCAACAGCAACAGCAGCAGCAACAGACGGCGGCCGGACAGGCGCAGGCAGCGCCGGGGGTGCCGGGGCCGCCGGCCGGGCGCGCCTCCGGGACGGGCCGCCGCCGCAGGACCGGGGACGGCGGGGGCCAGGACACGACCGGAACCCCCGTGTACGGGACTCCGGCGCACGGCACTCCGGCGTACGGGGGACAGCCGCACGGGGCACAGGCGTACGGGAATCAGCCGAACGGGAATCAGCCGTACGGGACGCCCGCGCACGGCGTCCCCAGGTACGGCGCTCCGGCGCGGGGCAACCCGGCTCAGGGCGCCCCGCCGCGGGGCAACCCGGCTCCGGGTGTTTCCGCCCCCTCCTACGGGCCCTCCGGATACGCCGGCGGGGCCTTCGACACTCCGGCGCACGGCACCCCCGGCACCCCCGCCTACGGGACCCCCGTTCGGGGCGGGCATCCGCAGCACGACGAGGGGACCGCTCCCCGGCCCCGGCAGTACGCGCCACGGCACGGCTCCCCCCGTACCGACGAACCCGAACAGGGCGCCCCGCAGGCGCCGTTCATCCCCGGGCCCCGCCGTGAGGACGTCACCGAGGCCGAGGCCGAGGTCCCGGCGGGCCGTGGCGGGCTCGGCCGCACCCTCACCGGTGTCGCGGCGGCCGCCGTCGCCACCGTCCTCGCCGTCGTCGTCGCCGGACAGGTCACCGACCCGGAGAAGGCCCCGAGCGCCACCCGGGCCGCCGAGCAGCCAGGCGGGCGGCCCGCGGACGACACCTCCGCCTCCCGCTCCGACGCGAGGGTCACCCCGACGAGTCCCGCGCCCGTCGCCACTCCGGCGCCGACGTACGAGCAGCTGATCACCCGCCAGTTCCCGATCGATCCGAAGCTGAAAGGCTCCGGCGACTTCGAGGCCGTGCCGGGCCTCCAGAAGGCGCCCGGCAAGGGGCGCGTGGTCCGCTACCGGATCGACATCGAGAAGGGGCTCGGTCTCGACCAGGCGCTCTTCACCGAGACCGTCTTCAAGACCCTCAACGACCCGCGCAGCTGGGCCGGGCAGGGTGCGATGACCTTCGAGCGCATCTCCAGCGGCGATCCCGAGTTCGTCCTGACGCTCGCCAGCCCGGGCACCACCGGCGTCTGGTGCAGGAAGTCCGGGCTCGACACCACGATCGACAACGTCTCCTGCGACTCGGCCTCCACGGACCGGGTGATGATCAACGCGTTCCGCTGGGCGCAGGGATCGGAGACCTTCGGCCCCAAGGCGATGCGCGCGTACCGGCAGATGCTCATCAACCACGAGGTCGGCCACCGGCTCGGCCACGGCCACGTGATCTGCGGTACGCCCGGCGCGCTCGCCCCCGTGATGCAGCAGCAGACCAAGTCCCTGGACATCGACGGCATCAAGTGCCGTCCCAACCCCTGGGTGTACCCAGGCAGTTGAGGGCTCGTGCCGGCCGCAGGGGCAGGCCGTCGCCTGACCCTGCGTGACCGTTCTGGCGCATAGCGCGACGGAACGCGACCGGGCCGGGAAAGTTACGAGCATTCACCCCTTCCAGTGGTGCGACGGACAACCGTCCGTCGTACCACCGCCCTCTCCGCTTACGTTCGTCCCGCTGCGAGTCGCCGGACCAACGGTGGCCGACGTCAAGGGAGATCGGGGGTGCACTCGTGCGGATCGGACTGCTCACGGAGGGTGGCTACCCGTACGCCGTCGGTGACTCGGGGGTCTGGTGCGAGCGGCTCGTACACGGACTCGGGCAGCACCAGTTCGACCTGTACGCGCTCGGCGGTTCCGGCACCCCGGCGGCGCTCCCCTCGAACGCCCGCGTCGCACGGGTCGCGGACCCCGGCAGCCCCGACACGGGCCCGGCCGGCAGGACGCTCTTCGAGCGGGCCGGCTGCGGCGACCACCGCGCCGCCCGCCGCGCGTACGGCCGCCGCGAGCGGCGCCGCTTCATCGAGGCCTTCCACCAGCTGGCGACCGGCCTCTGCACGGAGGACGAGGACGGGGCAGGGCTCTCCGCAGGCGGCCCCACAGCCGGGCTCCGCGGCGCGGCCGCCTTCGCCGCCGGGCTCTACGCGCTCGCCGACCTCGCCCGTGAGCGCGGCGGTCTCTCCGGGGCGCTCCGCTCCGACGACGCCGTGCGCACCCTCGAAGCCGCCTGCCGCGCCCCCGGTGCCCGCCGGGGCGCCGCCGCCGCGGGGCTCCCCGACCACCTCGCCTTCGTCGAGCACCTGGAACGCGCCCTGCGCCCCCTCTCCCTCGACTGGTACGAGGACGACGCGCTCGGCGCCGTCGACCTCTGCCACGCCGCCGCCGGAGGCACCACCGCCCTCCCCGGCCTGCTGGCCAAACGCTTCTTCGGGACGCCGCTGCTCGTCACGGAGTACGGCGTCCAGCTCCGCTCCCACTACCTCTCGGCCGCCGGTACCGACTACTCAGGGCCGCTGCGCACGCTGCTCGCCGCCCTCCACGGCCGGCTCGCCGGCGAGGTCTACCGGCAGGCGGAGCTCCTCACCCCCGGCAACGCCCACACCCGCCGCTGGCAGGAGAAGTGCGGCGCCGACCGGACCCGCATCCGCACCGTCCACCCCGGCATGACGGCCGACCGCTTCGCCGAGGTCGGCGAGGACGAGGAGAGCGGCGACCCCGCCACCCTCGTCTGGGTCGGCCGCGTCGAACCCGCCAAGGACCTCATCGCCCTGCTGCACGCCTTCGCCGAGATCCGGGCCCGCCAGCCCGACGCCCGGCTGAGGATCGTCGCCGTGCCCGTACGGGACCCGGGATCAGACGCGTACCTCGCGCACTGCAAGGGGCTCGCCGCCCAGCTCTTCCCCGACGAGGCGGCCGGGGCACACGCCGTCGGCGAGAACCCGGTCACCTTCGAGGAACTCGGCGGCCCCGAGGCGCCCACCCTGGAGGACGTCCACGCCTCCGGCGCGGTCGTCGTCCTGTCCAGCGTCGTCGAGGGCTTCCCCGCGAGCCTCGTCGAGGCGATGTTCTGCGCACGGGCCACCGTCTCGACCGATGTCGGCGCGGTCGTCGAGATCATCGGCGGCACCGGCCTCGTCGTCCCGCCGCGCAACCCCCGGGCGCTCGCCGACGCCTGCCTGGCGCTGCTCCGCGACCCCGAACGCCGCTACCGCCTGGGCGCCGCCGCCCGCGCCCGCGCGCTCGAGCTCTTCACCGTCGAACAGAACCTCGCCGCGTTCCGCGGCATCTACCTGGAACTCCTCTCCCACGCGCCGGTGCGCCACCGCTCCGGGGACGGCGTGCCCTTCGCCCACCCCGCCGAGGCGCACGTCCCGGGCAGCTGGGCGCAGAAGGCCGTGGCCGCGGGGACGGGAGCCCCCGATGCCTGAAGGAGGCACCCCCATGCGCGGCTCCGCCGCCCCGACGAGCCCCGGAGCCTGGGACGCCCGTTCCGAAGCCCTGCTCGGCGCCCCCGCACTGACCCCGCACGCCGACGGCAGCCCCGCACCGCGCGGCACGGACGAGTCCGTCGACGCCTCGCCGGCCGGAATAGCCCCTGCCCCCGCGGTGACCTCCGCCCCGGTCCCGTCCGCGGCGCCCTCCGCGGCCTCCGCGGAGGCCCAGGCCCCCCGCACCGCTCCCGCCTCCCGCGCCCGGCGCGGGAACGCCGACCCCGTGAAGGTGCTCATGCACCGGCACCAGGAACTCTGCGCGCGTGCCGTCGACCCGCTGGAGATCGCCGCCGGGCTCGAAGCCCAGGGGTTCACCGACCGGACCG
Source organism: Streptomyces griseoluteus (assembly GCA_000717735.1). Taxonomy (GTDB): domain Bacteria; phylum Actinomycetota; class Actinomycetes; order Streptomycetales; family Streptomycetaceae; genus Streptomyces; species Streptomyces griseoluteus_A. The sequence continues at coordinate 185,763 of JOBE01000008.1, read as the reverse complement.
CCGCCCGGTTCCGCCACCGGGACGTCTTCTCGCTCGCCGAGGAGCTCTACGCGCGCGTGCCCCGGGGCAGCGCCACCGCCCCACCCACCGTGCCGGCGCCGCCCCGTTCGGACGCCTGGGTCCTCGCCGTCCTCACCCCGGGCGCCGCCGCCGCACTCACCGGCATCGGGCTCGCCGTCACCCACGGCCCCCTCCGACTCGCAGTCGGCACGGCCGGGGCGCTGCTGCTCGCCGGGGCCCTCCTGTTCGCCGTCCGGCGCGGACCCCTCCGCGCCCCCCGCGGCGCGACCCCGCCCGCCGCCCGTCTGTGGACCCTGTGGCTCCTGGCGTACGCGGTCGCCGGCGACGGACTCCTCACGCAGGTCCTCAGCGGTGGCCCCGACGGCCCCTGGGACCTCGCCCCAGGACCGCTCCTCGGCCTCGCGCTCGCCGTCGCCCCCGCCGCCTGGTGTGCCCGGCTCTTCGCGAACCGGGCACGCCGCAGGATCGCCGACAGCCGGGGGCTCGCCGACTTCGCCGCCGGCGTCCGGCCGCTGCTCCTCGGCACCGTGACCCTACAACTCCTCGCCCTCACCGTCCTGCTCGGACTCACCGGGTTCAGCTCCGGGGCCCTGGCCCTCGGCGCGCTCCTGCTGTTCGCCCGGCTCCTCACCGTCCACGGCTTCCCCGAGACGGCCGCCGCCGCCCTCGCCGCCGCCAGTGCCGCCGAGGCCCTCGCCCTCGCGAGCGTCTTCGCCGCCCGCGTCCCCGCCCCCGGCTTCGACGCGCTCGCCGCACCGGTGCGCGCCGCCGTCGACACCTGGGGCCCCGGGGCCGTACCCACCCTCGTCTGCGGCGCCGCCGCGCTCGGCCTGCTGGCCCACGCGACCGGCTCCCTCGTCCGGGCCTCGGCCCACACCACCCCGTGAAAGTCCCGCGCCCCCGCGGAGCCGACGCCGCGGGCGCGCCCCGTCACCTCTGTCATCACCCCGCAAGGAGACCCAAGACCATGACCCCGCAACCTCCAGCACCGGCCGGTCGGCACGAAGGGGCCGCACGATGAGGGTGCTGCTGCTCGGAGCCAACGGCTTCATCGGCCGATTCGTCGCCGACCGGCTGCTCGCCGACCCGGCCGTCCACCTCACCGCGCTCGGCCGGGGCGATGACGCCGACGTGCGCTTCGACCTCGCGTCCGGCAGCCCCGGCGCGCTGACCCGCTTCCTCGACGCCGTCCACCCCGGGGTCGTCGTCAACTGCGCGGGCGCCACCCGCGGCGGCGCCCGTGACCTGATCCGGCAGAACGCCGTCGCCGTCGCCACGGTCTGCGAGGCCCTGCGCCGCAGCGGCTGCGGCGCCCGGCTGGTCCAGGTCGGCTGTGCCTCGGAGTACGGGCCGAGCCAGCCCGGCTCCTCCACCGCCGAGGACGCGGTGCCCCGCCCCGGCGGCCCGTACGGGGTGTCGAAGCTGGCGGCGACCGAACTCGTCCTCGGTTCCGGCCTCGACGCCGTGGTGCTCCGGGTGTTCTCGCCCGTGGGACCCGGCACGCCCGCGGGCTCGCCGCTCGGCCGGCTCGCCGAGGCGATGCGCCGGGCCATGCAGGCCGGGGACGGCGAGCTGAAGCTCAGTGGCCTCGGGGTGCAGCGGGACTTCGTCGACGTGCGGGACGTGGCCCGGGCCGTCCACGCGGCCTCGCTGTCCGCCGCGCAGGGGGTCGTCAACATCGGCACCGGCCGCGCGATCCGGCTCCGGGACGCCGCCGCCGTCCTGGCGAGGGTCGCGGGCTACGCCGGCAACCTGCACGAGCTGGACGCCCCGCACGGCATGTCCCAGCGCCCGATGATCGGCGCCCCCCGCACCGAGGGGACCATCGCCGACCAGCTGGCCTCCGCGCCCTACCCGTACCCCGACGGCTGCGGCCCCTGGCAGCAGGCCGACGTCCGCACCGCCCGCGACCGGCTCGGCTGGCGGCCCCGGATCAACCTGGAGGAGTCGCTCGCGGACATCTGGATGGAGGCGGCGTGTCGCATCTGACGACGACCACGGCCACCGGGGCGGTCCAGGCCCTCGGGGTGGGCGTGCCCGGCTACGCCCACCCGCTGCTCGCCCCGGTCGAGTGGGGCGAGCTGACCCGCCCCGGGACCCCGCTGCACTGGGCGGTGCTCAACGTGGCCGAGGGGCCGGGCAGCCGCCCGGACCCGCACTGTCTGGAGGCGGCGGGGAAGCTCCGTAACGCCGGGGTCCGGGTCCTCGGGCACCTGGACGCGGCCCACGGTTCCCGGCCCTTCGGGGAGCTGGTCTCGGAGGCCCACCGTTTCCTCGACTGGTACAAGGTGGACGGCTACTACCTGGACCGCGCCCCCGCCGACCGGGCGGACCTGGCCGGGACGCGGCGGGTCACCGCGACCCTGGAGGCGGTCCTGGGCGGCGAGGCGCACCTCGTCCTCGGCCACGGCACCCATCCCCATCCGGGATACGCGGAGGTCGCCGACCAGCTGGTGACCTTCTCCGGCGCCTGGGCGGACTACCGCTGGTCGCAGGTGGCGGAGTGGACCGCCGAGTACACGGAGTCGAAGTTCGTCCATCTCGTGCACGGGGTCCCGCGGACCCACCTGGACGAGGCGCTGCGGATCGCCCGCTGGCAGGGGGCCGGGACGATCTTCTTCACGGACCGCCCGGGGGGCCGGGAACAAAGCGCGCCATTCCACTCGCTGCCCGGCTACTGGGACGAAATCGTCTCGCGGATCGGACCGGGTGTCTCGGAATGAGGAGGGGCGTGGCAGTGTTACGGGGAGAACAACCGTACTGACATACCGACAACCGGAGTCCCCGTGTCGCTGCCACCCCTGGTCGAGCCGGCTGCCGAGCTCACCGTAGACGAGGTCCGCAGGTACTCCCGCCACCTGATCATCCCGGACGTCGGGATGGACGGGCAGAAGCGGCTGAAGAACGCCAAGGTGCTGTGTGTCGGCGCCGGTGGCCTCGGCTCGCCGGCGCTGATGTACCTGGCCGCCGCCGGCGTGGGCACGCTCGGCATCGTGGAGTTCGACGAGGTCGACGAGTCGAACCTCCAGCGCCAGATCATCCACAGCCAGGCCGACATCGGCCGCTCCAAGGCCGCCTCGGCGCGCGACAGCGTGCTCGGCATCAACCCGTACGTGAACGTGATCCTTCACGAGGAGCGGCTCGAAGCCGAGAACGTGATGGAGATCTTCGGTCAGTACGACCTGATCGTCGACGGCACGGACAACTTCGCCACCCGTTACCTGGTGAACGACGCCTGCGTGCTGCTGAACAAGCCGTACGTCTGGGGCTCGATCTACCGCTTCGACGGCCAGGCGTCGGTCTTCTGGTCCGAGTACGGCCCCTGCTACCGCTGCCTCTACCCGGAGCCCCCGCCGCCGGGCATGGTCCCGTCCTGCGCCGAGGGCGGCGTCCTCGGCGTGCTGTGCGCGTCCATCGGCTCCATCCAGGTCACCGAGGCCATCAAGGTCCTCGCCGGCGTGGGCGACCCGCTGGTCGGCCGCCTGATGATCTACGACGCCCTGGAGATGCAGTACCGCCAGGTCAAGGTCCGCAAGGACCCGGACTGCGCGGTCTGCGGCGACAACCCGACCGTCACCGAGCTCATCGACTACGAGGCCTTCTGCGGCGTCGTGTCCGAGGAGGCCCAGGAGGCGGCGCTCGGCTCCACGATCACTCCGAAGCAGCTCAAGGAGTGGATCGACGAGGGCGAGAACATCGACATCATCGATGTCCGCGAGGTCAACGAGTACGAGATCGTCTCGATCCCCGGCGCGCGGCTGATTCCGAAGGGCGAGTTCCTGATGGGCACGGCCCTCCAGGACCTCCCGCAGGACAAGCGGATCGTCCTGCACTGCAAGACGGGCGTCCGCAGTGCGGAAGTCCTCGCCGTGCTCAAGTCCGCGGGCTTCGCGGACGCGGTGCACGTCGGCGGCGGCGTGATCGGCTGGGTCCACCAGATCGAGCCCGAGAAGCCGGTCTACTAGGCGACACACGGAAGGCCCCGGACCTCCTCGCGAGGTCCGGGGCCTTCCGCATGTCCCTCAGCAGGTCGTGCCGTACGCGGGGACCTTCCCGTCCAGGAGGTACGCGTCGACCGTCCGCGTCACGCACTTCGAGGTGCCGTAGGCGCCGTGGCCCTCGCCCTTGTTGGTGACCAGGATGCCGACGCCGTCCCCGAGCTCCTTCGCCATCTTCTCCGCGCCCTCGTACGGGGTGGCCGGGTCGCCCGTCGTGCCGACGACCAGGATCGGGGCGGCGCCGGGGGCGCTCGCCTCCGGGGTGGCCCGCTCGCCCTTCACCGGCCACTTCCAGCACCAGCCCGCCGTGTCCCAGGCGAGCATCGCGCCGAACACGGGGGACAGCTTCCGGAACTCGGGGACCAGCGCCTTCGCCTGCTCGGCGGTCGGCCGGGCGTTGGAGTCGGCGCAGGAGATGGCCCGCTGGGAGTGCGACTGGGTGGAGTAGTGGCCGTCCGCGTCCCGGTCGTTGTAGTAGTCGGCGAGTTCGAGCAGGGCGTCCCCGCGACCGCGCTCCGCCTCCTCCAGCGCCTCCGTCAGGAGGGGCCAGTTGGCCTGCCCGTACAGCGTGACCGCTATGCCCGTGAGCGCCAGGCCCTCCGTGAGCCGCCGCTCGCCGACGGCCAGCGGCTCCCGGTCCAGCTTCGTCAACAGGCGGGTGATCCGCTCGTTGCCGGCCTTCGGGTCCTGGCCGGTGCTCTCCAGGTAGTTGTCCAGGGCCCGCTGGAAGCCGATCGTCTGGTGGCGGGCGTGCCCGACGGAGTCGGCGGTCGGGTCGACGACCGCGTCGAGGACGAGCCGCCCCACGTTCTTCGGGAACAGGTGGGCGTACGTGCCGCCGAGCTGCGTCCCGTACGAGATGCCGAAGTAGTTCAGCTTCTCGTCCCCGAGGACCTGCCGGATCAGGTCCAGGTCCCGGGCGGTGGCGCTGGTCGTGGTGTGGGCGAGGAGCGGGCCGGAGCGGCGGGCGCAGCCGGCACCGAAGGCGGCGCCGTCCTTGAGGTACGAGGCCTCCTCGGCGGCCGAGTCGGGGGTGAGGTCGACGGTGGCCTCGGCCGCGGCCTGTTCGGCGTCGCTCCGGCAAGCGACGCCCGCGCTGCGGCCCACCCCTCGCGGGTCGAAACCGACCAGGTCGTAGCGCTCGCCCGGCTTCCGGTACTCCTCCTCCAGCTGCGGCAGCATCGCCACGCCCGAGGCGCCGGGGCCGCCGAAGTTGAAGAGGAGCGAGCCGATGCGGCCACGCTCGTCGGTGGCCTGCTTGCGGATCAGCGCGACCGGCAGGGTGGCCCCCTCGGGCTTCGCGTAGTCCACCGGGACGGTCACCGTGGCGCAGCGCCACTTCGCACCGGGCGCCTCACCGCCCTCCGGGGCCTCGCAGGCCTTCCAGTCGGGGCGCTGGCCGGTGAGGGCGCCGGGGAGCGCGGGAACGGCGGTCGCGGCGGCGGTGGCCGACGGCTTGGCGTCGCCGGTCGACGGCGGGGCCGAGGCGGCGCCGGTGCCCCCGCCGTCCGTGCTCGTACAGCCCGCGACCAGAACCCCGGTCACGGCCAGCACCGTCATGCGTACACGTATGGACATGCGTTCCCCCTGGATCCCGGCAAGGCGGCCATCCTAGGCGGGGCGGGCGGCCTACTTGCAGACCGTCCCGGAGGCCGGGACCCTGCCGTCCAGGAGGTAGGCGTCGACCGCCTTCTTCACGCACGCGCTGCCGCTGTTGTAGGCGCCGTGGCCCTCGCCCTCGTACGTCAGCTCCACGCCGACGCCCTGGCCGAGCGCCTTCACCATCGACCGGGCGCCCTCGTACGGCGTCGCCGGGTCCCCGGTGTTGCCGACGACCAGGATGGGCGCGGAACCGGGCGCGGACACGTCCGGGTGCTCCCAGGTGCCCGCCACCGGCCACTGCGAGCAGCTGGAGAGGGCCCAGCCCATGAAGTCGCCGAAGACGGGGGAGGCCTCGCGGAACTCGCCGAGCCGCTCCTTCGCCTGGCCGAGGGTGTAGCGCTCCTTGAAGTCCACGCAGTTGATGGCGGCGTTGGCGGCCTGGATGTTGCTGTAGGAGCCGTTCTGGCCGCGCCCGTTCATCGAGTCGGAGAGGGTGAGGAGCAGGGCCCCGTCGCCGCCGTCGGCCGCGTCGAGCCCCTGTTCCAGATAGGTCCAGTACTCCTTGGAGTACAGGGCCTGCGCGATGCCGTTGGTGGCCTGCGTCTGGGTCAGTTTCCGGTCTCCGATGCCCGCGATCGGCTCCTTGTCGAGGGCCGCGAGCAGCTCCGTGACGAACGACTCGATCTCGGCGACGCTCGTACCGGGCAGGGTGCACTCGTCGCCCCGGTCCACACAGTCCTGGGCGAAGTTGTCCAGGGCGAGCTGGAAGCCCTTCGCCTGGCCGAGCGCGCCCTCCTCGACTCCCGCGTCCGGGTCGACGACGGCGTCGAAGACGGCCCTGCCGACGTTCTTCGGGAACAGATGGGCGTAGACGCCGCCGAGTTCGGTGCCGTACGAGATGCCGAAGTAGTGGAGCTTCGTGTCCCCGAGGACCTGGCGCATCAGGTCCATGTCCCGGGCGGCGTTCTCGGTGCCGACGTGCGGCAGGGCCCGGCCGGCGTCCTTCTCGCAGCCGGCCGCGTACTTCTTCTGCGCCTCGGAGAGCGTCCGTTCCTCGCTCTCGTCGTCGGGCGTGAAGTCCAGGGCGTAGTACGCGTCGAGCTCCTTGTCGGTCGCGCATTCGACGGGGTCGCTGCGGCCCACCCCGCGCGGGTCGAAGGAGACCAGGTCGTAGCGCCCGCGCAGGGTCTCGTAGTCCTTGGCGAAGCCGGGAAGCCCGGTGACGCCGGAGCCGCCGGGCCCGCCGAAGTTGAAGACGAGCGAACCGATCCGCCGGTCCTTGTCACGGGCCCGGGCCCGGATCAGCGCCAGCTCGATCGTCTCGCCCTCCGGCACCGCCCAGTCGAGCGGCGTCTGGAGGAAGGAGCACTCCCAGGCGGTGCCGCCGGGGAGCGGCGAGGGCGGCTCGCCACCGCCCTCGGCGGCGGACGGCGCCGGGCACGGGGCCCAGGCGAGTTTCTGCGCCGCGAGCGCCGGGAGCCCGGCCGAGCCGCTCGGCTTCGTCGGGTCCGCCGCGTCGTCGTCCCCGCCCGAGCACCCGGCGGCGAGCAGCACGGTGGTGGCGGTCAGCAGAGCGGCGCGCTGCGCGGCGGAGATCGGCATGAACCCATCGTGGGTCGCCGCCCCCGCCGCCGCGCGGGACGGAGGTCCATGCGGGTGGCCGGGCGCCGGTGGAGCCCGGATCCGGGCTACCGGGCTCCGCCGGTCACAGCGCCTCGCGCTTCGTCAGCCAGTTGAAGCAGAGCCAGCCCGGCAGCACCGGGATCCACAGCGTGAGCAGGCGGTACAGCAGGACCGCCGGGGTGGCGACCTCCAGCGGCAGGCCCACCGCGACCAGACCGAAGGTCAGCGCGCCCTCGACGGCGCCGACACCGCCCGGCGTCGGCGCCGCCGAGCCGAGCGCGTTGCCCGCGAGGAAGACGACCGCGACGCTCGCGTAGCTGATCGTCTGGTTCCCGTTGCTGAAGGCCCGGATCGAGGCGTCCAGACAGAGGACGAACACACCGGTGAGGAGCAGCATCCCGCCGATGCCGGTGAGCAGCTTCATCGGCCGCTGGAGCACGTCCAGCATGCGCGGCACCACACCGGCGAACAGCGACCGCAGCCGGGTCGACACGAACTTGCGCATGAACGGGATGGCCGTGACCACCAGGACGAGCACCGCGACCGTCAGGAGACCGGCGATGACCGTCCTCGACGGGGTGAAGGACTGCGACTTCTCCGTCCCCGTCAGATAGCCGAAGGAGAGCAGGAGCAGGATGTGCGCCCCGAGACCGAAGAGCTGCGAGGCGCCGACGCTCGCCACCGCGAGTCCCGGCCGCACGCCCGCGCGCTGGAGGAAGCGGGTGTTCAGGGCGACACCGCCGACCGCAGCCGGGGCCACGATCTTCACGAACGAGCCGGCGACCTGGGCCACCACCGTCCGCCAGAACCCGACCCGCTCCGGTACGAAGCCGAGCAGGCTCATCGCCGCGGCCACATAGCTGACGGCGGAGAACAGCGCCGCCGCCGCCACCCACCGCCAGTCCGCCTGACTGATCGTCGACAGCGGCGTGCGGGCGATCTGCGAGAGCAGGAAGTACGCGGCGACCGCGCCGGCGATCAGGCTGACGAGGGTCCGCGGCTTGATCCGTTCGAGCCGGACCGGCTCCACCGGGGCCTGCGGGCGGATCAGCAGCACCTGCTGCCGGATCTGGGCGAGCAGGTCCTCCTCGCGGGCCTCGTCCAGAGCGGTGTCCAGGGCCCGCTTCTCGGCCTTCTTGTCCGCCTTCTTCTCGGCCTTGGTCTCGGCGCGTACGAGCGTCGGGTCCGCGGCGACCTCCGCCGCCTGGCCCTTCGCCAGCTCCCGTTCGTGCTTGGCAGCCTCCGAGGCGGCGAGTACGGCCTCCCGCTCGCGGGCCGACCGCTCCCTGGCCAGTTTCCGCAGCGTCGCGCGCGTGGAGCGGCTCAGCGCGATGGGCTGGAGCAGCGGCAGACAGTCGGCGACCGTGTCCGGGCCGAGCACCTCGACGGCCGCGGCGACCGCTCGCTCGGCCCCGATCCGCAGGCCGAGGGTGGTGAGCAGCTGGGCGATGTCCATCCGCAGGATCAGATCGCCGGCGGCGATCTCGCCGCCCCGCAGATCGGTGAGGATCACCCTGCCGGAACGATCCACCAGAATCGCGTCGCCGGTGAGCCTGCGGTGCGCGATCCGGCGCGACTGGAGCGCCCGCATCTGCCGGAAGGCGCTGCGGACCAGCTCGTCGGTGATCTCGTGGTCGTCCAGCGAGTCCAGGCTCCGGCCGCCGATGTGCTCGTACACCAGCATCACGGCGTCCGGGCCGAGCTCCGAGGTGGCGATCAGCTTCGGCGCGTTCGCCCCGGCGGCGATCGCCGCGTACGCGAGGAGCGCCTCCTGTTCCAGGGCCTGGCGCAGGGAGACGATCGAGCGGCGGGTGGTGATCGTCCGCAGGGTGAGCCTGCGCCACGCGCGGTAGAAGAAGCCGTGCGCCTGCTGTTCCCGGTCGACGACGGTGACGTCGAGCGGGGGCCCCTCCTCCAGGGTCACGATGTACCGGCGGCCCCGGTCGCCGCTGTCCGCCGCGTCGGGGACGCCCTCGGCGCGCAGCGCCGTCACCGGCCGGAAGCCGACCCGGCGCAGGCCGGCGAGGAGGGTCTGCCCGGTGGGCCGGACGTTGGGGGAGCCGACCGCGTACAGCGTGCCGTACGCCACCGTCCAGCCGATCAGGACGGTCAGGATGATCGAGAGCGCGGTGGTGTAGCCGGCCACCAGCATCGTGAACGCGTCGAGCAGCAGAACCGCCCAGAGCGAGACCCGCCAGCGCGGCCTGCGGGCCATGCCGACGGCGGTCATGTACGCGATCACCGGGGCCAGGTAGTTGTGCACCGGGTCGGTGAGCCCGCCGCCGGACTGCGCCTGGGTCAGCGCGTCCTGGATCGTGCCGGGCGCGGCCTGGGCGACCCAGAGGTCGGTGGCGAGGGTGACGCCGTGCGCGAGGACGGCGGCGAGGACGCCGTCGGCGATGCGCAGGCCGTCCCGTTTGATCAGGCGCTCGATGGCGAAGGCCACGGGGACGAGCAGGACGGCGATGGAGGAGACGAGGCCGGCGATCTTGACGAAGACGTCGGGTGCGCCGACGGCGCCCTTGTTGATGTCCTCCTCGAGGCCCGAGGTCGTCGCGTGGGCGAACGCGGCGACGGCGATGACCAGAGCGATGGCGAGGAGACCGGCGAGCAGCCGCATGAGGTCGGAGGGCCGGTGCACGCGGGCGGCGAGCAGCGGTTCGTCACCGGAGACCCGCTCGGGCACGTCGGCCTTGCCCTCTTCAGGAGGCTGCGTGTCCTGCCCCATCACCATGTCCGTCTCTGCATGCGCGTCGTGTTGTTCTCGTTCTCGTTCTTGTGCGTGCGTTTGTTCTTGTCTGTGTGTTTGTTCTTGTACTTGTCGCTCTTGATCTCGTATCACCAGTCACCGCCCGCACGATGGTGGCATGAAGACCCGCCGCGCGGAGGCATCAGGGCCATGTCGGTGGGGTGAGGCACGATGGGGCGGATGAGCACGGAGGAGCCTGTGGGGGAGACCGGAGAACTGCCCGAGTACGCGGAGCGGGTGCTCGACGTCGCCGACGGGATCCCGCCCGGCCGGGTGATGACCTACGGCGACGTCGCCGAGTGGCTGGGCGAGGGCGGGCCGCGCCAGGTGGGCCGGGTGATGGCCCTGTACGGCGGGACGGCGCCCTGGTGGCGGGTGGTCCGCGCGGACGGCACGCTGCTGCCGGGACACGAGCTGAGGGCCCTCGACCACTACCGGGAGGAGGGCACCCCGCTGCGCGAGGCCGGCCGAGCGGCCGAGGGACACGTACCGAGGATCGACATGCGGCGGGCGCGCTGGGACGGAACTCACACCTGAGGGAGCCGGCCGGGGTGGGACCGGCCGGACACGGCGGATACGGCTCCGCCCGGGGCGCGTACGGCTCCGCCCGGAGGGTGGAACGGGGCCCGGAGTACGGCTCGGCGACGGGCCGTTTCGCGTAACGTCGACGTTCGCGTCCTCCGCGACGGCGGGCCGGCGCGCTCGGCGGCCGGCCGCGGCGGACGGCCGCCTCACCCGCACCACCACTCCCACCAGGACCGGCGACCCACGTGAGTACCTCCTCCACCACCCGGCGTACGCCGCCGCACCAGGGACAGCCGTACCCCGGTCCGGGACGGCAGCGGACCCCGGGCGCGTACCGACTGGTGCGTACCACGCCGGCCCCGATGGATCCCCCTCACCTGGACGCAGCCCAACGGGAAGTGGTTGACCACACCGGCGGACCGCTTCTCGTCCTCGCCGGACCCGGCACCGGCAAGACCACGACCCTGGTCGAGTCCGTCGCCGCCCGCATGGAGAACGGCGCCGACCCCGAACGCCTCCTCGTCCTCACCTTCAGCCGCAAGGCCGCCGTCGAACTCCGCGACCGCATGGCCGCCCGGCTCGGCGGCCGCCGCCCGCCCCAGGCCACCACCTTCCACTCGTACTGCTACGCCCTGATCCGCGCCCACCAGGACGCCGAACTCTTCGCCGAACCCCTGCGGCTCCTCTCGGGACCCGAGCAGGACCTCGCCGTACGCGAGCTGCTCGCCGGCCACGTCGACCTGGAGAAGACCGGCCTCGGGAGCATCCGCTGGCCCGACGAACTGCGCGCCTGCCTCACCACCCGCGGCTTCGCCGACGAGGTACGGGCCGTCCTCGCGCGCTCCCGGGAGCTCGGCCTCGGACCCGACGCGCTCGCCCGGTTCGCCGACCGCGTCGGCCGCCCCGACTGGAAGGCCGCGGCCGGCTTCCTCGCCGAGTACCTCGACGTCCTCGACCTCCAGGGCGTCCTCGACTACACCGAACTCGTCCACCGGGCCGTCCTGCTCGCCGAGGACATCAGCCTGCCCGCGTACGACGCGGTCTACGTCGACGAGTACCAGGACACCGACCCCGCGCAGGTCCGGCTCCTCCACGCGCTCGCGGGCGGCGGACGCCGCACGGTGGTCGCCTTCGGCGACCCCGACCAGTCCATCTACGCCTTCCGCGGCGCCGACGTGAACGGCATCCTCGACTTCCCCTCCTCCTTCGGCGGCGCCGCCGTACGCGTCCTGCGCACCGCGCGCCGCTCCGGAGCCGGCCTGCTCGGGGCGACCCGGCTGCTCGCCCAGCGGATGCCGATGCCCCGGCTCCCCGCCGACAAGGTCCGCGCCCACCGCGACCTCACGGCGGCGCGGGACGGGGGCGGGGCGGAGGCGTACACCTACCCGACGGCCTCCGCGGAGGCCGAGAACATCGCCGACCTGCTGCGCCGCGCCCACCTGGAGGACGGCGTCCCCTGGCAGGACATGGCCGTCCTCACCCGCGCCGCCGCCTCCCTCCCGTCCCTCCGCCGCGCCCTCACCTCGGCGGGCGTCCCGGTGGAGACCGACGCGTCGGACACCCCGCTCCGCCACGAACCGGCGGTGGCACCCCTGCTCCTCGCCCTGCGGGCGGTGGCGGGGGCGGACCACGTCGTGGGCGAGCCCGCGCCTGATTCGGACCTGGTCGTGGGCATGCGTTCCGCCGGGGCGACGGGGGTGCCCCCCGCTCGAGCGAAGTCGAGAGCCTGGGGGAGGGTGGGCACAACCACCCACGGCGCCGCACCGTCGACGCCCCCTTCGGACCCCGCACTCACCGAGCCCGAGCCCGACGCCGCCTGGCTCCCCGTAGAGACCGCGCTCGAACTGCTCGCCTCGCCCCTCGCCGGCGTGGACCCGGCCGACCTCCGCCGCCTGGGCCGCGCCCTCAGGGACGAGGAGCGCGCCGCCGGCAACAAGGTCCCGCCCCCCTCCGACGTCCTCCTCGCCCGCGCCCTCGCAGAGCCGACGCGCCTCGTCGCGCACGACCCCGCGTACACCCGCGGCGCGAAGCGGCTCGGCGACCTCCTCCGGGAGACCCGGGCACTCCTCGCGGCGGGCGGCACCGCCGAGGAGGCCCTCTGGGTCCTCTGGAACGGCACCCCCTGGCCCGGCCGCCTGGAGCGCGCCGCCCTGCGCGGCGGTCCCGCCGGCCGCAACGCCGACCGCGACCTCGACGCCGTCTGCGCCCTCTTCGAGACCGCGGCCCGCGCCGAGGAACGCGTCGGCGGCCGCGGCGTCCTCAACTTCCTCGAAGAGCTCGACGCCCAGGACATCGCCGCCGACACCCTCACCCGCCGCCACACCCGCCCCGACGCCGTCCGCCTGATGACCGCCCACCGCTCCAAGGGCCTCGAATGGAGCCTCGTCGTCGTCGCGGGCGTCCAGGAGGGCCTCTGGCCCGACCTGCGCCGCCGCGGCTCCCTCCTCGAAGCCGACCGGATCGGCCGCGACGGCCTCGCCGAGCCCCTCACCCCCGGCGCCCTCCTCGCCGAGGAACGCCGGCTCTTCTACGTGGCCGCCACCCGCGCCCGCGACCGGCTCGTCGTCACCGCGGTGAAGGCCGCCGCCGAGGACGGCGACCAGCCCTCCCGGTTCCTCACCGAACTCGGCGCCGAACCGAAGGACGTCCCCGGCCGCCCCCGCCGCCCGCTCGCCGTCTCCGCCATGGTCGCCGAACTGCGCGCCACCACCGTCGACCCGGCCGCCTCGCCCGCGCTCAGGGACGCGGCCGCCCAGCGCCTCGCCGAGCTCGCCGCGCTCACCGACGAGGACGGCCAGCCGCTGGTCCCCGCCGCGCACCCGGACCGCTGGTGGGGCCTGTTCGAGCCGACGCACAGCACGGTGCCGCTGCGCGACCGCGACCTGCCCGTCGCCCTGTCGCCGAGCGCCCTGGAGAACCTGGTCACCACCTGCTCCCTCCAGTGGTTCCTGGGCCGCGAGGTCAAGGCCGCCGCCCCCGCGACCGCCGCCCAGGGCTTCGGCAACGTCGTCCACGTCCTCGCCGACGAGGTCGCCTCCGGCCGTACCCCCGCTGACCTGGACGTCCTCATGGCCCGCCTGGACTCCGTCTGGGACGCCCTCGCCTTCGACGCGCCCTGGAAGTCGGCGCAGGAGAAGCAGCACGCACGCGTGGCACTGGAACGCTTCCTGAGCTGGCACGTCATGGACCGGGGCGGCCGCACCCCCGCCGCCTCCGAGCACGGCTTCGACGTGACCCTGGAGGCGGGCGAGTACGAGGTCCGCATCCGTGGCTCGATGGACCGCGTCGAGACGGACGAGCAGGGCCGCGCCTACGTCGTCGACTTCAAGACCGGCAAGTCGGCCCCCACCCGCGACGAGGTCGCCCACCACCCGCAGCTCGCCGTCTACCAGCTCGCGGTACGGGAGGGCGCCCTCGACGAGGTCTTCGACGGCCGCCGGCCCGAGCCGGGCGGCGCAGAACTCGTACAGCTGCGGCAGCCCGCACCCCAGAAGGAGGGCGGCGACGCCCTCCCGAAGGTCCAGGCGCAGGAGCCGCTCGCGGGGGAGTGGGTCGGCGACCTGCTCGCCACCGCGGCCGGCCGGGTCCTCGACGAGCGCTTCTCCCCGACCACCGGCCAGCACTGCGCGAACTGCGCCTTCCGGGCCTCGTGCAGCGCCCAGCCGGAGGGCCGCCAGGTCGTCGACTGACCTCTTCGGCCGCCCTGGGCCGCCCTCGTCCTTCGCCTTGTGGGGAGCGTCACGTTCCTGTTCGTACATCCTTTGCACGCCCTGCGCGGTCACTCTCTCCGCGTCGCCCTCATAAGGGCGTCGTGAAGACAAGCCGTGAAAGACGCTGAGGAGTACGCGCATGAGGGCCAACAGGAATCTCTGGGCAGTGGCGACGGTCTGCGTGGCCGTGGTCGCCGGTGTCACGGGCTGTTCCAAGGGCGACGACAAGCCCGCCGACCCCTTCACGGGCCTCACCGCGGACGCCATCGCGGACAAGGCCGTCGAGACGACGAAGTCGGCCACCGCGCTCCGTATGAGCGGCACCAGCAAGACCGACGGTGAAGAGCTGACCGTCGACTTCTCCGTCGACGACAAGGGCAACTGCAAGGGCACGATGCAGGCCCCCAAGGGCGGCAAGGCCGAGCTCGTCGGCACCGGCGGCGCCAGCTACATGAAGGGCGACGACGCCTTCTGGCGCTCCAGCGGCGGCGAGGACGGCGCCTCGGCGGACGAGTCCGGCGCCATGGCCGAGATGCTCAAGGGCCGCTGGCTCAAGATGCCCGCCGACGCCGGCTCGGACGACCCCTCCGCCTTCTGCGACCTCAAGACCATCGTCAAGGACATGGACGAGGAGACGCCGCGCAAGGGCATGACCCGCGGCGCCGACGCCGATGTCGACGGCAAGCCCGCCGCCACCCTGACGAAGAAGGGCGAGAAGGGCGAGACCACCACCTTCTACGTCGCCAAGGACGCGGCCAAGCCGTACGTCCTGCGCGTCGTGGAGACCGGCGGCGAGGAGCCCGGCACGATCACCCTGAGCGACTTCGACAAGCCGGTCACCGCCAAGGCCCCGTCGGCCGACCAGATCGTCGACATGGAGGAGCTGATGAAGGGCGCCTCCTGACGCCCTTCACCACGCCCTTCCCACGGCAGGAGTAGCGGCCACGCGCGCGTGGGGCGACCCTGGTGAGAGCCCTCGGGGAATCCGCGAGGAGGCTCACATGGCGCCCCGTCCCGACCGAAAACTCCTTGCCACCGCCGTCGTCTGCGCGGCCGTCGTCGCCGGTCCCGCGCCGACGGCGGCCTGGGCGGCGACCGCGGGCCCTCCGGCCGGCGCCGCTCAGGCCGCGCCGGCCGCGGTGCTGGCCGTGGCCGCGCCCGCCTCGGCCCCGTCCCCGGATCCCTTCGCCGACCTCACTCCCGACGAGATCGGCGACAAGGCCGTCACCGCGACCCGCTCGGCGACCTCGCTCCGCATGGCGGGCCGGATCGTCACGGACGGCCAGCCGCTCGACATCGACTTCGCCGTCAACGACCGCTCCGAGTGCACAGGCCTCATGAAGATCAAGGGCGGCACCGCGGAACTCCGCCGCCTCGACGAGATCACCTACATGAAGGGCGACGAGGCCTTCTGGCGCACCTCCATGACCTCCCAGGGCATGTCCGAGGCGCAGATCGACACCACGATCGAGCTGGTCAAGGGTCGCTGGCTGAAGATCGCTCCGGGGCAGCCCGGCAGCGGCGACCTCGGCGGCATCTGCGACCTGAAGGAACTCCTCGCCGACCTCGACAAGGACAAGGACAAGGACGAGGACAAGGCGGAGCGCGAAGGACTGACCAGGGGCCCCGACGCCGAGGTCGACGGCACCCCCGTCGCGACCCTGGTGAAGAAGAAGGCCGGCGGTGAGACCACCACCGTGTCCGTCGCCCAGGAGGGCAAGCCGTACATCCTGAAGATGGTCAAGACGGGCGGCGACGAACCCGGCTCGATGACGCTCTCGGACTACGACAAGCCCGTCGACGTGGTCGTCCCGCCCGCCGACGAGACGGTCGACCTCTCCAAGCTGCAGAGGGGCACGCCCGCGTGAGGCGAATCACCGCGGAGCTTGCGGCGGCTTGAACGGCGTGCCCAAGCCGCCGGAGAGCCGCCACCAGCCGCCGGAGAGCCGTCGCGCGCCGCCGGAGAGCCGTCGCGCGCCGCCGGAGAGCCGTCGCGCGCCGCCGGAGAGCCGTCGCGCGCCGTGCGCGGACCGGACTGTCGGTGGTCCGCGTTAGCCTCTTTGAGGTGACCGCACGCATCACCGACCCCGAGCAGCTCAAGGAGCTCCTCGGCATCCCCTTCACCCCGGAGCAGACGGCCTGCATCACCGCGCCGCTCGCCCCGCAGGTCGTCGTGGCCGGAGCCGGCTCCGGCAAGACGACGGTGATGGCCGCCCGGGTGGTCTGGCTGGTCGGCACGGGCCAGGTGGCCCCCGAGCAGGTCCTCGGTCTCACCTTCACCAACAAGGCCGCGGGAGAACTCGCCGAGCGCGTCCGCACCGCCCTCGTCCGCGCCGGAGTCACCGACCCCGACGTCATCGACCCGGACGACCCGCCGGGCGAGCCCCGCATCTCCACGTACCACGCGTTCGCCGGGCAGCTCCTCACCGACCACGGCCTCCGCATCGGCCTCGAACCCACCTCCCGGCTCCTCGCCGACGCCACCCGCTACCAGCTCGCCGCCCGCGTCCTGCGCGAGGCCCCCGGCCCGTACCCGGCCCTGACCCGGTCCTTCCCGACCCTCATCACCGACCTGCTCGCCCTCGACGCCGAGCTCGCCGAACACCTCGTACGGCCCGAGCGGCTCCTCGCGTACGACTCCGAGCTGCTCACCGGCCTCGCCGGCGCCAAGCTCAGCAACGCCGAGCTGCGCAAGATCCCCGAGGCCGCCGCCGCCCGCCGGGAACTCCTCGACCTCGTCGTCCGCTACCGCGCCGCCAAACGCTCCCGCGACCTGCTCGACTTCGGCGACCAGATCGCCCGCTCCGCCGAGCTGGCCACCACCCGGCCCGAGGTCGGCGAGATCCTCCGCGAGGAGTTCCGGGTCGTCCTCCTCGACGAGTACCAGGACACGTCCGTCGCCCAGCGACTGCTGCTCTCCGGCCTCTTCGGCCAGGGCACCTCCGGCAACGGCGACGTCACCGGCACCGGCCACGCCGTGACCGCCGTCGGCGACCCCTGTCAGGCCATCTACGGCTGGCGCGGCGCCTCCGTCGCCAACCTGGACGACTTCCCCGAGCACTTCCCGCACGCGGACGGCAGCCCCGCGAGCCGTTACTCCCTCTCCGAGAACCGGCGCAGCGGCGGCCGCCTCCTCGACCTCGCCAACGGCCTCGCCGCCCCCCTGCGCGCCATGCACGCGGGCGTGGAGGCGCTGCGCCCCGCGCCCGGCGCCGAGAACGACGGCAGCGTCCGCATCGCGCTCCTCCCCACCCACGCGGAGGAGATCGACTGGCTCGCCGACTCCCTCGCCCACCTCGTCCGCACCGGCCGCGAGCCCGGCGAGATCGCCGTCCTGTGCCGTACCGCCACCGACTTCCCCGCCATCCACGCGGCCCTCGTCGCCCGCGACGTACCTGTCGAGGTCGTCGGCCTCTCCGGCCTCCTCCACCTGCCCGAGATCGCCGACCTCGTCGCCGTCTGCGAGGTCCTCCAGGACCCCGGGGCCAACGCGTCCCTCGTCCGGCTCCTCACCGGCCCGCGCTGGCGGATCGGCCCCCGGGACCTCGCCCTCCTCGGGCGCCGGGCCCGGCTCCTGGTCCACCGGGGCGGCGAGGAGCCCGACCCCGAGCAGCGGCTCGCCGCCGCCGTCGAGGGCGTCGACCCGGCCGAGGTCGTCTCCCTCGCCGACGCGCTCGACACCTTCCTCGACTCCGGCGGCGCGGCCGACGACGGCCTGGCGTTCTCCGCCGACGCCCGGATCCGCTTCGCGCGCCTCGCAGCGGAACTCCGCGCCCTGCGCGGCTCCCTCGCCGACCCCCTCATGGACGTACTGCACCGGGTGCTCACGGCGACCGGCCTGGAGGTCGAACTCTCCGCCTCCCCGCACGCGCTCGCCGCCCGCCGCCGGGAGACCCTCGGCCACTTCCTCGACATCGCCGCCGGCTTCGCCTCCCTCGACGGCGAGGCCAGCCTGCTCGCCTTCCTCGGCTTCCTGCGCACGGCCGTCCAGTTCGAGAAGGGCCTCGACAGCGCCCTCCCGGGCGGCGAGAACACCGTCAAGGTCCTCACCGCCCACAAGTCCAAGGGCCTGGAGTGGGACGTCGTCGCCGTCCCCGGCCTCGTCACCGGTCAGTTCCCCAGCACCCGCGCCCGCGAGTCGTGGACCTCACAGCCGCAGGTGCTCCCGCACGACCTCCGCGGCGACGCGGCCACCCTGCCGACGATCGACACGTGGAACGCGAAGTCCCTCACCGCCTTCAAGAACGAGATGCGGGACCACCAGCACACCGAGGAGCTCCGCCTCGGCTACGTCACCTTCACCCGCCCCCGCTCCCTCCTGCTCGGCTCCGCCCACTGGTGGGGCCCGACCCAGAAGAAGCCCCGCGGCCCCTCGGACTTCATGCAGGCGCTGTACGACCACTGCGCGGCGGGCCACGGCGACATCGAGGCCTGGACGGAGGAACCGGAGAAGGACGCGGAGAACCCGTCGCTGACGGACCGGGACGGGGACCAGGCCTGGCCCCTGCCGCTGGACGAGGACTCGTTCAAGCGCCGCAAGGAGGCTGCGGATCTCGTTCGTCACCGGTTGTGGGCGATCGCCCCGCAGGGCGGGACGGTGGGGCACGACCCCACCAGCACGGCGCCCGCACCCCAGGACCCGCACCCGGAGGACCTCTGGCCCGACGAGGAGGAACCCCTCTGGGAAGAGGAGGCCCTCCCGGAGGACACCCACGCGGACGCGGTACCCGCACCGAGGGAGCCCGAGGCCCCGCCCTCGGAGCCGTACCCCGACCTCACCCCCGAGGACGCCCGCGCCATCGCCTCCTGGGACCGCGACCTCACCGCCCTCACCACCGAACTCCGCCGTGCCCGCGCCACCACCCGTGACGTCCTGCTCCCCGCCTACCTCTCCGCCTCCCAGGTGCTGCGCCTCGCCGCCGACCCCGACGGCTTCGCCCAGGAGCTGGCCAGGCCCATGCCCAAGGCGCCGCAGCCGGCCGCCCGCCGGGGCACCCGGTTCCACGCGTGGGTGGAGTCCCGTTTCGAGGAGCTGCCGCTGCCGTTCCTCGGCCCGGAGGAGCTGCCCGGCGGCGAGGACTTCTCGGGCGAGCCCGAGATCCTCGACGAGCGGGACCTCGACGAGCTCAAGGAGGCCTTCGCCCGTACCGCGTACGCCCACCGCACCCCGTACCGCGTCGAGGTCCCCGTGCACCTCACGCTCGGCGGCCGGGTCGTGCGGGGCCGCATCGACGCCGTCTACCGGGACCCGGACTCCGGCGTGTACGAGATCGTCGACTGGAAGACCAGCCGGGTGCGCACCGCCGACCCCCTCCAGCTCGCGATCTACCGGCTCGCCTGGGCCGAGCAGCACGGCCTCGCGCCCGAGGACGTGGCCGCCGCCTTCGTCTACGTCCGTACGGGTGAGGTGGCCCGGCCCGCCCGCCTGCCGGGCCGGGCCGAGCTCGAAGCCATCCTGCTTGGCGGAGCACCCCCGGACGCCGGATAGGCTCGGAGGCATGAGCGAGACCCCGGACAGCGCCGTCCATGCCGTACGCACGTACATCGACCAGCACCGTGCCGCCTTCCTCGGCGACCTGGCCGAGTGGCTGCGCATCCCCTCCGTGTCCGCCCAGCCGGACCGGGCGGGGGACGTTCGGCGCAGCGCCGGGTGGCTCGCGGCCAAGCTCACCGGGACCGGGTTCACCACGGTCGAGGTCTGGGAGACCGACGGCGCCCCCGCGGTGTTCGCCGAGTGGCCCTCCGACGACCCCGACGCCCCGACCGTCCTCGTCTACGGCCACCACGACGTGCAGCCCGCGGACCGCGAGGACGGCTGGCACACGGACCCGTTCGAACCGACCGTGGTCGACGGCCGGATGTACGCGCGCGGGGCGGCCGACGACAAGGGCCAGGTGTTCTTCCACACCCTCGGCGTCCGCGCCCACCTCGCCGCCACCGGCCGCACGGCGCCCGCCGTCAACCTCAAGCTGATCGTCGAGGGCGAGGAGGAGTCGGGGTCCCCGCACTTCCGCGCCCTGGTCGAGGCGCACGCCGAGCGGCTCGCCGCCGACGCCGTGATCGTCTCCGACACCGGCATGTGGTCCGAGACCACCCCCACCGTCTGCACCGGCATGCGCGGGGTCGCCGACTGCGAGATCGAGCTGTACGGCCCCGACCAGGACGTCCACTCCGGCTCCTTCGGCGGCGCCGTCCCGAACCCGGCCACCGTCGCCGGCCGGATCGTCGCCGCGCTCCACGACGAGCAGGAGCGCGTGGCGATCCCCGGCTTCTACGACGGAGTGACGGAACTCACCGACGCCGAGCGCGCCCTCGTCGCCGAGCTGCCCTTCGACGAGGAGGCCTGGCTGCGTACGGCGAAGTCGCACGGCACGCTCGGCGAGGCCGGCTTCACCACCCTGGAGCGGGTCTGGGCCCGCCCGACGGCCGAGGTCAACGGCATCGGCGGCGGCTACCAGGGCCCCGGCGGCAAGACGATCGTCCCCGCCTCCGCCCAGCTCAAGCTGTCGTTCCGCCTCGTCGCGGGCCAGGACCCGGACAAGATCGAACTCGCGGTGCGGGACTGGCTCGCCGGACTCGTCCCGGCCGGCATCCGGTACGGGATCGTCTTCGGCGCCCCCACCCGCCCCTGCCTCACACCGCTGGACCACCCCGCCCTCAAGGCGGTCGCCGGGGCCATGAGCCGGGCCTTCGACGGCGCCAAGGTCCGCTACACCCGCGAGGGCGGCTCGGGCCCGGCCGCCGACCTCCAGGACGTCCTGGACGCACCCGTCCTGTTCCTCGGCATCTCGGTACCGTCCGACGGCTGGCACGCCCCCAACGAGAAGATCGAACTCGATCTCCTCATGAAGGGCGTCGAGACGACCGCCCACCTGTGGGGCGCCCTGCCCCAGGCCCTGACCGCCGAGCGCTGAACCCACACACCGATCCGGGGGAGTTGGAAGCACCTGTGAGCACCCTGAAGAACGCGCCGGACCTGAAGAACGCGCCGGCGGACCGGCCGATCTCGCTCACCGCTCCGAGCGGCATCGACCGCGCCGCGCACCACCGCCTCGACGAGGCGTGGCTCGCGGCCGCCTGGAGCCACCCCACGACCCGTGTCTTCGTGGTCTCGGGCGGCCAGGTGCTGATCGACGACACTCCCGACGGCCGGACCGAACTGGTCACGACCCCGGCGTTCGAGGCCCCGGTCACCGAGACCCACCGCTACTTCCTGGGCACCGACGCCGAAGGCGTCTCGTACTTCGCGCTCCAGAAGGACTCCCTGCCGGGCCGCATGGACCAGTCCGCCCGCCCGGCCGGCCTCCGCGAGGCGGGCCTGCTGCTCTCGGACCGCGACGCGGGCCTCATGGTGCACGCGGTGGCCCTGGAGAACTGGCAGCGACTCCACCGCTTCTGCTCGCGCTGCGGCGAGCGCACGGTCATCGCGGCGGCCGGCCACATCCGCCGCTGCCAGGCCTGCGGCGCCGAGCACTACCCGCGCACCGACCCGGCCGTGATCATGGCGGTCACGGACGAGCAGGACCGCATCCTCCTGGGCCGCCAGGTCCACTGGCCGGAGGGCCGCTTCTCGACCCTCGCGGGCTTCGTCGAGCCCGGCGAGTCCATCGAGCAGTCGGTCGTCCGCGAGGTCTTCGAGGAGGCCGGCGTCACGGTCGGCGAGGTCGAGTACATCGCCAGCCAGCCCTGGCCGTTCCCGTCCAGCCTCATGCTGGGCTTCTTCGCCCGCGCGACCTCCTCGGAGATCACCGTGGACGGCGAGGAGATACAGGAGGCCCGCTGGTTCTCCCGCGACGACATGACCGCCGCCTTCGAGTCCGGCGAGGTGCTCCCGCCGTACGGCATCTCGATCGCCTCCCGCCTGATCGAGCGCTGGTACGGCAAGCCCCTCCCGAAGCCGGGCGACGCGGTCTGACCCGAACACGAAGAAACCCCCGGCCGTGTGGTCGGGGGTTTCTTCGTGTCCGGGTCCGGCTCAGACGCCGACCTTCTGCGAGTACGTACGCGCCAGTGGCGCCGTAGCCCGCAACGACGACGGCACGCCTGTCATGCGCTCTGAGCCCGTACTGAACGAGGAGGAGTGGACGAAGCTGTCGGAAGCCGTCGCCTCGGTCAAGTACAAGAAGCAGAAGGGCTCTACGTCGCCGACGGTGGGCGTGACGTTCTGCCTGTTGTGCGGAAGCGCCCTCTACTTCGTGAAGGGCGACCCGGCCAAGGGCAAGCACGAGCGGTACCGCTGTCACGGCAACAAGAGCAAGGGCATCCAGGCATGCCCGAAGCAGAGGTTCTGGGCCGAAGACCTGTACCCCTGGCTGGAGTCGACCCTGTTGGGCGAGATCGGCCACTTGGAACGGATGGAGTCGACGACCATCGACGACAGTCGTGCCGCGAAGCTTGCCGTGATCGACGGCAAGATGAACCAGCTCCTGAAGGAACTCCAGCAGGACGAGCTCAGCGCCGTCGCGTACGCCTCGCAAGTCGCCAGCCTTGCCCAGGACCGAGAGAAGGTCACCAACCTGGAGGGGCCGAAGCCGGTGACCGTGTGGACGGGGACGGGCGAGAGCTACGCGGAGTGGTGGGAGCGGTCGAGTGTCGACGAACGGCGTGAATGGCTGAAGAAGCACAAGGTCAAGGCGTACTTCGGACATGACGTCCTGGCCGTCGATCCCGGCGACCTGATCGAGAGCATCAAGCAACAGGGCATTTCGTACTGGGACCTGCCCTCCAAGTCTTCTCAGGTGCTCTCACCGATCACGCCGATCTCGTTGCACGGAAAGCCGTACGGGAAGCCGAAGCCGCTTACGGGTGTGGAGTGGGAGATCGTCAGCCGCTGGGAGGACTTCGACGCGGAGCGGACAACACAGCGGGCGAAAGGCCAGGAGGAAGCCCAGGGAGCAGGGGAAGTCACGGTGGTTCCGGCGTCCGCCTGATGCAGGATGAGCAGGCGAGGACGGCCCCCGATTTGGGGGCCTTCTGTCGTTCCGAGTCAGAAGGGCGGCGGCTCGTGTTCTGCCTCGCGGAGCCGATTGGCCGAGTTACGCCGCGTCGCCGAGCAGGCCGCTGGCCTGGTGGATGGCCGGGTGACCCTCATCGAGACCACGGAGCACCTCGGTGCCCCGCTGCATCGCGTCCGGATCGAGCGGAACGAGCAGGAATTCGCTCTGATACCCGGAGGGCCGGTGCCCCTCGGCTTTGACCTGGACAGCTGGCAGCCGACCCCGCAGCAGACTGCCGACTACGCCGAGAGCCTGGACCAGGGCTTCGGCTACGGACCCGACCTGCGGGCCCACCTCGCGCAGGTGCTCAGCCTCCGCCGGAGCGTCGTCTTGGCCACTGTGCTCATGGCTGTGGAGGACGAGCACCTGACCGAGTCGCCTGCTGACATGCCGGCTGTTCTCGCGGCTCGTGGCCTGCGGATGCCGAGCTCCGACGAGTGGGAGCACGCTTGTGGAGCCGGAGCAGACCCTGTTCCGGTGGGGAAACGACTGCCCCCTCGACCGCATCCCCTACGGGGACCGCATTGGCCCGCAGAACCAGCTGAGCGCCTTCGGTCTACGCATCTCCTACGACACCTACCGTACAGAGCTGACGAGCGACGCCTCTGCGGTCCACGGCGGGGACGGTGGCGAGTCGGTGTGCGGCGGCTACGGTCACATGCTGGCATGGCTGCCCCTGGCCACCGCCCATCGCAAACCCATCCATGGTCGAGTTCGTGTATGGCCCGGACGGTGAAGACCTTTGCGAGGTTTTCTCCACCCGGCCTGTGCTCACGCTCTGAACCTGCGGCTCTGCTTTCGCGCGTTGAGAGCTTCTGTTGGCGACGGCCGCCAGGGGGAGTGCTCAGTCTCTTGCGCCCCTGTGGGACACGTGTAGGAGTTCGGGTGATGACGGTCTCCTGTCGACTACGGCGGTAGCCGATACCGGGCGTGCCGAGGGCGGGCTTCCTTGTCCTGCTGCTGGGGTCCCCAGGCACACAAAACCCCCGATCAGCGTCAGGCCGACCGGGGGTTGCGTCTCGCGAGAGTCAGGCGCCGAGCGCCTGCTTGACCTGGGCAAGGCTCGGGTTCGTCATGACGACCTCAGAGACCCCCTGGGCGGGAACTACCAGAACTGTCGGGACGGTCTGGTTGCCGCCGTTGACCTTCTCGACGAACGCCGCCGAATCCGGGTCCTGCTCGATGTTGATCTCCGTGTACGCGATGCCCTCGCGGTCCATCTGGCTCTTCAGCCGACGGCAGTAGCCGCACCACGTGGTGCTGTACATCGTCACAGTGCCCTGCATGGCGAGGCGCTCCTCTTCGTTCGCTGACGGGTGCCGAGAAGGAGAACGTACGCCCCGACCGGGCCATTCCCGGAATTCGTATGACCGGCGGCACGCGCCTGTGGACAACGCTCGGCACCGATCGCGCGCGACCTGGCAGCATTGGGGGGTGACAGCAGCAACGCACTCCACTCTTTTCCCGCAGGTCCCGGAGACGGCCGACGCGGTGCTCGACGGGCTCGACCCGGAGCAGCGCGAGGTCGCCCTGGCCCTGAGCGGCCCGGTGTGCGTGCTGGCGGGAGCCGGCACGGGCAAGACGCGGGCCATCACCCACCGGATCGCGTA
This sequence comes from Streptomyces griseoluteus, assembly GCA_000717735.1. Classification (GTDB taxonomy): domain Bacteria; phylum Actinomycetota; class Actinomycetes; order Streptomycetales; family Streptomycetaceae; genus Streptomyces; species Streptomyces griseoluteus_A. The sequence continues at coordinate 160,929 of JOBE01000008.1, read as the reverse complement.
CGGGGTGCGGGCGGGCATACTCCAGCCCGCCAGCGTGCTGGCCGTCACGTTCACCAACCGCGCCGCGGGCGAGATGCGCGGCCGGCTCCGCGAGCTCGGCGCGGGCGGAGTCCAGGCCCGTACGTTCCACTCCGCGGCCCTCCGCCAGCTCCAGTTCTTCTGGCCGAAAGCAGTCGGTGGCGATCTGCCCCGGCTCCTGGAGAGGAAGGTCCAGCTGGTCGCCGAGGCCGCGGCCCGGTGCGGGATCCGGCTCGACCGGAACGAGCTCAGGGACGTCACAGGGGAGATCGAGTGGGCCAAGGTCACCCAGACCGTCCCCGCCGACTACCCGGCCGTCGTCGCCAAGTCCGTCAGGGACGCCCCACGGGACCCGGCGGAAATTGGCCAGATCTATGCCATGTACGAGCAGCTGAAGCGCGACCGCTCGGTGATCGACTTCGAGGACGTGCTGCTGCTCACCGTCGGCATCCTCCAGGACCGGCACGACATCGCCGACCAGATCCGACGCCAGTACCAGCACTTCGTGGTGGACGAGTACCAGGACGTCTCGCCGCTCCAGCAGCGGCTGCTCGACCTGTGGCTCGGCGACCGCGACAACCTCTGCGTCGTCGGTGACGCCAGCCAGACCATCTACTCCTTCACCGGCGCCACCCCCGACCACCTGCTGAACTTCCGCACCCGGCACCCGGGCGCCACGGTCGTCAAGCTCGTCCGCGACTACCGCTCCACCCCGCAGGTCGTCCACCTCGCCAACGGGCTGCTCGGTCAGGCCCGCGGCCGGGCCGCCGAGCACCGCCTGGAGCTGATCTCCCAGCGCGACCCGGGCCCCGAGCCCGTCTACACGGAGTACGCCGACGAGCCGACCGAGGCCGAGGGCACCGCCCGCCGCATCAGGGACCTCATCGCCGCCGGAGTCCCGGCCGGCGAGATCGCCGTCCTCTACCGGATCAACGCCCAGTCCGAGGTCTACGAGCAGGCCCTCGCCGACGCCGGAGTGCCCTACCAGCTCCGCGGCGCCGAGCGCTTCTTCGAGCGCCAGGAGGTACGGGAGGCGGGCATCGCGCTGCGCGGCGCCGCCCGCGCCGGTGGCAACGACTCCCTGCTCGACGACGTCGAGGACCTGCCCGCGCAGGTCAGGGCCGTCCTCTCCACCAAGGGCTGGACGAGTCAGCCGCCCACCGGCTCCGGCTCCGTCCGCGACCGCTGGGAGTCCCTCGCCGCCCTCGTCCGGCTCGCCGAGGATTTCGCCCGTGCCAAGCCCGGCGCCACCCTCTCCGACCTGGTCGCGGAACTGGACGAGCGGGCCGCCGCCCAGCACGCCCCGACCGTCCAGGGCGTCACCCTCGCCTCGCTGCACGCCGCCAAGGGCCTCGAATGGGACGCCGTCTTCCTGGTCGGCCTCACCGAGGGCATGATGCCCATCACCTACGCCAAGACCGACGAGCAGGTCGAGGAGGAGCGGCGCCTGCTGTACGTCGGCGTCACCCGCGCCCGGCTCCACCTCACGCTCTCCTGGGCGCTCTCCCGCTCCCCGGGAGGCCGGGCCTCCCGGCGCCCCAGCCACTTCCTCAAGGGACTGCGGCCCGGCTCGGGGACACTCGGCGCCGCGGGCTCCGGCGGTTACGGCTCCGGTGCCTCCGGTTCCTTCGAGCGCGGCGGCGCGGGTCGGCGCAAGCCGCGCGGCCCCGTCCTGTGCCGGGTGTGCGGGGCGACCCTCACCGAGGCGGGCGCGATGAAACTGATGCGCTGCGAGGACTGCCCGTCGGACATGGACGAGGCGCTGTACGAGCGGCTCCGCGACTGGCGCTCGGATCAGGCCAGGCAGCTCGGCCAGCCGGCCTATTGCGTGTTCACCGACAAGACGCTCATGGCCATCGCCGAGCGTGTCCCCTCCACCGGGGGAGAGCTCTCGTCGATCTCCGGCGTCGGTGCCCGCAAGCTCGACCGCTTCGGGGACGAGGTCCTGGCCATCTGCGCAGGTGGGGTGGGTGAAGCGGGAGACGGAGAGAGCTGAGGAAAACTCGTCGGAAAAATAGTTTGCGCACGCCCCGTCAAGCCCCATAGGTTCTTAACCACGGACACGGCGGCTTCTTCGAAGCCCTGTCTTCGTGCTGTACTTGTCCAATAGAACATGAGGGTCCGGCTCGTACCCGAGCCCTCCGAGACGCCGAGAGGAGGCGATTCCAGTGATCAGCTACACCATCCAGACCAGCACCGCCAGCTTCGTCAGCACCGCCAAAATGACCGATCGCTCCGTCGTCTCCGCCTGCACCCTCGGCCTTTCCGCCTCGTCGTTCATTGGCACCGGTCTGCCTATCGCCGGCCTGCCCGTCACCGGCCTTCCCGTCTCCGGTCTCTCCGGTCTCGGCATGGCCGCCATCGAGCGCCGCGACGAGCGACCGACCAAGGCACTGGAAGCAGTAGCAGCAGGCAAGGCCTCGGCCTATGGCTTTGCGGCGGCCAGTGCCGGCAACCAGCAGACGACGAAGCACCACCACACGATGTGGGCCTTCCGTGGGCTCGAACCCTGGAGCGATCCAGTCTGATCCATGATCAGACCGGCGCCTTCAGGGCCGCGGAACCCCACCCGGGATCCGCGGCCCTTCTGTTTGTCCCCGAACGGGGACGACGGCGTGAAGGCGCCTCGGGACAGATACCACCCGGTACCAGCCGAAACCCCGGTCAACAGGCCGGAACGACCAGACGAGGAAAGACCACCGTGCAACTCGAAGCGCACGCCCCGTCCGTACCGCCTTCCGATTCGATCCCCCTGCCCGGCCTCACGGAGGACCCCGCTTTGACCCCCGTCACCCCCCTCACCGCGCTCACCGCGCTGGACGACGCCATCGAGAACCTCGGCGTCCCCGTCCCCTGTCGCGCCTACGACCCGGAGGTCTTCTTCGCGGAGTCCCCGGCCGACGTCGAGTACGCGAAGTCCCTCTGCCAGACCTGCCCCCTCGTGGCGGCCTGTCTGGCCGGTGCCAAGGAGCGCCGTGAGCCCTGGGGTGTCTGGGGTGGCGAGCTCTTCGTCCAGGGCGTGGTCGTCGCCCGCAAGCGGCCCCGTGGCCGCCCGCGCAAGAACCCGGTCGCGGCATGAGCGCCACCGGAACCATCGACCGCCCCCTCACGCACGATCCCCAGAAGCAGGCCCCGATGACCTCTTCCGCAAGCGAGCCCGTCGGCTTCGCGACCCCAGTCTTCTCCCCCTCCGCCGCGCCCACCGCGCGTCAGAACAGGACCCGTGAAATGCAACTCATCCCAGAAGCCCTCGCCCGTGCGCATATGGACCAGCGACGGCATGAGGCCGAGGCGGAACGCCAGGCCCTGCGCCTGGTCGCCGCCCGGCGCATGCAGCGCCGCGCCGAGCGCGTCTCGCTGCGTGCCCGCCGCGCGCTGGCCATGGCCGTCATGCACTAGGCAGTGACCTCGCGCCCCTCGGGGCGCCGTCGCGGGGGCCGGTCCGTCAGGACCGGCCCCCGCGGTGCGTTGTCGGGGCCGCGGGGCCTTGTCGGGTTATCGTCACGAAGATGAACGACGCCCGTACCCCCGAGGGACCCCTCGCCTGCGCGCGCTGCGGCAAGACCGCCGACACCCTGCCCCTGACCTGGACCTGTTCGGTGGAGAACGGCCGGCGCAGCTACTTCTGCGAGGACTGCGCCCGCGCCAACATCCGCTCGATCGAGGGTCGTCTCGACTCCTCCTGGTGGTGACGCCCCGGACATCGGATCACACGTCGCGGACGTCCGGTCACACGCACAGGACGTCCGGTCACGCGTCCTGGGCCTCGGGTGACACGTCTCCGGCGTCGGCGGGGTCCACGAAGCCCGGCAGCCACTCCTCCAGTTCGGCCCGCAGTCGCACCGTCGCGTTGAGCTGGCACAGCACCCCGATGGTGCTCAGCGTCACCCGGTGTATCAGCAGGTACGAGGGCGGCAGGTTGAGCTGCTTGCCCAACTGATGGGCGGGGGAGCGGGGATCGGCGATCCGGGCCGCCTGGGCGCGCATCCAGCCGCGGGTGAAGACGAAGGCCTCCGCCTCGGCCGGCTCGATGATGGGCAGCAGGTACTCCAGGACCGTGTCCGGGGCGAGGGCGACGGACTCCTTCACGAACCCTTCGGTGCGCAGCAGTTCGTACACGGTGTCGGCCTCACCGGTGAGCGCCATCCGCAGACAGGTGCCGATGGTCTCCGGCAGCCCGCCCGGCAGCCGGTCCACGGTGCCGAAGTCGAGCACCCCGAGGCGCCACGACTCCGGCCCCCCGTCCTCGTCGGTGCCCGGAAGCAGCCGGAAGTTCCCCGGGTGCGGATCGGCGTGCAGCAGCCCGGTCCGTGCCGGGCCGGAGAAGAGGAACCGGGCCAGGAGCTGGCCCGCCCGGTCCCGCTGCGCCTCGGTGCCATCGGTGATGACCTCCGCGAGCGGGATGCCGTCCATCCACTCGGTCACGAGGATCTGCTCCGACTGGTGCACCACCGCCGGGACCACCACGCCCGGGTCGTCCGCGAACTCCTCCGCGTGCCTCTGCTGCGACGCCGCCTCCAGGGCGTAGTCCAGCTCCTCGGAGACCCGGTCCCGCATCTCGGCGATCAGCGGCTTGATGTCCATCCCCGGGATGAGCGGCCCGAGCAGCCGGGCGAAGCGGCTCAGCTGCGCCAGGTCGGAGAGCAGTGCCTCCCCGGCGCCGGGGTACTGCACCTTCACCGCGACCTCGCGCCCGTCGTGCCACACGGCCCGGTGCACCTGCCCGATCGAGGCCGCCGCGGCGGGCTTGTCCTCGAACTCCAGGAACAGCTCCCGCCACTCGGCGCCGAGCCGCTCCTCCAGGACCGCGTGCACCGTCCGCGTCGGCATCGGAGGCGCCGCGTCCTGAAGCTTCGTCAGCGCCGCCCGGTACGGCCCGGCCACCTCCTCGGGAAGGGCCGACTCGAAGACGGACAGTGCCTGCCCGAACTTCATGGCCCCGCCCTTGAGCTCACCGAGCACCTTGAACAGCTGCTCGGCCGTGCGCTGCTGGAGCTCGCGGGCGACCAGCTCCGCCGATCTGCCGCCGATCCGCTTGCCCAGGCCCCAGGTGGCCCGGCCCGCGAAGCCCAGGGGCAACGCGGCCAACTTCGCGGTCCGGGTGACCGCCTTCCGGGGAAGATCAGACATACGCCCCTCCAAAACCCAGACTGCCGTGCCGCGCAGGGCCGTTACCCCGCCATTGTGTCCTGCGCCCCTCGGGCTGCCGAGACGCGCACCCCCTCTACGTCGTTCGCCGCCCCGCAGGGGCAGGCCGGGTGAGGTCTCAGACGCTCCTCCCGCCAATCCAGTCGCGGCAGTGACGCCGACCAGCGGGTGCCCGTGCTCGCCGGGAGATCCCCGTCCAGGAAGGCCAGCGCGTGTGCCGCGGCGAGACCCGCCACCGCCGTCGCGAGCCCCAGGTCGCAGGCCGGCAGCGGATGCGCGGCGCCGGAGCGCCACTGGGCGAGCAGCCGGGGCGAGACCGGTTCCAGGTCGGTCCGCGCCTCCTGGAGACACCGCGCGCAGGCGGTGCCGCCCGGCAGGACGAGCGGTCCGACGGTGCCCGTCGCCTCCAGGACCCCGGCGTACAGGTGCGGGGTGCCGGTGGCGATCCACCGCTCGGCCGGAAGCGGATCGGGGACGTACGCGCCGAGACCGTCGCGCGGTGTCACCACGACGAGTGACAGGCCGACGCAGCCGGAGCCCTCACCCGGTCCGCTCCGGTCGCCCGCCGCAGGACCGCCCGACGGGCCCGGTCCGCCGCGGCCGCTTCGCCACCTCCCGACCAGGCGGCGGGCGGCCGTCGCCCGGCGCTCGCCGACGGCCTCGGCAGGAAGGCCGCCAGGGGCGGTCTCCCAGGGCTCGACCCGGCCCGAGTCCACCACGTCGACCCCGCCGACTCCCGCCGCCGAGAGGAGCGCCGCCACCGTCGTCCCCACCCGCCCCGCGCCGCGGACCTGGACGCGCAGGGCCCGCCGGGCCGCCAGAGTCCGTACCGCCCGCTCCGGTTCGGGGTGGACGACGGAGAGGGAGGCCAGATCGGCACGGAGCGGGTCGAGGGCCGGGTCCACGGCGCCGGCGCTCGGGCCCGGCCTGCCGGGCCTTCCGGTCGTGGCGTCGGCGAGCAGCCCGGCCGACTCGAGGCGACCGAGGAGGGCGTCGAGGCGTCCCTCGGGCAGCCCGAGCGCCCGCGCCTCGGCGCGCAGCAGCTCGGTCCCGCGGGTGCCGTCGAGCAGCCCGAGCAGCGTGCCCGTCCGTTGGTCGACGGGGTCGAGGACGACCGCGTGCGCGGGAGTGACGCCGAACTGGACGCAGCGCAGACTCCGCCAGGCCCGCCGCAGCGCCGGTTTCACCATCGGATGCATTTCCCTGGCCCCCGCCCTCGTCCTCTCACACACGGATGATCGGAACGTCATGATCGCTAACGTCGTGATCGACAATGGCTCTTTCGACGTCCCGAGGCGAGAATGCCCCGTCGTCGTGACGGCCGCCGAAAGTTGTCCACAGGCGAGGCAATTAGTCATTCGAATGGTGCGGGGCGGGGGCGGATCGTTCCCGAAACCACTCCGGGGGCGGGACTTCCCCCACCGGCAGCGGGTAACGTCGGGGCCGTGCCCGTCGACCCACAGCGCAGCGTGACCGACTCCCCGCACCGAGGTGCGGGGACGAACGCGGTCGAGGTCCGCAGAAGCGCACGGCGGAGCAGAACCGTCTCGGCCTACCGCGAGGGCGACCGGACCATCGTGCTCATCCCGGCCCGGATGTCCGAGACCGAGGAGCGCCGCTGGGTCGGCGTCATGCTCGACAAGCTCGCCGCCCAGGAGAGCCGCGGCGTCCTCGGGGACCGCGAGCTGACCGAGCGGGCGCTGCGCCTGTCCGAGCAGTACTTCGACGGCCGGGCCCGCCCCCGCTCCGTGCGCTGGGTCACCAACCAGAACACCCGCTGGGGCTCCTGCACCCCCTCCGAGGGCAGCATCCGCCTCTCCCACCGGCTCCAGGGCATGCCCGAGTACGTCGTCGACTACGTCCTGCTGCACGAGCTGGCCCACCTGCTCGTCCCCGGTCACGGGCCGGGGTTCTGGCGGCTCCTGGAGGCGTATCCACGGACCGAGCGGGCCCGCGGCTACCTGGAGGGTGTGGTCGCCGCCGCGCGCCTGCCGCACCTCCCGGCCGCTCGCGAGGAGTGACAGCACCGGTACGCGCGCGTGAGCGGGTTTCCCGATTCCGTACCGAAAACGACCTGCCCTGTCTCAATGTCGCACCCAGCGGCTAGCCTGGCGCGAGCAATCGCCATTCGGGATGGGGGACGGTCGTTACGCATGGCCAGGGAATTCCAACGCGGCCACAAGGCCAAGATCAGTGATCTCACCGCGGGAACCGATCTGTACGTGGGTGTGCAGATCGCGGCGCCCGGGCTGACCTTCGACATCAGCTGTTTCGGGCTCGACGCGGAAGAGCGGCTCTCCGACGACCGCTACTTCGTCTTCTTCAACCAGCCGAAGACTCCCGAGGAGTCCGTGCAGCTGCTCGGCGCCCAGTCCGGCGACACCGAGTCGTTCCGCGTCACCCTCGACCGCATCCCCGCCAACATCCACAAGCTGTCGTTCACCGCGACGATCGACGGCGCCGGCCAGATGTCCCAGATCGGCCCCGGTCACCTGCGGATCGTGGCGGGTGGCGAGGAGGTCGCCCGGTACGCCTTCACGGGCTCGGAGTTCAGCACCGAGCGCGCGGTGATGCTCGGCGACTTCTACCTCAAGGACGTCTGGCGGTTCGCCGCCGTCGGCCAGGGCTTCGACGGCGGCCTCGACGCGCTCCTGCGCAACTTCGGCGGCGAGGTCGCCGAAGAGGAGCCGGCCGTGCAGCAGCAGGCCGCCGCCCCCGGCTTCGCGCCTCCGCCGCAGGCGGCGACGCCTCCGGCCTTCGGCGCGCCGCAGGCACCCGCGCCCGCCTTCGGCGCGCCGCAGGCACCCGCGCCCGCCTTCGGCGCGCCGCAGGCACCCCCGCCGCCGCCCGCGCAGCCGGTGCACGCCGCGCCCACGATGGTGGCTCCGGTGGCGCCCGCGCCGGTCCCGCCCGCGCCGGCTCCCGCCCCCTACGGGCAGCAGCCGCCGCAGCAGCCCCAGTACGGGCAGGTCCCGGGTCAGTACCCGGGCCAGGGCCAGCCGCCGCAGGCGCCTTACGGGCAGGCTCCCGCCCCCTACGGGCAGGCCGCCCCCGCCCCGTACGGGCAGCAGCCTCCGTACGGCCAGCAGCCCGGCGTCCCGCAGGGCGTGCCGGCGACCGGAGCGGGGCTAGCCGCCGCGCTCGCGCCGTACAAGGAGACCGCCACCGGCGCCCGCTGGACCCCGCAGAACCAGCAGCTCATGCGGGTCGACCTGGCCATGGGCGGCAGCCCCGTCCTCGCCCGGCAGGGCTCCATGGTCATGTACCAGGGCAAGGTCGACTTCTCCCACAAGGGAGCCGGCTTCACCGGCCGGATCGTCGGCAACGCCACCGGCCAGGAGATGCAGCTGATGCGCTGCACGGGTCGCGGACAGCTCTTCCTCGCCGAGGAGGGCGCCCATCTGCACCCGATCGAGCTCCAGGGCGACGGCATCTGCGTCTCCGCCGAGAACGTCCTCGCGTTCGACGAGTCGCTCCAGTACGAGGTGCGGCGCATCGAGGGCCACGGCATCCCCGGCGGCGCCCTGTTCACCATGCAGTTCCAGGGCACCGGCACCGTCGTCGTGAAGACGCACGGCGTCCCCGTCGTCCTGCCCGTCACCCCGACGACCTTCGCCGACTGCAACGCCGTCGTCGCCTGGTCGTCCGCGTCCCAGGTCATCCTCTCCAGCCAGGTGAGGCTCCGGCGCAACGCCTACCCGGGCCACAGCGGGGAGACCGTGAACCTCCAGTTCCGGGGAGCCCCCGGCAACTTCATCGTCGTCCAGCCCTACGAGGTCTGAGGGAGCCCGAAGTCATGAACCAGCAACTCGCGGGCTACGCCCCGACCCCCGTCGCGGCCCGGATGGAGAACCACGGCCGCACCATGCTCAAGGTCGCCATGGCCTCCGGCCAGGACCTCTACGCCCGGACCGGCTCGATGGTCTCCTACGAGGGTTACATCACCTACGAGCCCAACCCGCCCGCCGCCCGCCAGGTCGCCAAGCAGTGGGCCACCGGCGAGGGCGCGCCGATCATGAAGTGCTCCGGCGACGGACTGCTCTACCTCGCCGACTACGGCGCCGACGTCGTCGTGATCAACCTCCAGAACGACTCGATCTCCGTCAACGGCAGCAACCTGCTCGCCTTCGACGCCCACCTCCAGTGGGGCGTCGAGCAGGTCAAGGGCCTCGCCAAGTTCGCCGGGCAGGGCCTGTTCAACGTGGAGATCGCCGGCACCGGCTGGGTCGCGCTCACCTCGCGCGGCACGCCGATCGTCGTCGACTGCGGCCGCGGCGACGACGAGACCTACGTCGACCCCGACGCCCTCGTCGCCTGGTCCCCGTCGCTCAAGGTCAAGGGCAAGCGCAGTTTCAAGGCCTCGTCCCTGATCGGGCGGGGCAGCGGCGAGGCCTTCCAGATGGCCTTCTCGGGCCAGGGCATCGTCGTCGTACAGCCGAGCGAGGACAGCACCGACCGCCTGCGGATCCGGGGCTGAGGGGGAGCGAGAACACACCATGCAGAGCCCGCTTTTCAACCACGCCGAACAGCAGAGCCAGGAGCGGTACGTCGTCCAGAACCCGCAGCTCCTGCGGGTCAGCCTCACCGGGCAGGACGACATCCTCGCCCGCAAGGGCGCCATGGTCGCGTACCAGGGGCTCGTCGACTTCGACGGCGAGTACAAGACCCCGAGCCAGCGCCGGGCCCAGGCCCGCACCGGCGAGGGCCTCGACCTGATGCGCTGCTCGGGGCAGGGCACGGTCTACTTCGCCAACCTCGCCCAGTACGTCCACGTCGTGGACGTCGAGCAGGAGGGCCTGACCGTCGACAGCGCCTACGTCCTGGCTCTCGACTCGACCCTCAACACCGAGGTCATCGCCGTCGACAGCCAGTACGGCATCTCCGGCTCCGGCAAGTACCAGCTCAACATCTCCGGCCGCGGCAAGGTCGTCCTGATGACCTCGGGCCAGCCGCTGATGATGCACGTCACGCCCGAGAAGTACGTCAGTGTCGACGCGGACGCGATCGTGGCCTGGTCCACCGGGCTGCGCGTCCAGATGCAGGCGCAGACGCACAACTCCAGCATCCGCAGCCGCCGCGGCAACACGGGCGAGGGCTGGGAGCTCAGCTTCCTCGGCCAGGGCTTCGCGCTGGTCCAGCCCAGCGAGGTCATGCCCCCGCAGAACGCGGCCATCGGGCAGGGCGTCGCCGCCCAGTTCGGTGCGGGACAGCACGGCTCCCACGCCCAGAACCAGAACAACGCCTGGAACTGAGCACCGGACACACGGAAGGGGCGGTCGCCACGGCGACCGCCCCTTCCGCATGCCCCGCCGGCGCGGGTGCCGGCTACAGACGGTCGAGCGTGTTCTCCAGGAGACGGACCACGGACGTGTCCGCCACGCCCGCCACCTCCTCGTACGCGAACCAGCGCAGGTCCAGCGACTCCTCGCTGATCTCCGCCACCGCGCCGGCCGGCGCGAGCGCCGCGTACTGCACGTCCAGGTGCCAGTGGCACGGCGCCGGAATCGGATGCCGGTCGAGCCGCACCGGGCCGCCCGGCAGCAGGGTCAGACCCGCGATCCCCGACTCCTCCGTCGCCTCGCGCAGCGCGGCCGCCTCCACCGTCACGTCGTCCGGCTCGCAGTGGCCACCCATCTGGAGCCACATGCCCAGCTTCTTGTGCAGGGTGAGCAGCACCCGGCCCCGCGAGGGGTCGACGACCAGCGCGCTGCTCGTGAGGTGACCGGCACCGCACGGCTTGTACATGCCGTCGGGATGGGCGTCCAGATGGTCCAGATAGACCTGCCGGAGCTCCTCCTGGCCCCCGTACGCCTTCAGTACGAGGACCGCGTCGTCGTGCAGGCTCACTCCTTGCCTTCCCCGTCCTCCGGGGCGTCGCCCCTCGCCGCGTCGCCGAGCATCTTGTCCAGCTCGGAGAAGTCGAGGTGCTCACGGTGCACAAAGCCGTCCGGGTCGTCCAGGTCGGTCGCAGTCGGCAGCATGTCGGGGTGCTCCCACAGGGCGTCCCGGCCGTCGACCCCGCGCGCGTCGGTCAGCGACGCCCACAGGCGCGCCGCGTCCCGCAGCCGCCGCGGACGCAGCTCGAGACCGATCAGGGTCGCGAAGGTCTGCTCGGCGGGACCGCCCGACGCCCGGCGCCGGCGCAGCGTCTCGCGCATCGCGTCCGCCGAGGTCAGCCGGGACTTGGCGGCCTCGTGGACCACCGCGTCCACCCAGCCCTCGACGAGCGCGAGCGCCGTCTCCAGGCGGGCCAGGGCGGCCTTCTGCGCCGGGGTGTCCTCCGGCTGGAACATGCCCTGCTGGAGCGCCTCCTGAAGCTGCTCCGGACGCGACGGGTCGAGCTGGCCGACAGCCTCCTCCAGCTTCGAGGTGTCGACGGTGATCCCGCGCGCGTACCCCTCGACCGCGCCGAACAGATGCGCGCGGAGCCACGGCACGTGTGCGAAGAGCCGCTGGTGCGCGGCCTCGCGCAGGGCCAGGTAGAGCCGCACCTCGTCGGAGGGCACGCCCAGGTCCTTGCCGAAGGCCTCGATGTTCAGCGGAAGCAGCGCGGCGCGGTTGGGCGGGCCGAGCGGGAGACCCACGTCGGTGGAGCCGACGACCTCACCGGCGAGCGCGCCCACGGCCTGCCCGATCTGCTGGCCGAACATGGCGCCGCCCATCGAGCGCATCATGCCGATCAGCGGGCCGGCCATGGCCTGCATCTCCTCCGGCAGGACGTCGCCCATCGCCGCGCCGACCCGTTCGGCGACCGGGTCCACGAGCTGCTGCCACGCGGGCAGCGTCGCCTCGACCCACTCCGCGCGGCTCCACGCCACCGCCGTGTTCGCCCCGGAGGGCAGCGACGTGACCTGGTCGAGCCACAGGTCGGCGAGGCGCACGGCCTCCTCGACCGCGGACTTCTCGGCCGGGCCCACGCTGGCGTCCTTGGTTCCGTCGGCGGTGCCCTGGGCCACCACCTGGCGCGCGATCTGCTTGGCCATGTCCCAGTTCACGGGACCGCCCTCGTAGCTCAGCATCTGGCCGAGCTGCTGGAAGGCCGCACCGAGATCGTTGGGGTTCAGCGAGCCGAACATGGCCGCGAACGGGTTGTCCGCGCCGCCGGGGCCGCCCATGCCGGGCAGTCCGCCGAAGCCGAACGGGTTCGCCCCGAACGGGTTGCCGCCCTGGCCACCGGACCCCTGGCCACCTCCGGCGGGGTCCTTCTTCTTGCCCTCGTCGCCGTTGTCCGGCTCCTCCGGCGGAAGGCCGAATCCGAATGGGGTGTCGCTCACAGGTTTCCTCGGCTCGTAGGGCCGCCGGCCTCCTGCCGACGGCGACTGCCCGACCAGGGCCCGTCCAGACAAGCCCCGCACACCACCAGCGTAGGTGGTGTCCCGCCGATCGGACCGGGCTCGCGACCGGTCCGATCGGCGGGACACCATCTGACACCCGGGCCCGGAAACGGGCTCGGTGCTCCGTAGGGCCGTGCCCTGCGGCAGGATGGACGCCACCTGGTCCGTACGCGTCATCCGCGTACGTACTGAAGACAACCGCTGGAGACGCCCGGTGAGTTCCCCAGATCCTCAGGTTCGCGGAGCGCGAAACCACTCAACCCGGTCCGCCGTGCGCGGCCCCGTCGTCGCGGTCACCGGCGCCGCTTCCGGCGTCGGCGACCTGCTGACCAGGCGCCTCGCCGCCTCCGACGAGGTCAAGAAGGTCGTCGCCATCGACGAGCGCAGGGGCGAGGTCGCCGAGGCGCAGTGGCACGTCCTCGACGTGCGCGACCCGGCCATCGCCGAGAAGCTGCGCGGCGCGGACGTCGTCGTGCACCTCGCCGTCGATCTCGACCTGGAGACCGACCCCGCCGCCCGAACGGCCTACAACGTGCGCGGCACGCAGACCGTGCTGACCGCCGCCGCGGCGGCCGGCGTCCACCGGGTGGTGCTGTGCACCTCCGCGATGGTCTACGGCGCCCTGCCCGACAACGACATCCCGCTCTCCGAGGACTCCGAGCTCAAGGCCACCGCGGAGGCCACCGGCGTGGGCGACATGCTGGAGATCGAGCGCCTCGGCCGCCGGGCACCCCGCGCGCACCCCGGACTCAACGTCACGGTCGTCCGTCCGGCCGTTCTCGTCGGCGGTACGGACACGGCGCTGACCCGCTACTTCGAGTCGCCCCGGCTCCTCGTCGTCGCCGGATCCCGGCCGACCTGGCAGTTCTGCCACGTCGAGGACCTGGTCAGCGCCCTGGAGTACGCGGCCCTCGAGAAGGTCGACGGGGAGTTCGCCGTCGGCTGCGAGGGCTGGCTGGAGCAGGAGGAGGTCGAGGAGCTCTCCGGCATCCGCCGCATGGAGCTGCCCTCCGCCGTCGCCCTCGGCGCGGCGGCGCGTCTCCACCGCATCGGCCTCACCCCGTCCCCGGCCGGCGACCTCGCCTACACCATGCACCCCTGGGTGGTGAGCGTCGGACGGCTGCACGACGCCGGCTGGCGGCCGAAGTGGACGAACGAGGAGGTCCTCACCGCGCTCCTGGAGGAGGTCGAGGGCCGTCACACGGTCGCCGGCCGCCGTCTGGGCCGCAAGGACGCCACGGCGGCCGGTGCGGCCGGTGCGACGGTGGCGCTGCTCGGCACGGCGGCGCTCGTCCGGCAGATGCGGAAGCGGCGCGGGATCTGACCGGCGCCGGCCGCCGGCCGGACCGGGACCCCGGGCCGGGGCGCCGGGCGCGGCGCCCGACCGGGCTGTCGCGCGACGGTCTGTAGGACCCTCCTACCGCCGCCGCCGTCCGCCGGTCGAAACCGCTATTCCGGGATCCCGCGCGCGTGCGGCACGATGGGTCCATGGCACCGACGTTTGACCACCCCGGCGAGCAGGCCGCGGCCGACCCGATCAAGCTCCTCGCGATCCGGGAGACCCCGCTCTCCCTCGACGAGGTCTTCCGGGCGGTCGGAGACGACGCCTCCGGCGGGACGACGCTCTTCGTGGGCACCGTGCGCAACCACGACGGCGGTGCCGACGTGGACGCCCTGGGCTACTCCTGCCACCCCACGGCGGAGGCGGAGCTGCGCCGGGTCGCGGAGAAGGTCGTCGCGAACTACCCGGTCCGCGCGCTGGCCGCCGTCCACCGTGTGGGCGACCTGCGGGTCGGCGACATCGCGGTCGTCGTCGCCGTGTCCTGCCCGCACCGCGGTGAGGCCTTCGAGGCCTGCCGCAAGCTCATCGACGACCTCAAGCACGAGGTCCCCATCTGGAAGCACCAGACCTTCTCGGACGGCACCCAGGAGTGGGTCGGCGCTTGTTGAGCCTCCGCCGGCCGGGGGAGGGTGGGGGCCTGCCAGGGGCAGCCCCTGCAGGCAAGGCGGCGCGCCGACACCGTGTAGCCGACCGCCCGATTTGCGTAACCGGTCCCCAGGCGCGAGCGTTGGCATCACAGATGACGCAGTTCGCTGATCAACTCACTGGGGATGGGAGGTCGGGATGGCAGCGCTGGCCTGGTTGCTGATTCCGCTTTTCGCAGTCGTCGGCGCGGCGATATGGGGAAGCTGGGCTTCGAGGAACAAGACGATAGGTGACGTGGCCGAACTCGCCGGTTACGCACGTTTCCGGGACGCGATGGAACGCTCCCACACCACGACCCCCCATGCCGCCCGCGCGGACCTCGAACCGGCCGCCGCCGGCGGTGTCACCACCTCGCCGTCGAGCTGACTCCGGCCGCCCCGTACGGACCGCCCCACGGGTGCACCCACAGGCGAGTCCCGTACTGTCGTTCCATGCCACGCCGCACCGCGACGATGCTCGCCTCCACCCTGGTGTTGATCTGTCTGCTCATCGCAGGCGTCCTGATCCCGGTGCCGTACGCGGAGATGAGTCCCGGCCCCACGGTCAACACCCTCGGAGAGGCCAGGGGAGAGCCCGTCCTCTCGATCTCCGGACGCAAGACCTACCCGACCGACGGTCACCTCAACATGACGACCGTCCGGGTCACCAGCGCGGACTACAAGATGAACGCCGTCGAGGCCGTCTACGGCTGGCTGGCCCACGACAACGTGGTGGTGCCGCACGACACGCTCTACCCGGACGGCAAGACCGAGGAGCAGTCGAGCCAGGAGAACGCCGAGGAGTTCAGCCAGTCCCAGGAGAGCGCCAAGGTGGCCGCCCTCGGGGAGCTGGGGATCCCGGTGGTGGCGCGGGTCGTCGTCGGCACGGTCATCAAGGGCTCGCCGTCCGAGGGCAAGCTGCACGCCGGAGACGTGATCAAGGCCGTCGACGGCGTGCCGATCACCGCCCAGGACGAGGTCGCCAAGCAGGTCACGAAGCGCAAGCCCGGCCAGGACGTCGAGTTCACGGTCGTCCCCGCCAAGGAGGCCGCCGCGGCCGAGAAGGCGCGCAAGGAGCCGACCGTCACCCGGAAGGTGGTCATCACGACCACCACGTCCGAGGAGGGCGACCGGGCCGTCGTCGGCATCAAGGCCGGCACCGACCACGTCTTCCCGTTCACGATCGACATCAACCTGGCCGACGTCGGCGGCCCCAGCGCCGGGCTGATGTTCGCCCTCGGCATCGTCGACAAGCTCACCCCGGACAGCCTCACCGGCGGCCGGTTCGTCGCCGGGACGGGAACCATCGACGACGCGGGGAAGGTCGGCCCGATCGGGGGGATCCAGATGAAGCTGGTCGGTGCGCGTGACGCCGGCGCGGAGTACTTCCTCACCCCGGCCGACAACTGCGCGACCGCCGCCTCCGACATCCCCGAGGGGCTCACCCTCGTCAAGGTCGACACCATCGACGACGCCACGAAGTCCCTGGAGAAGCTCCGCAAGGGCGACACGAAGTCCCTGCCGAGCTGCTCGAAGAGCTGAGCCGCGGATACGCCGAAGGGGCGCCCGGTCGAGACCGGGCGCCCCTTCCCGTACCGCCGTGTCTCAGGACTCGAAGGTCGCCGCCAGTGCCTCGGCGAGGCCGGGCACCAGGTCGGGGCCCGTCAGGACCTCGGTCGCGGTGTCCTTCTCGCGCAGCCGGATCGCCGCCTCGCGCGCACCGCTCCGCAACACCGCCACGGTCATCCGCACCTCCTGGCGGTCCGGGTGGGCGGCCACCCACTTGGCGAGCTGCTTCTCGCCGAGGCCCTGCGGGACCTGGGTCTCGGCCGAGGGGGGCAGCATGAGCCGCTCCACGGTCATGGCGCAGCCGGCCACGGTGTCGGGCCAGGCGACCGTGCCGAGGAACTCGTCGAGGGGCTTTCCGCGCGGCAGTTTGTCCTGCTCGATCGGGGTGTAGGCGGTGGCGTCGTCACCCAGGCCCAGCTGGGAGGCGAGGGCGGGTGCCTTGGCGCGCAGGCGTGCGGTGTCGACGAGGGCGAAGAGGCGGGCCGGCTGGTCCCAGCCGAGGCCCGCCGCGTACTCGTCGATCTCGAGCACCGCGCGGGTGAGGGGGCTCGCGGCCATCGCCGGGCCGGAGGGGGAAACGTTGGACATGACCAACATCCTGCCTCCTCCACCCCGGAACACGGGAACTAGGTAAAGCCTCAGTAAGTTGCATCAGTGGGCTCTACGATCGCGGGGCCTGCTTTCAGACGCATCAACATCGAGGGGCGCACGTTGGCTTTCCAGATGCCGGACCGCGGCGGTAGCCCGTCCGGGCCAAGGATGAGGGTCGGCCGGCCGTCCCGGCGGGCCCGTACCTTGCTCATGACTCTCGGGGTGCTGGCCGTTCTGGCCATGGCGTTCGTGATGTTCGCCGGGTTCTGGACGGACTGGCTCTGGTACCGCTCGGTCGAGTACTCGTCCGTGTTCACCACCACGCTGTGGACCAAGATCGGCCTCTTCGCGGTCTTCGGTCTGCTGATGGGGCTCGCCGTCGGCCTGAACATCTGGCTGGCGTACCGGCTGCGGCCGCCGCTCAGCGCGATGTCCCTCGAGCAGCAGAGCCTCGACCGGTACCGGATGGGCCTCGCCCCGTTCAAGAAGTGGGTGCTGCTCGCGGTCACCGCCCTCGTGGCGCTGATCGCCGGCGCCTCCGCCTCGGGACAGTGGCGCACGTGGCTCATGTGGGTCAACGGCGTGAAGTTCGGCCAGAAGGACCCGCAGTTCGGGCTCGACGTGGCGTTCTACGCCTTCGACCTGCCCTGGTACCGCTTCCTGCTCGGCTTCGGCTTCGCCGCCGCCGTGCTGTCGCTGATCGCCGCCGCCCTCACGCACTACCTGTACGGCGGGCTGCGGATCACCAGCCCGGGCGCGCGTGCCACCGCAGCCGCCACCGGTCACCTCTCGGTGCTGCTCGGCGTCTTCGTGTCGCTGAAGGCCGTGGCGTACTGGCTCGACCGGTACGGCCTGGCCGTGAAGTCCAGCGACTTCAAGGCGACCGGCAACTGGACGGGTCTGCGGTACGTCGACGCCAACGCGTACCTGCCGGCGAAGACCATCCTGTTCTGCATCGCCGCGATCTGCGCCGTGCTGTTCTTCGCGACGCTCTGGCGCCGCACCTGGCAGCTGCCGGTGATCGGCTTCGGCCTGATGGTGCTCTCCGCGATCCTGATCGGCGGCCTGTACCCGGCCATCGTGCAGAAGTTCCAGGTCCAGCCGAACGAGCAGGCCAAGGAAGCGCCGTACATCCAGAAGAACATCGACGCGACCCGCAAGGCGTACGCGATCGACGGGACGAAGCCCGAGAACTACTCGGGCAAGTCGACGGTGAAGGCCAAGGACCAGCTGCGGGCGGACTCCGACTCGGCGGCCAGCTACCGCCTCCTCGACCCGAACATCGTGTCGCCGACGTTCCAGCAGCTGGAGCAGAAGCGGAAGTACTACCAGTTCCCGATGACCCTGGACGTGGACCGCTACCAGGGCAAGGACACCGTCGTCGGTCTGCGTGAGCTCAACATCAAGGGCATCCCGAAGCGCAACTGGATCAACGACCACTTCACGTACACCCACGGCTACGGCGCCATCATGGCCTCGGGCACCCAGACCGACGCCAACGGCTCCCCGGTCTTCACCGAGGCCGGCCTGCCGACCACGGGGACGCTCGGCACGTACCAGCAGCGGATCTACTACGGCGAGAAGACCGACCAGTACTCGATCGTGGGCGGCCCGCAGAAGGAGCTGGACTACGAGGAGAACGGCGAGAAGACCACCAGCTACAAGGAGAAGAGCGGCGTAAGCCTCTCCAGCACCTTCAACCGCGCCGCGTACGCGGTGGCCTTCAGCGAGCCGCAGATCCTCTACTCGGGGGCCATCGGCGAGGGCTCGCGGGTCCTCTACAACCGCACCCCGAAGGAGCGCGTCGAGGCGGTCGCGCCCTGGCTGACCATCGACGGCGACGCCTACCCGGCGGTCGTCGAGGGCCGGATCCAGTGGATCATCGACGCCTACACGACGACCAACGGCTACCCGTACGCCTCGCGCACCACGCTCGGCGACACCACGGCCGACTCGCTGACCGTCGGCAACCAGCAGCGCGCGGTCGTCGCCCAGCAGAACCAGGTCAACTACATCCGCAACTCGGTGAAGGCCACCGTCGACGCCTACGACGGCACGGTGACCCTCTACCAGTGGGACACCCAGGACCCGGTCCTGAAGACCTGGATGAAGGCCTTCCCGGACACCGTCAAGCCGAAGTCCGAGATCAAGGCCGGCCTGATGGAGCACCTGCGGTACCCGCAGGACATGTTCAAGGTGCAGCGCGAGCTGCTGACCCGCTACCACGTCACCGACCCGGCCCAGTTCTACAGCGGCTCGGACGCCTGGCAGGTGCCGGACGACCCGACCAACAAGGACGGCAACGCGGTCCCGCCGTACTACCTGAGCATGAAGATGCCCGGGGACACGGCGCAGCGCTTCTCGCTGACGACGACGTTCACGCCGAACGGGCGGCCCAACCTGGGCGGCTTCATGGCGGTCGACGCCGATGCCACCAGCAAGGAGTACGGCCGGCTGAGGCTGCTGAGGGTCACCGAGGACGTCCCGGGACCGGCGCAGGTGCAGAGCAAGCTCAACGGTCTGCCGTCGGTGGCCACCTTCGTCCGGGACATGAAGGGCGCCGACTCGGACATCCAGTACGGCAACCTGCTGACCGTCCCGCTCGACGGTGGCTTCCTGTACGTGGAGCCGGTGTACGCCCAGGGGCGCAACGCGCTCTACCCGCTCCTGAAGAAGGTCGCCGTGTCGTACGTGGACGCGGACCAGCCGAACGGTGACACGACCAAGGACACCACGGTGTTCGAGGACAACCTCACCACGGCGCTCAACGCGGTCTTCGGGGTCGACGCGCCCACCACACCGCCGCCCACCTCGCCCACGACCCCGCCGGGCACCACCGAGCCGCCGGCGTCGAACGACGCCGCGCTCAAGCAGGCCATCGCCGACGCCCAGAAGGCGTACGACGCGGGCGAGGCGGCTCTGGCGAAGGGCGACTGGACCGCGTACGGCAAGGCCCAGGAGGAGCTGCAGGCGGCCCTCGAGCGGGCCGCGGCGGCCGGAGCGAAGCTCAAGACGACCGGATCAAGCGGCTGACCTGAGGTTTTCCATCCCGCGTCCGTGGTACTGTTGGTTCACCGACGCGGGGTGGAGCAGCTCGGTAGCTCGCTGGGCTCATAACCCAGAGGTCGCAGGTTCAAATCCTGTCCCCGCTACTCAGAGGACGAGGGCCCGGATCCATAAGGATCCGGGCCCTCGTCGTGTGTCGGCGTGCGGAGGGGGCCCGAAGAGCGGTAGGGAGGGGGCGAGTTGGCGTGAGTCGTGTTTGACTTGTCTCTCTGTGGGCATGTCGACAAAACGCTGAGTGACCTCACTGGCTGCGGTATACCAGGTGTGCTCGGGTTGCGGGTGGTGCGACGATGGTATTTATGGGGGACAGGGCAACTCTGTTGGAGACAGGGCGGTTTGTGCAGCGGCACGCCAGGAACGCCGCGGACGAGATCATCGAGGCAGTAGGGCCCGTCGATACGGCCGTCGACACCACCGCCGAGACCGATGCCGAGAACGAGACCGAGACCGAGGCCCGTCACCGGCGCGCCGCCGAGCGCGGCGACCTCGCCGCGATGAGCGCCCTCGGCGCTCTGCTGCTGCGCCGCGGCGACCTCGACGGCGCCGAGCCCTACCTGCGGGGCGCCACCGCCGAGGGTGACCGGGCCGCCGCCAACAACCTCGGCGTCCTGCTGCACCAGCGCGGATACGCGGAAGAGGCCGCGGGCTGGTGGCGGGTCGCCGCCGTCGCCGGCTCCGCGCCCGCCGCCCACGCGCTCGGCCGCCACCACCGCGAGCGCGGCGACGAGCCGGCCGCCGAGTACTGGCTGCGCCAGGCCGCCGAGCAGGGCCACGCCCTCGGCGCGTACGCCCTCGCCGACCTCCTGGAGCACCGCAGCGACGTCGGTGCCGAGCGCTGGCTGCGCGCCGCCGCCGAACAGGGCCACCGCGAGGCCGCGTACCGGCTCGCCCTCGCCCTGGAGCGCCGCGCCACCGAGACGACCCGCGGCCCGCACGAGACCGGCACCCGGCTGCGGGTGCCCGGCACCGGCGCGGCCGTGCCCTCCGACGCCTCCGCCACGGCCGGAGCGGCCGCGCCCGGACGCGCCGCCGGCGAGCCCGGCGGGGCGCCCGCCGAGGCCGAGCAGTGGTTCCGGCAGGCCGCCGCGCGCGGCCACCGGCGGGCCGCGCTGCACCTCGGTGCGATCCTGGAGCACCGCGGCGAGCTCAAGGAGGCCGGCCGCTGGTACCTCAGCTCCGCCAAGGAGGGCGAGGCCAAGGCCGCCTGCGCGCTCGGCTTCCTGCTCCGCGACGCGGGCGACGAGGAGAGCGCCGCCGTGTGGTGGCTGCGCGCCGCCCAGGACGGCGACGGCAACGCCGCCAACGCCCTGGGCGCGCTCCACGCGGCCAGGGGCGAGCAGCAGACCGCCGAGCGCTGGTACCGGGCCGCCATGGACGCGGGCGACGTGAACGGGGCGTACAACCTCGGTCTGCTCTGTGCCGCGCAGGACCGCATCCCGCAGGCCGAGCAGTGGTACCGCCGCGCCGCCTACGCGGGCCACCGCGAGGCCGCCAACGCGCTCGCGGTGCTGCTCCTGCAGGCAGGCGACGCCAACGGCGCCGAGCCCTGGTTCTCCAAGGCCGCCGAGGCGGGCAGCGTGGACGCCGCCTTCAACCTGGGCATCCTCCACGCCGGCCGCGACGACGACCGTACGGCCCTCGTCTGGTACGAGCGGGCCGCCGCCGCCGGGCACACCGAGGCCGCCCTCCAGGTCGGCATCGCCGCCCTGCGCGACGGCGACGAGCGGACCGCCGAGCGGCACCTGCGCTGCGCGGCCGGCGGGGGCAGCGCCGAGGCCGCCTTCCGGCTCGCCTCGGTGCTCGACGCGCGTCGCCCCGACCCCGGCCCCGCCGTCCTCGGCGCGCCCCGGGAGGAGAAGACCGAGTGCGAGGAGTGGTACGAGCGGGCCGCCCAGCAGGGGCACCGGCGCGCCCAGGTGCGGGTCGGCATGCTCGCCGCCGGGCGCGGCGACCTGGCGGAGGCCGACCGCTGGTACCGCGAGGCGGCGGAGGCGGGCAGCCGCAACGGCGCCTTCAACCTCGGGCTGCTCCTCGCCCGTGAGGGCAGCGAGCGCGAGGCCGCCCTCTGGTGGACCCGGGCCGCCCGGGCCGGCCACGGCCGGGCCGCGCTCCGGCTCGGGCTGCTCGCGGCGCGCCGCGGGGAGCTGACGGAGGGGCGGCGCTGGTGCGCCCGGGCGGTGGAGCTGGGTCCTGCGGAGGTCGCCGAGCGGGCGGCGCGGCTGGCGGGGTGGAGCAGCTCGGTAGCTCGCTGGGCTCATAACCCAGAGGTCGCAGGTTCAAATCCTGTCCCCGCTACTCAGTAGCAACGAAGGCCCGGATCCGGTCAATGGATCCGGGCCTTCGTCGTGTGCCATGGCCTGAGGACCGAAAAAAGCCCCCGCTCCGGCGGGGGCTTCTCCATGCGGTCGCGTCAGGGCGTGCCGTCGTGTCAGGCCGTGGCGGCGCAGCTCGGGCAGATGCCCCGGTACGTGACCTCGACGTTCGAGATGGTGAAGCCGAAGCGCTCGGTGTCCGGCAGGTCCGCCAGCGGGTCGCCGCCCGGGTGGACGTCACGGATCGCGCCGCAGCGTCCGCAGACCAGGTGCTGGTGCGGCCGGTGGGCGTTGGGGTCGTACCGCTTGGCGCGTCCGTCGGTCGCGACCTCGATGACCTCGCCGAGGGTGACCATCTCGCCCAGCGTGTTGTAGACGGTCGCGCGCGAGATCTCCGGAAGGCGGCTCACGGCCGCCGCGTGGACCTCGTCGGCGGTCAGGTGTACGTGGTCCCCGTCGAGGACCTCGGCGACGACACGCCGCTGCGCGGTCATTCGCCAGCCGCGTCCGCGCAGTCGTTCCAACAGGTCACTCATGGGCGCCAGCTTAACAGTCGGGGTGCCGTGACCCGAACAGGTGTGATTTTAGAAGTCCACTTGACTTGGACAATGTCCATTGTAGGATCGAGTACGGCACCGGCCAGGGCCCCACGAGGGCGCGGCCGGAGGACAGGACTCGCGAATGACGCAGGAGGCGCACGTGACGCAGGGACCGCTCACCACGGAGGCAGGCGCGCCGGTCGCCGACAACCAGAACAGCGAGACGGCGGGCGTCGGCGGTCCGGTCCTCGTGCAGGACCAGCTCCTCCTGGAGAAGCTCGCCCACTTCAACCGTGAGCGCATCCCGGAGCGCGTGGTCCACGCGCGCGGTGCGGGCGCCTACGGCACCTTCACGCTCACCCGTGACGTCTCGCGGTGGACGCGCGCCGCGTTCCTCTCCGAGGTCGGCAAGGAGACCGAGACCTTCCTGCGCTTCTCCACCGTCGCGGGCAACCTCGGCTCGGCCGACGCGGTGCGCGACCCGCGCGGCTGGGCGCTGAAGTTCTACACCGAGGAGGGAAACTACGACCTCGTCGGCAACAACACCCCGGTGTTCTTCATCAGGGACGCCATCAAGTTCCCGGACTTCATCCACACCCAGAAGCGCGACCCGTACTCGGGCTCGCAGGAAGCCGACAACGTCTGGGACTTCTGGGGCCTCTCCCCGGAGTCGACCCACCAGGTGACCTGGCTCTTCGGCGACCGCGGCATCCCCGCCTCGTACCGCCACATGGACGGCTTCGGCTCGCACGCGTTCCAGTGGAACAACGAGGCCGGCGAGGTCTTCTGGGTCAAGTACCACTTCAAGACCGACCAGGGCATCAAGAACCTCACCCAGGACGAGGCCGACCGCCTCGCCGGCGAGGACCCCGACTCGCACCAGCGGGACCTGCGCGAGGCCATCGAGCGCGGCGACTTCCCGACCTGGACCGTGCAGGTCCAGATCATGCCCGCGGCCGACGCGGCGAACTATCGATTCAACCCGTTCGACCTCACCAAGGTGTGGCCGCACGCGGACTACCCGCCGATCGAGATCGGCAGGCTGGAGCTCAACCGCAACCCGGAGAACGTCTTCGCCGAGGTCGAGCAGTCGATCTTCAGCCCGGCGCACTTCGTGCCCGGCATCGGACCGTCCCCGGACAAGATGCTCCAGGGCCGGCTCTTCGCCTACGGCGACGCCCACCGCTACCGCGTCGGCATCAACGCCGACCACCTGCCGGTGAACCGCCCGCACGCCACCGAAGCGCGCACCCACGCCCGTGACGGCCTCCTGTACGACGGCCGCCACAAGGGCGCGAAGAACTACGAGCCGAACAGCTTCGGCGGCCCGCACCAGACGGACCGGCCGCTGTGGCAGCCGACGCCGGTCACCGGAGGCACCGGCGACCACGCCGCCCCGGTCCACGCCGAGGACGACGACTTCGTGCAGGCGGGCAACCTCTACCGCCTGATGTCGGAGGACGAGAAGGACCGTCTGATCGGGAACCTGGCGGGCTTCATCGCCAAGGTGTCGCGTGACGACATCGCCGAGCGGGCGATCGGCAACTTCCGCCAGGCGGACGGTGACTTCGGCAAGCGGCTGGAGGCCGCGGTCCAGGCCCTCCGCGGCTGACGGCGCTTGCCGTAGAGGAGGCGGGCCGGATTTCCGTACGGATTCCGGCCCGCCTCCGCGTACGGAGACGGGGGCGTCTCAGCCGGCGACGCTGTGCACCGGGATCCAGCAGCGGATGATGTCGCGTACGGAGACGATGCCGACGGGGCCCCGGTCGTCGAGGACGACGAGGTGGCGGAAGCCGCCATGGGTCATGGCCTCGGCCGCCTTCGCCAGGGTCCAGGTGGGCGCGGCGAAGACGACGTCGCGGGTGGTGTGGGACCCCGCGGTCTCGTGGTCGGGGTCCTGGTCCCGGCCGAGGGAGTTGAGGATGTCGCGCTCGGTGAGGATGCCGAGGCCGCCGGCGTCGGTGTCGAGGACGACGGCCGCGCCGACGCGGCGCGCCGACATCAGTCGGGCCGCCTGCCGGAGGGTGTGGGCGGGGCCGATGGTGAGGACCACGGTGCTCATGGCGTCACGGACGAGCATGGGCGGAGCCACCTCCTTGGTGAATTCTTCAACGAGAAGCGATTCACAAGTTCACAAGTGGGGGGACTCTCAGAGTGGCACCGGGGGAGGGACCCGACAAGGGGGCGCGCAAGGCGCCCCCGGGGAGTGAACGGGGAGTGAATGCGGCGCTCAGCCCTCCGCGTTCTCCTGGTTGAGGTAGCTCAGCAGCTCACCGTGGAGCAGACCGTTCGACGCCGCCGCGTTCCCGCTGTGCGGTCCGTGCCGGCCGTCGAGGCCCGTGTACGTACCGCCCGCCTCCTGCACCACGACCGCCACAGCCGCCATGTCCCACAGCGACAGCTCCGGCTCCGCGCAGATGTCCACCGAGCCCTCCGCGACCATCATGTACGGCCAGAAGTCGCCGTACGCCCTGGTCCGCCAGCACGCGCGCGTGAGGTCCAGGAAACCCTCCAGGCGGCCCTGCTCCTCCCAGCCGCTCAGCGAGGAGTACGCGAAGGAGGCGTCCTCCAGGGACGCCACCTTCGACACCCCGATCCGGCTCGCCGAGGCCAGGCTGCGCCCGGTGTACGCCCCCAGGCCCTTCGCCGCCCACCAGCGGCGGCCGAGCGCCGGGGCCGACACCACGCCCACCACCGGCTGGAACCCGGTCTCCCCGGCCTCCATCAGCGCGATCAGGGTCGCCCAGACGGGTACTCCGCGCACGTAGTTCTTCGTACCGTCGATGGGGTCGATCACCCAGCGGCGGGGGCCAGAGCCCTCCACGCCGTACTCCTCGCCCAGGATCGCGTCGCGCGGCCTGGCCCGCTGGAGCTGCCCCCGGATCAGTTCCTCGGCGGCCTTGTCGGCCTCGCTCACCGGGGTCATGTCCGGCTTCGTCTCGACCTTGAGGTCGAGCGCCTGGAAACGGTCCATGGTGGCCGCGTCGGCGGCATCCGCGAGGACATGGGCGAGACGCAGATCATCGTGGTAATCGGCCATGGTCGGCACTCTATCCCCGTGTGATCCTCGTACGGAGAACCGTCCACGGGCGCCCTTGACAGGGTGCGGGCGGCTGCCGACGCTGGGCGGAGAACCGTTCCCTCCCGGAGGTGGCGATGGCGCCCGCCCGCGAGGCCCTGCTCGACGCCGCGCTCGCGGCACTGGAGCACCGGCCGTGGTCCGCCGTGCGGATGGCCGACCTCGCCGCGTCCGCCCGGGTCTCCCGGCAGACCCTCTACAACGAGTTCGGCACCAAGGAGGGGCTCGCCCGCGCTCTCGTGCGGCGGGAGGCCGACACCTATCTCCAGGGCGTACGGCGGCTGCTCGCCGCCCCCGCGCCGCCCGAACGGAACCTGGTCGCCGTCGCCGAGTGGACCGTGACCCGAGCGGCTGCCCGCCCCGTCCTCCGGGCCCTGCTCACCGGCGCCTGGGACGCGCGGCTGCCGGCGCCCCGGCCCGCCAGGCCCGGCGCACGCCCCGCGGCCGTTCCCGCCCAGCGCCGCGCCGACGAGGGGCCGCCCGCGCCGGGCGAGCTGGTGGCGGCGACCGCGGCCTGCGCCGGCGAGCGGTGGGCGGCGGGCTGCGAGCTGGCCGTCCGGCTCGCCCTCAGCCACGTCGTGGCGCCCGCCGTCCCGTACGACCGGGCAGGGGGGACGGCCGGTCAGTGCGAGGAGCCGGAGAGCTGGAGTCCGATCACCCCGAGGATCACCAGCGTGATCGAGACGATCTTGAGCGTGGAGACCACGTCGCCGAGGAAGACCATGCCGTAGATCGCCGTCCCGGCCGCACCGATCCCGGTCCACACCGCGTACGCCGGGCCCACGTCGAGCTTGCGCAGCGCGAGCGTGAGGAGGCCGAAGCTTCCCATGGCGAAGATCGCGAAGGCGATCGTCGGCCACAGCCGGGTGAATCCGTGAGAGAGCTTCAGACAGACCGCGAAGCCCGTCTCCAGGAAACCTGCGACCACCACCAGCAGCCACGCCATCGTCAGTGCCTCCCACGCCGTCGGTGACTGCTTCGTCGCACTTGGTGCGATTATGCACTTACCTGTAGCGGTCGGCCCTAAACGCGGACGGCTCAGGGTCTGTCGTTTGGATCAGGCCAGACCCCGCGAGCCCGGCGTGACCCGAACGGCAGACCCTAGTCGCCCTCGCGTCGCTCCCGGGTCGCGAGGAGCCGCCGCAGCGACACCAGGCGCGCCGGATCGGCGTGTCCCTCGGCCACCCACGCGTCGAGTGCGCAGTCCTGCTCGTCGTGGCTGCACGCGCGCGGGCAGTTCTCCGTACCCGGTACGAGGTCGGGGAACGCCAGGATCACCCGGGACGGGTCGACGTGGTGCAGACCGAAGGAGCGCACGCCCGGCGTGTCGATGACCCAGCCGCCCTCCTCGTCGTCGAGCGGCAGGGCGAGCGCCGAGGTGGTGGTGTGCCGGCCGCGGCCGGTGACCGCGTTGACCACACCGGTGCTCCGCCGCCGGTCCGGCGGCACGAGGGCGTTGACGAGGGTCGTCTTGCCGACGCCCGAATGCCCCACGAACGCGGTGGTCCGTCCCTTGAGGTGCTCGTGGACCCGCTCGGCCGCGACCCCGTCCACGAACTCGTCGCGCGTGGTCACCACGTACGGCACGCCGAGGGCGCCGTACATCTCCAGGAGCGCGTCCGGCGACGCCAGGTCCGACTTGGTGAGGACGAGCAGCGGGGTGAGCCCGCCGTCGTACGCGGCGACCAGACAGCGGTCGATCAGCCGGGGGCGCGGCTCGGGGTCGGCGAGCGCGGTGACGATCGCGAGCTGGTCGGCGTTGGCGACCACCACGCGCTCGTACGGGTCGTCGTCGTCGGCCGTGCGGCGCAGCACCGAGGTCCGCGGGCTGATCCGCACGATCCGGGCCAGCGTGTCCTTCTCGCCGGACAGGTCTCCGACGATCGAGACGCGGTCGCCGACCACGGCGGCCTTGCGGCCCAGCTCGCGCGCCTTCATCGCCGTGATGACCAGGTCGTCGACCAGGCAGGTGAGCCGGCCGCGGTCGACGGTGAGGACCATGCCCTCGACGGCGTCCTCGTGCTTCGGGCGGATGGTCGTACGGGGACGGGTGCCCTTGCGGTTGGGCCGCTGGCGGATGTCGTCCTCGTCGGTGTTCTTGCCGTAACGCCGCATGGTTCAGACCCCGAGCATTTCGGTCCACATCGTCGGGAAGTCCGGCAAGGTCTTCGCCGTCGTCGCCACGTCCTCGATCTCCACGCCCTCGACCGCGAGGCCGATGATCGCGCCCGCCGTCGCCATGCGGTGGTCGTGGTACGTGTGGAAGACGCCGCCGTGCAGCGGGCGCGGGCGGATGTGGAGACCGTCCTCGGTCTCGGTGACGTCGCCGCCCAGCTCGTTGATCTCCTTGGTGAGCGCCGCCAGCCGGTCCGTCTCGTGCAGCCGCAGATGGGAGACCCCGCGCAGGGTGGACGGGGAGTCTGCGAGGGCCGCGACCGCCGCGATGCCCGGCGTCAGCTCGCCGACCTCGCCCAGGTCCACGTCGATGCCGCGGATCCGGCCCGTACCGGTGAAGGTCAGCCCCTCCTCGGTCAGCTCGCAGGAGCCACCCATCTCGGTGAAGATCTCCCGCAGCGCGTCACCGGGCTGGGTGGTCCGCTCGGGCCAGTCCGGGACCGTCACCCGGCCGCCGGTCACCAGGGCGGCCGCCAGGAACGGCTGCGCGTTCGACAGGTCCGGCTCGACCACCAGGTCCCGGCCGCGCAGCGCCGAGGGCGCCACCCGCCACACGTCCGGCGCACCGCCGTGCTCCGGCTCGTCGACCTGCGCGCCGACCGCGCGCAGCATGTCGACGGTCATCCGGATGTGCGGCAGCGAGGGCAGTCGCGTGCCCACGTGCCGTACCTCGACGCCCTGGTTGAAGCGGGCCCCGGACAGCAGCAGGGCGCTCACGAACTGGGAGGAAGAGGAGGCGTCGATCTCGACCGTGCCGCCGTCGAGGCCACCGGCGCCGTGCACCGTCATGGGCAGCGCGCCCCGGCCCTCGTCGTCGATGCGGGCGCCGAGCGCGCGCAGCGCGTCGATCACGCCGTGCAGCGGGCGCTCGTGGGAGCGGGGGTCGCCGTCGAAGCGCACCGGGCCGTCGGCGAGCGCCGTGACCGGGGGCAGGAAGCGCATGACCGTACCGGCGTTGCCGACGTCCACGGTCGCGCCGCCGCGCAGCGGGGAGGGGATGATCCGCCAGGCCTCGCCGGAGCCGTCGGGGCCGACGCCCTCCTCGATCTTCACGCCGAGGGTACGGAGCGCCTCGGCCATCAGGAGGGTGTCCCGGGAGCGCAGCGGGCGGCGCAGCCAGCCGGGCTCGGAGGCCAGCGCGGCGAGCACCAGGGCGCGGTTGGTGACCGACTTCGATCCGGGCACGGTGACGGTCGCGTCGACGGCGCCGCGGGCGTACGGGGCGGGCCAGAGGTCGGTGGGCGGGTCGGTGTGCGCGGAAGCAGCTGCGGTCATGGAACTCACTGTACGGGGGAGTCAGAAGCCGAGGAGCCAGCGCCCGCCGCCGATCAGGGACGAGATCGCGACCGCGTGGAAGAAGAACAGCCACACGCCCGCGGGCACATGGGTGAGCCTCGCCAGCTGGTCGGCGTCCGAGTCGGGGGTGCCGCCGTGGCGCCGCTTCGACTGGAGCTCGAAGGCCGGGCGGACGCCGCCGAGCAGCAGGAACCAGACGACCGCGTAGGCGAAGACCGACTGGACCTCGGGAGCGGTCAGCCAGGAGACGAGGAGGAAGGCGGCGCCCGTCAGGACGACGGTGAGGACCCCGTACGCGTTGCGGACCATCACCAGCATGGCGAGCAGCAGGGCGGTCGCGGCCCACAGCAGCAGGGTGACCCGGTGGGTACCGAGCAGGGCGGCGCCGCCGAGGCCGAGCAGGGGGGCCGCGGGGTAGCCGGCGGCCAGGGTGAGGACCACGCCGAGACCGGTCGGGCGGCCCCGGCTCACCGTCAGTCCGCTGGTGTCCGAGTGCAGCCGGATGGCTTCGAGGCGCCGGCCGGTGGCGAGGGCGACAAGGCCGTGGCCGCCCTCGTGGGCGATGGTGATCGCGTTGCGGGCCAGGAGCCAGACGCGGCGGGGGACGGTGACGGCGAGGGCCGCGACGCCGGTGGCGATCACCAGCCACGCGGCCGGGGCGTCCTGCGGACCGAAGAGGTCCATCGAGAGGTCCATCTTTCGGGCCGCTCCTCGGGGGTCGGGGATCGTGGCAGTCTGGCACGTATGTGCGGACGGTATGCAGCGAGCCGACGGCCCGAGGACCTCGTCGACGTCTTCGGTGTCGAGAAGTGGGAGCCGGAGGAGACTCTGGCCCCCGACTGGAACGTGGCCCCCACCAAAGAGGTCTGGGCCGTTCTGGAGCGTCCTCTGAAAGACGCGGAATCCCCGCGGCCGGTTCGCCAGCTGCGCACGTTGAAGTGGGGGCTCGTCCCGTCCTGGGCGAAGTCGCCGGAGGGCGCAGCCCGGATGATCAACGCGCGCGCGGAGACCCTGGACGAGAAGCCCTCCTTCAAGAAGGCCTTCACCTCCCGCCGCTGCATCCTGCCCGCCGACGGCTACTACGAATGGGTCACCGGCGCGGGGGAGCGCGAACTCGAGGTCGAGGGGAAGAAGAAGCGGCCCCGCAAGCAGCCCTACTTCGTGACCCCGGCCGACGGCTCGGTCTTCGCGATGGCCGGGCTCTACGAGTTCTGGCGCGACCGGACCCTGCCGGCCGAGCATCCCTCTGCGTGGTGGGTGACCTGCTCGGTGATCACCACCGAGGCGGAGACCGGGCCGCTGGGCGTGGCCCCGGCCGAGGGCCCGCACTCGCTCGCCGACATCCACCCCCGGATGCCGCTGATGCTCACCGAGGACCGCTGGGACGCCTGGCTCGACCCGGCGCGCACCGAGCCGGAGGAACTGCGCGGGCTGCTCGCCGCGCCGCCCGGGGGACTCATGCGGGCCTATCCGGTGGCGACCGCGGTCAGCAACGTCCGGAACAACGGACCCCGACTTCTCGAGGAACTGGCAGGACCGGAGATCGGCACGCTGTTCTGACGTCTCGGGTGCGCGCGTCTCCGGTGCGCGCGTTTCGGGTGCGCCCGGGGGCAGGATGGGCCCGTGACCGACGTGACACAGTTCGAGACCGTTCCCACCGACGCCGGTGAGGCCCGCATCAGCCGGCGCGAGGCGGACGAACCATGGGCCGTACTCGCCCTCGGCCACGGAGCCGGCGGCGGCGTCGATGCCCGCGACCTCCAGGCCCTGGCCGGCGCGCTGCCCGCGCACGGCGTGACCGTCGCCCTCGTCGAGCAGCCCTGGCGGGTCGCCGGCAAGAAGGTCGCGCCCGCGCCGAAGACCCTCGACATCGGGTGGCGCGGCCTCTGGCCCGCCCTCGCCCGGCCGGGCCTCCCGGTGATCGCGGGCGGCCGCAGCGCCGGTGCCCGGGTCGCCTGCCGGACCGGCCGCGACCTGGGCGCTCTCGCCGTCCTCGCCCTGAGCTTCCCGCTGCACCCGCCGGGCAGGCCCGAGAAGTCTCGCGCGGAGGAACTCCTCGGCACCGGGCTCCCGACCCTCGTCGTCCAGGGCGGCAACGACCCCTTCGGACGGCCGGAGGAGTTCCCGGAAGGCCCGTACGAGCTCGTCGGGATCCCGTACGGGGACCACGGCTTCGCCCTGCCCAAGCGCGCGCCCCTCGGCCAGGACGAGGCCCTCGCCGCCCTCGTGGACGGCGTCGTCCGGTGGATCACCGCCCTGCGCTGATCTCCGCCGCCGCACCGGGAATGTGGAGCGGGAAACCACTGTTGTTCCGTGCGTCGGTGTGAGACCAAGGAAGAGGGAGTCCGTCGCATGGGTTCGACCATCTGCCCGGAGCGTGCGCAGGCCGCTGACCTCGACTGGACAGTGCTGGCCGCGCCCAAGGGTGCCCCGATTCGGGCGGCGGGCGGAGCGGTTCCTCGTCTATCCTCCGAAACGAGCGGGTCCGCCCTCGGGCTCGCCGCCGCGCTGGAGGAGGTGGGTCCGGTCACTGGGACCGACACAGGGACCGACGACGGCCCCGAGGAGACGACCGAGGAGCGCAACGCGCGCTTCGAGCGGGACGCCCTCGGATTCCTCGACCAGATGTACTCGGCCGCGCTGCGCATGACGCGCAACCCCGCGGACGCGGAGGACCTGGTGCAGGAGACCTACGCCAAGGCGTACGGATCCTTCCACCAGTTCCGTGAGGGGACGAACCTCAAGGCGTGGATGTACCGCATCCTCACGAACACCTTCATCAACTCGTACCGCAAGAAGCAGCGTGAGCCCCAGCGCAGCGCCGCCGAGGAGATCGAGGACTGGCAGCTCGCCCGCGCCGAGTCGCACATGTCGACCGGTCTGCGCTCCGCCGAGTCCCAGGCCCTCGACCACCTCCCGGACTCCGACGTGAAGGAAGCGCTCCAGGCGATTCCCGAGGAGTTCCGCATCGCCGTCTATCTCGCCGATGTCGAGGGCTTTGCGTACAAGGAGATCGCGGACATCATGGGGACACCCATCGGTACGGTGATGTCCCGGCTGCACCGGGGCCGCCGCCAGCTGCGCGGCATGCTCGAGGACTACGCCCGCGACCGCGGGCTGGTACCCGCGGGCGCCGGAGAGTCGTCGAACGATCTGAAAGGCTCGGGCTCATGAGCTGCGGAGAGCCGCACGAGACGGATTGCTCAGAGGTCCTGGATCATCTCTACGAGTTCCTCGACAACGAGATGCCCGACAGTGACTGCACCAAGTTCGAGGTGCACTTCGAGGAGTGCTCCCCGTGCCTGGAGAAGTACGGGCTCGAGCAGGCGGTGAAGAAGCTCGTCAAGCGCTGCTGCGGCAGTGACGACGTGCCCACCGACCTGCGGTCCAAGGTGATGGGCCGGATCGACCTGATCCGCTCGGGGCACCTGGTGCCCGAGCAGGAGGTCACGGCGATCCTCCCGACGACGCCGACCCCGGCTCCGCAGGAGTAGACGCCGAAACCCCCGGAAGCGGGAACGGAGGCCGTCGCGGCACGACACGCGACGGCCTCCTTCGTATATCAGCTTGTATCACCCGATGGTGCGAACCTGCGCCACAGCGCCGTCACCAGCCACCCAACTCGCTAGCGTGACAGGCGTGATGGGCGTGAAGGTCATTCCGCGAGCGGCCCGCGTGTACATCGGCTGCGCCCTGCTCGGCGCCGGGGCCTGCGCCCTGCCCGCGCTGCGCCCCGGCGCGGCCATCCCCTGGAGCACGGTCGCGCTCCTCGCCGCCCTGTACGCCCTCTGCGAGCTGCCCGCCCGCTGCCGGCTCCTCGGCCGCGGCCTCGGCGGCTCCGTCCCCATGGGCACCGGCTCCTTCTTCCCCGTCCTCCTCGCCGCCGCCCTGCTCCTGCCGCCCTCCGCCGCCGCGCTCACCGCCCTGCCCGGCAGCCTCCTCGCCCGCGTCGACGAACCCCCCGCCGCACCCCGCCGCGCCTGGCGGGCCGCCGCCACGGCCCTCGCCGTCTGGGCCGCCGCCCACGCAGCCGGGGCCCTCGACAGCGCCGAAGCCCTCGGACACGGCCCCGACGTCCCCGACTTCCCGTACGCCCTGCTCCCCGCCGGCGCCGCCGCGCTCACCTTCTGCCTCGTCCTGACCGCCCTCGACGGCGGCATCAGGGCCGCCGCCGACGGACTGCCCCCGCGGGCCGCCTGGTGCGGCCTCCTCGGCCGCGCGCTCGCCCCGCACACCGTGCACGGGCTCGCCGGACTGATGATGGCCGTCCTCTGGCGCAGCGCCTACGGCCCCGTCTCGGCGCTCTTCGTGCTCCTCCCGATGTACATCTCCTGCTGGGTCTTCGCCCAGTACCACCGGGAACGGGCCGCCCACCAGGCCACCATCCGCGCCCTCGTCCAGGCCGTCGACATCAAGGACCGGTACACCCGCGGCCACAGCGAACGCGTCGGGCACGCCTCCGTCCTGATCGCCCGTGAGCTGGGCATGCCCGAGGACCGCCTCGACGTCGTACGGTTCGCGGGCATCCTCCACGACGTCGGCAAACTGGGCGTGCCCACCCGCGTCCTCCGCAAGGACGGGCCCCTCACCCCCGAGGAACGGCGGATCATCGAACTGCACCCGGAGTACGGCCACGAGATGGTCCGGGGCATCGGCTTCCTCGGCGACGCGCGGGCCGCGATCCTCCACCACCACGAACGTATGGACGGCAGCGGCTACCCGTACGGCCTGCACGGCGACGAGATCCCCGAATTCGCCCGGGTGGTCGCCGTCGCCGACGCCTTCGACGCCATGACCTCCACCCGCTCCTACAGCCGGGCCCGCCCGGTGCCGACCGCCGTCGCCGAACTGGAGCGGTGCGCGGGCACCCACTTCGACCCCCGGATGGTCGCCGCCCTCGTCAGCGCCCTGCACCGGCACGGCTGGCAGCCCGCCGTCACCGCCGACACCGCCGACGATCCGGCCCCGTCGGCCGAGCACGTTCCGCCGCCGCGCGAACCCCTGCCCGTACAACCGAAGGAACACGCATGAGACCCGGCGCCGCCACCGTCGGCGCCGTCCACGGGGCCGCACTGCTCCTCAGCCTCGCCGGCCTCGGCGCCACCCTCTGGTACGGCGTCGCCGAACCCGGCAACGCCCTCGCCTTCGGCAGCCTCGTCGCCCTCGGCGAACTCGCCCGCTGGGGCGCCTCCCCGGACGAGAGGGAACCGGCACCGCTCGCCGCCGCCGGAGCCCTCGCCTACGCCCTGCTCGGAACGAGCGGAGGCACCGCCACCACCCACGGCGTCCTCCAGATCGTCGCCGTCGTCGTCGCCGCGGGGCTCGCCGGGATCGTCCCCCACATCGCCCGGGGCCGCGGCCCCGGGCGCGACCACCTCGCCCGCCGCGTCCTCACCGTCGGCTTCGCCGCGCTCTGCTTCCAGCCCCTCTACAACTCCGGCGCCCTCGTCGAGCACCTCGGCCAGAGCCCGCCGTACGCCCTCTTCCTGCTGCTCCTGCTCGTCCTCACCGCCCTCTGCGACGCGGTGCTCGCCGCCCTCCTGCTCCGCGCCCGCACCGGATTCCCGTACGGCCCCCTCCTGCGCGACGAACTCCGCGCCCTCCTCGGCATCGGCTCCGCCGTCTGCGCAACCGGCAGCGTCATGGCGCTCGGCGTGGCCGCCGCCGGACTCTGGGCCCTGCCCGTACTCGCCGTACCGCTCCTCCTCACCCAGGTCTCCTTCCGGCGGTACGCCGCCGTGCGCACCGTCAACCGGCAGACCATCGCCTCCCTCGCCCGTGCCACCGAGATCGCCGGCTGCACCCCGCCCGGCCACGCCCGCAGGGTCGCGGCCCTCAGCGCGGCCGTCGGACGCGAGCTCGGCCTCTCCGGGGCCGAGCTGACCGTCCTGGAACACGCGGCCCTCATGCACGACATCGGACAGCTCTCCCTCGTCGACCCGGTCGCGGGCGGCGCCACCGCCCTCCTCCCGTCCGGCGAACAGCGGCGGATCGCCCTCCTGGGCGGCGAGGTCGTCCGCAGGACCGGCGTTCCCGAGGCCGTCGCCCTCGTCGTGGAGCGGCAGGCCGACCCGTACCGCGAGCAGCCGCTGCCCGCCCGGATCGTCCGGGCCGTGAACGCCTACGACGACCTCGCGGGCGGCGACGGCCCGGTCGCCGCCCTCGACGCCCTGGAGCGGCTCCGGCTCGCCACCGCCCGCGACTATCACCCGGATGTCGTCGAATGCCTGGCCAGGGTCCTGGCGCGGGGCGGAGCGGCTGGGGTGACCTCGGCCCCCACTGGGTAACCCATGGGTAATGAGCGCGCGTCCGACCGGGCATGGTTGGATGCGAACAAGAGGGTGAAGCGACCGGCAGGCGGGAATCGTGAAGATCTTCGGGAAGGTACGGCATCGGCCCTCCGCCTCGTGGCGGCAGGCCACCGACCGCGCGTTCACGCTGATCGGCGACGGCCGGTACGAGGACGCGGGCGCGCTCCTCACGCGCGCGGCGGACCTGGAACCCTGGCTCTCGGAGTCCTGGTTCAACCTGGCGCTGCTGCACAAGTTCCGGCACGACTGGGAGCAGGCGCGGGCCGCCGGGCTGCGCGCGGTCGCGCTGCTCGACAAGGAGACCGGCGCCCCCGACTGGTGGAACGTCGGCATCGCCGCCACCGCCCTCCAGGACTGGCCGCTGGCCCGCCGGGCCTGGCAGGCGTACGGGCTCAAGGTCCCCGGCGCCGCCGCGGGCACCGGCGAGCCCGCCGGGATGGAGCTGGGCAGCGCCGCCGTCCGCCTCTCGCCCGAGGGCGAGGCCGAGGTCGTGTGGGGCCGCAGGCTCGACCCGGCCCGGATCGAGGTCCTCTCCATCCCGCTGCCGTCCTCCGGACGCCGCTGGGGCGAGGTCGTCCTCCACGACGGCGTGCCGAACGGCGAGCGGACCACCACCGCGGGACCCTCCTACCCGGTCTTCGACGAGATCGAGCTGTGGGCGCCCTCACCCGTACCCACCTGGGTCGTCCTCCTGGAGGCCGCCACCGAGGCCGACCGGGACGCCCTGGAGCAGCTCGCCGCGGAGGCGGGCTTCGCCGCCGAGGACTGGTCGTCCTCCGTGCGGCTGCTCTGCCGCGCCTGCTCCGAGTCGACCATGCCCAGTGCCGAGGGCGAGGGCGAGCACACCGACCCGCACGACCACAGCGAGCCGGGACACCCCGGGCCGCTCGGCCACCGCTCGCCCGGCGAGCTGTGGGTGCCCGAGCGGGAGTGCGGCCTCGCGGCCCCGGCCGGCCTGGTGCGCGGACTCCTCGACGGCTGGGTGGCGGACAGCCCCGACAGCCGCGAGTGGCGCGATCTGGAAGAGGTCTGCTGACCACTGCCCGTAGGCTGTACGGGATCGTTTACTGGGGTTCCGAGGAAGGCACGCGCCGGACATGACGCAGCAGGACACTGACGAGCAGCTCAACGACGGAAACGACGGATTCGTCGTGGACACGGAGGACTGCGAGGCGCGCGAGCTCGCGTACCGCGAGCGTGGCACGGCCCGCCCGATCACCGTCGTCGGCAACCCCGTGCTCCACCGGGAGTGCAAGGACGTCACCGAGTTCGACGACAAGCTCGCGTCCCTCATCGATGACATGTTCGCCAGCCAGAAGGCCGCCGAGGGCGTGGGCCTGGCCGCCAACCAGATCGGCGTGGACCTCAAGGTCTTCGTCTACGACTGCCCCGACGACGAGGGCGTCCGGCACACCGGCGTCGTGGTCAACCCGGTCCTCCAGGAACTCCCGGCCGACCGGCGCGTCCTCGACGAGTCCAACGAGGGCTGCCTCTCCGTGCCGACCGCGTACGCCGAGCTGGCCCGCCCCGACTACGCGGAGGTCCACGGCCAGGACGCCCAGGGCAACCCGATCAAGGTGCGCGGCACCGGCTACTTCGCCCGCTGCCTCCAGCACGAGACGGACCACCTGTACGGCTACCTGTACATCGACCGCCTCTCCAAGCGCGACCGCAAGGACGCCCTCCGCCAGATGGAAGAGGGCACCCCGAGGTACGAGGTCGTCCCGAACGACTGACCCCGCCCGAACGCCTGACCCGCCCGACGAGAAGGGGCCCCGCACTCCAGGAGTGCGGGGCCCTTCCTCGTATCCGTACGGGTCAGAAGTCCTCGTCCAGGTCCACCGAGCCCTCGACCGCCACCTGGTAGGCGGACGGGCGGCGCTCGAAGAAGTTGGTCAGTTCCTGGACGCCCTGGAGCTCCATGAACCCGAACGGGTTCTCCGAGCCGTACACCGGGGCGAAGCCGAGGCGCTGGAGGCGCTGGTCGGCGACGCACTGGAGGTACTCGCGCATCGACTCGGTGTTCATGCCCGGCAGGCCGTCGCCGCACAGGTCGCGGCCGAACTGCAGCTCCGCCTCGACGGCTTCCCTCAGCATGTCGGTGACCTGCTGCCGGAGCGCGTCGTCGAAGAGCTCCGGCTCCTCCTTGCGGACGGTGTCCACGACCTCGAAGGCGAAGTTCATGTGCATCGTCTCGTCACGGAACACCCAGTTGGTGCCGGTCGCGAGACCGTGCAGCAGACCGCGGGACCGGAACCAGTACACGTACGCGAAGGCGCCGTAGAAGAACAGGCCCTCGATGCACGCGGCGAAGCAGATCAGGTTCAGCAGGAAGCGGCGGCGGTCGGCGGCCGTCTCCAGCTTGTCGATCTTCTCCACCGAGTCCATCCACTTGAAGCAGAACTGCGCCTTCTCGCGGATGGACGGGATCTCCTCGACCGCGTCGAACGCGGCGGCGCGGTCGTCCGGGTCGGGCAGGTAGGTGTCGAGCAGCGTCAGATAGAACTGGACGTGCACGGCCTCCTCGAACAGCTGGCGCGACAGGTACAGGCGCGCCTCCGGGGAGTTGATGTGCTTGTAGAGCGTCAGGACCAGGTTGTTCGAGACGATCGAGTCGCCCGTCGCGAAGAACGCGACCAGGCGGCCGATCATGTGCTGCTCACCGGGCGTGAGCTTGGCGAGGTCGGCGACGTCCGAGTGGAGGTCGACCTCCTCCACGGTCCAGGTGTTCTTGATGGCGTCCCGGTAGCGCTCGTAGAAGTCCGGGTAGCGCATCGGACGCAGGGTCAGCTCGAAGCCCGGGTCGAGGAGGTTCTTGTTGTCGCTGGTGCTCATTACTGGCAGGCCTCGCAGGACTCGGGGTTTTCGAGGGAGCAGGCGAGGGCGTCCGCGTCGGGGGTCGCCTGCTGTACGGGGATGGTGGCGGCGGCCGTCGACGCCTGGGCGGCGCGGGCGATCCGGGTCGCCGGGCGGGAGCGCAGGTAGTACGTCGTCTTCAGGCCCTGCTTCCAGGCGTACGCGTACATCGACGACAGCTTGCCGATCGTCGGCGTCTCCAGGAACAGGTTCAGCGACTGGCTCTGGTCCAGGAACGGCGTACGGGCGGCGGCCATGTCGATCAGACCGCGCTGCGGGATCTCCCACGCCGTGCGGTACAGCTCGCGCACCTCGGCCGGGACCCAGGTGAAGCCGGCCACGGAGCCGTTGGCGTCGCGCAGCGCCTCACGGGTCTGCGCGTCCCACACGCCGAGCCGCTTCAGCTCGTCGACCAGGTACGAGTTGACCTGGAGGAACTCACCGGACAGCGTCTCGCGCTTGAACAGGTTGGAGACCTGCGGCTCGATGCACTCGTAGACGCCCGCGATCGAGGCGATCGTCGCCGTCGGCGCGATGGCGAGGAGCAGCGAGTTGCGCATGCCGGTCGACGCGATGCGGGCGCGCAGCGCCGCCCACCGCTCCGGCCAGTTCAGCTCGACGTCGTAGTGGTCGGGGTGCAGGACACCACGGGCCGTACGGGTCTTGTCCCAGGCCGGCAGCGGGCCGCTGCGCTCGGCGAGGTCGGCCGAGGCCTCGTAGGCCGCCAGCATGATGCGCTCGGCGATCTTCGTCGACAGGGCGCGGGCCTCCGCCGAGTCGAACGGCAGCTTCAGCTGGAAGAAGACGTCCTGGAGGCCCATCGCGCCCAGGCCCACCGGACGCCAGCGGGCGTTGGAGCGGCCCGCCTGCTCGGTCGGGTAGAAGTTGATGTCGACGACCCGGTCGAGGAAGGTGACGGCCGTGCCGACGGTCGCGTCGAGGCGCTCCCAGTCGATGTCCTGGGTCGCGGCGTCCACGAACGAGCCGAGGTTGACCGAGCCCAGGTTGCAGACGGCCGTCTCGCCGTCGTTCGTGACCTCGATGATCTCGGTGCAGAGGTTCGAGGAGTGGACGACGGTGCCGGGCTCGGCGGTCTGGTTGGCCGTCCGGTTCGAGGCGTCCTTGAAGGTCATCCAGCCGTTGCCGGTCTGGGCCAGGGTCCGCATCATCCGGCCGTAGAGGTCACGGGCCGGCATGGTCTTGCGGGCCAGGCCCTTCGCCTCGGCGGCGCGGTAGGCGGCGTCGAACTCCTCGCCCCACAGGTCGACGAGCTCGGGCACGTCCGCGGGGGAGAACAGCGACCAGTCGGCGTCCGCGTTGACCCGGCGCATGAACTCGTCCGGGATCCAGTGCGCCAGGTTCAGGTTGTGCGTACGGCGCTGGTCCTCGCCCGTGTTGTCGCGGAGCTCCAGGAACTCCTCGATGTCCGCGTGCCAGGTCTCCAGGTAGACGGCGGCGGCGCCCTTGCGGCGGCCGCCCTGGTTCACCGCGGCGACGGAGGCGTCGAGGGTCTTCAGGAACGGCACGATGCCGTTGGAGTGCCCGTTGGTGCCGCGGATCAGCGAACCGCGGGCGCGGATGCGGGAGTACGAGAGGCCGATGCCGCCCGCGTGCTTCGAGAGGCGCGCCACCTGGTGATAGCGGTCGTAGATGGAGTCCAGCTCGTCCTGCGGGGAGTCCAGGAGGTAGCAGGAGGACATCTGCGGGTGGCGGGTGCCGGAGTTGAAGAGCGTGGGGGAGGAGGGGAGGTAGTCGAGACGGCTCATCAGGCCGTACAGCGCGGCCACCTCGTCGAGTGCGCGGACGCTCTCGTCCTCGGCCAGACCGCAGGCGACGCGCAGCATGAAGTGCTGCGGCGTCTCGATGACCTTGCGGGTGATCGGGTGGCGCAGCAGGTAGCGCGAGTAGAGGGTGCGCAGACCGAAGTAGCCGAAGCGGTCGTCGCCGGCCGGGTCGATCGTCGCGTCCAGCCGGGCCGCGTGCAGGGCGACGAACTCGGCCGTGCGGTCGGCGATCAGGCCCTCGCGGTGACCGGTGGCGACGGAGGCGGAGAAGGAGACCGCGCCCTGGCCGGCCGCCTCGTCGGCGATGGTGACGGTCAGGAGCCGGGCGGCGAGCCGGGAGTACGCGGGGTCATCGGCGATCAGGCCGGCGGCCGCCTCGGTGGCCAGCTCGCGCAGCTCCGCCTCGTCCGACGCGGCGCTGCGGCCGCGGAGCGCGGCGGCGGCGACCTTGCCGGGGTCGGTGTCGGGGAGATCGGCGGTGAGGTCGGTCAGGGTCCGCAGCAGTACGGTCCCGGGGCCGTCGCTCTCGACCGCGGAAACCTCGGCGGAAGCCGGATCGGCGGGCGCGATGGTCACGTGGGGGCTCTCCCTCGCTCGGCTCGGGGCCGCGGCGGGGGAAGGCGGGCAGGCGGGCATCCGTAACGCCGGACGCGACGCTTCCACCGGCCCACTCCGCGAGGCCCGGACGTCAGTGGCACCCGGAACGGACGGACCGGGTGCGCTGTCGGCAGGTCCTCGGACTCACGTCGTACGAAATTCGTCGTATCCGTACGAAGCACACCGTTGCGGGACAGTTCCGGATTCGCGCCGGATTCCCCTGCGTCGACAGCGAGGTTGAGCATACATGTGGGGGGCGCCGCTCTTGGCACCCCCCACATGTTGTGTCGCCCGTCGGCTCAGAACTCCAGGGCGTAGGTCCTCAGCGTGTGGTCGGGGATCGGGTCCCAGTCGCGGTGCGGGGTGCGGACGAAGCCGAGGCGCTCGTATATGCGGTGCGCCGAGACCATCTTCGCGTCCGTGGAGAGCACGAGGCGCGCGCACCCGGGGAGGGCCCGCGCGCGCTCCACGCAGGCCCGCACGAGGGCCTCTCCGACGCCCCTGCCGCGGGCGTCGGGGGTGACCGCGAGCATCCGGAACTCGGCCTCGCCGGCGACCGCGATGTCCGCCCAGGGGGTGCCGCCGGTGGCGAAGGTCACGCCGCCGATGAGGCGCCCGTCGGCTTCCTCCGCGACGAGCACCTCGGCCTCGCGCGCGCGTCGTGCCGTGTCCCGGAGCACCTCCAGATAGAAGTCCTCGGCCCCGTACTTCAGCAGTCCGTCGTTCAGATAGGTCCCGGCGGTGAGCTCGCCGAGGTCCTCGTACTCCTCGGGCCGTACCGCCCTGATCGTGAAGTCCATGAGAGCAGTGTGCCTCCGGCCGGCCGCCCGCTCCCGGAACGGCGAAGGCCGCCCTGCCCCCGGAGGGAGGCGGGACGGCCTTCGTCAGGTCGTGAGCGCGCGGTCAGTGGGTGCCGGCGCCGAGCTTCGGCATCTCGGTCTGCACGCCCTTGTCGCCGGCGTCCGCCGTGTAGTCCGAAGGGGAGGTCTCGTCGACGCCCTCGGGGGCCTTGACGGCCTTGAGGACGAAGGTGAGGACGACCGTGACGACGACGTTGAGGACGAAGGCGGTGAGGCCGATGTAGCCGATCTCGCCGATGCCGGGGATCTCGGCCGAGGAGCCGCCGAAGTGCTTCTGGGTCGGGCTGGCGACGCCGTACGCGGCGACCGTGCCGTAGAGCATGCCGACGGCCCAGCCGGCGAGCAGCGCCCAGCGGTGCATCCAGCGGGTGAAGAGTCCGCCGACGAGCGCGGGGAAGGTCTGCAGGATCCAGATGCCGCCGAGCAGCTGGAAGTTGATGGCGACCGTCTTGTCCATGGTGAGGACGAAGGCGAGCGCGCCGACCTTCACGAGCAGCGAGACCAGCTTGGAGACCTTGGTCTCCTGGGCAGGGGTGGCGTCCTTCTTGATGAAGTCCTTGTAGATGTTGCGGGTGAAGAGGTTGGCCGCGGCGATCGACATGATCGCCGCCGGGACGAGCGCGCCGATGCCGATCGCGGCGAACGCGACGCCCGCGAACCAGTCAGGGAACATCGTCTCGAAGAGCTGCGGGATGGCGAGCTGCCCGTTCTTCACCTGGATCCCGGCGGCGATCGCCATGAAGCCGAGCAGTGCGAGCAGGCCCAGCATCAGCGAGTACAGCGGCAGGATCGTGGTGTTGCGGCGGATGACCTCACGGCTCCGGGACGACAGCGTCGCCGTGATGGAGTGCGGGTACATGAACAGCGCGAGCGCCGAGCCGAGCGCGAGGGTCGCGTACGTCCACTGGCCGGCGTCACCGGGGACGAGCGAGCCGCGCGGCTTTCCGGTCGCCGGGTTGGTCTGCGCGTACGCCTCGCTCGCCTTGGCGAAGATCTCGTCGAAGCCGCCCAGCTTGATCGGGATGTAGATGATCGCCACCGCGATGACGATGTAGATCAGGGTGTCCTTGACGAAGGCGATGAGCGCGGGGGCGCGCAGGCCCGAGGAGTACGTGTACGCCGCGAGGACGCCGAAGGCGATGAGCAGCGGCAGGTCCTTGATGAACCAGTGGGTGTCCTCGCCGCCGCCGACGCCCATGACGTCCAGGACGGCCTGGATGCCGACGAGCTGGAGCGCGATGTACGGCATGGTGGCGAGGATGCCGGTGACCGCCACCGCGAGCGAGAGGCCCTTGGAGCCGAAGCGGCCGCGTACGAAGTCGGAGGTGGTGACGTATCCGTGCTTGTGCGAGACCGACCAGAGGCGCGGCAGGAAGGTGAAGATCAGCGGGTAGACCAGGATCGTGTACGGCACGGCGAAGAAGCCGGCCGCGCCCGCCGCGTAGATGGCCGCCGGGACGGCGACGAAGGTGTACGCGGTGTAGAGGTCGCCGCCGAGCAGGAACCAGGTCACCCAGGTGCCGAACGACCGGCCGCCCAGGCCCCATTCGTCGAGGCTGTTCTCGTTCTCGGCCCTGCGCCAGCGCGAGGCGAGGAATCCCATGACCGTGACGGCCAGGAAGAAGAAGATGAAGACGGCGAGTGCGACGCCGTTCACGCCGTCCTTCATCGCGCGTCACCCCCCTTGCGGGCGCGCTGGTCCAGCTGCCACAGCTTGTACGCGACCATGGTGAGAACGGTGGAGATCAGCACCCAGAGCATCTGGTACCAGTAGAAGAACGGGATGCCGGCGAAGAGCGGCTCGGTCTTCGCGTAGGAGCTCACCCAGAGCATCGCCACGAA
Source organism: Streptomyces griseoluteus (assembly GCA_000717735.1). GTDB lineage: Bacteria > Actinomycetota > Actinomycetes > Streptomycetales > Streptomycetaceae > Streptomyces > Streptomyces griseoluteus_A. The sequence goes on along the minus strand of JOBE01000008.1, from coordinate 117,587 downwards.
CGGCGCGAACAGGCAGAGTGCGATAACCACCCGCAGGGGTGTGATGGTCCCTTGTTTCCCTTGTGTCACTTCTGGCATCGTGCCTCGTCCCCTCGCTGATCACCTTGGTAATGGTGGGGAAATCTAGGGGACGCTTCAGCTCCACGGAACCCCCGTCCGTATAACGGATGTGATTGCCCCACGGAAGTTCCGGACATGCGAAACAAGGGGGCCGCCGAATTTCCGGCGACCCCCTTGTTCGGTGTGCGGATCCGCTCAGCCGTTGGGGCGCTTCAGGCGCGCCACGAACTTGTACCGGTCGCCGCGGTAGACGGACCGCACCCACTCCACCGGCTCGCCCTGGCCGTCGAGGGAGTGGCGGGAGAGCATCAGCATCGGCAGGCCCACGTCCGTACCGAGCAGTCCGGCCTCGCGCGGGGTGGCGAGGGAGGTCTCGATGGTCTCCTCGGCCTCGGCGAGGTGCACGTCGTAGACCTCGGCGAGCGCGGTGTACAGCGAGGTGTACTTGACCAGCGACCGGCGCAGCGCAGGGAAGCGCTTCGCCGACAGGTGGGTGGTCTCGATCGCCATCGGCTCGCCGCTCGCGAGCCGCAGGCGCTCGATGCGGAGCACCCGGCCGCCGGTGGAGATGTCGAGCAGTCCGGCGAGGGTGTCGTCGGCGGTGACGTAACCGATGTCGAGGAGCTGTGAGGTCGGTTCGAGGCCCTGGGCGCGCATGTCCTCCGTGTAGGAGGTGAGTTGCAGGGCCTGGGAGACCTTGGGCTTGGCCACGAAGGTGCCCTTGCCCTGGATGCGCTCCAGGCGGCCCTCGACGACCAGCTCCTGGAGGGCCTGGCGCACGGTGGTGCGCGAGGTGTCGAACTCGGCGGCGAGGGTGCGCTCGGGCGGGACCGGCGTGCCGGGCGGCAGGGTGTCCGTCATGTCGAGCAAATGCCGCTTCAGTCGGTAGTACTTGGGCACGCGCGCGGTGCGGGTGGGTGTCCCACCCTCCGTCTCCGTGCTGCCCGCGTCCGTGGCCATGGCCTGCCTTCCCGACTCCTGTGCTGCTGCCGTCACCGGCTCCTCCGTCTGTCGCGGCTCACATGGTGGCACGGACCGGTCACGGGTCGTCGCCCTCCCTCAGGTGTCGGTCCGATAACGGACCCGACTGCCCTTCTTATACACCCTTGACACCCCTAAAGGTCTAGGCCAAGCTCCGGGTACTGGTCTAAACCATTAAAGACCAGGTCCCAGCCCCACGAGCACTACCTGACGTATGTCTTCGCGCGGTGGGCAGGGGTTGCAGGCATCCCTGAGGAGGGTGGCGTGAAGCGCAAGCTCATCGCGGCGATCGGCGTCGCAGGCATGATGGTCTCTATCGCTGCGTGCGGTTCGGACAGTGACAAGGGCAAGGACGGCGGCAAGGCGTCGGCCGGCGGCGACAAGACCCTGACCGTCTGGGTCATGGACGGCTCCGCCCCGGACGCCTGGATGGCCGAGGTGAACAAGGCCTTCGAGGCCAAGCACCCGGGCGTCAAGGTCAAGGTCGAGAAGCAGATCTGGAACGGCATCCAGGAGAAGGTCACCACCGCCCTCTCCGAGGACACCCCGCCGGACGTCCTGGAGCTTGGCAACACCCAGACCGCCGGCTACGCGGTCACCGGCGGTCTCGCCGACCTGACGGGCGACAAGGCCACGCTCGGCTACGACGCCTGGAACAAGGGCATGGTCGCCTCCAACGAGCTGGACGGCAAGCTCTACTCCGCCCCGTGGTACGCCGCCAACCGCGTCGTCGTCTACGACAAGGCGGCCTACAAGAAGGCCGGCGTCACCCCGCCGAAGACCCGCGCCGAGTGGATCGAGGGCCTGAAGAAGCTCAAGGCCTCCGACCCCAAGAGCCAGGCGATCTACCTGCCCGGCCAGAGCTGGTACGTCCTCGCGGGTCTCATCTGGGACGAGGGCAGCGACCTCGCGGTCAAGGACGGCGACAAGTGGAAGGGCAACCTGTCCTCCCCCGAGGCCGCCAGCGCCATGAACTTCTACAAGGAGCTGGCGTCCTACTCGACCGCTCCCAAGGACAAGGACGAGGCGACCCCGCAGCAGTCCACCGACGTCATCCCCAAGGGCGGCGTGGCGTCCTGGATCGGTCTCGGCTGGGAGGCCGGCGGCGCGATCGACGCCATGAAGAAGGCCGGCAAGACCGCCGACTTCGGCTACTTCCCGATCCCGGGCAAGACCGCCGACAAGCCGGGCTCCGTCTTCCTCGGCGGCTCGAACCTCGCCATCGCCGAGCGCTCCCAGAACAAGGAGCTCGCGAAGGAGTGGCTGGCCCTCGCCGCCGGCAAGGACTTCATGACGAAGTACGCCGCCGCCACCGAGGGTGCGCTGCTTCCGAACACGGACGCCGCGCAGTTCAAGCCCGCCGCCGGCTCCTTCGCCGAGGCCATGGCCCTTTCCTCCGCCTCCGGCAAGGTCACCCCGGTGACCCCGGGCTGGGCGAACGTCGAGACCGCCCCGAACCCGATCAAGGACTACATGACCAAGGTCCTCAAGGGTGAGGACGCCAAGGCGGCCGGCGAGGCGGCCGACAAGGTCATCAACGAGCGCATCAACCAGCAGTAATCCGTAGCCCGGTGGTGCGGCCGGTGTCGCACCGGCCGCACCACCGGGCGTTGTGCAGTGATGCAGTGATCAGCGGCCCGCTCCCCCGGGCCGCGCCCCGGTGGGCGCGGGAGCCCCAGAACCGCGAGGAATAAGACCATGACCGTGGACTCCCAGGGGACGGCGACCGCCGATCCTCAGGACGCGCCCGGAAGGGCGGCAGGGAAGTCTCAGACTCCGCCACCTTCTTCGGGCCCGAAGGAAGTCCTTCAGCCTCCACGCGGCAGACGCTCCCTGCCCAGCGGGCTGCTGCCGTACCTGCTCGTCGCGCCCGCCCTGCTGTCGATGGCGGCGCTCCTGCTCTACCCGCTGATCCGCAACGTGATCCTCTCCTTCCAGCAGCTCAACCGGAAAGAGTTCATCACCCGCGAGACGGTGTGGACCGGCTTCGACAACTACACCGAGCTCCTCGGTGACTCGCACTTCTGGACCGTCGTCGTCCGAAGCGTCGTCTTCACGGCCGTCAACGTCGCGCTCATCATGGCGATCGGCACCGGCATCGGACTGCTCCTGAACCGGCTCGGCAAGAAGATGCGCCTGGTCCTCTCGCTGTCCCTGATGTTCGCCTGGGCCATGCCGATCGTCGCCTCCGTCACGGTCTTCCGCTGGCTCTTCGACGAGCAGTTCGGCGTCGCCAACTGGGTGATGCGCACGCTCGGCTTCTCCGGCTACGAGCAGCACAACTGGTTCGAGACCGGCTTCTCCACCCTGGTCATCATCCTGCTCCTGCTCGTCTGGGGCTCCGTGCCCTTCGTCGCCCTCAACATGTACGCCGGCCTGACCACCGTCGGGACCGAGCTGTACGAGGCCGCCAAGATGGACGGCGCCAGCGGCTGGCGGACCTTCTGGGCCGTGGTCTTCCCGAACCTGAAGTCCTTCTTCATGATCACGACCTTCCTGGAGATCATCTGGATCTTCAAGGCGTTCGCCCAGGTCTACGCCATGAACCAGGGCGGCCCCGACCGCGGTTCCGAGACCCTCCCGGTCTACGCCTACATCGAGGGCGTCGGCCAGTTCCACTACGGTGTCGCCGCCGCCATCTCCATCCTGACGATCGTGATGCTCATCGCGGTCATGTCCTTCTACTTCCGCCTGATCCTGAAGCAGGAGGAGGAGCTGTGAGCGCCACCACCCAGACTCCGCAGAAACTGCGAACCAGGAAGCCGCTCACGGTCGGCACGGTCGCCAAGAACGTCAGCGCCCTCGTGCTCGCGGTGGTGTTCGTCTTCCCCGTCTACTGGATGTTCTCGTCCTCGCTGAAGCCGCAGCACGAGATCATGACGAAGGACCCCGTCTTCGTCTTCACGCCGACGCTGGAGAACTACACGACGGCGACCGGTGTCGACCTCTTCTGGACGTACGTCACCAACAGCCTCATGGTCACCATCGGGGCCGTGCTGCTCGCCCTCCTCGTCGCCCTGGCCGCGAGCTTCGCCATCGCCCGGATGAGGTTCAAGGGCCGCAAGGGCATCGTCCTCATCGTGATGCTGGCGCAGATGGCCCCCTGGGAGGTCATGGTCATCGCGATGTACATGATCTCCCGTGAGAACGACATGCTGAACAGCATTCCGATGCTCACGCTCGTCTACTTCGTCATGGTCCTCCCGTTCACGATCTGGACCCTGCGCGGCTTCATCGCCGCCGTCCCGGTCGAGCTGGAGGAGGCCGCGCAGATCGACGGCTGCACCCGCGGCCAGGCCTTCCGCAAGGTGATCTTCCCGCTCCTGGCCCCCGGCCTGATGTCGACCTCGCTCTTCGGCTTCATCACGGCCTGGAACGAGTTCGCCATGATCCTCATGCTGAACAAGGACAAGGAGTCGCAGACCCTGACGCTCTGGCTGACCCAGTTCCAGACCGCGTTCGGCAGCGACTGGGGCGCCACCATGGCCGCCTCCACGCTCTTCGCACTTCCCGTGCTCGTCGTCTTCCTCTTCCTCCAGCGCAAGGCCGTCGGCGGCATGACCGCCGGCGCGGTGAAGGGATAAGGGCCCCATGACCACACTCGTACACGGCACGGACACCCTGACCCGTGACGCGCTCACGGTGCTCCAGCCGGGCTTCGTCGGCACCACCGCCCCCGACTGGCTGCTCCGCCGCATCGGCGAGGGCCTGTCCTCCGTCGGCCTGTTCGGCCGGAACATCGTCAGCCCCGAGCAGCTCACGGCGCTCACCGCGCAGCTGAGGGCCGAGGGGGACGACGTCCTCGTCGCCATCGACGAGGAGGGCGGGGACGTCACCCGCCTGGAGGTCAAGCAGGGCTCGTCGTTCCCCGGCAACTACGCGCTCGGCAGCGTGGACGACGTCGAACTCACCCGGGCCGTGGCCCGCGAGCTCGGCCGCCGGCTCGCCCGGTGCGGGGTCGACCTCAACTGGGCGCCCTCGGCGGACGTGAACTCCAACGCCGAGAACCCGGTCATCGGCGTCCGGTCCTTCGGGCCGGACCCGGACCTCGTCGCCCGGCACACCGTGGCGTACGTCGACGGCCTCCAGGGCGTCGGGGTCGCGGCCTGCACGAAGCACTTCCCCGGACACGGCGACACGAACGTGGACTCCCACGACGCGCTGCCCCGGATCGATGTGGACCTCGCCACACTGCACGCCCGTGAGCTGGTACCTTTCCGCGCCGCCGTCGCCGCGGGTACCAAAGCGGTCATGAGCGCGCATATCCTGCTGTCCGCGCTCGACCCCCACCGTCCGGCCACCCTGAGCCCGCAGATCCTCACCGGTCTGCTCCGCCAGGAACTGGGCTTCGAGGGACTGATCGTCACCGACGGCATGGAGATGCAGGCCGTCGCGGCGACGTACGGCATCGAGCGCGGATCCGTCCTCGCCATCGCCGCGGGCGCCGACGCCATCTGCGTCGGCGGCGGGCTGTGTGACGAGGGCACCGTACTGCGGCTGCGCGACGCGCTCGTGAACGCGGTACGGACCGGTGAACTGCCCGAGGAGCGGCTGGCCGACGCCGCGGCGCGCGTGCGCGCCCTGGCGGCCTGGACCCAGTCGCACCGGGCGAGGGGCGGGGCTGAGACGGTGCCGGGCGCGGCAGTGCAGGAGGGGACCGCGCCCGGCGCCGACATCGGACTCGTCGCCGCCCGCCGGGCCCTCAAGGTGACCCGTGGGGAGCGGCCGTACACGCCGATGACCAGCGCTCCCTACGTGGCCTCCTTCACGCCCGTCGCCAACTTCGCGGTCGGCGACGAGACGCCCTGGGGCATCGCCGCCGAACTCGGGCGACTTCTGCCCGGCACGGAGACCGGCTCCTACGCCGACTCCTCCGTGGACGCGGTCCTCGCGGCCGCGGGGGAGCGGCGGATCGTGGCCGTGGTACGCGACGCCCACCGGCACCCGTGGATGACGCAGGCCCTGGACAGCCTCGTCGCGGCCCGCCCGGACACCGTGGTGGTCGAGATGGGCCTCAACGAGGCCGAGCCCCGTGGAGCCCTGCACATCGCCACCCACGGCGCTGCCCGCGTCTGCGGCCGCGCGGCCGCGGAGGCCGTGGTCGGTACCGCCTCCTGAGGGACTCCCGTACGCGAGGGGCCCGGCACCTGGACCAAGGTGCCGGGCCCGTTCACGTGCGGGAGTGCGCACGGGGGTGCGTGCGGGGCTAGGGCCTGTCCGACCCTGATCCGCCGGACAGGCCTAGATGCCCTGCCAGGCGGGCTTGTTCGCGAAGGTGTGGCGGAAGTAGTCCGCGAGCTTCAGCTTGGAGGCGGCGGCCTCGTCCACCACGACCGTGGCGTGCGGGTGCAGCTGGAGCGCGGAGGCCGGCACGAGCGCCGCCACGGGGCCCTCGACGGTCTGCGCCACGGCCTCGGCCTTGCCCTCGCCGGTGGCGAGCAGCACCAGGTGACGGGCCTCCAGGATGGTGCCGATGCCCTGGGTGATGACGTGGTGCGGCACCTGCTCTATGTCGTTGTCAAAGAACCGTGCGTTGTCCACGCGGGTCTGCTCGGTCAGCGTCTTGATCCGGGTGCGGGAGGCGAGCGAGGAGCACGGCTCGTTGAAGCCGATGTGCCCGTCGGTGCCGATGCCGAGGATCTGCAGGTCCACGCCACCGGCCTCGGCCAGCGCCCTGTCGTAAGCCTCGCAGGCGGCCAGGACGTCCTCGGCGGAGCCGTCCGGGCCCATGAACGCCTCGGGGGAGAGCCCCAGCGGCTCGACGACCTGGCGCAGCACGGTCGAGCGGTACGACTCCGGGTGCCCGGCCGGCAGTCCGACGTACTCGTCGAGCTGGGCGATCCGGGCTCGGGAGGCGTCCACACCGCCGGCCTGGACCTGGGCGATCAGGGCGTCGTAGATCGGGATCGGAGTCGAGCCGGTGGCCACGCCGAGCAGCGCGTCGGGCTTGCCGCGCAGGAGGTCGGCGATGCCGTCCGCGATGAGTTCGCCGCCCGCCTTGGCGTCCTTGACGATGACAACTTCCACGCTGTGCCTGCCGATCTGGTGAGGGGCTGGTGAGGGGCCGTGTGGTATAGACCAATCTAAGGTCAAATCTAGCAGAGGAGAGGCCGTCTCCTCATGCCGTTCCACCCCACGGACGGCCACCGCCTCCATCGTCGGCCGCCCCTGCCCCACCAGCCACTCGGAACCCTCGTGCCCCGCCGGTCGAGCCCCTCTCAACCCCTCCCCGGAAACCCCTCCCGCCCGCCTCGGGAGAGGTCCCCCAGCCCTCGCACCGATCAGGACAGCGAGCCGCCCGTGGCGTCGATCCAGTGGCCCGTCACCCAGCGCGCGTCCTCGGAGGCGAGGAAGGCCACCACGTCCGCTATCTCCGCCGGGGTGCCGACCCCGCCGAGCGCCGACATCGCCGCCGCCCCGGCCCAGGCCTGCTCGTCGCCCCGCAGCCAGTCCGCGTTGATGTCCGTGTCGATGATTCCCGGCGCCACCGCGTTGACCGTGATCCGCCGCGGGCCGAGGACCTTGGACAGGTCCCGGGTGAACACGTCCAGCGCGGCCTTCGACATCGAGTACGCGATCAGGTCCGGCATGAGCGCCGTCTTGGTCAGGCCGGTCGAGATGTTGATGATCCGGCCACCGTCCCGCAGCCGCCCTGCGCCCAGCTGAGCGAGGAAGAAGGGCGCCCTGGTGTTGACGGCGAAGACCCGGTCGTACTCCTCCTCGTCGAGCGTCGCGAACGGCTTCGACGCCGCGATCCCCGCGTTGTTCACCAGGATGTCCAGGCCGCCCTCGCCGCCGACGGCCGCGTCGAACGACTCCCACAGGGCCGCCGCGTCCCCCGGCACCCCCAGCTCCTGGCCGAGCGCGAAGGCCTCCCCGCCGGCCTCCTCGATCGCCGCGACCGTCTCCTTGGCCGCCGTTTCGTTGCTTCCGTAGTGCACCGCGACCCGCGCCCCCTCGCGGCCCAGCCGCTCGGCGATCCCTCGCCCGATGCCCCTGCTTCCGCCCGTGACCAGTGCCGTCTTCCCCGCGAGCACGCCCATGACGACGCCCCCCTCACTTGTGTAGTGGTCGTTACGAAAAGACCGTACCCCATCTTTCGTATCGAGCGCTATAGAATTCACTCCATGGTGACGAGACAGCGCGGCCGCCCCCGCTCCTTCGACCGGCTCACGGCCCTCGAACAGGCCACGATGGCCTTCTGGGAGCACGGCTACGAGACGACGTCCGTCTCCGACCTCACCCGCGCCATGGGCATCAGCGCACCCAGCCTCTACGCCGCCTTCGGCGACAAGAAGACCCTCTTCGAGGAGGTCGTCGAGGCCTACGCCGTGTCCTACGGCGCCTACGGCGGCCGGGCCCTGGAGGAAGAGAGGAGTGCGCGCGAGGCCATCGGGCGCATGCTGCGCGAGGCCGCCACGCTCTTCACGGAACCGGGCCACCCCCGGGGCTGCCTGATGATCTCGGCGGCGACCAATTGCTCGACCCCCGAGGTCGAGGAGGCCCTCAGGGTGCGCCGTAACGCGAACCTGGCGACCTTCGAGGCCAGGATCCGCCGGGACGTCGAGTCGGGAGAGCTGCCCCCCGACGTGGACGCCCGGGCGCTCGCCCGCTTCAGCGGCGCCGTCCTCCAGGGCCTGTCCCAGCAGGCCAGGGACGGCGCGACGGCGGAGGAGCTCACGGCCGTGGCCGAGACGGCGATGGGGGCCTGGCCACCGGCCGCCGCGCAGGCGGCACTGCGGGAAGAGGACCGGGGAACACCCGCAGAGGTCCGCGAGGCATCCGGAAAGCCACCGGAAACACCCGCAAAGACCCCGGAAACACCCGCGGGCCGCGGCGCCTGACGGGACCCTCAGCCCGCCCGGCACCGCAGCCCGGAGTTTCTCCGGCCGGGGGTGTGCGGTCCCTCGGCCGTTGTGGGAGGTCTCGACGCAGTCAGGGCAGAGAGCGTCGGGTACCTCGGTCCATCCTCCTGTGCGGGGAGGATGGAGGTCTATTGCGTTCATTGTGGACTAGACCATTCTTGTCTGTCCATCCACAGGAACGCGGTGCTTCCTGGCCCATCCTCCAGCACGGAGCCGGATAGATCCAGGTACACCGCCCCTTTATTCCACGGGTACGCTCGCACCGTGCCCTCCATGAACGACCTCGTGCGCCAGCACACCGCCCTGAGCGACTCGGACCTCGAGTGGCTCCACCTGCTGGTGTCGGAGTGGCAGCTGCTCTCCGACCTCTCCTTCGCCGACCTCGTCCTCTGGGTCCCCACCCTCGACGGCACGCGGTACGTCTCCGTCGCCCAGATGCGGCCCAACACCGGCCCCACCTCCTATCAGGACGACATGGTCGGCCACCTCGTGCCGCGCGGGCGCCGCCCGCTGCTCGACGCCGCGCTCGACGAGGGCAGGATCGTCCGCGAGGGCGACCCGGAGTGGCGCGAGGAGGTCCCGGTACGGGTCGAGTCCATCCCCGTGCGCCGCGAGGGCCGGGTCCTCGGCGTCATCGCGCGCAACACCAACCTGCTCACTGTCCGCACCCCCTCCCGCCTGGAGCTCACCTACCTCCAGTCGGCGTCGGACCTCGCCCAGATGATCGCCGCCGGAACGTTCCCCTTCCCCGGCGAGCAGGTCGACATGGACTCCTCGCCCCGGGCCGGCGACGGCCTCGTCCGTCTGGACGCCGAGGGCGTCGTCCAGTACGCCTCGCCCAACGCCCTCTCCGCGTACCACCGGCTCGGTCTCGCAGCCGACCTCGTCGGCCAGCACCTCGGCCAGATCACCGCCGAACTGGCCCCCTCCCGCGGCCCGGTGGACGAGGCCCTGGTCACGCTGGCCTCCGGCTACGCCCCGCGCGAGTTCGAGGTCGAGGGCAACAGCGGGGTGATCCAGCTGCGGGCCATCCCGCTCAAGCCCAAGGGCACCCGCATCGGTTCACTGGTCCTGCTCAGGGACGTCACCGAACTGCGTCGCCGCGAGCGCGAGTTGATCACCAAGGACGCCACCATCCGGGAGATCCACCACCGGGTGAAGAACAACCTCCAGACGGTGGCGGCCCTGTTGCGCCTCCAGGCCCGCCGGATGGATTCCGCCCAGGGCCGGGAGGCCCTCAACGAGGCCGTCCGGCGCGTCGGTTCGATCGCCATCGTGCACGAGACGCTGTCCCAGAACCTGGACGAGCGGGTGGAGTTCGACGAGATCGCCGACCGGGTGATCGCGATGGTCGCCGAGATCTCCCCGGGCAAGGTCACCTGCCGGCGCAACGGCCGCTTCGGCATTCTCGACGCCGAGGTCGCGACCCCGCTCTCCATGGTCCTCACCGAAGTCCTGCAGAACGCGCTGGAGCACGCGTTCGCCCCGGGCGACGAGGGCGCCGTCGAGGTCACCGCCGTACGCGGCGAGCCGAGGGCCGACGCCAGGCTCCTGATCACGGTCCAGGACGACGGCCGCGGTCTGCCTGAGGGCTTCGACCCGCAGCGGGCCGGCAACCTCGGCCTCCAGATCGTACGGACCCTGGTGGAGGGGGAGTTGGGCGGTTCGTTCGACATGCTCCCCGGCGCCGAGCGCGGTACGAAGGTGGTCCTCGACATCCCCGTACAGCCGCAGAAGTAGGACGCGACGGCAGACAGCAGCGAGCCCCGGACCGAAGGGAATCGGTCCGGGGCTCGAATGCTGTGGGTTACTGCTGCGCGCTGCGGCTCAAGGGCGGTGATTGCATACGCGATGTATGCGCCGTCGGCCTCAGGCTGTCGGTGGGCGTCAGGCGCTGGCGTTACGCGCCCGGTTGCGAGCGGCGCGGCGCTTCATCGCGCGGCGCTCGTCCTCGCTGAGGCCACCCCAGACGCCGGAGTCCTGGCCGGACTCGAGCGCCCACTGCAGGCACTGCTCCATGACGGGGCAGCGGCGGCAGACGGCCTTGGCTTCCTCGATCTGCAGCAGCGCAGGACCGGTGTTGCCGATGGGGAAGAACAGCTCGGGGTCTTCCTCACGACAAACGGCGTTGTGACGCCAGTCCATGGCTGCTACCTCTCTCAGTGTTTCGTGCGAGTTGCTTGTGAATGTGAACGCTTTCACGAATCCCCCCGCAAGGGAAGGGCCGACTGCCAGCTGAACTGGTGTGGTCCTTTTTGCTGAGGAGGGGTTCTGGCTCTCAGTGGAGGCCGGTGTTGCGGGCCGTCCCGATCGCCAAGAAGAGACTCCCAAACCCCAGCAACGGATACAACCCCTTCCGGAAAGTTTTTTTTGATTCCTCGGTGTCGGCTAGGTCACAGCCGTACTTCGTAGGGGTGGATGCGCGCCTAAACGTTCGAGTGAAAGGACTTTGGGCCCTTCCACTCACACAATCACACGCAGTGCACGGCGTACGCCTGTGAACGCGACGCTCGTACGCAGTCCGAGGTGGTCTCCGTCCATCTGCAAGGGGAGGGGAACCTTCGAATGCAAGGTGAAGTCGGTCAGGTCGTGCAGAGTCGTCGCATGCTTGCCGCGCGGTCCCCGCTGCGGGGTCGAGGTGAGCAGCTGAGTGGCGTAACGGGCCACCGCCGGAGTGGAGAGGCGGCGCAGTCCGAGCACGTCGAGCGCGGTCTCGAAGGAAGCCTCCGGGGACGCGTACACCGGACGATTGCCCAGGTAGGTCCAGGGGGAGGTGTTGCAGATTATGGAGAGGACCAGGTCCTCGACCGGCTCGGAGCCGGGGCGCTCCAGGGTGATCGTGCCGTGCCGACGGTTAGGTTCCTCCAGGAACTGACGGAACACCTGGCGCAGATAGAGGGCGTGCGTGGACCTCTTCCCGCGCTCCCTCTGCTGTTCGACCCGGCCGATGACGCTGGCGTCGAAACCGAGCCCGGCGCAGAAGGTGAACCAGCGCGACGGCACCGATTCGTCCTCCGTGCCCGGTGCTCCCGAGGCCAGCCCGAGGCTCACCGTGCGTGTCCGGCGCTCACGCAATGCGTCGAGCAGGGCGCCGGTCGCCTCCACCGCGTCGTTCGGCAGTCCGAGGGCGCGGGCGAACACGTTCGTCGACCCGCCGGGGACCACCGCGAGGCTGGGCAGCCGGTCGGGGTCGGGTCCGTCGTGCAGCAGGCCGTTGACGACCTCGTTCACCGTGCCGTCGCCGCCGAGGGCCACGACGAGGTCGATGTTGCCGGCGTCGGCGGCGCGCCTACCCAGGTCCCGGGCGTGCCCGCGGTACTCGGTGGTGATCGCCTCGAGCTTCATCTCGCTCGCGAGCGCGTGGATGAGCACGTCGCGGGTGCGGGCACTGGTGGTGGTGGCTGCCGGGTTGACCACGAGAAGTGCGCGCATGGGCGCCAGCGTACCTACCCGGCGGTACCGGGGCCCAGCCCAGGGAGCCTCCGCGGACCTCGCCGGGCCCGGCGGCCGGAGCTCGCCGAGCCCGGCGGCCGGGCCCGGCGGGGTGGGTCGCTCGGCCGGGCGGGGCCGCGGCGGCCGGATCCGGTGGGCCCCCGATACCCTGCCTTGTATGAGCAGTACGGAGCAGACCCCCCGCCCCGCCCGCCTTGCCGCCGCCGCGGCCGTGGCCGGTATCGAGGCCCTCGGGCTCGTCGCCGGGGGCGTCTACATGCTGGTGGACGCCCTGACCCGGAAGTCCGGCGACCTAACCGGGGCCCTGACCGGGGCCCTGACCGGCGCCGTGACGCTCGTCGTCCTCGGTCTGATTCCGCTCGCCGCCGCCCGGGGCCTGTGGCTGCGCCGCTCCTGGAGCCGGGGCCCGGCCGTGATCACCCAGATCCTGGCCCTGCCGGTCGCCTGGCAGATGCTCCAGGCGAACAGCGCGATGATCCCGGCCGGTGTCGTCCTCGGCGTCCTGGCCGTCACCGGGCTCGTCCTCCTGGTGAACCCGGCCACGACCGAGGCGCTGGACATCCGGCGCCCCGGCCAGGACACCGCGTAACGGCCCTACTCCTCCACCAGGAGCTTCTCCCGCAGCTGCGCGAGGGTCCGGGCGAGCAGCCGGGAGACGTGCATCTGCGAGATGCCCACCTCCTGCGCGATCTGCGACTGGGTCATGTTCCCGAAGAATCGGAGCAGCAGAATCCGCTTCTCCCGGGGTGGCAGGTCCTCCAGGAGAGGCTTGAGCGACTCGCGGTACTCGACCCCCTCCAGGGCCTCGTCCTCCGCGCCGAGCGTGTCCGCCACCGCGGGAGACTCGTCGTCCGTGTCGGGAACGTCCAGGGAGAGCGTCGAGTAGGCGTTCGCCGACTCCAGTCCCTCCAGGACCTCCTCCTCCGAGATCCCGAGCCGCTCGGCCAGCTCGTGCACCGTCGGTGAGCGGCCGTGCTGCTGGGACAGCTCCGCCGTCGCCGTCGTCAGCGAGAGCCGCAGCTCCTGGAGCCGGCGCGGAACCCGTACCGCCCACCCCTTGTCGCGGAAGTGGCGCTTGATCTCGCCGACCACCGTCGGGGTCGCGTACGTCGAGAACTCGACACCGCGCTCCGGGTCGAACCGGTCCACCGACTTGATCAGGCCGATCGTCGCCACCTGGGTCAGGTCGTCCAGCGGCTCGCCGCGGTTGCGGAAGCGCCGGGCCAGGTGCTCCACCAGCGGCAGGTGCATCCGCACCAGCCGGTTGCGCAGCTCCGCCTTCTCCGGGGAGCCCTCGGGCAGCTCACGCAGCGTGACGAAGAGCGCGCGGGCGGCGCTCCGGTCGTGCGGGTCCGGGACGGCGGGGGCGACGTCCGGAGCCTCGTCGGCCCCTTCGTGGTCGCGGTCACCGTCCTCGGCCTTCGCCGCTGCGGCCTCCGCCTCAGGCTCGGGCTCCTGCGTCGCCTCGGAGACCCCTGGTGTCCCCGGAACATCGTGGTGCTGCTCGTGCTCGCTCATCTGGTCCGCCTGCTCCGTAGCGACCTCGACCTCGTGCGGCCGCGCCTGCTGCTCAGGGATGCCGGCCGTCGCGTCCCCGCTCCTCACGCCGGGCCTGGCCCCGCGCCGCGCTGTTTGTACAGGCTGATCGAGACCGTACGGTCGTCGGCCACCGACGATTCCACCTTCCCGGCCAGCGCCGACAGCACCGTCCAGGCGAAGGTGTCCCGCTCGGGCGCCCGGCCGTCGGTCGTCGGGGCGGAGACGGTCACGTCGAGGGAGTCGTCGACCAGCCGGAACACACAGCTGAGGACGGATCCGGGCACGGCCTGCTGGAGCAGGATGGCGCAGGCCTCGTCGACCGCGATCCGCAAGTCCTCGATCTCGTCGAGGGTGAAGTCCAAGCGCGCCGCGAGGCCGGCAGTGGCCGTACGCAGCACGGACAGATAGGCACCCGCAGCGGGCAGCCGGACTTCCACGAAGTCCTGGGTCCCGGGCTCGCCTGCGATCTGGGACACCCTCACCTCCAAGGTGGCACAAGCTCATTCGGGGCTCGGGGGGAGAGGCCCCGAACCGGGCGGTGCGCAGAGGGCTGCGCGGTCCGCCGTGACGCTATCGCGATCCGTCCCGCCGTGTCGCCGCGAGTTCCGGGCCCCTGCCGACCCCCGGCCGCCGATCATCACCCATGGTAAGGCCATGGGCGCGGACGGTGGTCAGGGGTCTGCGGGGGCCGGAAACGGGCGACCGGCGGAGGGGTGACGTACCCAACCGGAGAGCGGCCGAATCACCGGACGGCCGAATCGCCGGACGGTCGTACGGTCGGAGGATCGAACCGGTCCGGCAAATCGGACGAAGGGGACTTTCGGTGGCTCCTGGCCCCGGCCTCCGGAGCTCAGACGATCGAGCCGTCCACGAAGCACCAGCGCCAGGCCTCGCCCGGCTCGAACGTCCGCATCACCGGGTGCCCGGTCGAGTGGAAATGCCCCGTCGCGTGCCGCCCCGCCGAGGAGTCGCAGCAGCCCACGTGGCCACAGCTCAGACAGAGGCGCAGCTGGACGGGGTGTGTGCCGTCCGCCAGGCACTCGGGGCAGGTGTCGGCCGCCGGCGCCGGTTCGGGGCGCGGCATTACGGCAACGTGCGGGCACTCACTCATGATGGCCAGGTTACGTTGCGGATCAGGACAGGGACGGGCATGAACGCACTGCAGCTGGTGGCACTGGTGGCGGCGAGCGCCGCCGTCGCGGGACTCGCCCGCCGGACCCCGGTGCCCGCTCCGCTGCTCCTGGTCGCCGTGGGCCTCGTCGCCTCGTACGTCCCCGGGGTGCCCGACTACACCCTCGACCCGCACATCGTGCTGCCGCTGATCCTGCCGCCGCTCCTCTACACGGCGGCGGTCGACTCCTCGTACCTCGATCTGCGGGCCAACATCCGGCCCGTCGCCCTGCTCTCCGTCGGGTACGTCCTGTTCGCCACCGTGGCCGTGGGCTGGCTCGCGTACTTCCTCGTGCCCGACCTGCCGCTGACCGCGGCGCTCGTGCTCGGCGCGGTCGTCGCCCCGCCGGACGCGGTCGCCGCCACCGCCATCGCCCGCAAGCTCGGCCTGCCCCACCGGATCACCACGATCCTCCAGGGCGAGTCCCTCGTGAACGACGCCACGGCCATCACCGCCTACAAGGTCGCCCTCGCCGCGGCCGTCGGCGAGGGCGTGAGCTGGGCCGGCGGCATCGAGGAGTTCGCGCTCGCGGCGCTCGGCGGCATCGGCGTCGGCCTGGTCCTCATGGTTCCCATCCACTGGCTGCGCCGGTGCCTCGGCGACTCCCTCCTCCAGAACACGCTCTCCCTCCTCATCCCCTTCGTCGCCTACGCGGCGGCCGAGGAGGTCCATGCCTCAGGAGTCCTCGCCGTCGTCGTGGTCGGCCTGTTCCTCGGGCACCGGGCCTGGCAGGTCGACTTCGCGACCCGGCTCCAGGAGGAGGCCGTCTGGAAGATGGTCGCCTTCATCCTGGAATCCGCCGTCTTCGCCCTGATCGGCCTTCAGCTGCCGTACGTCGTCCAGGGCCTCGGACGGTACGGCGTCGGCGAGGCGATCTGGTACGCGGTCGGGGTGTTCGTCGCCGTGGTCGTCGTCCGGTTCGTCTGGGTCTATCCGGCGACCTTCCTGCCACGGTGGCTCTCCGCCGGCGTCAGGGAACGGGAGCCCGGGGTCGACTGGAAGGCGCCGCTCGTCGTCGGCTGGGCCGGCATGCGCGGTGTGGTCTCCCTCGCCATCGCCTTCTCCATCCCCGTCGTCACCGACGGCGAGGAGTTCCCCGCCCGCAATCTCGTCCTCTTCCTCACCTTCACCACGGTGATCGGCACCCTGGTGATCCAGGGCCTCACCCTGCCGCCCCTCATCCGGTTCCTGAAGCTCCCCGGGCGGGACAGGTACGCCGAGACCCTGGCCGAGGCGCAGGCCCAGAGCGAGGCCTCGCGGGCCGCCGAGGAACGCCTCGACGCGCTTCTCGCCGACGACCGCAACGCGCTGCCGCAGCCCCTCGCCGACCGGCTCCGCACGGTCCTGGAACGGCGCCGCAACGCGGTCTGGGAGCGGCTCGGGGCCGTCAACGAGGCCACCGGGGAGAACGCTGACGACACCTATCGGCGTCTCTCGCGCGAGATGATCGAGGCCGAGCGGGAGGTCTTCGTGCGACTGCGCGACGCCCGCCGGATCGACGACGAGATGATGCGGACCCTGCTCCGCCGGCTCGACCTGGAGGAGGCCGCCGCCTACCGCGAGGAGGCGGACGGCTGAGCAGCCCGCCTCCGTCGGGTCGTTTCCCCGACGGTCACGGCCCGTCGGGAGCGCCCGTCACCACCGCCACGAGCCGGGTGCCCGCCGGGAACGCGCCCTCCTCCGCAAGCGTCGTGAGGCCGTGAAGCATTTTGGCCACATACAGCCGCTCGATGGCGAGTCCGTGCCGCGCCTCGAAGTCGCGTGCGAACGCCTCCAGAACGGGGGACACGCGCGCGTACCCCCCGAAATGAAAACGTTCGTCCAGCGTCCAGTCGCCGCGCGGCCCGCCGAACGCCGCCTCCTGGAGGGCGCGGACCTCCCCGCCCAGGAAACCGCCCCTGAGGACCGGCACGCCGAGCGCCCGCTGCCCGGGGGAGAGGCCGGCCGCGAGGCCCGCGAGGGTGCCGCCCGTGCCGCAGGCGACGGCCACCGTGTCCGCCGCCCCGGCGAGCTCGCGGCCCAGCTCCACGCATCCCTGGACGGCGAGTGTGTTGCTGCCGCCCTCCGGGACCACGTACGCGCCCGCGGGGGCACGCTCCAGGAGCGCCGCGAGGACCGCCGGGTCGTTCTTCGCGCGGTACGTGGTCCGGTCCACGAACTCCAGACGCATCCCGTCCGCCGCGCACCGCGCGAGGGAGGGGTTGAGCGGGCGCCCGGCCAGCTCGTCGCCGCGGACGACGCCGACCGTGGGGAAGCCGAGCAGCCGGCCGGCGGCCGCCGTGGCCCGCAGGTGGTTGGAGTACGCGCCGCCGAAGGTGAGCACGGGACGCCCGCCCGCCGCCGCCAGGTTGAGGGCGAGCTTGCGCCACTTGTTGCCCGGCAGGTCGGGGTGGATGAGGTCCTCGCGCTTGAGCAGCAGCGTGAGCCCGCGCCGGGCGAAGCGCTCGTCCTCCACCGGTTCCAGGGGCGAGGGGAGCCGGGGCCGCAGGTGGGAGAGGTCGAACGCGTTCACCCGGCCATTGTCCCGGCCACGCGCGCGTGGCGCGGCCGGTCCCGCCGGCGGCGGTCAGCGCAGCAGGTCGGCCACCCGGTCCCGCATCGAGGCCATCGTGAAGCCGCGCGGGTCGACCTTCCCGGGCTGCCACTCCCGGTGCCCGATGACCGAGCGGTGCGTCCAGCCGTGCACGCGGCACAGCGCGGCCGCCGCCTTCGCGATGGCCTCCAGCTGGACCTTGGGCCACGGGTCCTCGCCGTCCCCGAGGTTCTCGCACTCGAAGCCGTAGAAGTGCCGGTTGCCGTCCGTGGTGGCCTCGTCGTCCGGCGGCAGGCCCCGCTCGGCGATGACCGCCCGGAGCACCTCGTCGTCGCCGAGCCCGGCGTGGTTCGCGCGCCCGTAGCCGACGAGGTGGACCGTGCCGTCCTTGGCGATGACGCCGTGACAGAGCGGCCCCGGCAGGCCCTGGTAGCCGTCCCGGCAGATCCGGACGGTGTTCGCGGTGCCGCGGGTCACGGTGTGGTGGACCATCACGCCGTGCACCGGGCCCCAGGGGCCCTTGTGGTTGCGGTTGTGGGTGGACCAGTCGCCGACCTGGACGACCGTGAGGCCCTCGTCGCGCAGCGCGTCGAGGAACCTGCTCGCCGACATGGGTGTGGACATGACCGACTCCCTTCAGGGGACGGGGTGAGCTTCCGGAGTACCGGAGTCCGCTCCTCCACCGCCATCCCCTCGAACCGTGTGCGACTCGATCCGGACAGGGGCCGCCGGGGTGGGTGGGGCTCCGCTGTTCGGATGGAAATCACGTGACATGCCCCGAAGATCGTCGAACAGTCCCACTCGAATGTGTAATGGCGTCGACACGCTCCGTGCTGAAAGGCTTGGTCTCGCAAGTCAGTCATACGAGAGGGAGTTCCATGTCCGTTGGTTCGGTTGGCGACGACGTACGCGCGGAGCAGCAGGCGCCGCAGCAGAGTCTCGGCACCGCCGCCGCGCGGAACCTCGCCACGACCACCAAGTCGGCGCCGCAGATGCAGGAGATCACCTCACGGTGGCTGCTGCGGGCGCTGCCGTGGGTCCAGGTGCAGGGCGGTACGTACCGGGTGAACCGGAGGCTCAGCTACTCCGTCGGTGACGGCAAGGTCACCTTCGTCCAGACCGGAGAGCGCGTCGCGGTCATTCCCGCCGAACTCGGCGAACTCTCCGTCCTGCGCGGTTACGAGGACGAGGAGGCCCTGGCCGAGCTGGCGTCCCGCTGCCGCCAGCGGGAGTACGCGGCCGGCGAGGTGATCGCCGTCGCGGGCGAGCCGACCGACCGGGTCCACCTCCTCGCGCACGGCAGGATCGAGCAGGTCGGTGAGGGACCGTACGGCGACGAGGCCGTCCTCGGCGTCCTCGCCGACGGCGCCCACTTCGGCGACGTCGCCCTCGTCGACCCGGAGGCCACCTGGGAGTGGAGCGCCCGCGCCGCCACGGCCTGCACGGTCCTCGAACTCACCCGGGACGACGTGCGCAACCTCGCGGAGCGGGCCGGTTCGCTCGCCGCACACCTCGCGAGCGTGGCCGCGCTGCCCCACCAGCGGACCAACAAGTACGGCGAGGCCGAGATCGACCTCTCCGCCGGCCACGTCGGCGAGGCCGTCGTCCCGCACACGTACGTCGACTACGACGCCTCGCCCCGCGAGTACGAGCTGAGCGTCGCCCAGACCGTGCTGAAGGTGCACAGCCGGGTCGCCGACCTCTACAACCAGCCGATGAACCAGACCGAGCAGCAGTTGCGGCTCACGGTCGAGGCGCTCCGCGAGCGCCAGGAGTACGAGCTCGTCAACAACAAGGAGTTCGGCCTCCTCTCCAACTGCGACTACGGGCAGCGGCTCCAGCCCCACGACGGCGCCCCCAGCCCCGACGACATGGACGAGCTGCTCTCCCGCCGCCGGGGCTCCAAGCTGTTCCTCGCCCACCCGCGGGCCATCGCCGCCTTCGGCCGCGAGCTCAACAAGCGCGGCCTCGTGCCCGAGACGATCGACGTCAACGGCAACCGCATCCCCACCTGGCGCGGCGTCCCGATCTACCCGTGCAACAAGATCCCGGTCTCGGACGCCCGCACCACGTCGATCATCTGCATGCGTACCGGCGAGGCCGACCAAGGCGTGATCGGTCTGCACCAGACCGGCATCCCCGACGAGATCGAGCCCAGCCTCTCCGTCCGCTTCATGGGCATCGACGAGCAGGCGATCATCTCGTACCTCGTCACGGCCTACTACTCGGCGGCGATCCTCGTCCCGGACGCGCTCGGTGTCCTGGAGAACGTCGAGGTCAGCCGCTGGCGCTGAGCCGACGACGCGCCCGGGGGCGGGAACCGAACCCTCCCGCCCCCGGGCGTTCCCGGCTCGTCGCCGCAGCACCGACACGACTGCCACGGAGGATACGAAGGAAGTGACCGTGACCATAGCCAGCGCGGATGCCGTCGCCGACGGCCAGGGGGCCGCGATGCTCCTGGAGCGGACGCGCACCGCTGTCGACCCACAACTGCGCTCGACCGTCGAGACCCTGCCCGGTTCCATGCGGCGGGTCGCGATGTACCACTTCGGCTGGGAGCACGCCGACGGCAGCCCGGCCGCCGAGCAGGCGGGCAAGGCGATCCGGCCCGCCCTGGTCCTCGCGGCGGCCCGTGCTCTGGGCGCCGAGGAGGCCGGGGCCGTGAAGGCCGCGGCGGCGGTGGAGCTGGCGCACAACTTCACCCTGCTCCACGACGACATCGTCGACGAGGACGTGACCCGCAGACACCGGCCCACCGCCTGGACCGTCTTCGGAATCCCGGACGCGCTGATCGCCGGCGACGCGATGTGCGCGCTCGCCCTGCGGATGCTCGCCGAGGACCCGCATCCCGTCTCGGCGGCGGCCTCCGCGCGCCTGGCGGCCTGCATCATCGAGCTGTGCGCCGGTCAGCAGGCGGACTGCGCCTTCGAGGGGCGCGGTCCCCGAGAGGTCTCCCTCGACGAGTGCGTGGCCATGGCCACCGCCAAGACCGGCGCCCTGCTGGGCTGTTCCTGCGCCCTCGGCGCGCTCTACGCGGGCGCGGGGGAGGAGGAGGTCGCGGCGATGGACGCGTTCGGCCGGGAGGCCGGCCTCGCCTTCCAGCTGATCGACGACCTCATCGGGATCTGGGGCGACCCCGACCGTACGGGCAAGCCGGCCGGAGCCGATCTCGTCGCCCACAAGAAGTCGCTCCCGGTCGTGGCGGCGCTCGCCTCGGGCACCCCGGCGGGCGAGGAGCTGGCCGAGTTGTACGCGCTTCCGGCGCTCGACGCGGCGGCGGTACGGGCGGCGGCGGACGCGGTCGAGCGGGCCGGCGGGCGCGACTGGGCGCAGGCCCAGGCGGCCGAGCGCATGGGCCGCGCCGTCGAGCACCTGGCACAGGCGGTCCCCGACCTGGCGGCGGCGGGTGACCTGCTCGCCCTCGCGGAGTTCGTCACGCGGCGTTCGCGCTGAGGCCGAAGGCCGTCACCCGGCGTCCGTGCTGACGGCCCCGGGTCTCACCGCTCGGGCACGATGCGGTTGACCACCGTCTCGATCAGCTCGTCCAAGTCCCGGTCGCCGTGCAGACCGGGGACGGTGAAGTGGTCGAACAGCAGCCCGGTGAGGGCGAAGTAGAGCAGCCGGACCGTGTCCGCGTCCCCCGGCATTCCGGAGTCGAGGTGCAGCCGGACGTTCTCGTCAAGGTCGGCGCGGAGCACCTTGGTGAGCTGGGTCCGCAGCTCCGGGCGGCGTGCGGCTTCGAGCCGCAGCTCGAAGAGGCCGAGGTAGCAGGTGCGCTCGGCCGCGAGCCTCTGGGCGAGCTGCTTCATCAGCTCGACGACCAGGGGGCGGCTCGGCGGTGGCAGCAGGGCGGTGTCGATGACACCGGGCTCCGGGGTGAGCCGTACGAAGATCCGGTCGGCGACCTGCGAGAGCACCTGGTCCCGGTCGCGGAAGTAGTTGGACGAGGTGCCCGTGGGGACCCCCGCCCGGGCGTCGACCGCCCGGAAGGTGAGGCCGCGGGCGCCTTCGTCCGCCAGTACCTCGATCGCGGCGTCGAGCAGTGCCGTACGCCGCTCCGGATTTCTCGCCATGTCGATCTCTTTCGGAAGAGGGCTTGCGTAACCACTACAAGTGAAGCACTATAGCCGTCGTGGTTGCGCCAGCAGCCACGTTCCCTGTGAAAGAGGACCGGCTTGCGCAAGCTCACGTACTACATCGCCTGCACCATCGACGGATTCATCGGTGACCCCGAGGGCGATGCCACCTCCATGCTCAAGTACGCGGAGGGCTCCTACATGGCGGCCATGGCCGCCGAGTACCCCGAGACCTTCCCGACGCACGCCCGGGAGATCCTCGGGATCGACGGCGAGAACAGGCACTTCGACACGGTCGTCCAGGGAGTGGCGTCGTACCGGCTCGCCCTGGACATCGGCATCACCAGCCCGTACAACCACCTGCGCGAGTTCGTCGCCACGCGCTCGCTCGCCGAGTCGCCCCATCCGAACGTCGAGCTGATCGCCGACGACCTCGTCGGCCGCATCCGCGAGCTCAAGGCCGAGGACAGCCCCCTGGACGTCTGGCTCTGCGGCGGCTCCACCATCGCGGGTGAGCTCATCGAGGAGATCGACGAGCTGATCATCAAGACGTACCCGCAGGTCTACGGCTCCGGCATGCCGATGTTCGGCGCCGGCTTCGAGCCCCGCGACTTCGAGCTCGGCGCGGTGCGCACCTTCGACAACGGCGTGCTCGTCCGTACGTACACCCGGAAGCGGTAGTCGTACGCCGGCGCGTCGGGGACGGGGCGGCGTCAGCGGCGGGACGCGCTCCCGCCCGGGGCGTCCTACCCTGGACGTATGGGTGACGAGGCGCATCACACGACGCGGGACCCCCTGAGCGAGCACAAGTGCCCGGCCTGCGGTCGTCCGCTTGCCACGCTGGCCACCCGGCACAAGGTCCTCGGGGCCTGGGTGCCGGAGTGGGAGGTGCAGCCCTGCCGCAACCCCGAGTGCCCGCCCCACGAGAGCGCGGAAGCCCCGAGCACGCACGTGACCGGCAAGAACGACGAGATCGGGAGAAGTCCGGCCTCTGGGTGACCGGACGCGCGCAGGAGCCGGTCATACCGCTACAGTCCGCGCATGTCATCGGAGTCGACAGAAGTCTGGACCGGCTGGTACCGGGACCGCAGCGGCGCGGAAGCGATCGTCATCACGGCCGACGGGCGGCACGTCGCCACCCGGATCAGGGGGATCGAGTACACGGGCGAGAGCTTCGCCGCGCTCAGCGCCGCCGACGAGGGCGGGCAAGCCCTCACCGGCTGCGTCCTGGAGTGGGACCTGCCGCTCCCGGTCGTCGTGGACGGCGCCACCCAGCCGGCCACCCTGGGCTGCCTGCTGACGCTCGGCGAGCGCGCGGACCTCAGCCTGACGCTGCACTACGGCGGCGCCGCCTTCGAATCGTGCGTCGCCGGAGGTGACTTCGACGGGGCTCTTGAGCGGGTCCGGCGGCAGCTCCCGCCGGGCGCGGACTTCGCCCGCCGCCTGCTCCAGACGGCCTGAGAACGAGGACGGCGGCCGCGATCGGCTTCCGGGAACGAGGACGGCGGCGCCCCGAGGGGGCGCCGCCGCCGTGTCTCACGGGCCGGCCGCTCGGCTCCGACCGGCCCGGCTCCGGCCGCTCGGCTCCGACGAACGCTCGGCTCCGGCCGCTCCTCAGCTCTTGAAGGCGGACGCGAGACCGTAGCGCCACAGCTGGTCGACGCGGGAACGCTCCTGGCTGTTCGGCTGGGCGTTCTGGCAGGACGTGCCGGGCCCGCCGCCCGACATCAGCTCGCTGCACGGACCGCTGTAGTGGTCCGGAAGCCCCAGGACGTGCCCGGTCTCATGGGCGGTCACCCGGGTGGAGTTGTACTGCTGGTTCTGCCGGTAGTCGAGGAAGATGTAGCCGCCGCCGTGACCGTCGGTGCTCGCGTACGAGCCACGGGAGTCGTTGCCCTCGTAGTAGCGGAAGTCGGGGTTGCTGCCCTCGACGAGCCGGACGTTCACCACCGAGCTGTTCCATATCTGGGTGGAGCGGGCGATCTGGGTGCGGAAGGTCGGCGCGTTGGCGGCGCTGTAGACGACGGTGACGGCCAGCGCGCCGGGGTTGGCGGCCCGCTTCTTCGCGACCGACTTCACGACGGCCTCGAAGAAGGCCTGATTGGCCTTCGCCTCCTCGGCCGAACCGGCGTACGCCACGGCGGCGTTCACCTGGCGGTCGGTGCTCACGGCCGCCGCCGGCGCCGTACCGAGCGAGACGGCGAGACCGAGACCGAGGGTGGCGGTCAGGACGGAGGTGAGGACCTTGGGGTGACGCATGGGGGGCTCCTCCTCTAGGGGACTGGAGAGAGTCTCGGGGGAGGCGGGGCGCGCGGGGATGATGTCAACCGCCGATAACCCCACGACATCATCGCGCTGAACTGCCCCAACTACCTTGCATACGCAGGCGATTGACGGTCTCCGGGCGTCTGGTGCGACCCGGGGAGCCGCCCTACCCTCGGGGCATGGAGCTGGAGGTCAGACACCTGCGCGTGCTCTGCGCCATCGCGGACACGGGCAGCCTGCACAAGGCGGCGCGCCAACTGGGCATGAGCCAGCCCTCGCTGACCACCCAGCTGCGCCGCATCGAGAACTCCCTGGGCGCCGAGCTCTTCTCCCGCGGCCGCACCGGCTGCCGCCCCACCCCACTCGGCCGCTCGCTGCTCAGCCGGGCCCGCCCGCTCGTCGCCGACATGGCCGCACTCGTCACCGAGACC
The DNA here is from genome assembly GCA_000717735.1 of Streptomyces griseoluteus. GTDB lineage: Bacteria > Actinomycetota > Actinomycetes > Streptomycetales > Streptomycetaceae > Streptomyces > Streptomyces griseoluteus_A. The sequence continues at coordinate 93,213 of JOBE01000008.1, read as the reverse complement.
CGCGCCGCGGCCGCCCGCACCGAAGGACCAGGGCTCCGCGTCGGCTCCACCGCGAGCCGGGCCCTGCCGGGCTGGCTCCGCCGGCTGCGCCAGCGGCTGCCCGGCACCGACATCGCCCTCCGGATGGACGTCTCCGCGAACGCACTGCTGCGCACCGTCGCCGCGGGCCGGCTCGACGTGGCCTTCGTGCACGAGGTGGAGGGCTGTCCCTTACGGGTTCCCGAAGGCTTGGAGCGACGGGTCCTGGTCGCCCGCGAACCGCAGTTCGTCTCGATGGCCCGCGACCACCCGGCGGCCGGCAGGCCCGTGGTCGACCTCGCCGACCTGGCCGGGGACCACTGGATGGTCGACCCGACCGTGGACGGCGAATGGGACGGCCTCCGCCGCGTCCTGGCCGCCGCCGGCATCGACCCGCCCCTGCTGCACGGCGACTACCACACGGCTGCCTCCCTCATCGTCCTCGGCGAGGCCGTGGCGCCCTGCCAGCCCACCTCGGTCCCGCGCGAGGACATGGCCGTACGCCCCCTGCGCGGCGACCCCCTGGCGGTCCGGCTGCTCCTGTACGCGCGGCCCGGGGCACCCCTGGACGCCCTGTACGCGGAACTCGCCACGGCCTACCGGGAGGTGGCCCTGCGGGCGGCCCCGTACCGGGAGTGGCTCCACCGCCAGGGCACCGCGGCGGCGCTGTCGGTGGGACCGTGCATGATGACGGCATGAACGAACGCGAGGTAGGGGACGAACCGAGGGGCGCCGCCCGGTCAGTGGTACGTCACGCGCGCCCCGAGGACATGACCCGGGTCGTCGAACTCATCGCCGAGCACGCGGCGTACGAGAAGGCGTCACCCCCGGCCCCGGGCCTCGCGGACCGCCTGACCCGCCTCCTCTTCGGCCCCGAACGGCCCCGCCTCCGCTGCCTGGTCGCGACCCTCCCCGACGGCACCCTGGCGGGCTACGCCACCTGCGCCCCGGAACTCTCCACCTGGGACGGCACGGAGTACCTCCACATGGACTGCCTTTACCTCACGGAGACCTCCCGTGGCCACGGCCTGGGTCCCCTCCTGATGGCCGCGGTCACGGCCGAGGCCCGTGTCCTGGGCCTCTCAGAGATCCAATGGCAGACCCCGGCGTGGAACGAGAACGCGATCCGCTTCTACGACCGCCTGGGCGCCGCCTCCAAGGAGAAGCGCCGCTACAGCCTCCACGTGGCCCCGGCCACCGCCCCCTGATCGTGTGGGCGGAGCCTCCGGAGGGTGAGGGGCCTCGGTGTGGTGCCGGGTCGTCGCCGGTGGTGCGTGGGCCAATGAGGAGATGACCGAGAGGCCGAGAACCGGACGACTCCACCACATCCTGCGGCGGCGCACCGCTCGGCGCCGCGGTCAGGGGCGCGACGGGACCGGCGGCTCCGCCTCCCGGCTGTCCCTGCTGCTCCTGAGCCTGCCGGGGCTGGCCGCCGTGGCTGCTCTGCTCTTCACCTGGTTGCAGGTGAACCAGACGGGCAAGGAACTGCGGATCATCGAGGAGGGGCAGATCACCTCCCGCTTCAACGCCGCGATCGGACACCTGGGCTCCGACTCCGTCGACGTGCGGCTGGGCGGTGTCTATGCGCTCGAGCGCATCATGAACGACTCGCCACCGGACCAGGGCAGTGTGGTGTCCGTGCTCTCCGCGTACGTCCGGCGGCACGCCCCGGTGACGTCCGGCACCGCCACGTCCGTGCCGTCCGTCGACGCGAGTGCCGCCATGAACGTGCTCGTACGGCGACGCCCCGAACACGACCAGGGCCTCTCGGTGGTGCTGAGCGGCGTCAACCTGCGGGGTTGGGCCCCCTCCCACCCGGCGCACAGGGAACGCGCCATCCACCTGCGCGGGGCGGTCCTCACGGGCTCGGACCTGCGAGGGGCGGACCTCAGCGGGGCCGACCTCCGGGGCGCCTCGCTGGACCGGGCCGATCTCAGTGGCGTCGAGATGCTGTCCGCGGACCTCGGTGAGGCGTCCCTCGACCGCGCGCGGTTGCGCGACACGGTCTTCGACGGCTCCGACCTCTCGAGCGTCCAGTTCTGCTTCGACACCGGGCAGTGCGCCGACGTGACGGGAACCGACTTCTCGGGAGCGGACCTGACGGGAGCGTCCCTTCCCGGCGCTGACCTCAGGAAGGCGTCGTTCTGCTCGGACGTCTTCCTGCAGCCGGTCGACGGCGAGGAAGGGACAAGCGAGGGCCGCTGTGCCTTGCTGAGGGACGCCGACCTCACCCGCGCCGACCTCTCCGGCGTGGATCTGGCGGAAGCGGATCTGAGGGGAGCAGATTTGACCGACGCCGACCTCACGGACGCCGACCTCAAGGGCACCGCACTGGACGGCGCCGTCCTCGACGGAACCCGCGGTCTGCCCCCGTCCTTCCGCAAGCGGTGAGTACGGTGGTTCCGCGCAGGCGGTGCGTCTGCGTGAACGACTCCAGTACAAGGCCGTCCGTGCGTTCCTGCCCGCTGCCGACCCTTCGGAGTTGCCGACATGACCGATCTGTCCGCCGCCCATGACGCCGCCGTCACCGACCGGGCCCGCCTGGCGGGGAGCGCGTACAACGGAGACCGGGACCTTGCGGCCCGGCAGTCGCTCTACCGGTGGCAGACGCCCCGGTACGACTTACCCGGCCTCGTCGCCGAGCGGCTGAGCGACGTACGCGGCCGGGTCGTCGACATCGGCTGCGGCAACGGCACGTTCCTCCGACGGCTCCGCCAGGACCGTCCGGACCTGTCCCTGCTCGGCCTCGACATCGCTCCCGGCATCCTCGCCCACGTCCCCGGGCCGGTCGCCGTGGCGGACGCCACGAGGCTGCCGCTGGCGGCGGGGAGCGTCGACGGCGCTCTCGCGCTCCACATGCTCTACCACGTGCCCGACATCCCCCAGGCGGTCAGGGAGCTGGCCCGGGTCGTGACTCGCGACGGGGTGGTCGTGGCCTCCACCAACAGCGACCGCGACAAGGCCGAGCTCGACGAGCTGTGGCAGCGGGCCGCCGGCGACGTCCTCGGCGTCGATCGTGGCCCGGCGCGGATCTCGCTCGGGTCCCGCTTCACCCTGGAGAGGGCTCCGGCCCTCCTCGGCGAGGAGTTCAGCCGGGTGGTGGTCGTCGAACTGCCCGCGACCGTCACGGTCCGCGACCCCGAACCCGTCATCGCCCACATGGCCTCGTACCGCGCCTGGGCGGACCAACAGGACGCACCCTTCGACGCGACGATCGACCGGACCCGGGCCCTGGTGACCGAACACATCTCCCGGCACGGGGCCTTCGAGATCACCAGCCGCGCGGGCATCCTCGTCTGTCGTCGGTGACTGGCTTGAAAAGGCCGACGGCCCGCCCGGGTGACCGGGCGGGCCGTCGTATCCACCGGGGACGAGAAGGTCAGGCCTTCTTCGTCTCCTAGTAATGGGGTGGGTCGGTGACCTGCGGGGATGGGCACCGCAGGTCGCTGACCTGGCCTTTTGGTGATGGGTGGCGATGGAGTGCGATGGTCTTGGCCTGGTGTCCTGCGGACTGTGTGCGGACTGGCGCGATATCACTTCACGGCTCTCGGCGCACCGCTACGGTGAGCAGTGCGGCCACTGACAGCACGATGCCACCGAGGAACGCATGAACGAGTCTGTTGCACCGGATGCTGCTGCTCGGTCCGAGGGCGAGACGACATCCGGATCCGCCACTGTTCCCCAGGATGCGAACGGCGTGGGCGTCACCGCCGCGACCGGCAAGACTGAGCGAGGATCGAGCACCTACGCCACCGGAGGTGGAGGCGTTTCGTTCGCGCACCGCGTCGCGGCCGTCTATCTCGCCGGCATGTTGACCAGCGCACGACGGGCGGAGACATCTGAGCTGCCGGTTCGGAGGGTCTCATTCCAAACTGGTCCGGCGCATCCGGTGGATGACCTTCTTGTGGAGTGTGGCGATGAGTCGGGCGAGGTTACCCTCGCCGTGGCATGCCGCGCGACGCCGGATTTCGTCCCGAGCCATGACGAGACGGTGAAGCTCGTCGGGTCGCTGCTTTCCGAAGTCGAAAGGTTTGACACAGACACTCACCAGGTTGCTGTCGCAACTGCCGGCCGGTCCAATCAGTGGGACCATCTCGCAACGCTCTGCGATATCGCGCGGGCTCATGCCGACCAGGAGTCGTTCCAAGCGTCCATGGCCGTCGACGGCCGATGGTCGAAGCCGGTGCGTGAGCGGCAGAGGCATTTTCTGAAGATGGTCGAGAAAGTCGTCGAAGACGGCACAGTACCGAAAGAGATCCTGCGGCTGGCATGGCGGCTGCTCGGCCGGCTGCACATCCTCGGTTTTGCTGTCCAAAGCCCGGACGAAGGTGACCGCGCGGCAGTTGCAACGTCGCTGGACGGCGTGGCCTCAGCTGCCACCGACGGAGTGGGGGTCCGGAACCGGCTCGAGGTCGAGGCAACCCGCTACGACGCGGCGGGCGCCGTGGTGGACCTCAAGGTGCTTCGCCGTGACATTCACGTGCTCCTGGACTCGGCCGCGACGCGAAGTCGGCACGCGTGGTCGGTGCTCGCCGAACAACGCAAGCTGGCTGTTGCCCGTGTGCGGACCACGATCGGTGATGAGGCATCTGGAGGACCGGTCGAGATCTCGTTCGACGACCGCCGCGAGCAACTCACCGGGGCCCTACGCGAGGCAGGTGCTCGTGTTTCGGCTCTGCTGGTGTCTGGCGAGTCGGGCATTGGCAAGAGCGCGCTGACGCTGTCGGCCGTCGAAGGGTTGGAAGCCGCAGACCCCGTTGGGTTCCAGGGGGTGGTGGTGAACTTCCGCGGCTTGCCGCAGTCGAGCTTGGAGTTGCGGGCTGCGCTCGGGATGTCGCTGGAGGATGTGCTCGCGGAGACATCGGCACCCTCTCGGGTCCTGGTCATCGATGCGGCTGATGCTGCCCTGGAGCGATCTTCCGGCCTGTTGAGTGACCTGGTGTCGGCAGCGGCTGCGGCGGGTGTGGGCATCGTCGTGGTGACCTCTGACGTGGCAATGGGTTTCGTGCGAGAACAGGTGGAGTCGGGGTTCGCGAAGTCCATTTCGTCCTTCGAGATGCGGCCGTTGGACGATGAGGGCATCTCTGTCGTCTCGGACCACTTCCCGCTCTTGCGTAAGGTCCTGCGGGACCTGCCTGTGAACTCGCTGCTGAGAAGGCCCGTTGTGCTCGACCTTCTGGCTCGGACCGGGGCGGAGCCGGAAAGTTCACTGGGTGAGTGGGAATGTCTTGATCTGGTGTGGAGCCGGATTGTTCGCGGCGATGGGCGGCCCGGCGTCGGCTCGGCGGAGGCACGTGAACAGACGTTGCTCGCAGTAGCCGCAGAGACCATGAAGCTGCCCGAGGACCGTCGACCTCGCGCAAGCATCGATGCTGCAGCAGTCGACGCGCTGCGTCGGGATCATTTGCTCGCACCACCGAGCCGGTATCGGAATCAGCCGGAATTTGCACATGACGAAGTCCGGCGGTACGCAACCGCCATCCTTCTCGTCCGTGGTCCAAGCCCCACCGATTTGCTGCAGGCGGCAGGAGCGCCTCGGTGGGCGCTGTCGGCCGCCATTCTTGCGTGCGAGGGGCTACTGCAAGCACCGGACGCTCGGCCTGTCCGAAAGTTCATCGAACTGAGCTCGCAATTCCAGATGTTCGCGGCAGCACGCGGTCCCCGGTGGGCCGACGTTCCGGTAGAGGCGGTACTAGAGACATCATTCGGGTACAAATGCCTCAAGTCGGCGTGCGCGGACCAGTCGGTCGGTTTGGTGCTCGGCGAGGTAGTTCGAGTCGCTCAGCAGCGGCACAAGGTCAATGGGCTGGTCGACCGTCTGGTCGCGAAGCCCGTTGTGCAGCTCCTCCTCGATCACAAAGAGCCGTGGAACGTGTCGAAGGAGTCGTTTGAACTGCTCGCGGACTGGCTTCAATCCCTGTCCCTGGCGGACGTTCCGGCCGGCAACGAACTAAGAATCAGGCTTCGGGACCGTCTTCTTGCCTACTGGAACTCGTTCTCTCCCCGTAAAATCGACGGAGAGGCACTGCCCGGTGGGATGCCACAGCGTCGGCGTCGCCGACGCGAGCTGGATTACCACCTGACGAAGAGAGAGTTCGTCGAAACGTTGGCCCTGCTCGGTCCGGACATCGATGACGCCGCAGAAGAGTGCCTTCGGGCTATCGCGGACGACGCGCCAGCGTCCCTGGCTCCGGCCGCGGACTCGCCGCTGAGCGCCCGAGCCTTGGCGCAGAAGAACCCAGAGCTACTAGCGACGTTGATGTCGGCCTACTACATCAACGACGAGCCGAGCTGGCACCGAGATGAGGGTGTCCGGGGGCATCAGGGCCTGTGGACAGGCTTCGGACCACCGTTCTTCCAGTACTACTTCGGTGGATTCTGGCAGCTGTTTCAGGCAGCTCCGTTGCCGACATCGGTGCGGGTGCTGAACGACATCCTGAACAGCGGTGCGCGGGCGCGCGTAGCGACGCTGTCGCGGCTTAGTTCGCCTGACGCATTTGCTGGGCCCGTCCGCGCCCGGAACGAAAGCGTAGATGTCGATCCAGAAAGCAGAGAAGGAGAGGACCGCGGTGCGGTCCTAAACCTTGACGGCACCGCCCGCCTGTATGTCGGCGACAGTCATGTGTGGAGCTGGTATCGGGGGACGTCAGTTGGCCCATACTCGGCTATGAGCGCACTCCAGGCAATGGAGCGTCTTGCCGACACGTGGTTGAGTCAGGGTGTGTCACCGAGGTTGGTTGTCGAGAAACTCTTGAAGGGCTGTGAGAACCTGGCTATTCCGGGGATGCTATTCGGTCTACTGGTGCGTCACATTGAGAAAGTCGGTACCGAGCTCGACCTTTTCCTCGCCGAACCTATTGTATGGGAGTTGGAGTTTGGCCGCAGGGCGAGTGAATACGTAGGGCTGCGTGCGGCAACCGAAGGGCTCGCAAACCTTGAACGCCGCCAGTGGACACCGCGTGAGGTAGCCGTGTGGCTGATGGTGAACGGCGGACAGGAGCGGGCCCGGGCTTTGAAGCAGGTCGCCGACAAGCTTGTCGAGAACGGCGACCGACTGAGCATTAGCCAGGAGCGTACGAAGAACTGGGCCGCAAGCCTGGACCCGGAGCAGTACCGAGTTAAGCGGCATGGGGATGAGGTCTACATCGAGGTTGAACCACCGCTTGAGCTGCAAGCAGCGCAGGAAGCGCACGAGGCTCACCAGGAGGTCGTGCAGACTAGCCTGCGCCTGCAGAATCGGTACTGGGGCTCGGCCAAGCACGACGCGGAGTACGGTCCGCCCTCGTCGGAAGAGATCGCCGCGGACCTGGCGGCAGGACGTGCCTTGATCGAAGTCGATGAAGACCTGATGCCGAACCGGCCTGTGGACGCTGTTGCCCACGTCGTCCGAGCAGCGGTCGAACGAGCCGCCGCCGGTGATCTGGAGGCGCTGGGCTGCGAAGCGCAGTTCGCGGCCGAGTTCGTCCTCGGCATCGCGTCATTGTTCCAAGACGCCGAGAACCAGGTCCATGAGGACCAGTACTTCGACCTCAGTGCCGACCGAGCTGTGGCTCGAGCCCTGCCGGCGTTCCTTACACCCGCACTGGCTGCACCGCTGGAAGCGGCCGGCAGCTCGGCCGAAGATGTTGCCCAGGCCGGCCTTGCGATGGCAGACAAGGCGTCCTTGGAGACTCGGCTGTACCTGGCGCGTGGATGCGATGTCGTCTGGGACTCTCCTTGCCACTTCGACCCCTGCATCCACCGGACCGCCTTGCACTGGATGCTCGAGACCGCTCGTGGCGCAGAAATCGGTCCCTGGGACCAGGACGGCCAGAGTCGGTCGAAGGCCCGGATCACCGGCGACGTTGTTCAGCGCCTCCAGGAACTGCCCGGCGACTCGGTGGACATCGCGGTTCTCGACGCCGCCGTTCGCGGGCTCGGCGCAGCCTCGTCGGCAGAGCACTGTTGCACCGACGACGCGATGACGCTCCTCGCCGCGTTTCTCGACGTCGAGCGACGGGCCATGGTCACGCAGGAGAACGAGGGCTGGTCCGCGGACGACCGCGGCATGCACACCCTTGTCGCCGCACGGGCTCTGCTCGAAGGATTCGCGAAGAACCGCGACGCGGGGCCGCTGCTCGACCACCTCGATGTTCTTCGCGCAGATGCACAGCTGATGTCGCATTTCCTTCACGGCCTCGCTGCGGCAGGTGCAGAGAACGAACGCTTGGCCGAAGCTGCCCGAGGCGTCTGGCCATCGCTGCTGCGCCACGCCCTCGGCTACCTGAGTGACACCCCGAGCTCCTACCGCGACCACCACTGGGGGGACTGGGCCGCCGCCGCTCTGCTGCCGAGCCCGCTTTCGTGGACACAAGGCATGTACAACGAGGTCGCCGGCGAGCCCATCGACTGGGTGCGCGCTGAGGACTTCGTCGAGTTGATTGACGACTGGCTGCCAGCCGCTCGCGGAGAGGCCATGCCCCTCGACGCGCTCATCCGCATCCTTCGGAAGCTGCCGAAGGAAACGCAAGCGACTCGTGGCGTGTACTGGGTGTCCGACCTATGCATCCAAGAGGGGCGTGTCACGGTCAAGTGGTCCCGGCTTTCGGACGACTGGCTCAAGGAGATCCGGAGAACGGCTGAGGAAATCGACGAGCTGGACAGCTGGCAGATGCTCGTCGATTCCTTGGTGGTCGCCGGAAATAAGCGCCTGGCGCCGTACAGCAGGTGACGCCGCAGGGGCCCTGTCCGGCAGTGACAGTGACAAGACCGAACTCGATGACTTCTGGCAGCGGCTCGCCGGTGACGTCCTTGGCGTCGGGCGCGGCGCGGCCCGGATCTCGCCCAGCGCTCGTTTCTCCGTGGAGAAGGCCCCTGCCTTCCTTGGCGAGGGGTCGGCCGGGAGGTCGTCGAACTGCCGGGAACCGTGGCTGTCCGCGATCCCGGGCTCGTCATCGCCCACATGGCTTCGTACCGGGCTGGGTGGATCAGCACCATGTGCCCTTCGACGCGACCGCCGACCGTGAGCGCGTCCTCGTTGCCGGTCGCATCGCCCGTCACGGCGCGTACGAGATCACTTGCCTCGGCGGCGTCCTCCTCCGCAGCAGGTGAGGGGATCCGGCATCTTCCTCTTCCTCTCCCGTGGGCCCCGGGACGGCGGCGGCCCGCGCCGGGGTGTCCGGGCGGGCTGCTCCATTCGATCTCTGGCCTGCGACGGGCCAGGAGGGCGGGAGTAGCCTGGGTCCGGCCTTCCTGGTCTCCGTAACGGGACGGGTCGGTGACCTTCGATGATGATGGCCGAAGATAGCCGAACTGCCCTTGCTGCTAACTGGCGATGGGCGTGACGGTCTTGATCGGGTGTCTTGCGGACTGTGTGCGACTGGCAGGCAGCGCCCCGGCCCGGCGATTGCCCATCAGGGCGGCCTTACTCTTGCTGGGGCTTGGGTTCGCTCGCCCATTCGCTCAGACCGGTCAGCATGGACAGAGCTGATGTGAAGAAAGTCTTGACGGCTGCCGGTCCCCGCAAGTCGCCGAAGACCCTGGTGAGTGTCTTCTCGTAATCGCTGCTCTTACGGTGAGCCGTCGCCTTCGAACGGATCTCCTGGAGGTTTCGCAAGAACTGGGTGTCCCGTTCGGCATGCGGGTAACCCTCCTGTTCCATCCAGCGCTTGAACTTCGAGATACCCTTCTCGTTATCAATGCGGTCCGGCAGGCGCTTCTGGATCTCCCGTTCATTGAGGGCGTCAACGAAAAGCTGGGTCATGATTCGAATGCTGGACTCGAATTCTGCCTGTGAATCATTCAAGGGTAGGCGTAGGCGCTGTAGAAGTCCTGCATCGGCTTCCTCAGGCTTCCGGAAGAGATCCCACCCGTAGACGTCCTCCCATGTGCGTCTGAAGGTCAGGTAATTGGAGCGAACTAGTAGGTCCTCGGCGCTGGGCTCGGCGGGCTGCCCCAGGAATGCTCGACGAATCAGAGTCTCGCTAGGTGGGCCGTCTTCTGTGACGTTGAAGCTGCGCCAGTAGTCCCGCTCCTGCCTGGGTAGATCGCGACCAAGGTCTCCAAGGAAGACGACGACGTAATCCTGGGCGCTGTTATCGAGTCGCAGGCCCCATAGTGATGCGCAACTGAGATATCCGTCCGATACGGTGTAGAGTTCAGGCTTCTCGTAGTACTTCTGCAGCACTTCCCGGCGAAAGTATACGGGCGTGAGATAGTGTGGAGCATCGGGGTTCGCTCCGAAGTAGTTACTGAGAGAATCGGGATTGCAGCTGTATCGAATCTCATCGCCATCGGAGTCCGTCGCAATAATGAACTCCGGAAAGTGGGAGTCTTCCTCCTCGAACGGCCAGATCCCACTCTTCTCGACCGATGGCGGTGGAACTACGCGGGTGCCGAGGAGGCGGGTAAACTTTCCGGTTCCGACTCGGTCTCCGGGGTAAAGGGAGATTCGTGCGGTGTCCGTGGTCAGGTCAAAGGCTTCGGGAAGCGCGTCTTCTTTCTCGCCCATGCAGACGGAATCCAGATAGAGGATCAGGTCGTACCCTTGGGCGGCCTGGAACTGGCGCAGCAGTTTTGTGCGGACTGCGATCTTGCTGACGGTCAGCTTGACGGCGGTCAATGAGGTGCCGTCATCCAGGGGCTGCATGAATTGTGCGCTGTGCTCATCCCAGTAGAGATTGTGGTATAGCCGAAAGTGTTCGGCTAGCTCTCGGGTTGACGGTACTGCGCCATGGTATTCCCGGCACAGGACCAGCGGCTCGATGCCGTCTTCGGTGCTGCTGCGGAAGTACCTGGTCACGATCTCGCCGTTCTCTCGGTGCTGCGAGAAGCCGGGGCGAAAATCGCTCATACTCACATCCCAGGACGGAGATTTGAGGATTCTCGTGCGCATCGCAGTCGGAGCGAAAGCGCAATAGATTCCGCCATTTCCGTTCTGCTCGTGCCAATCTTCGTACACGGTTGTCCACGAGCCCTGCTCCATCGAGGTGAAGCGCCCAAGCATCTCTTCTTGCCGCAGGTCCATTGGCGCATATTAGGTGTGTCCGCCGATTGCGGCAATAGGTTTACCTGGTGTTCGTTCTTGCGCTCTAGGGTCGAGAGTTTGGTGTCGAGATCCGTCGGACCTGAATGGCGAGTGCGCCGAGGGCTTCCTTCTCGGGGCCGTAGATCGTGCGGATGTTGACGAGCTGTTGGTCGCGGGTGGCGGTCGGGTTGACGTTGGACGGGCCTTCGCCGTCTAGGAGGGCTTCGAAGCCGGAGTACTCCGTGACGCGGAGGACTTCGACGTCGCAGGTCTCGTCGGTTCCCTTGATGCGAAAGCGGATGGTGTCGCCGGCGGCGAGGTCCGCGAGGTGCGGGTACTTGACCCGCACCTCGATGGTCTTGGTGCCCGCGGCGACGAGCTCGAAGTACTGGCGGTAGAGGTTGAGCTCGCGGACGCGGGCGGTGCGGTCGGTCATCGGGAGGGAACGCTCCTGGGGGACGGTGCGGTGATCAGCCGGCCGATCTCGGCGGCCGAGTACGAGCGGAAGAAGTGGCGGGGGTCGGAGAGCAGGGTCTCGGCCATGGCGAGCAGTTGGTCGGCGTACTCGGTGACGGTGGCGGGCCACTGCCGGGTGTCGAGCATCCAAGGGGCGGCTCCCTCGGGCAAGGGGGCACGGCCTTCTCGTATGAGGGATTTCGACAGCTTGGCGCCGGTGTCGGTGACGACCTGGGGGCAGAACAGCCGGGCCGGGAGCTGGGCGCGGGTGAGGCCCACGGCCTGTAGGGCTTCGTCTACGAGGTGGGAGCCGAAGACCCAGTCGCCGCCCTTGACCATGACGTGCAGCGTGCCGTTGGGACTCGTCAGGGCGAGTTCCTTGACCAGGTTGCGGTACAGGGTGGCCAGGTCCAGGTACGCGCCGGCGGTGGGCGTGATCGCGGCCTCGTACGGGCCGTGGTGGAGACAGACGGCGGAGACCACCGCCGACTCGGGCCCGGTGAGGCGGACCCGGGTGCGTTCGGCGTGCTTCTCCGCCCAGCCGCAGTCGGGGTGCGGGCAGGGGACGCGGAGGTGCGGGGTGCCGGTGGAGGGGGCGAGCCACCAGCGCGCGGCGTCGATGCGGGGGAGGAGCCGGAGCCATGTGCGGCGGTAGTGCTCGCCGGCCTGCTGCTGGGTGTACGTCTCGATGCGGTGCGGGATGCCCAGGCGTCGGGACAGGGCGGTGAAGAGGGGTTGGTAGAGGGCGGTGACGAGGTCGCGCAGCGCCTGCTCGCCGAGGGCCTGGGCGTAGGCGCGCTGGTAGCGGTGTCCGCTGGTCGGGTCGGTTGCCAGCTCGTACGGGGCATTGTCGAGGGCGCTGAAGAGCACCTCGGTGGGGAGGCCGAAGCGGTCGCGCAGGCGGGCCGCCATGGCGAAGGCCAGGGACTGCACGAGCGAGGTGCCGATGTGCGGGGCGCCGTTGATCTGGGTGCCGACGACCAGCACCATGCGCTCGGGCGGGGTGGCCAGGATGCGCGGAGTCAGTACGTCCTCGGCGCGGTGGAGGGCGTTGGCGAGGACGGTGTTCGGCGAGACGGGGTGAGTGGTCATGTGGTGTCCCCCTGGGGGCCGGTGGTGTGGGGCAGGATGGGCGCGGCCCCGTTCTTGGCACGGTCGAATGCGGCCCAGACGTACTTTCCGGGGCCCGTCCGCTCTTTCACGCCCCAGCTGTCGGCGGTCGCGGCGACGATCAGCAGGCCGCGGCCGTCGACGGCGGACTCCTTGGGAACGCGCTTCGTCGGCCTCTTCTCGCCGCTGTCGTGGACCTCGATCCGCAGCTCCGCGTCAAGGGACTCGACGCGTACGAGGACGAGGCGGCCCACGGGCGCCCCGTGCAGTACCGCGTTGGTGACGAGCTCCGAGGTGCACAGCCGCATGTCGTCGAGGCGGCTCGTCTCACACCATTCGGTCAGCGTGGCGGCGACGAAGTCGCGAGCGGTACGCGGCGTGGTCCGGCGGCGGGGGAACAGCATGGTGCGGTGCCGAGCCGTGCCCAGAAGGAGATCCGAGGCGGCGTCGGTCACCTCGTTGGTGAGTCTGCTTGCCATGGCCAACAGCAAAGCGACTTAACTCATTTGGGTCGGGAGCCAGCACGGGGGCCAAGACGGGGGCCACTATGGGGGCCAGAGGTCACGTGTTCCTGGGGGACGGCATGGGTGACACCGGGATCGGCGCCTTGCTCGTCCGGCTGCGTACCGCGCGCGGCTGGAGCCAGCAGAGGGTTGCCGACGAGTACAACGCCCTGGAGGGGCGCTCCGCGAAGACCGGCAAGGAGATCGGTCGGTATGAGCGCGAAGCCCGAGTCCCCGTTCCCTATACCCGGAAGTACCTGGCGCAGGTCTTCAGTGTCGATGTCGCCGTGCTCGACCAAGCCGTGGCCGTCAGCAAGGGGCAGCGGGACGCGGTTGAGGCCGCCGAGGTCGAGATTGTGCCGCCGGTGCTACCGCCCGAAGACACCCACGTCCGTGGAGACCCACTCTCTGAGGACGCGGTGCGGTCGGCGGACTTCGCCCGCTTCATCGCGCGGCGGAACGCCGACGAGTTCGTCGTGGAGCAGCTGGAGGCAGACGTCGGCCGGCTCGCCCGTACGTACGTCAGCCACCCGTTGATGGAGCAGTACGTCGAGATCAGGCGGTTACGGGACGGGGTCTTCGAGCTGCTGCGCGGGCGCCAGCACCCCCGGCAGACCGCTGACCTCTACCTCTCCGCTGCTCGCCTCTGCGGCCTGTCCGCGCACGTCTGCCTCGACCTCGGCGCCTACGACTCCGCCGCCACCCACGCTCGCACCGCACGCGCCTGTGCCGAGGCGGCCGGGCACGAGGGGATGCTGGCCTGGGTACGGGCCGTGGAGTCGTTGATTGCGTACTGGACAGGGCGGTACGAGCTGGCGGCCCGGCTGGCGCAGGCCGGTCGGCGGCACAGGGCCAGCGGCAGCATCGGCGCACGGTTGGCGAGTCTGGAGGCGCGGGCGTTGGCGATAGTCGGCGACTCGGCAGGCGCGCTCGCCGCCCTGTCGGATGCCGAACGATCGCGCGAGGCGATCTCGGGCCAGGACGAGGTACTGGGAGTCTTCGACTTTCCCGCGGCCAAGCAGTTCGCGTACGCCGGAACGACCCTCTTGGCCGTAGGCGGGCAGGAGCATGTCCACCGGGCCATCGTCAGCGCCGGGACGGCGATCCGCCTCTACCGCAGCGCGGACGGAGATGACCAGTCGGTCGGTGACCTGTTTGCCGCGCACCTCGATCTCGCCCGCGGGCACATGCTCCTGGGCGACCTGGAGGGCACGGAGGAGATGCTCGGCCTTGTTTTTCAGTCCTCGCCCGAGCGCATGTCGGCCAGTATCGTGCGCCGGCTCACCGTTCTCGGGCGGGAGCTGGAAGGGCCGCAGTACGGTGGAGCCGCGCAGGCAGTGCACCTGCGCGAACGACTCCAGCACACGGCCGTCCGTGCGTCCCTGCCCGCCGCCCACCCACCGGAGTTGCCGACGTGACCGACCTGTCCGCCGCCCACGACGCCGCCGTCACCGACCGGGCCCGCCTGGCGGGCAGCGCCTACAACGGAGACCGGGACCTGGCCGCCCGGCAGTCGCTCTACCAGTGGCAGACACCGCGGTACGACCTCCCCGGCCTCGTGGCCGAGCAGCTGGGCGACGTACGTGGGCGGGTCGTCGACATCGGCTGCGGCAACGGCAAGTTCATCCAGCGGCTCCGCCAGGACCGCCCGGACCTGTCCCTGCTCGGCCTCGACATCGCTCCCGGCATCCTCGCCGGCGTCCCCGGCCCGGTCGCCGTGGCTGACGGCACTCGGCTTCCGCTGGCGGCGGGCAGCGTCGACGCCGCGCTCGCGCTCCACATGCTCTACCACGTGCCTGACATTCCCCAGGCGGTCAGGGAGCTGGCCAGGGTCGTGGCCCGTGGCGGGCTGGTGGTTGCCTCCACCAACAGCGACCGCGACAAGGCCGAACTCGACGACCTCTGGCATCGGGCCGCCGGCGACGTCCTCGGCGTCGAGCGCGGCCCGGCCCGAATCTCGCTCAGCGCCCGCTTCTCCCTGGAGAAGGCCCCGGCCTTCCTCGGGGAGGAGTTCAGGCAGGTCGAGGTCATCGAACTGCCAGGGACCATCACCGTCCGCGACCCTGAGCCCGTCATCGCCCACATGGCTTCGTACCGAGCCTGGGCAGACCAGCAGGACGTGCCCTTCGACGCGACCATTGATCGGGCCCGTGCCCTCGTCGTCGACGACATCGCCCGCAATGGCGCGTACGAGATCACATGCCTTGGCGGCATCCTT
This sequence comes from Streptomyces griseoluteus, assembly GCA_000717735.1. Taxonomy (GTDB): domain Bacteria; phylum Actinomycetota; class Actinomycetes; order Streptomycetales; family Streptomycetaceae; genus Streptomyces; species Streptomyces griseoluteus_A. The sequence goes on along the minus strand of JOBE01000008.1, from coordinate 77,903 downwards.
GTCTGCCGCCGCTGACGGGGAGAGTCGCTACAGCTCGTCGGTCACACTGCCGTCGGGGTGGTGGCGGTAGAAGTACACGCGGCGCTCGTCCGAGGGCTTCTGCTGTTCGGCTTCGTACCAGGGAACCAGGCGGGCCCACGCTTCCCTTTGCTGACGGACGTTCGCTTCCAACCAGTCCGTGAAACGGATGTAGACCCGAGACGGTTCGGCGTCACCCTCGGAGTAGGTCCACACCTCTGGATCGGGCCCTTCGCCGCGCAGGAACTCGAATTGGTAGCCCTGGTGCATGAAGATCACGCGATCGGAGCTGCGCAGGTGAAAGGGCTCTTGGTTCTCTCTCAGCAGTTCGTCCGCTGCTTCCCGAAGGCCGATGACGTGGGGGTAGAAGACGTCACTGCCTTGAAAGAAGTGGCCGGCACCGCCACCGACGAGGCGGAGGAAGCAGGAATAGGCCGCAGCCAGCGGAGCGGGCTGGTCCCGTTCGATCTCGTCGAGCTGGTCGGCTGACAGCCCGCGCAGTCCATCTGCGGTAGCGGTCGTGTCGTCGGCGAGCGATGTCACCAGAGCGCGAACCAGCGTCTCGGAGGAGGTGTCTGCTGCCCCGTGCGGGGGAGTAGCAGACGCGGCTATCGCATTCTCGGACTTACGCCGGCTCCCGCCCTGCTTGGCCTTCTTCCAGAACTGCACGCGATCCCACCCCAGTACTCTGGCCGATCCTGCCCCGGCCCGTCGGCCTGAGGCTAACGGACATCTGCCGCCTCGGTTCGAGTCCTTGCTAGTGCGTGGGTCGGGCCGTGACCAGGAGCGGCGAGGGCATCAGGGCGTTGCTCGAGAGTGAGCCGTCTGTGGTCTGTGGCACGTATCAGCGGCGCTGGTGTCGGAGTCGGCTGGAACACTGCGGTCGTGATCAACGAGATGACCCCAGACCTTCCTGATGGGCCCGCTGGCTCCCTGCCACCCAGAGCACGGGCAGAGCTCGCCGGCACCGCCTGGGAGGAGCTGTCGCACGTCTGTACGGGCCAGCACGGTGTGCCTGACACACCGGACGTGCTCGGCGCTGTGCTCGCCACAGACCCGGCCCGCCGGGTGCGGGCGGTTGGGGATCTGTATCGGCTGCTCCTCAATCGGGAGCAGGTGTTTCCGGCGACCGCTCCGGCGGCCTTGGTCCTCGCTCGTCTTCTCGACGATCCGCGCACCCTCGTCGAAGACCGGTGGGAGCGTAGGGCCGGTCGACGGTCGCTTCGTGCCGAACTGCTGAACTGGCTGGCTTCGTTCGCCGACATCGCCCGCCTGGACGTCGAGGACGGCGTCGGCGCGGCGCAGGATCTGGCTGCCGTTCGTGCGGCAAGGCCAATACTCCACGACCGCATCGCGGAATTCTGCGACGACGACGATCCCCTGGTGAGGGAGGCCGCGCTCGCGGTCACGGCCCTGCTCCTGGCCGACCCCGTCCTCGCCTCGTCCGTACCCCGGTACGCGCCCGCCGTTCGCGAGGTCCTTGCCGTGAGCGCGGACTCGTACTACCGGTGGATCGCCCGGGAACGGCTGGCTGCCTGGGGTGAGGATGTCACTGGTCTCGTCACTGCGGAGAAGGAGCGCCGCGCGGCCCTGGACCGGGCACACGTACTGGCGGAGGACCCGTTCGGGGAGGGGCAGGAGCAGGCGATCCGCTGGCTGGAAGAGCAACCCGAGGACACCGCGGCTCCGGAGCGACTCGGCCGCCGGTGCGAGGACCGGACCGCTCCCATACCGGCCACCCCGCATGGGCCGGTGCCCGAGCCGCCCGTGGCCGCCGCTGGAAGCGAGGCGCATTACCGCGGGCCGTGGCGGATTGCCCGAGAGGAGGAGCGCGCCGAGTGGAAGTTCACGCCGTACGTAGGAGTCGGCCCCCTGCACTTCGGGATGACCTTGGAGGAGATCACTGGCGCCCTCGGCGAAGGATCGGCAGTCTCGTCCTACTCCCAACACGGCGCAGACCAGCAGCTCAACTACGCGGACTTCGCCGAGAGCGGGATCAGGGCCCTCTTTCACGACGGCCGCCTGGGGTGCGTCGCCGCAGACGCCCTCACCGGCCCCCAGGTGAGACTGGACGCGGTCCCGCTGACCGGCTGCGGGCCTTCCCATGTGGAGGACTGGCTGGTCCACCGCACAGCACGGCCCGGCAGTCTGGGGTACAGCGTCGCCGGTGATCCGGTCTTCGCCGATCTCGGCCTGGCGATCCGCTCCCAGCGGGCCGGTGACGTCGTCCTGACCCGCCCCCTCTTCCTGTTCCACGACTGGCTCGACCTGTGGCACGCACTGCCCAGCGAGGAGTGGAACCGCTCCTGAAGCGATGTTCGCCGGTCGGTCTCACCTGAGTGCGAGGCCGACCGGAGCGACATCTCGTCCACTCGAGCGATACGGGGGTCAGCGGTGTCGACTGCGCTCTTCGGGCCTCGTGGCCACTGGTGTGGCCGGAGGGTGTGGCGTGGCGGATATGGACGGCGTTCCGCTGGTGGTGCTTCGGCTGTGAGCCGCTTGCGTCCGTCGGTTCGGTTGAGCGGTGATGCGCCAGTTGAGGACCTCGGCGGGGTGCTTGGCGCTGTCGAGTTCCCGCTGGGTGCCCACTTCGGCCAGGAGGCGTTGGGGGTTGTGGCCGGCGGTTTCGGCGTGGGCGAGGGTTGTGGTCAGGGCGGTCCAAGTGGGGTCGGCGAGGATTCGGTCGGCGTGGTCGGGGAGGGCCGCACGAACGTCCTGCTCGTAGCGGCGGGCGGTTGTGGCTCGTGGTGCGCGGCGGGTCAGGTCAGCCAGGACGGGTGTGGCGGCTTGCTGGTAGCCCGCCTGGAGGTGGCGGAGGGCTTCTTCGGCCGCAGCGGCTTGCTGTTCGTGGCCGCGCTGTTCGTGCCACTTGGCGGCGGCGCGGGCCAGGTGGACGGTGGCGAAGAGCAGGGCGATGGCGAGTCCGCCGGGCTCGTTGGAGGCGTGGGCGAGTTCCTTGGCGGCCTTGCGTAGGGCGGTGGCGGCTTGGTGGTCGGCGCGGGTGGCGGAGCGGCGGGCGCGGTTGAACGCCATCGCCGCCGCTCGTAGTTCCGCCCGGTGTGGTCCGGTTGTGGCGCTGGCGATGTTGTAGAGGGCGTCGCCGAAGGCGGCCAGGTGGCCCTGGGCGGCGGCATCGTCATCGGAGTCGAGGACGGTGCGTGCCGTGTGTATGGCGGTGGTGGTGTGGCGCCATGGGTCGGCGGGGTCCGCCATATACCGGTGGCGGTCGGCTACCTCCTGGTCGGGGAGGCGTTCGCGTAGGCGGTTGATGGAGAGGTCGGGGGCGAGTTTGGAGCCGCCGTACCAGACGGGTTCGCCGGCCGCGTTGGTGTCGCCGGGGGCGGCAAGGCTGTAGCCGATCACGTCACCGGTCTCGGGGCCGAGGCGCGTTTTGACCTTGATGCCGAGGGACTGGAGCACGGTGAAGTAGTCGGCTTCGTTGTGTACGGCGGCGGCGACCGCGTACGCCTGTTCGCGCAGCCAGTGCCGTGCCGTGACCGTCTGGCCCTGGCGTTCGGCCTTGGCGCGTTCGGCGCCGGTGGGGGTGCGGGGCGCGGTGAGGTCGCCGGACTTCAGGCGGCGCAGGCCGAACTCTGCTTCGATCTTGCGGCATTCGGCTTGGGCGCGCTGGCCGTCGTGGTGGGTGCGGGGGCGGCGGCCGTCGGTGCGGACGGTGGTGGCCATGATGTGGATGTGGTCGTCGGCGTGGCGCACCGCGATCCACCGGCATGCCTTCTCGTCTCCCTCGGGGGCGATGCCTGTGGCGTGCACGATGCGGCGCGCGACCTCGGCCCACTCGGCGTCGGTGAGGTAGCGGTCGCCGGGCGCGGTGCGGACCGGGCAGTGCCAGACGTGCTGGGGTGGTTTCTTGCCGCCCAGCTCGCGGGTGCGCAGGTCGACGTGGTGGTCGAGGCGCTTGGCGAGCTGGGTGTAGGTGGCTGTCGGGTCGCGGCCGGGGTCGGGGGCGCCGGCCATGTCCCAGGCGGCGACGATGTGAGGGTCGGTGTGTTCGTCGCGGCGGCCTGGGCCGAAGAGGTAGACGATCAGTCCGCGGGTGTCGGAGCCGGTGGAGACGTCAGGAACCATGTGCCGTGCCCTCCGCCAGGAGCTGGTCGATCAGTCGGTAGCAGCTCTCGGCCGCTTGCTCGACGCGGTCCAGCACCGCCTCGGCACGCTCGGGCACCGTTCCTCGGTGGATGGCTGCGGTGATCTGGTTGAGGTTGCCGCCGATGCGGTTCAGTGCGACCGTCTGTGCCTCGACGGCCTCGATCAGCGGGCGGACCGGGTCGTCCTCCGGGCTGCCGACCAGCCCCGCCTTGCCGAGGGCAACGGCGAGGGCGGCGTCGCCGACGAAGCCGGCGAACTTCTGACCGCGCTGGTGAGCGGCGGCGCTGATCACACCGACCGCAGTCCGCGTGAAGCGGATGGTCTTCTCCTGGTCGCGCTTCTCCACCGTGCGCTTGCGGTTCATCAGCGCGGGCAGGACGGGGGCACCGAGATCCCGCCAGGAGGGCTGCTCCACGGGCGGCTGGACATCGGCCGGCGACTGCGTGCTCGGAGCGACAGTGTCGGGTGAGGGCGGGCAGTTGGTCTCGGCTGTGCCCTCCTCCGGCTCGGGCGCCCCCTGGCGCTCGGCCTTCTCCTCCGCCACCCCTGGGGCGGGGGCAAGCGCGGACGAAGCCTCGTTAGAGGCTCGTTCGCTCCAGCTTGCTGCTGATCGGCGGGTCAGGCCGAAGAATCCCTTGCGGCGACGGGTGGGGGCGTTGTCGGTGCTCGTTTCGGGCATGGTGGTGCTCCGGTGATCGTGTGGGGTGGGGCTTCGTCACGTCCGTTGCATCCGTCCCGTAGCTGGTCAGACCAGGTACGGAGGCGGTCGCAGGTACGGAGTGATCCGTATCGGCGAGGAACTCCGTCCCCGCGCTGACCTGCGCGGGGACGGATGCGACGGAGTGATACGGACCTGGGGCGGTCAGCGGGTGCGTGCGGGACCGATGCCGTTACGGGGCGGGCCGACAGGGAGGGTGCCTGCTGGCGGGGCCGGAGGCTTGCCCCATGTCGGGCGTACGGGCGGGACCTCCTGCGCCGGGCTGGCAGCCGGTTGGGCGGGGCCGGGGCAGTAGCGGGCCCAGGCGTCGAGGAACTGGTTGCGGGCGTACGCCTTGGCCTGCCTGCCGTTCTCGAAGCGGTGGTTGGCCGGGCTGATGCCGAAGTCGCGCAGCAGGTTGGCCAGGTGGTAGGCGTTCAGGCCCTTCGTCCCGTACTCGGCCCAGGGCGCCTCGGCGTCCTGGATGAGGGCGGCGAGCAGGTCGTGGCTGCGCAGCGCTTCCTGGTCGCCCTGTTGCTCGAAGACGCGGCGGATGTCCCGGAGCAGCCGGGTCTTCAGTGTCGTCTGCTCGTCCTGGACCACTTCGTTCCGGGTCATCGCCAGGCAGGCGGCGCGGGCCTGGGCGGGCCAGTGGCCGCCGGCCAGGTCGGCGACGATCACCAGGGGCTCCCAGGTGTCGGCAGCCCGGTCTTCGACCGGCATCGGTGGCACCAGCCGGTGCGCTGTCCCGCGTAGTGGGGTCAGCCATGCGGCCAGTCGGACGCGCAGCGCGTTCAGTTCCGGGACGGAGTGCCGGGAGCGGAAGGGCGCGACCTTCTCGCCGGGCTTGCGCTTCTGCATGCGGAGCACGACGGCTCGGTCCATGATCGTGTCCGGCAGGTCGCCGATGCCTGCCAGCGCGGCCATGGCGAAGGTGGGGAAAGCGGTCGGCTTGTGTTCCGGGCCGGAGATGCGCCAGGCGGGGCGGTTGCGCTGGTGTCCAGCGTTCAGCAGGCCCCGGAGGTCCTCTTTGTCGCCGGCCTTGGGGCCGAAGATGGTGTCGGCCTCGTCCACCAGCAGTGTCGGCGGGTCCTCGCCGATGATCCGGAAGACCACCGCTGGCGAGGTGTTCACGGTCATCATTGGCCGGGACACGGTCTCGTGGAGCACGTCCAGGACCCGGGACTTGCCGCATCCCTTGGTCGGCCCCACCACCGCCAGACGCGGCGCGTGCTGGAGGGCGGGCTGAATGTGGGAGGCCGCCACCCAGAGAGTGACTGCGGTCAGGGCCTCCTCGCTCGGCAGCACGATGTACCGGCCGATCGCGGCGCGCAGCTCGTTCAGTACGACGCTCCCGTCCTGGTCCCGGTCCGCCGTGAGGCCGGTACGCCCGCGGTCCTCAGTCCCCGGTCCGGGTTCGGAGACGGTCCCCGGAGCACCGTGGTGACCGTGGTCAACCCGGTCCGTCGGTCCGGGTTCGCCGGCCGACTGACCGGAACTCTCCGCCCGGTCCTCGGCTTCCGGACCAACTCCACGGTCCGGGTTCCCGGTCCGGTCCGTCAGGCCGCTGAGCTGCGCGTTCTCCGTCGGTCCGGGTTCCTGGTCCGGGTTGTCCGGAACTGCGGTCCGGGTTTCGGTCGCGGGTTGGTCCGGTTCTGGACCGACCGGACCAGCGGCACGGTCCGGTCGATCGCCCGTCCCCGGAAGGGCGGACCGGTCGTCCGCTCGGTCCGGACTTCGCCACGGGATGCCCTGGCCGGGGATCGCAGCGGCAGGCCAGACGACCTTGTGGGATGTGTTCGAGGTGGCGGGGGACGTAGAGTCCTCCATCGGCGTTCCTCTCAGGTGAGGGACGGGACGGGCAAGGTCCCGCCTCTCACCGGTTCGTTCGTTCAGGGATAGGCGACGTGCAGGGGAATCTCCGGCCCTCGGCGTTGGCGCGCCGGGGGCCGTTGCTGTGTCCGGGGCTGCGGGCGGCTCATGAGGCCAGGCCCCACTCGTCTCGGCCGTCGATCAGCGTGCGCTCGTAGCGCAGCAGCTCGGCCTCGGGGTAGAGCACCCGCTTGCCGACCTTGATGCCGCGCGGCCCCTTCTTGATCTGGCGCCAGTAGCGGACAGTGCTCTCGGCTGTGCGGTAGCGCTCCGCGACCTCGGCGGTGGTCAGGTATCGCATGCATTCCCTTTCGGCTAGGCGGCGATTCGATCTGCATAGGTTGTACCTCGCAATCGCCGGTTAGCCAAATCGGGAAGCTCATGTTTCAATTCGGATAGCGATGGTGATGATGGAGGTTCGATGGCAGGCGACAGGCCCGAGGGTGGCGAGGTGCCGCTGCTCTACAGCGAGGGGAATGTGGCCGCGCGTGTGGCCCTGGAGCGTGAGGTCAGAGGGTGGAGCACGACCGAGCTGGCGGATCGGGTGACCAGAGCCGGCGTGAAGATGAACCAGACGGCGGTCTGGCGCATCGAGAACGGCACGCCGCGTCGGCGCATCAATCTCGATGAGGCCCTCGCCTTCAGCCGCGTCTTCGAGCTCCCTCTTGAAGAGCTGATGTCCCCGCCCCTGGAGGGGCTCGACATCGACAGCCGGCGCCTCGTCCAAGAGGCCGTCGAAGCGTTCTACGAGGCCCGAGATGCGCGCGACCGCCTCCACCGCGCCGTGGTCGCCATCGCCGACCACATCAAGGCCCACCCCGACAGCTCGCGGGCCATCCATGAGCAGTGCCTCCGCCTCATGGGCGACGAGCGGGACGCTCGCACCCTCAGCAATGACATCGAGGACGGCGGCCACTACTGACAACCGACATGAAGGAGAGGCCACTTGGCCAACATCCAGAAGCGCCCCAACGGCAAATGGCGGGCCCGCTACCGCGATCTCGACGGCAAGGAGCACGCCCGCCACTTCGAGCGGAAGCTCGACGCCCAGCGGTGGCTCGATGAGGTCACGGCGAGCATGGTCACCGGTCAGTACGTTGATCCCCGCGCCGGCCGCGTGACGTTCGAGAAGTACGCCGAGAAGTGGGAAGGCTCGCTCATCGCGAGCGAGGCGGGCGAGCGCATCACCGACAACGCGCTGCGGCTCCACCTCGTACCGGCTCTGGGCGCCCGCTCCATGGCGGCGATACGCCGCAACGACATCCAGGTGCTCTTCAAGCACCTCTCCGACCAGCTCGGCCCCGGCAGTGTGCGGAACGTCTACGACGTCCTCGTGCGCGTGATGATGGCGGCCGTGGACGACAAGGTCATCGCCTCCAGCCCGTGCCGCAGGATCGCTCTCCCGGCGATGCCGGACGAGGAGGTCACCCCGCCCACGGTCGAGCAGGTCGAGTCGATGGCGCGGGTGATGCCGCCGTACATCCGCGCGGCCGTCGTCACCCTCGCCGGGTCAGGGCTTCGCATAGGCGAGCTGCTCGGCCTGAGGGTGCCGGACGTCGACTTCAAGGCCGGCGCCATCCGCGTCGACCGGCAGCGGCTCCAGTCCGGGAAGATCGGCCCGCCGAAGACTGCGAAGTCCCGGCGTACGGTCCCGGTCGGCGAGGTCGTCACCGACGCGCTCCTCGCGCATCTCGCCGCTCGTCCGTCCAGGGAGTGGCTGTTCACCATGGAGGAGGGGGAGCCGCTCAACTACCGCCGTTGGAAGACGGAGTGGAACTGCGCCCGCAGGGCGCTCCAGGCGGAGGAGAGCGAGGCGGCCAAGACTGAGGGCCGCAAGCCCGTTGAGCTGCCGCACATGGTCACCCACGACCTGCGCCACTTCTACGCCTCCGCGCTCATCGCCGGCGGCGCGAGCGTCAAGCAGGTGCAGCTCGTCCTCGGGCACGCGTCCGCAGTCATCACGCTGCGGATCTACGCGCACCTTTGGCCCGGGGAAGAAGACCGCACCCGGGCCGTCATGGACGCCGTGCTCGGCGGCCTGCGGACCGGGTGCGGACAGCTAAGCGGCGCGACCCGCGAAAGTGCAGGTCAGGCCGCCTAGAGGGAGATCAAGCCTTCTTCGTCTCCCAGAAGATGCGGTCGATCTCGGCGATGAGTTCCAGCGCCTTCTCGCCCGTCTTCGGGTCCGTCGACGCCTTCGCGGCCGAGAGGGCCTTCAGGGTGTCGTTGACCAGCTGGTTGAGCTCGGGGTACTTCTCGAAGTGCGGGGCCTTGAAGTAGTCGCTCCAGAGCACCGACACGTGGTGCTTGGCGAGCTCCGCGCGCTGCTCCTTGATGACCGTGGCGCGGGCGCGGAAGTGCGCGTCCTCGTTCGCCAGGTACTTCTCCTGGACAGCCTTGACCGACTCGGCCTCGATGCGGGCCTGGGCGGGGTCGTACACGCCGCACGGGAGGTCGCAGTGGGCGCTGACCTTCACCTTGGGGGCAAACAGGCGGGAGAGCATTGTGCCGTCCTTCCTCGTGATCGTCTTCTCAGGTGGGACATTACTCGGTGAGAAGGGCGATTTCGCGGGCGCCCCCTGGGGCTTAGGTCAAAAGTCCAGGGTCACCATGGGACTCGTGTACGAGTGGACGAGTGGACGAGCGGACGCGCGAGCGGACCGGGAGCGGATCGGGAGGTGCCGGATGAGGGGATCGGGGTCGGAGCGGGTGGCGGAGGCCGGGGCTCCGTTCGGGATCGCCGAGGTGACGGGGGTGTCGATGGTGCCCACGCTGTTGCACGGTGATCAGCTGCTGGTGCACTACGGGGCGCGGCCGCGGGCCGGCTGTGTGGCCGTGCTGCGGCATCCGCTCCAGCAGGATCTGCTCATCGTGAAGCGGCTGATCGAGCGACGCGACGGCGGCTGGTGGGTGCTGGGGGACAACCCTGACGCCGAGGGTGACAGCCGGGTCTTCGGGGCCGTGCCGCCCGAGCTGGTTCTCGGGCGGGTGCGGGCGCGCTACCGGCCGGTGACGCCGGGGCGTCAGTGGTCGGCCGGTGTGGCGCTCTCCTGGCTGTTCTCTGCGGTCAGGCCCGTGTCGTCCGGCCGGTCGGCCTCCAGGCGTTTGCGGGCCCGGTAGGCGGCGACGTTGGCCCGGGTCGCGCAGCGGTCCGAGCAGTAGCGGCGGGAGCGGTTGGTGGAGGTGTCCAGGTAGGCGTTGCGGCAGGGCGGTGCCTGGCACAGGCCGAGCCGGTCGGCGCCGAACTCCGTCAGGTGGAAGGCGAGGCCCATCGCCGCGATGGCCGCGTATCCCGCGGTCGCGTTCGACGGGTGGTCGGCGAGGTGCATGTGCCACCGCGGCCGGCCGTCCTCGTCGAGGATGTCGTGGCCGGAGATCTGGGGGCTCACCGGGTACTCCAGGAGCAGGGAGTTCAGCAGGTCCACCGCCCCCGTGTGGTCGCCCCCGTCGGCCGCGGTGAAGACCGCCCGCAGCCGGGCGCGGACCGCGCGGAAGCGGGTCACGTCGGAGTCGGTGGCCCGGCGGGCCATCTGGGTGGCGGGCCCGAAGAGTTCGCGGATGACCTCGACGGAGGTGAGGGCGTCCTTGTTGCGGACCGGCTCCTCGGTGTTGACCAGACGCACGGCGTAGTCCGAGTAATAGGCCAGTTCCACTTGTAGTCCTTACTCTGGCGGTCTAGTGTCTTGGTCGGAAGGGGTAACGAGCGTTTCCCCTGTCAGGGTATTACGCGAGGGGGAGGATCGGCGATGACCGGAACCGACTGGGCGGGCTGGCAGCAGAGCTGGGACCGTCAGCAGGAGTGGTACATGCCGGACCGTGAGGAGCGGTTCCGGGTGATGCTCGACATGGTCGAGGCCTTGGTGGGACCGAAGCCCCGCATCCTCGACCTCGCGTGCGGTACGGGAAGTATCACGGATCGGGTCCTCAAGAGGTTCCCCGAGGCGACAAGCGTGGGCGTCGACCTCGACCCCGCCCTGCTCGCCATCGCCGAGGGGTACTTCGCCGGCGACGAGCGGGTCACCTTCGTGACCGCCGACCTCAAGGACCTCGACTGGACCGCGCGGCTGCCCCACGACTCGTACGACGCCGTCCTCACCGCCACCGCCCTCCACTGGCTCCACAGCGAGCCCCTGACCGCCCTCTACGGTCAGCTCGCAGGTCTCGTCAGGGACGGCGGCGTCTTCATGAACGCCGACCACATGATCGACGGGACCACTCCCCGCATCAACGCCGCCGAGCGCGCCCAGCGGCACGCCCGCATGGACCTGGAGAAGGCCGCCGGGGTCCTCGACTGGGCCGACTGGTGGGCGCTCGCCGCCAAGGACCCCGTCCTCGCCGAACCCACCGCCCGCCGCTTCGAGATCTACGGCGAGCACGCCGACGGCGACATGCCCTCCCCGGCCTGGCATGCCGACACCCTCCGAGCCGCCGGCTTCGGCGAGGCCAGGGCCGTCTGGGCCTCGCCCTCCGACACCCTCCTCCTCGCCGTGAAGTAGCCAGGACAGGGAAAGGGGCGGTACGGGTGACCCGTACCGCCCCTTCCGTCGTTCCGCGCCTTACAGCACCTTCGACAGGAACGCCTTCGTCCGGTCGTGCTGCGGGTTGCCCAGGACGTCCCGCGGGTTGCCGGACTCGACCACCACGCCGCCGTCCATGAAGACCAGCGAATCGCCGACCTCGCGGGCGAAGCCCATCTCGTGGGTGACGACGATCATCGTCATGCCCGACTCGGCGAGGTCCCGCATGACGTCGAGGACGTCACCGACCAGCTCCGGGTCGAGCGCCGAGGTCGGCTCGTCGAAGAGCATCAGCTTCGGCTCCATCGCCAGCGCGCGGGCGATGGCGACGCGCTGTTGCTGGCCGCCGGAGAGCTGCGTCGGGTAGTTGCCCATCTTGTCCCGCAGGCCGACCCGGTCGAGCAGACGCTCGGCGCGCTCGCGCGCCACCGCCTTGGACTCGCCCTTCACCTGGATCGGGGCCTCCATGACGTTGCCCAGGGCCGTCATGTGCGGGAAGAGGTTGAAGCGCTGGAAGACCATGCCGATGTCACGGCGCTGGACCGCGACCTCGCTGTCCTTCAGCTCGTAGAGCTTGTCGCCCTTCTGCCGGTAGCCGACCAGGTGGCCGTCGACCGACAGCCGGCCGCCGTCGATCCGCTCCAGGTGGTTGATGCAGCGGAGGAAGGTCGACTTGCCGGAGCCGGAGGGGCCGACGAGGCAGAAGACCTCGCCGTTCTGCACCTCCAGGTCGATGCCGCGGAGGATGTGGGCGGCGCCGTACGACTTGTGGACGCCCTCCGCCTTGACCATGGGCTGACCGGTCATGCCGATGCCTCCGGGGAACGCTTGAACGTGGTGAGGTTCGCCTTGACCCGCTGCAGGGGGGTGGGCGGCAGGTTACGGGTCGAACCGCGGGCGAAGCGGCGCTCCAGGTAGTACTGGCCGACGCTGAAGACGCTGGTCAGCGCGAGGTACCAGATGGAGGCGACGAAGAGCATCTCCATCACGGCACCGGCCGTGTTGCCGATGTTCGAGGAGGCCCGCAGCAACTCGGTGTACTGCACCGCCGAGACCAGCGACGAGGTCTTCAGCATGTTGATGAACTCGTTGCCCGTCGGCGGCACGATCACCCGCATGGCCTGCGGAAGAACGATGCGGCCCATGGTCTTCGTCTGGGACATGCCGAGCGCGTGCGCCGCCTCGGTCTGGCCCTCGTCGACGGACTGGATGCCCGCGCGGACGATCTCCGCCATGTAGGCGCCCTCGTTGAGGCCGAGGCCGAGCAGCGCCACCATGAACGGCGTCATGACGTCCACGGTCTCGTTCTTGTAGATCGGCCCGAGGTCGATGTACTGGAAGATCAGCGACAGGTTGAACCAGACGAGGAGCTGGACGTAGACCGGGGTGCCGCGGAAGAACCAGATGTAGAGCCAGGCGACCGCGCCTGTCACCGGGTTCTTGGACAGGCGCATCACCGCGAAGACGATGCCCAGGACCAGGCCCAGGGCCATCGAGGCGACGCTGATGAGGATCGTGTTCCACAGGCCGCTGATGACCGAGGGGTCGAACACCTTGTCCCACACCGTGTCCCAGAGGATGTTGCCCTGGGAGAAGGCGTAGACGAGCCAGCCGAGCAGCGCGACGACCACGACGGCGCTGATCCAGCGCCCGTAGTGCCGCACGGGGATGGCCTTGATCGCCTCGTACGGATTGCCCGAGGCGCCGGACCCGGCCGGAGCGGCGGCCGGGTCCTTGCTGATCTTGTCAGTCACGACGACTGCCCTTCAGTGGAGCGGGGAGGTTCTGCCGGCGTCGGGGAGGTCACTTGCCGGCGTTGATGGTGGCCGACTTGACGGCGCTGCCCTCGACGTTCCACTTCTTCAGAGCCTCGGCGTACGTGCCGTCCTTGATGATCGCGTCGAGCGCTTCCTTGACGGCGTCGCGCAGCTGGGTGTTCTCCTTCGAGACACCGATGCCGAAGAGGCCGACGTCGCTCTGGCTGCCGACGACCTCGAAGTCGTTGCCGCCGCCCGAGGTCTTCGCGATGTACGCGGCCACCGGGTAGTCGTTGAGGTCGGCCACGGCGCCGCCGGCCTTGACGCGGGTCTGCGCCTCGGCGTCGCTGTCGAACGCCTGGATCGTCAGCTTGTTGGCGCCGCACTTCGTGGCCTGGGCCTTGAAGGTGTCCTCGTAGATCGTGCCGCGCTGGACGGCCACGGTCTTGCCGCACAGGTCGTCGAGGGAGTTGATGCCCTGCGGGTTGCCCTTCTTGACGAGCAGGGAGACGCCGGAGCTGAAGTAGTCGACGAAGTCGATGCCCTTGCCGATCTTCTTCCCGCTGTCGTCCAGGCCCTCCTGGCGCTTCTTGTTGTCCGTCATCGAGGACATGATCAGGTCCTGTCGGCCGGTGTAGATCGAGGTGATCAGGCCGTCGAAGGTGCCGGACGTGAACTTGAACTCGACGCCGAGCTGCTTGCCCAGGGCCGCGGCGATGTCGGGGTCGACACCGACGATCTTGCCGCCCTCGGTGAACTCCATCGGAGCGTACGAGGCGTCGGTGCCGACCTTGATGACACCGGCCTTCTGGATGTCGGCGGGGAGCTTCGAGAAGAGCGGCGCGGCGTTGGTCGACGGCGAGCCGCCTTCCTTCGTCGGGGTCGCGGAGCCGCCCTCGGTCTGGTCACCGCAGGCGGTCAGCAGCACGGAGCCGGCGACCGCGATGGCGGCGACCGCGGCAAGACGGGACGTGCGGGTCTTGGCGGTCGTACAGCGCGTGGTGCGTGCGGTCATGATCGGGTTCCTCCGGCGTGTGAGGGAGTTGCCAGGTGGCCACGTACATCTCTTCGAGTGTCGTGACCTCGTGTGATTACGGCATCTTGCCATTCGGACCGCCTCAAACCGACGGCCACGGATGTCAAAATCGGGTAACGGGTGACGGCCGAATGCCGACAGGCCGGTACATCAGGGCCGGATCATCTTCTGAATCCCTTCCCCGCTGCCGGAAAATCTCCTGTTGATCTCGCCATTCGGACGAGCGGAACGCGGCCAATCGGGTGGGGACGAGATCTATCGGGACATGGGGTGACGTGTCGCTCTCCGTCCGTGTCCGGATGCACTCGGTATGAGTCGCGTCACCGAGGGGTTATGGACTCGTCTGCGGTGCCGTCCGTCCGGTAAGAAGGATCCTTACACCCCTCATCCGGGGCTCAGGGCGCGTTGTGCGGCGCGCCCGCGCGGCTGCCAGACACGGCGGGCGCGGTGCCTCCCCACCCCTCCTCAACCGGGAGTGGACCACCCTCAAATGAAAAAGACTTAAGGGGTCAACCCAATGGCAGCGGAGATCGTCAATCCTCGCAATGACAGCGGTACGGAAGGAGCTCCGGAGGAGCTCTTCGATCCTGTCTTCGCCCTCCACAGGGGCGGCAAGATGGCCGTGCAGGCCACCGTCCCCCTGCGGGACAAGGACGACCTGTCCCTCGCGTACACGCCCGGCGTCGCCAAGGTGTGCACCGCGATCGCCGAGCAGCCCGAGCTGGTCAACGACTACACCTGGAAGTCCCAGGTCGTCGCGGTCGTGACCGACGGTACGGCAGTGCTCGGCCTCGGCGACATCGGCCCGGAGGCCTCCCTCCCGGTCATGGAGGGGAAGGCCATCCTCTTCAAGCAGTTCGGCGGCGTCGACGCGGTCCCGATCGCCCTCGCCACCACCGACACCGACGAGATCGTCGAGACCGTCGTCCGGCTCGCCCCGTCCTTCGGCGGCGTGAACCTGGAAGACATCTCGGCCCCGCGGTGCTTCGAGATCGAGCGCAAGCTCCAGGAGCGCCTCGACATCCCCGTCTTCCACGACGACCAGCACGGCACCGCGATCGTCACCCTCGCCGCCCTCCGTAACGCGGCGAAGCTGACCGGCCGGACCCTCGGCGAGCTGCGCGCGGTCATCTCCGGCGCCGGCGCGGCCGGGGTGGCCATCGCCAAGTTCCTGCTCGAGGCCGGCCTCGGTGACGTGGCCGTCGCCGACCGCAAGGGCATCGTCAGCCGCGACCGCGAGGACCTCACGGACGTCAAGCGCGAGATCGCCGAGCTCACCAACAAGGCCGGTCTCTCCGGCTCCCTGGAGAGCGCCCTGGCCGGCGCGGACGTCTTCATCGGCGTCTCCGGCGGTACGGTCCCCGAGGCGGCCGTCGCGGCCATGGCTCCGAACGCCTTCGTGTTCGCCATGGCCAACCCGAACCCCGAGGTCCACCCCGACGTCGCGCACAAGTACGCGGCCGTCGTGGCGACCGGCCGTTCGGACTACCCGAACCAGATCAACAACGTCCTCGCGTTCCCCGGCATCTTCGCCGGCGCGCTCCAGGTCCGGGCCTCCCGGATCACCGAGGGCATGAAGATCGCCGCGGCCAACGCGATCGCGGACGTGGTGAAGGACGAGCTCGCCGCCGACTGCGTCATCCCGTCGCCGTTCGACGAGCGGGTCGCCCCGGCCGTCGCGGCCGCGGTCGCCGCCGCCGCCCGCGCCGAAGGCGTCGCCCGCCGCTGACGCGTGCACCTGGCGTCGTACCCGTGGGGTACGCGAAGGGCCCTGTTCCGTACGCCGGAACGGGGCCCTTCCGTGTGGGCGACACGGGTCACACCGGGGCGTGGTTCCCCTCGCCGTCCGCGGCGGCCTAGGGTCGGGGCCATGTTCGCTGCCTACGCTGCCCGAATCGACCGCGACCAGCCCCTGAACGGCCTCGAATTGGGCGAACGCCCCGAACCGGAGGCGCGGCCCGGCTGGACCACCGTCACCGTCAAGGCCGCCTCGCTCAACCACCACGACCTGTGGTCGCTGCGCGGGGTCGGGCTGCCCGAGGAGAAGCTGCCGATGATCCTCGGCTGCGACGCCGCCGGCATCGACGAGGACGGCAACGAGGTCGTCCTGCACTCCGTGATCGGCCAGACGGGGCACGGCGTCGGGCCCGACGAGCCCCGGTCCATCCTCACCGAGCGCTACCAGGGCACCTTCGCCGAACGGGTCAGCGTGCCCCGCTGGAACGTGCTGCCCAAGCCGAAGGAGCTCTCCTTCGAGGAGGCCGCCTGCCTGCCCACCGCCTGGCTGACCGCCTACCGGATGCTCTTCACCAACGCCGGCGTACGGCCCGGCGACTCGGTCCTCGTACAGGGCGCGGGCGGCGGTGTCGCGACCGCCGCCATCGCCCTCGGCAAGGCGGCCGGCCTCCGGGTCTTCGCCACCAGCCGCGACGAGGCCAAGCGCAAGCGGGCCGTGGAGCTGGGTGCCGTCGAGGCCTTCGCGCCGGGCGCCCGGCTCCCGCAGCGGGTGGACGCGGTCATCGAGACCGTCGGCGCCGCCACCTGGTCCCACTCGGTCAAGTCGCTGCGGCCGGGCGGCACGCTCGTCATCTCGGGCGCCACGAGCGGCGACCGGCCCGCACACGCCGAGCTGACCCGGATCTTCTTCCTGGAGCTGAAGGTCGTCGGCTCGACGATGGGCTCCAAGGACGAACTGGAGGACCTGCTGTCCTTCTGCGCGGCCACGGGTGTCCGTCCGGTGATCGACGAGGTCCTGCCGCTGGACCGGGCGCGGGAGGGCTTCGAGAAGATCGCCTCCGGCGAACTCTTCGGGAAGGTCGTCCTCACGACCTCGTGAATCCCCCGACGACTTCGTGAATACCTCCTGACGACCTCTTGATGACTCGTCAGGACTACTGATGGTATCTCCGGCACGCGAAACATGAACAATCCTCACCTCGTCGTGCCGGAGGTCTCCCTTGCTGCGCACCATCCTGACGGCCAGCGTCGTCGCCGCACTGCTCGCCCCGACCGCCGCCCACGCGGAACCGGTCCCGGCCGGCATCCCCGGCATCCCCGGCATCCCCGGCATCCCCGTCCTCACCGACGAGCACGGCCGCACCCTCACCCTGCGCGGCTGGAACGTCGAGGACAAGGTGAACCGTGGCGACGCCGCCCTCTCCGCGATCACCGAACGGCACTTCCGCGACATGCGGGCCAAGGGCTTCAACTTCGCCCGCCTCCTGGTCTTCTGGGACGACCTGGAACCCCGGCCGGGCCAGTACAGCCAGGACTACCTGCGGAAGATCGAACGGATCCTGGACTGGGCCGCGAAACATGACGTCAAGGTCCTCATCGACGCCCACCAGGACGTCTTCGGCCCCGCGTTCGGCCACCGGGGCGTGCCCACGTGGGCGACCAGGACCGACGGACTGCCCTTCACCCCGCACCCGGACGACTGGTTCTCCGAGTACTTCGAACCCGCCGTCCAGCGGGCCTTCACCCACCTCTACGAGGACGAGGACCTGCGGCGCGCCCAGGCCCGCATGTGGCGGGTGCTCGCCGACCGCTTCGAGGACCACCAGGCCGTCCTCGGCTACGACCTGATCAACGAGCCCATGGGCGAGATACGGGAGGGCGAGGACCTGGCGACGGCGGCCCGCCGCATCGAACGGGACCACCTCACCCCGATGTACAACCGCCTCGCGGACGCCGTCCGTTCGGTCGACCCCTCCACCTGGGTCTTCGTCGAGCCGACCCCGATCGTGGGCGAGGGGGTTCCCACCGGGCTCGGGCGGATCGACGACCCGAAGGTCGTCTACGCCCCCCACTTCTACAACACCGCCATGGAGGCGGGTGCCGACTACGACCCGGCCGCCGGCTGGATCGAGAACTACGAGCAGGCCGTCACCCGGTACCCCGAGGAGTACAAGGTTCCCGTCGTGGTGGGCGAATGGGGCCCGCTCAACAACTCCCTTCCGAACATGAACCGCTTCTACCGCGAGGCGATGGCCTCCCTGGGCCGCTACGGCTCCGGCTGGGCCGGCTACGTCTGGTGCTACGGCGGCGGCTACTGCGCGGTGGACGGCGCCGGGACCTTCCGCACGAACAAGGAGCTCACCGCCGAGCCGTACGCGGAGGCGGTCGCGGGCACGGTCCGCTCCGCCGCCTACGACCAGGCGGCCGGGGTCTACCGCCTCTCGTACGACTCCGCCCGGCACGGCCCCCGGGTCACCCAACTCTCCCTGCCGCCCGGCACCTGGCGGGTGACGGCCGGGGGTGGGGCGCTGGTGCTCCGCACGTCGCCGGGCAGGGCCTGGGTCCTCGCGGCCCCGGGCGCCCGGGTGACGGTGACCGCCGGCCGGGGCTGAGGCCCGCCGTCGACCGTACGGGAGAGGAAGGGGCAACCAGCCCGAACCCGGCCCCGGCTCCTGGCCCCCACCGCGTCCGGCTACGGCGTGGGGCGGGACCGCAGCAGGCCCGTGATCCGGATCGCCGCCGTCGACAGCTGGTCGCGGGCCTCGGCCAGTTGGTCCTGGCTCACGCCGTGGTCGCGGGCCGCGTCGCGGATCTCGTCGCGGAAACGGTCGAGGAGCCGGTCGAGGTCACGGGCCGGGTCGCCCGAGCCCTCCGTGTCCCGCGCCCACTCCGGCACCTCGCCGACCGGGGCCGTCATGAACGACGCCTCCTGAGCGGCGGCCTTCGGATGGGTCGTACCCGCCACCAGACCGCCCAGCTGGGCCGTGATGTCCGAGAGGCCCTCCCAGACCCCCTTCGGCCAGTCGCCCCGCGAGAAGCGGTCCTGGACCTCCTCCTGCACCTGCTGGGCGATCCGCTGGAACTCCTTCGCCTGGTGGCGGGCGGACTTCGCCTCGGCGCGGGCCTGCCGGGCCTGCTCCTTCCACTCCTGCCCGACCCGGCGCAGCTCCTCCCTGGCGTCGGCGAACGAGGAGGGTTCCGCCGTGCGGGTCCGGCCCGCCGCCGCGCGCATCTCGCTGCGCACCCGGCCGGCCGCGCCGCGCACGTCCTCGCGCATCTCCGCCGCCAGCTCCGACACCGACTCGCGGATCTCCCGCTCCAGGTCGTCCAGTTCGGTGCCGCGCCCGGCGAGCTCGGCACGGCCCGCGTCGGTGATCGAGTAGACCTTCCGGCCGCCCTCGCTGGCATGGGTGACGAGGCCTTCGGCCTCCAGTTTGGCGAGCCGCGGGTAGACCGTGCCCGCCGAGGGGGCGTACAGCCCCTGGAAGCGCTCCTCCAGGAGGCGGATCACCTCGTAGCCATGGCGCGGGGCCTCGTCGAGCAGCTTGAGCAGATAGAGACGGAGGCGGCCGTGCGCGAAGACGGGCGGCATGTCAGAGCACCTTTCCGGTCGCGGTGGGGGTGGAGGAGGAGGTGGACTCGGTGTCCCCGTCGGGCTCGGGGCGCCGCAGGAGGGCGATGGAGCCGGAGACGGTGGTCGCCTTGAGGGCGCCACGGCCCGAACCGAGGGTGCCGGTGACGGACTTGGTGCCCCACTGGCCGCCCACGCGCAGGTCCTCGAAGGCGTTCGCCACGGAACCGCTCGTGGTGCTCGCCTCGACCCGCGCGTCCGCCGGGTGCGGGAGCCGGATCGCGACCTCGCCGGAGACGCTGGCGAGCCGGATGTCGGCGGGCGGCCCGTCGAGGTCGGCCGGGTCGAGGTCGATGACCATGTCACCGCTGACCGTCTCCGCCTTCACGGAGGCGCCCGCGCCCTCGATCACCGTCACGTCGCCGGTCACGGTGTTGATCCGGAGGGCGCCGGTGACCGACTGGGCCTCCAGATTGCCCGAGACGCTCTCCGCGCGGACCGGACCCGAGAGGCCGAGGAGGGTGGTGTCGCCGGTGACGCCGCGCACCTCCGTACGCCCTCTGATGCCGGTGACGACGGCCTCGGCGCCGACCACTCCCACCTCGACGTCGACGCCCGCGGGAACGGCGACGGAGACGACGGCCCTGCGCCGGTACTCCTTGCGGTCGAGCCACTTGAGGATGCTCTTCCACTGCAGGTCCTCGTAGCTCACCGTCAGGGTGGAGCCGTCCTGCGACACGATGAGCGGCGGGCCCTCGATCTCCGAGATCTCCACCCGGGCGGAACTCTCCTCCGTCCCCACCACGTTCACCGTGCCGTTGACGATGCGGACCTGCAGGCGGGTCACGGGGTCGGCCGGTGCCAGCTTCGTCGGCTCGGTGACGGACCACTCTGTCATGGTGCTGACCTCCCGTTCGGCAACGCAACATATCGCGTCTTTCGAGAGACACGCTATATCGCGGTGAAAGGAAGTCAACCCTGACTCTTCCCTGACAGGGATGACAATCGCAGCCGTACATGGACAAACTGTCCTAGCGTAGGGCCCATGAACGCGACATCCGGGCAGCGCCCCGTCGGCGCACTGCTGCTCTGCCGTGCCGACCCCTCGGCGGTCCGGCCGCCCGCCCAGCTGCTGAGGGAACAGCTGCTCCTCGCCCCGGCGGGCGACGACTGGAGCGTTCTCGTCCCGGAAGGGAAACCGTGGCTCCACGGCGGTGAACCCGTCGAACAGGTCGTCACGGGCTGGGCCACCGCCCTCGCCGTCTCCGCCGCCACCTGGCCCGTCGTCGCGCTCTGGTGGGACCGCGACAGGGCAGGACTCACGCTCGCCGCCGGCTTCCGCCGTACGGTCGGCTACACCTGGCTCGCGGACGGCACGCCCGTCGGCGAGGACGAGGCCATGCACACCTTCGCCGCGCGGCTCGCCCTCGACCCGGTCCTGGACGTGCAGGCCCTGGAACCGCTCACCGCGCCCGACCCGGAGGCCGACTCGCACAGCCGGCTCGTCGGCCTCGTCGCCGTCCTCACCCGCACCGGCCTCGCCCTGCCGACCGGGCTCCTGCCCGGCGAGAACGCCGACCGGCTCCGCTCCGTCGCCCTGGCGCAGGGCGCGGAACAGCTCGAATGGTCCGGCTGGAGAGACGCGGTACGCGCGGAACTCGACGTGGTGGAAGGCAGTCCCCTCGGGCCGTACCTGCGCGGCCCCAAGGCGCGCGTCCTGGGTGCGGCGCAGCTCGCGGCGGGGGTGCCGCTGCTGCTCTGGGGGATCGGCCGGCGCAGCGGCGGCTGGTCGGCGACCGGGGTACTGCTCGTCGCGCACGGCGCGCTCGGACTCGCCTACGACCGGCTGCGGGAGGGATGACCCGGGGAGCGGGGGCTGCTCCACGCGCGCGGGTACCGGGCAGGAGTACGGGAAGCGGCGTACGCGCGCGCGGGCGACGGCAGGCCCCTCTACACGCGCGGGTGACGGCAGGCGGGCACCCGCGCGGGTGGCGCCTACTCCTCGTCGTCCTCGTCGTCGTCCAGACGGGCCAGCCAGGTCGCGAGGCGCTCGACGGGCACCTCGAAGTCGGGGTTGAGGTCGACGAACGTCCGCAGCTGCTCGGCGAGCCACTCGAAGGTGACCTCCTCCTCGCCTCGCCGCTTCTCCAGTTCCTCGATGCCACGGTCGGTGAAGTACATGCGATCAGGATAGGCCGTACCTCTCCCGTCCCCTGTCGCCCGTCAGTCCCACCGACTAGCCTTCCCCATCATCGTTTCGGGGAGCGGGGGCGCTGTGACTCACGGGATCGCTCGAATTCGGCTGGACGACGGTACGCCGGTGTGGGCACGGGTCAGTGACGTGCAGGAACTGGGCAGGGGCGGCGGGTTCCAGGACACCGGTGTCAGGGACCGGGTGGTCTCGATGACCGGCGGGCTCACGGACGTGGTCCGCGGGGTGGTCGGCTCCCTGCGCGCCGGACTCGACCCGCAGGGTCCCGTGGAGGTCGCCGTCAGCTTCGGCATCGAGCTGTCGGCACAGTCCGGCAAGGTCATCGGTGTCCTCGCGGACGGCTCGGGCAAGGCCTCCGTGAGCGTCTCCCTCACCTGGACCGAACCGGGCAGGACCCCTGCGGCGGACCCCGAACCGGCCCCGGCGCCCGCGACGGAGGCCGCGCCCGGCACGGCGCCCACGACGGATCCCGCCCGCCCGACCCCGGCCCCCGCCCACGGTCAGGACGCACCCGACAGAACCCCCCGGACACGACCGGCGGCCGATGAGCCCGCATGAGCGCCTTCGACGCTCTCGTGCGCCCCGCACTCGTACGCATCGCGGCTCCCGGCTGCGGGTATGACCCGCACGGCGACCGGTACTGGGGCACCGGCTTCTTCATCGCCCCCGGCTGGGTGCTGACCTGCGCCCATGTCGTTGCCGAGGGGGGAAGCGCGGTGTGGAGGAGCGAGCCGGCCGTCGGCATCACCTGGGAGGACGGCAAGACCACCCGGGAGACCACCGGCACCGTCGTGCTAGCCCTGCCGCGCCCCGAAAGGCCCGACGACCCACCGGACCGGTGGGCCTTCCCCGACCTCGCGCTCGTGCGGGTGCCCGGCGCGCGCAAGGCGTCCTGCGTGCGCCTCAGCGAGCGACCGCCCGTCCCGCCGACCGCCGTCGGGCTGCACGGCTGGTCCCGGGAGACGGGCGAGCTCGGCATCCGGCACGTCCACGGCACCCTGATCGGCAGCGACGGGAAGGCCCTCATCACCGACTGGGTCATGCCCGTCGAAGGCTGCTCGGGCGGGCCCGTCGTCGACCACCGGCAGGGCGCCGTCATCGGCCTCAACAAAGGCCGTGGGCGCGACGGCGGCGCCGTCGTCCCCGTCACCGCCCTGCGCCGGCTGCACGACCTTCCCGGCGGCGAGGCCATGGGCGAGGCGCTGCGCGCCCACGACCGGTACCACCTGGCCAGCTACCAGTCCCTCGACGACCGGCCCGACTGGACCCGCGTCCAGGGGAAGCTGACGGGCACCCAGGGCGGCGTGAGCCCCGGCCTGCGCACCCAGCTGTACGGGCACTTCGCCGAACTGCCCGCAGCCACCGTCCCCGGCGAGATCCTTGACCTGATCGACCAGGTCAAGGCCTGGATCAGGGACGACGACCTGCCGGACGCCCTGGAGGACGACCCGCGCACCTGGAGCGAGGGCGCCGGGCTCCTTCGCGGCCTGCGGGCGCCCGGCAGGGACGGCGTCCGCGACCTCGACCTGGACGCGGTGCTCCTGTACGCGGCCCACGTCGTCCGGCACGTCGGCGGGCGGTACGGCGAGCGTGCCGACACCGCCGCCCTCACCGGCTGGATCGTCAACCAGTCGGGTGACGCCGACCGGCACCTCCGGCGCGAGATCGACCGGCTCGTCACCCCCGGCAGGCCCGCGCCCCTCTCCGTACGCGAACCCCGCGCGCGTGCCGACGTCCTCCTGGAGATCGGCCTCCCCCTCTACGACCGGCGTTACCCGTGGCGGGTCAAGCTCCTCCTCGACGGGCACACCGTCAGCCCGCTCCACTTCGACGACCGGGGCGTCGAGCGGGCCCGCCTCAGGGAGACCCTCCGCGAACCGCTCGCGGACGCCCTGCGGCGCGGCGACAGCGGACCGCACCTGGCCGCCGTGGAGGCGGTGCTGCCGCGCGAGCTCTTCGACGAACCCCTCGACACGTGGCGCCTCGAACCCCCGCAGGGCCCCGACGGCGCCTGGGCGACCACTCTCGGCCAGCGCAGGATCGTGGTCATCCGTGACGCCCTGCGCCACGGCAGGGAACCGGCGCCCGAATGGCGCGAGCGCTGGGAGGCGGGGGAGCACGGGCCGCTCCGTGCCGCCCCGCTGCGCGGCGAGGTGCCCGGCGCCGGCCCGGACGCCCACACCGCGCGCGTACGCAGGGAGACCTGGGCGGAGACGTACGACCGGCTCCGTGAGGCCGAGGCCGGCACCGTTCCGGTCTACTGCGGCCACGTGGGCAGCGGCGACGGACTGATGGCGATGAACGCGGCTCTCGCCGCCGGTCACCCGCTCGCCCTCTGGCGGACCGGCGCCCACGACCACACCGACTGCGCGGAGTTCCACGAGCGGGCCGACGGGCTGATCGCCACCGCCCTCACCGCCTGGGACGTACGAGGCCCCGTCCGCTCACTGCGCACCCGCGCGGCCGACCCGGCGGCCGGGCCCGAGGCACGCGCCCGGTACGCCTGGGCCGAGAGCATCGCGGTCCTGCTCGACCCGCCCGACCGGCCGCCGCACGGCGGGCGCCTGGAGGCGCCACCGCTGCTCGGGGAGGGGGAGCCGTGACCCGAGCGGCCACCGGGGCGACCGACTCGCGATCCGTCCGGTTACGCCATCGGCAGGCCCCGCCCCCGGGCGGTACCTTCGACGGACCCGGCATCGACACCACAGCCAGGAGGAGTCCATCGTGAACGATTGGCGGATCTACCGTGGTGCCGGTCTTCCGCACGACGAGATACAGCGGCTCCCCGCTCCGCCGCCCTGGCGCGACTTCTCGACGGGCAGCGCCGACGACACGCTCGCCGGTTCCGACCGGCGGCTCGGGGTCAAGCGCAGACTCGTCCAGAACCACCACCCCAGGCCTGCCGAGACCGACGCCGTCAACGCCGCCCTCTACCTCCGGCGTCCACTCCTCGTCACCGGCAACCCCGGCACCGGCAAGTCCACCCTCGCGCACGCCGTCGCCCACGAGCTGGGCCTCGGCAGGGTGCTGCGCTGGCCGATCGTCAGCCGCACCACCCTCCAGGACGGTCTCTACCGGTACGACGCCATCGGCCGCCTCCAGGACGTGCAGCTGGAGCGCGCCCAGGCCGGATCGCCCGGCTCCGCCGCCGCGGCCCCGGCCGGCATCGGCTCGTACATCCGGCTCGGACCGCTCGGCACCGCGCTGCTCCCCTCAGAGCAGCCGCGGGTGCTGCTCATCGACGAGCTGGACAAGAGCGACCTCGACCTGCCGAACGACCTCCTGAACGCCCTGGAGGAGGGCGAGTTCGCCATTCCGGAGCTGGAGCGGCTCGCGGACCGGGAGCCCGTCGTGGAGGTGCTCAGCGACGACGGCCGCAAGGTGCGGGTGTTCGGCGGCCGGGTCCGCTGCACCACCTTCCCCTTCATCGTGCTCACCTCCAACGGCGAACGGGACTTCCCCGCCGCCCTGTTGCGCCGCTGCATCCGGCTCGAGCTCGAACCGCCCGGCGAGGAGCAGCTCCGCGCCATGATCGAGGCCCACCTCGGGACCGAGGCCGCCGCGGGCGAAGGGGAGCAGGGTCTCGTCCAGCGCTTCCTCAACCGCGAACCGGGTGAGGTGATCGCCACCGACCAGCTCCTCAACGCGCTCTACCTGACCCAGCACGCCTCCCGCGCCGAACGGGTCACCAGGGAACGCATCGCCGACATGCTCATGCAACCGCTCGATCAGCCGAGGTGACGGTCGGATGCACCCGATGCATCTGGAAGAGATCACCCGCAGACTGCGGGCCGGCGGCCAGGACCCCACCGCCGAGGACCTCGCGGACGCCCTCTGGCTGTCCCAGTGGCTCCCCGGCCCCTCCTCGCAGGAGCCGGGCCGGGCGGACGGGTCGGCGGCCGACCCGCCTCCGGAGACGGCGGAGGGCACCTCCGACCGTCTGCACCGGTCCGCCGGGCACCGGGACCGGGGCGAGGGCGGTGACGCACGCGACGGCGCGGGCGCTGCAGGCGTGGCGGACCGGCCGGAGGGGGCCGCCGCCCAGGAGTCCGTCTCCCTCCACATGACCACCGGAGCCACCGGAGCCACCGGAGCCACCGGGGCCGCCGGAGCCACCGGGGCCGCCGGAGCCACCGGGGCCGCCGGAGCCATGGGTGCCGCCGGAACCGCCGGTGCCGACGGCCGCGTCGGGCGTACGGAGCGGGGTGCGACCTTACCCGTACGCGCCCCAGGGGCCAACGCTCTGCCCGGGCTCCTCGGCCTCCAGAAGGCGCTCCGCCCCCTGCGCGGCTACGCCCTCGCGCCGCACCGCCCCGGCGAGGGCAGCCTCGACGAGGAGGCCACCGCCGAACTCAGCGCCGCCGCCGGCTTCCTCACCCCCGTCCTGCGCCCCGCCACCGGCCTCCGCCCCGACATCCAGCTCCTCATGGACACCGGCCCCGCCATGGTCGTCTGGGACCGGATGGTCGAGGAACTCCGCCAGGCCTGCCAGCAGTCCGGCGCCTTCCGGGACGTCCAGGTGCACCGCCTGTACGACACGGGCGAAGGACCCCCGCTCGTCACCACCACCTCGGGCGCCGACGGCCGGCCGCGCCTGCGCCCCGTCGACCAGCTCCACGACCCCACCGGCCGCCGCCTCACCCTCGTCGTCAGCGACTGCGTGGGCCCCCTGTGGCAGTCCGGCGTCGCCCACCGCTTCCTGTGCCGGTGGCCCCGCCACTCCCCGCTCGCCCTCGTCCAGCCCCTGCCGCCCCGCCTCTGGTCCCGGACCGCGCTGCCCGCCGAACCCGGCACGTTCCAGCGCTCCGCGACCCCCGGCGGCCACACCGTCTTCCGCTCCGACGACGAGCCCTGGGGACCGCGGTACCCCGGCCGCCGGGCCGTGCCCGTGCTCACCCCGACCCCCGAGGCGTTCGCCTCCTGGACCCGGCTCCACACCGGGCACGGCGGCAACGCCGTACGAGGCTGGGCCGCCTGGCTCACCCCAGGACCGGCGGAGCCGCCCGCGCCCAGGACGGCCCGCGCCCGGCGGGGCGACGACGAACTCCTGCGCGCCTTCCGGGCCGCCGCCTCACCCGGTGCGCTCCTGCTCGCCGTCCATCTCGCGGCGGCCCCGCTGACCCTGCCGGTCATGCAGCTCGTCCAGCGCGCCATGCTGCCCGACACCGGCCCCATGGAGCTGGCGGAGGTCCTGCTCAGCGGGCTCCTGCGACGGCTGCCGGGCCCCACCCCGTACCCCTGCTACAGCTATCCGCCGGGCATCCAGCAGCACCTCCTCGGCTCGCTCGACCCCAGCGCCGCCGCCCTCGTCCTCAAACACTGCTCCGCCTATGTGGAGCGCAATTTCGGCCAGGGCATGCGCAACTTCCCGGCGCTCGCCGCCGCCCGTCTCGCGGGAGCGGAATCGGGAGCCGAAGCGGAAGCAGGGACCGGTACGGACCGGGACACCGGCCTCCCTCGCGAGCACCACGCGTCCCAGGCGACCCACGCGACCGGCCGAAGCGACCGGACCGACCGGACCGACCGGGCCCACGAGACCGACGAGACCGACGAACCCCTCGGGCCGAACGGCGCCGAGACCGAGCTCTTCGCCCGCATCCCCGCGCGCGTACTGCGCTTCTACCACCCCGACCTCGTCACCCCCGACCCGCTCACCGAGGCCCGCCGCCTTCTCGCCCAGGGCCGGGCCCAGTCCGACCCGGCGCTCCTCGCCGGCGCCCGCGAACGGGCCGAGGCCGCGCTCCCCGCCGAGCCGGTCGAGGCCCGGATCGTCCTCGCCGGCGCCCTGTACGCCGAAGCGGGCACCGCGGCCGCCCGGCGTACCGGCCGCCGCCCGGAGCTCCTCGGCCAGGCCGCCGACACCCTCGTACAGGCCGGGGAGCTCGCCCCGCCCGGCGAGGAGGCATGGGCCGAGGCCCGGCTCGAACTCGCCGTCGTCCACCACGCCCTGTGGCGCGACACCGAGGAAACCAGCCATCTCGACGAGGCCCTCACCGCCCTCGCCGAGGAAGCCGACCGCTGGCCCGGGACCGCCCGCCACACCCTCCATCTGCGCCGCGGCCGCCTGCTCCTCGCCCGCGGCGACGGCGAGGCCGCGGCCGGCGAACTCACCGCCGCCCTCGCCCTCCACGAGAGCCCCGCGGCGCTCCTCGACCTCGCCGACGCCCTGCGTCTCGCCGAGGCCGAGCCCGGCCGCATCGGCCTCGTGCTCGACCGCGCCGAACCCCTCATCGGCGACGGCCGTGCCCTGCGGCTGCGTTTCACCACGGCACGCGCGCGGCTGTACGACTCCGAGGGCGACGGCGCCGCCGCCGACGCGGCCTACGAGGAGGCGACCCTGCTCGCCCCGGCCGACAGCGAACAGCGCGGGCCGCTCCTGCTCACCTGGGGCGGATCGCTGCTTCGGCGCGCCGCGGCCGGCAGCGGCACCGGCCCCGTCGACCGGGCCGAGGGCGTCCTGCGCGAGGCCTTCACCCGGCTGCCCGCCGGGGCGCCGGAGCGGGCGAGGGCGAGGACCCTGATCGGCAGCGTCCTCGCGCTCCGCTTCCACCGCGCCGGATTCCTTCCCGACCTCTTCGAGAGCCGTCACCTGCTCGAACAGGCGCTCCGGGGCACCGACGACCCCGGTGAGCGCGCCGAGGTGTGGCTGCAACTCGGGCGAGTGAGACTTGAGTTGGCCGAGACGGCACGTGACGGACTGATCGGCGACGCGCTCACCGCGTACCGCAACGCGGGGGAGGACTCCCGTACCGCCCACGGAGACGACCCGGGCACGGTCACCGGTGCCCGCGCGCTGCACGCCCAGGGAGCCGTCCTGTGGCTGATGGGCCGTCCGGCCCGGGCCGGAACCGTGCTGCTCGCCGCGACCGAGCGGTGGCGGCGGCTCACCGGCCGGCTCGTGGAGGTGGACTGGGCGGACGTGGAGCGGACCAGAGCCCTGCTGAGGGAGGTCGAGGGCGCGGCGGGAGGGGGCCGGGTGAGGGTCTCCGCCGAGGACTGGCGCAGGATCGCACCGCCCTGGTGGGCGTGGAGCGGTACCACCGGATGAGCTAGTCAGGGGACGGCTGGATAACGGGGGCGTGAATGGGCGCAGTTGAATCGAAAGGGTTTCCGGTCTCCCGGGGTCGGGAAGAACCGCTGCGCCGCTACGACCGTGGGGGACAGCGTCGGTGAGGAGGAGCCGAGAGTGTTCGAGCGTACGGAGTGGGCGACCGGTGTCGGCCGGAGTGCCGGCCGGTCCCCGCGTCTGCCCGATCTCGCGGCCGTTGATCTGCGGACCTTGCGCGTCACGGACGACGCCGTCGTCGGCGCGGCGGTCGAGAGAGTGCTGCGCCATCCCTCGGACCTGGTCGTCTCCTGGCCCGAGGACGCCCTCGTCGACTGACGTGCGAGCGGCCCGAGCCGTTCGGTCCGGGCCGCCCGGTACCCGCCCCGACCACTCGTTTCCGGCCGTATCCGGCGAACCCGCCGCGTCCATCGGCTCCGCCGTGCACGCCGGTTCCGCCGGATGCGCCGCGCACCCGGCGGCGCGGAAGCCGGCGACCACGCGATCACCGAGGTCGAGGTCGAAGCCGAGGGTGATGCCGAAGCCGAGGTCGATGCCGAGGCCGACCCCCTCCAGGAGCCGGGAGTGATCGCCGCGCCCCCGCGTCCCGCCGCGTTCGCCGCCCTGGCCGCCACCCGGCCCGCCCCGGCAGGCGCCGCCTTCCTGCGGTCCGGCGTGCACGCCCGCCGGCTGCTGCTGCTCAAGGCCCTCCTCGTCCGGGTGCGGCGCCATCGCGACGAGGTCGCCCCCGAGACCCTGCACGGCTTCGAGACCGCCTGGCGCCTCCTCGAAAGGACCGAGCGCGCCGCCCCCGGAGTGGTCCGCTCCGTCCTCGACTACCCCACCACCGGCGCCTGGCTCGCCGCCGCCCTCACCGAACCCGCGGGCCCCGCCCTCGACGGGCACCTGACCCGCCTCGAACTGGTCGCCGCCACCGCCGCCCTGAGGGCCGGCCGGCCGCTCGACCTCGTCGTCCAGGCACCCGGCGGCGTGCTCTCGCTCCCGGGCGTCGGCAGCGTCCTGGTGGCACCGGGCCCGGTCCGGCTGACCTCCCGCTCACAAGCCGTACGCGTCCGCTCCGACGACGCCCGAGGGGCCCCCGCGGCGCTTCTCCGGCTCGTCGACGCCCGCACCGGCGCCGTCACCGGCAGCGGCCCCGGCTGGCGCGGCCTGCGCGGCCTCGCCGGTGGGGCCGCCCGCCTGGAGGACCTGGATCCGTACCGGGTGCCGCCCGGCGGCGTCGGGACCCCGGCCAGGGTCGCCGCCGAGCGGCCGGACATCGACCACGCCGCCTGGTCCGCGCACTGGCGGGCAGCGGGGGAGCTGCTGCGGCGGACCGACCGGGAGCGGGCGACGGAGGTCGGGCGGACGGTCGGCGCGCTCGTGCCGCTGCTCCCGCACGGGCCGCGCTCCGTCGGCGCCACCCTGAGCGTCGCCCCGGGAGCCGTCCTGATGACGCCGTCGGCGGGCGCCTTCGACATGGCGGAGACGCTCGTCCACGAGCTGCACCACAGCAAGCTCTCCACGCTCCACGAGCTCGTCCCGCTCTACCGCCCGGGCCGTGCCGCGCTGTACCGGGTCGGCTGGCGCACCGACGCGCGCCCGGTCGCCGGAGTCTTCCAAGGGGCCTACGCGCACCTGGCGTTGGCCGATCTGTGGAGGCGGGCGATGGCCGCCCCCGGAGTGCCGGGACCGTGGAGCGTACGGGCCGTGCAGCAGTTCGACCATGTCCACGATCAGGTGGGCGAAGCGCTCGCGATGCTGCTTGAATCCGATGAACTGACCAATGAGGGGCGGGAGTTCGCACGGCAAATGAGGCAGCTCCATGCGAGCCTCGGCGCGAGCCCCAGGGCCCGTGGGTAACACTGTGCCCACGGCACATGACACTGCGTTGCGCGTGAGCGGGACGGGAGACGTACAGATGGCGGAACAGCGGTCGGGCGGAGGCGCGGAGAGCCACGGGGGCAGGGCCGCGCCCGAACACGTCCTGGTGGTCTTCCCCGGATACCACCGGCCCTGGGCGGCCTGGATCAACCAGCGCCTCGAAGCCCACGGCGTACGCGCCACCCTCCAGCGCTGGGACCCGCCCCGCGAAGTCCCCCTGGAGGACTCCCTCGGCGACCTGCTCCTCGCCCGCGGCCAGGTCCTCCTCGTCCTCAACGACTGGTTCTTCGAACTCGGCCCGCGGCCCGCCGGCGAGTGGAACGACGTCCTGCGCGGCTTCGTCGCCGCCCACGCCGAGCGCTTCGCCGCCGTCAACCTCACCAACCGCACCCTGCTGCCGTCCACGGCGGTCCTCGAACCCGTCAGCCTCTGGGGCGTCGGCGAGGAGGAGGCCGAGGTCCGGCTCCTCAGCAGGCTCGCCATCGAGCCCCGCAGGAACGCGGGCCGACGCCTCCCGGCGAGCGCCCTCGCCCGCTACCCGGACACCCCGCCGGAGATCTGGGGCGACGTCCCCCGCCGCAATCCCCGCTTCACCGGCCGCGACGACCTCCTCACCGAACTGCAGGAACGGCTCATGGACGCCGAGCGCGGCAGCGCCGCCTGCACCCTGCTCGGCATGTCCGGCATCGGCAAGACCCAGATCGCCGCCGAGTACGCCCACCGCTTCAGCCCCGACTACGACGTCATCTGGTGGGTCAACTCCGACGACCGCAACGTCCAGCGCGACCGCCTCGGCGAACTCGCCGTCAAATTCGCCCTGCCCACCGGCAGCGAGCCCGGCGAACGCATCCGCGCCGTCCGCGAAGCCCTCCGCCGAGGCGACCCGCACGCCCGCTGGCTCGTCGTCTTCGACGGCTGGGACGACACCGACGGCATCGACGTCATGCTGCCGCAGGGCCCCGGCCACGTCCTCATCACCTCCCGCAACCGCGGCTGGCGGGAGCACACCGACTTCCTGGAGATCCCCAGCTTCGACCGGGCCGAGTCCACCGGCTACCTGATGCGGCGCGCCCCCCAGATCAACGCGGTCGAGGCCGACGAGGTCGCCGCCGAGTTCGGAGACGTACCCCTGCCGCTCGTCCAGGCCGCCGCCTGGCTCGGCGAGTCCGGCATGGACGCCCCCGAATACCTGCGCATGGTCCGCGACGGACGGCTCTCCACCGTCGACGACCCCGCGGCGGGCGACGGCATGCCCAACGCCTCCCTCACCTCCTGGTCGATACTGATCAACCGACTCCGCCGCGCCCAGCCGCAGGCCATCGACATCCTCAGCCTGTGCGCCTCCTTCGCCCCCGGCCGCATCCCCCTCGGCATCGTCCGCGCCTACCCGCAGGCACAACTGCCCGAGGACCTGCGCTGGATGGCCACCGACCTGCCCGCCTGGACCCGCGCGCTCGACACCCTCGTCAACTACTCGGTGCTCACCCGTGAGACCCGCGGCCCCATGACCACCGACGAGATCGGCCCCCACCAGGAGTCGATCCACATGCACCGCCTGGTCCACGACATCGTCGCCCGGCTCACCGACGGCGACCACCGTGACGCCCACCGCAAGGCCGTCCGCACCCTGCTCGCCGAGGCCGACCCGGGCAACCCCACGGACAGCAGGCACTGGCCCCGTTACTCCGAACTCCTGCCCCACCTGGAGCCGTCCGGCGCCCTGCGCAGCACCGACCCGCGCATCCAGGTCGCCGTCCTCAACTGCCTGCGGTTCTGCGACCGCAGCGGCGAGTACAAGGCGGGCATCCGGCTCGCCGGGCGCATCCGGGACGAGTGGACGGCCTTCATGGACCCGCTGGCCCCGCACATGCAGGAACTCACCACCCTCGAAGGGGACATCCTCCGCCGCTACGGCCGGTTCCGGGAGGCGTACGACCTCGACCTCGCCCAGCGCGAGCGCCTCGCCGCCACGGGCAACAGCGACCGGCTCGGCACGCTCCAGAGCAAGATCTCCATCGCCCGCGACCTGCGCTTCCTCGGCCAGTACCAGGAATCGGAGCAGCTCCAGCGGGAAGCCCTCGCCGAGGCCAGGAGCCTCCTCGGCGACACGCAGTTCCTCACCCTCGTCGCCCGCCACAACCTCGGCGTGGTGCTGCGGATGCTGGGCCGCTACCAGGAGGCGTACGAGCAGGACACCGACACCCTCGCCACCTGCGAGGCGGTCCTGCGCCCCCACCACGCCTCCACGCTCAACTCCAACAACGCCGTCGCCCAGGACCTGAGGCTGCTCGGCCGCTACCGCGAGGCGCTCGGCCGCCAGGAGGCCAACGTCAAGCTGCACGTGAAGATCCTCGGCCCCCAGCACCTCCACACCCTGTACGCGCGCAGCCAGCTGGCGCTCTGCCGCCGCCGCGAAGGCGGCTTCAAGGAGGACATCGGCACGATGATGGCCTCCGTCCTCGACCACCTGGAACAGGCCTACGGCCGCGACCACTACGTGACGCTGTCGGCCGTCACCAACTACGCCAACTTCCTCCGCGAACACGGCGACCTCGACCTGGCGAGGGAACTCATCACGGAGGCCGAGGCCGGCTACCGCGCCCTCCTCGGCCCCGCCCACCCCGTCTCCACCGGCGTCCTCGCCAACACCGCCCTCGTCATGCAGGCCTCCGGCGAACGGTCCTCGGCCCTGACCATGCTGGAGTCCGCGCTCGCCGGACTCACCGCCACCCTCGGCTCCGACCACCCGTGGGTCCTCGGCTGCGCCCTCAACGCCACCGCCGCCCGCAACTTCAACGGCAGGGTCGTCGAGGCCGCCGAACTCAGCCGCGACACCCTGCGCAGGGCCCGGCACGTCCTCGGCAACGAGCACCCGCTGACCCTCTCCTGCCAGGTCGCGCTCGCCACCGACCTGCGCGGCCTGCGCGAGACCGAGGAGGCGGGGAAGCTCGAGGAGGACGCCCTGCTCACCCTCACCAGGACCCTCGGCGCCCAGCACCCGCACACCCTCTCGGCCCGGCAGCGCAACCGCCCCTACTGGGACTTCGAGGCCAACCTCTGACCGACAGCGGAAACGCCGGAGGCCCGGCACCCCTGGTGGGGTGCCGGGCCTCCTTCCGTACGCGTACGGAGCGACGGGTCAGGCGTCGAAGACCTCGTTGACCAGCTGCTGCTGCTCCGCCTGGTGGCGCTTGGCCGAGCCGACCGCCGGGGAGGAGGAGTGCGGACGCGAGATCCGGCGCAGGCGCTCGCCCGCCGGGATGTCCGCGCCGACCGCCAGGTCCAGGTGGTCGATCAGGTTGAGCGCGATGAACGGCCAGGCACCCTGGTTCGCCGGCTCCTCCTGCGCCCAGATGTACTTCGCCGCGTTCGGGTACTTGGCGATCTCGGCCTGCAGCTCGGCACCCGGCAGCGGGTACAGACGCTCCAGACGGATGATCGCGGTCTCCGTGTCACCGCGCTTCTGACGCTCGGCCTCGAGGTCGTAGTAGACCTTGCCGGCGCAGAAGACGACCTTGCGGACGTCGGCGGCGTTCACCGTCGTGTCGCCGATCACCGGACGGAAGCCGCCGGTGGTGAACTCCTCCACCTTGGACGCCGCGGCCTTCAGACGCAGCATCGACTTCGGGGTGAAGACGATCAGCGGCTTGTGGTGCGGGTTGTGGACCTGCCAGCGCAGCAGGTGGAAGTAGTTCGACGGCAGCGTCGGCATGGCGACCGTCATGTTGTCCTGGGCGCACATCTGGAGGAAGCGCTCCGGGCGCGCGGACGAGTGGTCCGGGCCCTGGCCCTCGTAGCCGTGCGGCAGGAGCAGCGTGACGCCGGAGGTCTGGCCCCACTTCTGCTCGGCCGAGGAGATGAACTCGTCGACGACGGTCTGCGCGCCGTTGACGAAGTCACCGAACTGGGCCTCCCAGATGACCAGGGAGTCCGGGCGGGCCAGCGAGTAGCCGTACTCGAAGCCCATCGCCGCGTACTCGCTGAGCAGCGAGTCGTAGACGTTGTAGTGGGCCTGCTCGTCGGTCAGGTAGAGCAGCGGGGTGTAGTCCTCGCCGGTCTCCTGGTCGACCAGGACCGCGTGACGCTGGCCGAAGGTGCCGCGGCGGGAGTCCTGACCCGAGAGGCGGACCGGGGTGCCCTCCATGAGAAGGGAGCCGATGGCGAGGGTCTCGCCGAAGCCCCAGTCGATGGTGCCGTCGTCGATGGACGCGGCGCGGCGCTGCATCTGCGGCAGCAGGCGCGGGTGGACCGTGATCCGCTCCGGGATGCTGACCTGCGACTCGGCGATCCGCTTCACGACCTCCTGGGAGACCGCGGTGGTGACGCCGACCGGGAAGGCGGCCTTGGCGTCCGGCACGGTCGCCGAGGCCGGGGCGGTGGTGGCCTCGCGGACCTCCGCGAACACCTTCTCCAGCTGGCCCTGGAAGTCCTGGAGCGACTGCTCCGCCTCTTCGAGGGTGATGTCGCCGCGACCGATGAGCGACTCGGTGTACAGCTTGCGCACCGAACGCTTCTTGTCGATCAGGTTGTACATCTGCGGGTTGGTGAACGAGGGGTTGTCGCCCTCGTTGTGACCGCGGCGGCGGTAGCAGATGAGGTCGATCACGACGTCCTTGTTGAACGTCTGGCGGAACTCGAAGGCGAGCCGCGCGACGCGGACCACGGCCTCCGGGTCGTCGCCGTTCACGTGGAAGATCGGTGCCTCGATCATGCGGGCCACGTCGGTCGCGTACATCGAGGAACGCGAGGACTCCGGGGCGGCGGTGAAGCCGACCTGGTTGTTGATGACGATGTGGACCGTGCCGCCGGTGCGGTAGCCGCGCAGCTGCGACATGTTGAGCGTCTCGGCGACGACACCCTGGCCGGCGAAGGCCGCGTCACCGTGCAGGGCGACGGGGAGAACGGTGAAGTCCGTGCCGCCCTTGTTGATGACGTCCTGCTTGGCGCGGACGATGCCTTCCAGGACCGGGTCGACCGCCTCCAGGTGGGAGGGGTTGGCGGCCAGGGAGACCGTGATCTGCTCGCCGTCGAGACCGGTGAAGGTGCCCTCGGCGCCCAGGTGGTACTTGACGTCGCCGGAGCCGTGCATCGACTTCGGGTCGAGGTTGCCCTCGAACTCGCGGAAGATCTGCGCGTACGACTTGCCGACGATGTTCGCGAGGACGTTCAGGCGGCCGCGGTGGGCCATGCCGATGACGACCTCGTCGAGGCGCGACTCGGCGGCCGAGTCGATGACCGCGTCGAGCAGCGGGATGACGGACTCGCCGCCCTCCAGGGAGAAGCGCTTCTGGCCGACGTACTTCGTCTGCAGGAAGGTCTCGAAGGCCTCCGCCGCGTTCAGCCGGCGCAGGATCCGCAGCTGCTCCTCGCGCTCCACACGGGAGTGCGGGCGCTCGACGCGGTCCTGGATCCACTTGCGCTGCTTCGGGTCCTGGATGTGCATGAACTCGACGCCGGTGGTGCGGCAGTACGAGTCGCGGAGCACGCCGAGGATGTCGCGGAGCTTCATCATCGACTTGCCGGCGAAGCCGCCGACCGCGAACTCCCGCTCCAGGTCCCACAGGGTGAGGCCGTGCTCGGTGATGTCCAGGTCGGGGTGCTTGCGCTGCTTGTACTCCAGCGGGTCGGTGTCGGCCATGACGTGGCCGCGGACCCGGTAGGAGTGGATGAGCTCGAAGACCCGCGCGGCCTTGGTGACGTCGTCGTCGTGCGACGCGTCGATGTCCTTGAGCCAGCGGACCGGCTCGTAGGGGATGCGCAGGGCCTTGAAGATGTCGTCGTAGAAGCCCTGCTCGCCGAGGAGGTAGTTCGCGACGATGCGCAGGAACTCGCCGGAGGCGGCACCCTGGATGACCCGGTGGTCGTACGTCGAGGTCAGGGTCATGACCTTCGAGATGCCCAGCTTGTTCAGGGTGTCCTGGGAGGTGCCCTGGAACTCGGCCGGGTAGTCCATCGAGCCGACGCCCATGATGACCGACTGTCCGGGCATCAGACGCGGCACGGAGTGGACGGTGCCGAGGCCGCCGGGGTTGGTCAGGGAGACCGTGACGCCGGTGAAGTCCTCCATCGTCAGCTTGCCCACGCGGGCCCGCTTGACGATGTCCTCGTACGCCTGCCAGAACTCGAAGAAGTTGAGCGTCTCCGCCTTCTTGATGCCCGCGACGACGAGCTGGCGGTCGCCGTTGGGCTTCACCAGGTCGATCGCGAGACCGAAGTTCACGTGCTCCGGCTTGACCAGGGTCGGCTTGCCGTCCTTCTCCGCGAAGGAGTAGTTCATCGACGGCATGGCCTTGATCGCCTGCACCATCGCGTAGCCGATGAGGTGCGTGAAGGAGATCTTCCCGCCCCGGGCGCGCTTCAGGTGGTTGTTGATCACGATCCGGTTGTCGAAGAGCAGCTTCACCGGGACGGCGCGGACGGACGTGGCCGTCGGCATCTCCAGGGAGGCGTTCATGTTCTTCGCGACCGCGGCGGCGGGACCGCGCAGCGTGATCAGCTCGGGGCCGGCGGGGGCCGCGGTCGCCGGAGCGGCGGCAGCGGGCTTGGCCGGGGCCGGAGCGGCGGCGGGCTTCGCGGCGGCCGGGGCGACCGGAGCCACGGCGGGCTTCGGGGCGACCGGGGCCGGAGCGGCCGGAGCGGGCACGGTGGCCGGGGCGGCTACCGGAGCGGCAGACGCGGCCTGTGCGGGGCCCGTCTGCGTCGCGGCGGGCACGGCCTGGCCGGTGCTCTGCGTGGTGGGTGCCGGGGCGGCCGGGGTGTCCGACGCTCCGGGCTTGTAGTCGGCGAAGAAGTCCCACCAGGCACGATCGACCGAATTCGGGTCCTGGAGGTACTGCTGGTAGATCTCGTCGACGAGCCACTCATTGGCACCGAAGGCGGTCGCAGGGTTCTGGCCCTGCCCGTCTTGGTCGGTCGGGGAGCTCGGGGTACTGGGGGACTGAGACGACACGGCGGCAACCGCCCTCTTCCGCTTCACAAGGTGATGGACAGCGGAAATAAAGGCTACGCCTGTCCGGCCGAGAGGTGCAGGCCGGGCGCTCCAACGTCGCGCAAGTCACACTTGACGAGGTGTTTCGGAGCCGTGAATGGCGGGAAACAAGCGTGGTTCCACTGCTGTGAGGGTACGGAAAAGCGCAGGCACGGCCCTCTTCGGCCGCACCCCTGATCGCGTCCCGCTCACGTGCACGCAGGTCCTGCTCACGTACACGCAGAACGCGCCCTTCCGGTTCGAACCCTACGTCAATCTCTCGGAGGAAGACTGCCCGGAAGGGTGACCCTGATGCGGCAGCCACGTGAGGATTCGGCCACACCGATCCCGCCGCCGTGCAGATCCACCGCCCAGCGGGCGATCGCGAGCCCGAGTCCCGTGCCGCCGTCGCTGCCCGGTCCCTGCCGCAGCGGCGCCGTGCCCCGGTTGAAGCGTTCGAAGACCTTGTGCCGCTCCGACTCCGGGATGCCGGGACCCTCGTCCTCGACCTCCAGCTCCAGCGAGTCCGGATACGGGCCGCGCCGCGCCCTGACCGTGACGCGGCCGTGCGGCGGCGAGTGCTTCACCGCGTTGTCGATCAGGTTCGCCATCACCTGGTGCAGCCGCTCCGCGTCCGCGACCGCGACCAGCTCGGGCGGCGACACGTCCAGGTGTAGATGCACGTCCGTACGGTTGTGCAGCCCCGAGGTGGACGAGAGACCGCGCTGCGACGCGGCCAGGTTCGCCTCCCGCAGCACCCCCGACAGGTACGGCCACACCTCGAAACGGCTCGCCCTCAGCGCGACGACACCGTTGTCGAGACGTGACAGGTCGAGCAGCGTCTCCACCAGCCGGCCCAGGCGCTCGGTCTGTTTGAGCGCCGACCGCATGGTCTCCGGATCCGCCTCGGACACCCCGTCCACGACGTTCTCCAGTACGGCGCGGAGCGCGGCGATCGGCGTGCGCAGCTCGTGCGACACGTTGGCGACCAGTTCCTTGCGGTGCCGGTCGACGGCCTCCAGGTCGTCCGCCATGCGGTTGATCGTCGAGGCCAGGTCGCCCAGCTCGTCCCGCCGGTCCGCGCCCCGCACCCGGCGGCTGAAGTCACCGCGCGAGATCGTCCCGGCCACCGTCGTCATCTCGTCGAGGGGAGCCGTCAGGGACTGGGCCACGAACTGGGTGATCAGCAGGGTCGCGATCATCGCGAAGATCGTGATGTACCGGAACTCCGTCGACGTCCGGATCGCCACCAGGGCCAGGCACGAGGTCAGCAGGACGGCCCCGACGACCAGCGCGCCGAGCTTGGTCTTGATCGAGATCACGATCCGGCGCGGCCCGGGGGCCCCGCCGCCCGCTCCTCGCTGTCCCCGCGGCCCCCTGGGCCCCCGCCGGCTCACAGCGCCGGGGTCTCCAGGGCGTAACCGACGCCGTGGACCGTACGGATCCGCTCGGCCCCGATCTTCCGGCGCAGCGCCTTGATGTGGCTGTCGACGGTCCGGGTGCCCGAGGCGTCCGCCCAGTCCCACACCTCGGCGAGGAGCTGCTCGCGGGAGAGCACCGCCCGCGGCGTGCTCGCCAGGCAGACGAGCAGGTCGAACTCGGTCGGGGTCAGGTGCACGTCCTCGGATCGCACCCGGACCCGGCGCTGCGCGTGGTCGATCTCCAGCTCGCCCAGCCGCAGGATGCCGCTGCGCGGGGTGACCGCCGCGAGCGCGGCCCGCTCCACCCGGCGCAGCAGGACGTGCACCCGGGCGGCCAGCTCGCGCATCGAGAACGGCTTGGTCATGTAGTCGTCCGCCCCGACGCCGAGGCCGACCAGCATGTCGGTCTCGTCGTCGCGGGCGGTCAGCATGAGGACCGGGACGGGGCGCTGGGCCTGGACCCGGCGGCACACCTCCAGGCCGTCGAAACCGGGCAGCATCACGTCCAGGACCATCAGGTCCGGCTGCCAGGCCTCGGCCGCGTCGACGGCCGCGGGGCCGTCCGTCGCGGTCTGCACGAGAAAGCCCTCGGCGCGCAGCCGCGCGGAGATCGCCTCCACGATCGTCGCGTCGTCCTCGACCACCAGGACACGTCGCTGAGCCCCCGGAGTGGCCGCCGCACCGTGGTGAGTGGTGTGTGTCTGCTCCATTGCCCCGCCTCGCGTCGCCGATGTCGGCTCAGCAGCCTAGAGGTACCGGCGGTGTCCCGGCTATCCAGGAGCTGTTCAGCGGCTATCCGGGACGGACGGCGAGGTGCACCGCGTCGGGGACGCCCCGGGCAACGGGGATCTCTTCCGTCCGTACCGCGCTGAATCCGGCATTCCGCAACGACTCTTCGAAATCGCCGGACGGCTGGGCCGACCACACGGCGAGGACTCCGCCCGGGTTGAGGCGGGCCGCGCAGGTGGCCAACCCCTCGGCGGAGTAAAGGGATTCGTTGTCCTCGGTGACCGTCCAGTCCGGCCCGTTGTCGATGTCCAGGCAGAGGGCGTCGTAGGTGTCCGACGAGGTACGGAGGTACTCCACGAGGTCCGTGTGCAGGATCACCGTCCTCGGATCGGCGAGCGCCCTCCCGGAGATCGAGGCGAGCGGCCCCTGTCGGTGCCAGTCGATGATCGCCTCCTCACGCTCGGCGACGGCGATACGGCCCCAGCGCGGCTCGGCGGCCGCATGCGCGAGGGAGAAGCCCACCCCGAGGCCGCCGACCAGGACGGAGGCGCCGGCGCGCGACTGCTCGGGCAGGGCGGCCAGGGCCGCGTCGATCAGAAGCCGCTCGGAGCGCCCGTCGGAGGTGTCCATCAGGAAGGTGCCGTTGGCGATGATCTCGTAGTGCTCGTCGCGGCGACGCAGCACCACTTCTCCGTACGGCCCTTCCCGGCGGTCGAGGGTCACGGTTTCCGGCATCGTTCGTCACTCCGTCCGTTCTCGTCATGTCGTGGTCGTCCACCGACACGTTACGAAGCCACGGGGTCACGGATCCTGCATTTCTTCAGGATCCGCCGGTCACGTACCGCGCGCCCCGCCACCCGTACGCACACGTACCCGCCACGAAGACGGAGACCGCCACCGTCCACGCGCCGCCCTGCCAACCCGGCTGCATCACCCAGGCCCACCACTGCGCCACCCCGCCCGGCTCCGACGGGGCCGCGAGGTAGACCACGCCGACGAGGAAGACCGGCGGCAGCCAGCTCAGCCGGGCGCCGACGACGGCGGCGGCGCCCACCGTGACCCCCACCAGCCCCAGCGTGTTCCGTACGGCGGCGGGCGCCCCGTACTCCTCCGCGTGACCCGGCAGGGCGAGGGCGAACAGGGCGACGGCGAGCACGGTCGGGGCCAGCGCATGGGCGAGGCGGCGGGGCCACCACGCCCGGACCGCCGTACGGTCCAGCTCGTCGCTCGGCGCGTGCAGGCTCGCGCCGACCGCCGCCGCGGCGAGCAGCGGGCCGAAGACGACGACCGGCAGCCGGGCCGTGTGGTCGAAGCCGGGCAGGGAGACCAGCCACCAGGCCGCCCAGGCGGCGACCGCCGCCGTGCCGGCGAGGGCGGCGAGCGTGCCGGGCAGCGCGCGGGAGCGCAGATAGAGCCTCACGGGACCGGCACCTCGTCCGGGTCGCAGCTGTCCGCAGCCAGGTAGCGGGCGAGGTAGTCGCGCTGCTCGGCGGGGGACTTGGCGGTGAGCCGGTCGATGTACGGCCGGGCGGCCGTCGGGTCGGGGCCGTAGCCGTCAGGGGTGGGCGCCAGCCACTCGGCGACGGCGAGGTGGACGACGCTCGCCCGCTCGGCGTTCGGGCCGGTGCCGTCGCCAGGCTCGCAGGTGTCCGAGAACAGCCAGCTCACGGCCGAGTTCAGATACAGATCGGGGCGTACGAGCCGCCCGCGCACCGCCTCCCCCTCGGTGTTCGGCAGGGCGACGTCACCGGCGCGGGCGGGGCCGCCCGGGCCGCTCACCCAGCGGACCGGGGCGCCGGGCAGCCCCTTGAGGCGGGCGTTCAACGGGGCGAGGGCCGCCGACACGTCCGGCAGCAGGCTCTCGTCCACGGCCGTCAGACACACCTGCGGGGCGCCGTCGTCGCACACCCACCGGGCCAGGGCCGGGTCGTGGCGCCACGGCCCCTCGTCCCCCGGCAGTCGCAGGATCAGGCCGGCGGCGGCGACCGCCACGGCCAGCGGCATGAGGGCGACCGGGAGCAGCCGGGTCCCGCGCAGCCCGTACGCGAGGAGCACGGCGAGGGCGATCCCCGCCGTCCACGCCATCGACACCGGCCCGAACCACCACACCGGCCGGTCCCAGAAGGACTGGTGCTCACCGGCCGGACCGAGCCAGCGCACCGGGCCCTCCCGGTAGGCGCTCAAGGCCAGGCCGACGTACCCGACGATCCCCAGGAGCGGGGCGGTCAGCCGCCAGCGCACGACCCGCCCGACGACATGGCCGAGCGCCCCGAGGGCGGCGACGGCGACCACGTCGGCGGCGACGAGCTCCAGGTACGGGCGGCCCGCGGAGACGTACGGCCAGGTCACGAGGAGACAGACGGCGTCGGCGAGGAGCAGCCCGGCGGCCGGCCAGAGCGCGGACGGCGCGACCGCGACGAACACGCGGCGCAGGGGCGAGCGGGGCACGGACTCCCACAGGTCCGTCGTCCCGCGCCGCCGGTCCCGGCCGCCCTGCCAGCCGCCCGCCGCGAGCGCGAGCGGCCCGGCGAGCAGCCCGGCGACGACGTGCAGCATGTTCGTGGCGTCGGCCCAGCGGCCCTGCCAGTCGGGAGCCTTGCCGTACATGGTGACCAGGACGGTGACGGCGACGGCGGCGCCGGTCCAGGGCCCGAGCCCGCGCCGCAGCTCGGTGCGGAGAGGGGAGGGGGCCCGTGTGGGCGTGGATCCGTCGGTACGGGGCGGCGGGACGAGGGTGGTGGTCACCGGAGCGCCTCCTTCGGGTGAGCGCCGGACGTCCGGACGTCGGACGCCCGGTGGGCGCGCAGGGCCGCCGTGTAGCCGCGTTCGACGGCGTGGGTCGTGGAGTCGTCCGGCGCGCCGGACTCCCCGCCGAGTGCGGTCAGTTCGTCCGTGGCGCCCTGGAAGGCGAGCCGCCCCGCCTCGATGAGGGCGACATCGGTGCAGGCGGCGGCCACGTCCTCCACCAGGTGCGTGGAGACCACCACCGTCGCCTCCCGGCCCAACTCCCGCAGCAGCTCACGGAAGTCGACCCGCTGCTCCGGGTCGAGGCCGGCGGTCGGCTCGTCGAGCAGCAGGAGGTCGGGCTCGTTCACGATGGCCTGGGCGATCCCGGCACGCCGGACCATGCCGCCGGACAGCGTCTTCATCCTCGCGTCGATCCGGTCGGCGAGACCGACCCGCTCCACCGCGCGTTCCACCGCCGCCGGAACCCGGTCGGCCGGCAGCTCCTTGAGCCAGGCGACGTACGCGACGAACTCGCGAACCGTGAACGACGGGTAGTAGCCGAAGTCCTGCGGCAGATAGCCGAGCCGGCGCCGTACGCCGGTCCGGTCGCGGTGGCTCGCGACATCCCCGCCGAGCAGCTCCACCCGGCCGGAGGAGGGCGCGGCGACGGTCGCGAGGACCCGGATGAGGGAGGTCTTCCCGGCTCCGTTCGGGCCGAGCAGCCCGTGCACGCCGGGACCCAGGGACAGGTCGAGCCGGTCGAGGGCGACGGTACGGCGGTGGCGGACGGTCAGTCCGGTCACCGCGACGGCGGGCGAGGGGTTCATCGGGGCTCCAGGTGGTCGAAGGAACGGCGCCGCAGCACGAGGAGGGCCGCACAGGCGAGCGCGGCGGCGGCCCACCCCCCTTGCGCGGCGGAGCCGGAGAAGTACGGGGCGAGCACCGCGGCTCCCGCGCCGGCCGCGTTCGGCCCCGCGAGGAGGGGGCCCGTCACGGCGAGCAGCCATCCGCCGCCGAGCGTCGCGGCCGCCGCCCGGCAGCCGACGAAGGAGCCGAGCGCGAGGGCGGCCAGGGTCAGCGCCAGGCCGGGAAGCAGCCAGGCCGCCGCCCCCGGGAATCCGGCCACCCGCGGCAGCAGCGCCGCGCCCGCCGTCAGCAGCGGTACGCACACGGCGAGCACGGCGGCGGTACGGGTGAGCAGCAGCCGCAGTCCGCCCGATGGCGTGGCGGCGGTGATCTCGTACAGGGGGTCGGCGTGCCGTCCGTACGAGACGGCGACACCGGCGAGCGGAAGGACGGGGGAGACGGCGAGGAGCAGGCTCCCCGCGCCCTGGAACCCGGCGCCGTGGGCGAGGCCGAAGGCCCCGCCGACGACGAGGACCACGGCCACCGCCCAGGACCCGCGGAGGGCGGGCCCGACGGTCCACCACAGCCGCGCCCACCTTCCGAGGGGGCTTCCGGAGGGGGCGGCGCCACCGGCACCGGCGGAGACGGGCACGGGTGCGGGCCGGTGGCCCAGCGAGGTCAGCAGCTCGGCGCGGACGGCCGCGAGGGCGGGGCCCGCGGCGCCGGCGCGGACGGCGGCCGACACACGGGCCGCGCAGGCCGTGCAGGACTCGACGTGCTTCTCCAGGGACCAGGCGTCCGTCTCGGGGGCGCTGCCCTCCGCGTACCGCAGCGCCAGGGCGTCGGTGACGTGCCAGGGCGGTCGGGGGGAGCCGGGTCCGGGTCGGGGCGCGAGGCCGGGGTCGGGTGCGAATTCGGGGCCGGG
Organism: Streptomyces griseoluteus; assembly: GCA_000717735.1. Lineage (GTDB taxonomy): Bacteria > Actinomycetota > Actinomycetes > Streptomycetales > Streptomycetaceae > Streptomyces > Streptomyces griseoluteus_A. The sequence goes on along the minus strand of JOBE01000008.1, from coordinate 33,835 downwards.
TCCGGGCCGGGGGGCGGATTCGGGGTCGTGTCGGGGTACGGGGCCCGAGTCGTGTCGGGGTCCGGGTCCGGGTCCGGGTCCGGGTCCGGGTCCGGGGTCGTGTCGGGGTACGGGTGCGGGCGACGGGCGGGCTTCGGGGCGTGGTGCCGTCATGCGGTGCCTCCCAGGGCGTGCGCGCCCCCGGGGTGCCCGGCGGCGAGGGCGGCGCGCAGCTCGCGGCGGGCGCGCAGGGCGCGGGTCTTGACGGTTCCCTCGGGTATGCCGAGGAGCCGGGCCGTCTCACGCGTCGTCAGGCCGTCGACGACGGTGGCCCGGAGGACCTCGGCGAGTTCGGGTGAGATCCGGTCGAGGGCGGCGCCGACCTCCGCGTACTCCAGGCCCGCGAGGACCCGGTCCTCGGCGGAGGGAGCGACGGCCGGCGCGGGGTGCGCGGAGGCGTGCGCACCGGCCTGTGCGGTGACGTGTGCGGCGGCGTCCGCGGCCGCGTGCGTGGCGGCCCGTTCGGCGCGGGCCCGGGCCCGCTGGGCGTCCACCAGGCGCCGGGCGGCGATCACCCACAACCAGCCGCCGGCCTCGCCCCGGCCGCGGTGGCCGCCGGCCGAGCGCCAGACGGTGACGAAGGTGTCCTGGAGGACCTCCCGTACGGTCTCCTCGTCTGGGCAGCGGCGGGTCAGGCGCGCGTGCAGCCAGCCGGCGTGCCGGTCGTAGAGGACGGCGAGCGCCTCGGTGTCCCCCCGGGCGACCGCGCGCAGCAGCGCCGTGTCGTCGGCGTCGTCATCATCCTGGTCGCCCCCTGAGGGGCCTCCCCCTGTGGGGCGCGACAGTCTCACGCCCTCTCTATCGCCGGGCGGACCCCGAACGGTTCACGGGCCGGTGGGCGGCCCGCCCTCGGGGAGGGCGTCGAAGACGCGTTGGAGGGCGGGCGGGCGTTCGCCGTCGTCCGCGACGACGAGGCGGTGGCGGTAGGTGACGAAGTACTGGAAGCCGTCCGGGATCGGGCCGCCGGTCGGCCGGCCCGGCACGCGCGCGTAGGCGGGGTCTTCGAGCGCGGCCCGCAGCTCCGCGGCCTCGGCCGGGGTCATGCGGCCGGTGCGGGGCGGCTTCGTGCCGGAGCGGCTGGTCCAGGTGCCGTCGTAGTGGACGACCAGCTGGTTGCGGACACCGGCGAGGCCGCCGTTGACGACCACCTCGACGAGGACCTCCTGCCCCTGCGGCTCCTGCGGCCCTTCGGGAGGCGCTGCCGTCCCGGCCGCGGTGGTCGGCGTGCTGACGCCCGACGCGGGTCCGCCGGGCGCGGGCGCGGCCCCGGGACCGCAGCCGCTCACGCCGGTGGCGCCGCCGAGGACCAGGGCCGCCAGGAGGAGCAGGGCGCCGCGCCGCCTTGCGCGTACAGCGGGCAGGGCTCGTACGGCTCGTGTCATGGACCGAGCATGCCCGGGCAACCGCGCCCGCGCAGCCGGAGGTGAGGATTCCGCGTCCGGGCGGTCAGCTCTCCTCCGCCCGGACGATGCCCGTGAGCGGCCCCCGGTAGCGCCAGTCCAGCGAGTCGTACAGCGCGAGGCCGTCCGTGGTCGCGGAGAGCACCCCGGTCTCGGCGCCCGCCTGGGCGGCGGCGGCCTCCAGGGTGCGCATGACGTTGGCGCCGAGGCCGCGCCGCCGGTGCGCGGGGTCGGTCTCGATCTGGTCGGCGACGGCGGTGGAGCCCGTCGGGGCGATCTGGCCGCGCGCGGCGAGGGTGCCGTCGGGGGCGAGGACGCGGACCCGGATGACGCCGTCCCTGACCTCGGTGGTCCGTGCGTACCCCTCCGGCGGCGCGGGCCGGGCGCCGGGGTCGAGCGGCTTGACCATCATGAAGCCCGGGTCGTCGGGGACCGTCCATCCCTCGGTGATCCACGAGGCCGCCTCCTCGGGGCCCGCCATGATCTTGAGCCAGCTGTACGGGGCGGTGAGCCGGGCGCAGAGCGCGCCGACGGAGGCCGCGTCGGGGGCGGGCAGGACGTGCCGCACGACGTGCCGGGAGAGGCCCACGTCGATCCGGTAGCCCCAGGGCTCCGGGACGGCGGCGGGGGTGCCCCGGGACACCGTCCAGCCTGCCACCCACGCCGATGTAATAGATGCCATATCCATAGAGGTATTACATGCCGTGAGTGCTCCCGGTGGGAGAGTGATCGCTCAGAGCGAACGGGCGTCCGGGAACATTCATCGGCTCAGGTGCATTGAGTCCACATAGCTCAACTTGACTGCCGAAGGGGAGATCATGGCTTCTGAGTCCAAGCCGTCCGTGCTGCTCACACTGCCCGTACTGCCGCTCGACGACGAGGTCGTGCTGCCCGGAATGGTGGTGCCCCTGGACCTCTCCGACAACGACGTACGCGCCGCCGTCGAAGCCGCCCAGGCCGCCGCCCGCTCCGGCAAGCCCCGGGTGCTGCTCGTGCCCCGCGTCGACGGGACCTACGCCGCCACCGGCGTCCTCGGCACCGTCGAGCAGGTCGGCCGCCTCTCCGACGGCGACCCCGGCGCGCTCATCCGCGCCCTCGGCCGGGTGCGCATCGGCGCCGGTACGACCGGCCCCGGCGCGGCCCTGTGGGTCGAGGGCAGCACCGTCGAGGAGACCCTGCCCGACCCGCTGCCCGGCCAGGTCAACGACCTGGTCAAGGAGTACAAGGCACTCGCCACCAGCTGGCTCAAGAAGCGCGGCGCCTGGCAGGTCGTCGACCGCGTCCAGCAGATCGACGGCGTCGGCGCCCTCGCCGACAACGCCGGCTACTCGCCCTTCCTCACCGTCGAGCAGAAGGTCGCGCTCCTGGAGACCGCCGACCCGGTCGCCCGCCTCAAGCTGGCCACCGCCCAGCTCCGCGAGCACCTCGCCGAGCAGGACGTCGCCGAGACCATCGCCAAGGACGTCCAGGAAGGCGTCGACAAGCAGCAGCGCGAGTTCCTGCTCCGCCGCCAGCTCGAAGCCGTCCGCAAGGAACTCCGCGACCTCAACGGCGATTCCACCAAGGACGCGGCCGACGAGTCCGACGACTACCGCGCCCGCGTGGAGGCCGCCGACCTGCCCGAGAAGGTCAGGGAGGCCGCCCTCAAGGAGGTCGAGAAGCTGGAGCGGTCCAGCGACCAGTCCCCCGAGGGCTCCTGGATCCGCACCTGGCTCGACACCGTCCTCGAACTGCCCTGGAACGAGCGCACGGAGGACCGGTACGACATCCGCGGCGCCCGCGCCGTCCTCGACGCCGAGCACGCGGGCCTGGACGACGTGAAGGAACGGATCACCGAGTACCTGGCCGTCCGCAAGCGCCGCTCCGAGCGGGGCCTCGGCGTCGTCGGCGGTCGCCGCGGCGGAGCCGTACTCGCCCTCGTCGGCCCGCCCGGCGTCGGCAAGACCTCCCTCGGCGAGTCCGTCGCGCACGCGATGGGACGCGAGTTCGTCCGGGTCGCCCTCGGCGGCGTACGGGACGAGGCGGAGATCCGCGGCCACCGGCGCACGTACGTCGGCGCGCTGCCCGGCCGGATCGTACGGGCGATCAAGGAGGCCGGCTCCATGAACCCGGTCGTCCTCCTCGACGAGATCGACAAGGTCGGCTCCGACTTCCGCGGCGACCCCGCGGCGGCCCTCCTCGAAGTCCTCGACCCGGCGCAGAACCACACCTTCCGCGACCACTACCTGGAAGTCGAACTCGACCTGTCCGACGTCGTCTTCCTCGCCACCGCCAACGTCCTCGAAGCCATCCCCGAGGCACTCCTCGACCGCATGGAACTGGTCAGGCTCGACGGCTACACCGAGGACGAGAAGGTCGTCATCGCCCGCGACCACCTGCTGCCCCGGCAGCTGGAGCGGGCCGGCCTGGAGCCCGGCGAGGTCGTCCTGACGGACGCGAGCCTGCGCAAGCTGGCCGGCGAGTACACCCGCGAGGCGGGCGTCCGCACCCTGGAGCGCGCCGTCTCCCGGCTGCTCCGCAAGGTCGCCGCCCAGCACGAACTGGGCGACCGCGAACTGCCCTTCACGGTCACCCCCGACGACCTGCGGGCACTCATCGGACGGCCGCACCACGTGCCGGAGTCCGCGCAGGACCCGGCCGAGCGCCGCACCGCCGTGCCGGGTGTCGCCACCGGGCTCGCCGTGACCGGGGCGGGCGGAGACGTCCTCTTCGTCGAGGCGTCCCTCGCCGACCCGGAGACCGGCGCCGCCGGCCTCACCCTCACCGGCCAGCTGGGCGACGTGATGAAGGAGTCCGCGCAGATCGCGCTCTCCTTCCTCCGCTCGCACGGCGCCGAACTGGAGCTGCCCGTCACCGGCCTGAAGGACCGGGGCGTGCACATCCACTTCCCGGCGGGCGCCGTCCCCAAGGACGGGCCGAGCGCGGGCGTCACCATGACGACCGCACTCGCCTCGCTCCTGAGCGGCCGACAGGTCCGCACGGACGTGGCCATGACCGGCGAGGTCTCCCTCACCGGCCGGGTCCTGCCGATCGGCGGGGTGAAGCAGAAGCTGCTCGCCGCGCACCGGGCGGGCATCACGACGGTCGTGATCCCCAAGCGGAACGAGGCGGACCTGGACGACGTCCCGGCCGAGATCCTGGAGAAGCTGGAGGTCCACCCGGTGACGGACGTCCGGCAGGTACTGGAGATCGCGCTGGCACCGGCGGCGGTGCCGGTGGGCGTGGCGGCGTAACCCCGTACGGCTCGACGCGCGGCTTTTCAAAGGGCTCGGTACGGCGGAGCGGGGTGTCCCTGGTGGGCACCCCGCTCCGCCGTACCGGGTTGTCGGTGCGAAGTGTCATGCTCGTACGCATGAACGACGACGCCTTCTGGGCTCTCATCGACGAGTTGAGCCGCCGTCCCGGTGACCGGGACGAGCGGCTGGAGTGGCTGGGCGGGCAGCTGCTGCTGCGGCCCGCCACCGAGAGCGCGGAGTTCCAGGTACGGCTGGAGCGGGCGTGCGAGGCCGCCGACACCAAGGGTCTGTGGACCGCGGCGAACCGCGTCGAGAGCGGCTCCTGCACCGACGACGGCTTCCACTACTTCACGCTCTGGCTGGTGGGGCAGGGCCGCAAGGTGTACGAGTCGGTCCTCGCCGACCCCGACGCACTGGCCGACGTGCCGGGGATACGGCTCCTGGTGGGGCGGCCCCGTGACGACTGGCACGACGACGAGTGGCCGGAGTGGGAGGAGCTCGACTACGTCGCCCAGGACGCGTACGACGAGCTGACCGGCCAGGAGGACGACGACGGCGAGGAGTTCCTCGACGCGGTGGAGGAGGCCGAGGCGGCGGCCGAGGCCGCGGGGGAGTGGGAAGAGGACGACGAGCTCCTGGGGGCTCGTCAGGAGGGGGCGGCGATCCCCCGGCTCACCGCCCTCTTCCCGCTCGGGACGTCCGGCTCCTGAGGCCTGTCTCGGATCAGGCCTAGGAGGCGGACGAGTTCCGGCGGCGGCCGATCAGCAGGCTGCCCGCCGCGAAGGCGGTGAGGGCGCCCGCGCCCGCGAGGGCCAGGGGGAGCGGCGAGGAGGGGGCCTCGGCCGTCCCGGCGGAGAGGGCCGGTGCCTGTTCGTCGCCGCCGTGGCCCGCGTGGCTCACGGTGGACAGCTCCGCGCCGGCCGCGATCTTCGCCTCGGTCGGCGCCTGGGCCCGCGCGGCCGTCCCGGTCCCGAAGGTGACGTCCGAGCAGCTGTAGAAGGCCTCGGGGCTGTCGTTGCGCTGCCACACCTTGTAGACGATGTGCCGTCCCGTACGGGCGGGCAGGTTGCCCGTGAAGGCGTAGTAGCCGTCGGTGGCGGTGCGGGGCGTGGCGTACACGGCGACGGGGGTCGCGTCGAGGTCCGACCACTTCAGCGGCTGCGTGGGGTCGAAGCCGGGCTTGGTGAGGTAGACGGTCATCGTGCCGGAGTGGGCGGCCGTCACCCGGACCTTGAAGTCGAAGGAGCCCGCGGTGACCGCCGTCGCCGGCCAGTCGGTGCGCGCCCAGTCCAGGGCGCGGTACTTCTCGCGGTTGGCCGAGCAGAGCTTGCCGTCCGGGATGAGGGCCTGGTGCTGTCCCGCGGCGTTCGCGATGTTGACCTCGTTCCAGTCGTAGAGCGGCTGGGTGCCGGAGTCGGCGACGAGGTCCTTGCAGACCTGGGACCTGGGCGTCTCGGGCCCCTCTGCGTAACAGGCGGCCACCCGGCTGACGGGGTTGAAGACGGCTCCGTGGGCGCTCGCGGTGGTGGGGGTGAGGCTGACGAGTGCGGCCGCGGCGGACAGGGCGGCGACGCCGGTGGCGGTACGGCGGGAGGACGGCATGCGGGGGCTCTCTCTCGTGCGTGGGGGAGGACGGGACGAGCAACGCGCGCTGAGCGCAAGGAAGTTGGACTCCGTGCGATCGTCGAAGAGCCTCGCATTGGTCCATACCAATAGGCAAGGGGCTGGGCCGGGAAAGCCGAAGCGGCCCCCGGGGTGCCGCCCACCCGGGGACCGCTTCGGAGCAGCGGGGGCGTCAGCCGTTCGCGAGCGCCTGCACGCGCGAAAGGTCGCCGTTGAAGTGGTTGTGGTCGCCGACCGTCGGGCCGGAGGAGGTGTACTGCCACATCGTGTAGTACAGCCAGCCGGCCGGGAGTTCGCCCACCGTGGAGGCGTACCGCGCGACCCACAGCGGGTTGGTCGACCCGAAGCCGGAGTAGTTGCCGGTGCACTGCGTCCACCAGCTGGTCGCCGTGTAGATCACGGCGTCCCGGCCGGTCCGGTACTTGTAGCGGTTCACGAAGTCGCGGATCCAGGCCACCATCCCGGCCTGGGTCTTGCCGTAACAGGTCGCCCCGTACGGGTTCCACTCGATGTCGAGCACGCCCGGCAGCGTCCTGCCGTCCTTCGACCAGCCACCGCCGTTGTTGACGAAGTAGTCGGCCTGGGCCGCGCCGGTCGTCGTGTCCGGAGTCGCGAAGTGGTACGAGCCGCGGATCATGCCGACGTTGTACGAGCCGTTGTACTGCTGCGCGAAGTAGGTGTTCTTGTAGTAGGTGCCCTCCGTCGCCTTGACGTAGGCCCACTTGACGCCGCTGTTCCACAGCGTGGACCAGGCGACGTTGCCCTGGTGGCTGGAGACGTCCACGCCTTCCGTCTGGGTGGCGAGGGTCGTGGCGTCGCTGCCGGGCTTCACGCCCTTGCCGTCGTGCGCGATCACGCCCATGCCCATGTAGGCGGAGCCGCGCGCGGGGGTGGCTGGGCCGCCCGGGTCCTGGGCGGCGCCGGCGGGCCCTGCGAGGGGGAGGAGGAGGGCCAGGGCCGCGAGGGCGGCACCGGCGAGGGTCGTTCCGGATCTGTGCACACGCATTCCGTGCCTCCGAAAGGAATCGGTGGGGGAGCGAGGTCGACGGTCCTGGACGCCCGCCGACAGGTCATGGTGTGGACATGTCAGCAAGCGCTTGGAATGACGCTACGCACGTAGACCCCGTGGACGGAAGAGGGTGAGGGTGATGCCGTTGGTCTACGCCTGTGGAGCGCACCTTCGGCGCGGCGGCCCGGACGATCGAAGCTCGTCAGCCGGACGTTCGATATCTTCATATGAAGGTGAAAGGTGCATAGAACTACCAATTTCGATGATTAGTAGTCGATTTACGAAGTTCGTCTTGTCCGCCAGCGGGTGTGCTCTAGCTTGGGGATGTGAGCGGACGTGCGATGGTGAAGCGGCAGTTCGGGCATCGTGCTCGGTTGGCGGTCGCCCCCGCTCTCTCGCGGAAGGTCGATGACCAGGCGCATGCCGCTCGCGCGATGTGGAACCTGCTCCACGCGTGGTGGCAGATGATGCCGAAGGACAAGCGGACTCTGGCCGACGCGGACGCTGCGATTCGCCAGGCGCGGGCTGACATCGACTTTCTCGCTGTTCTCCCCGCGCAGGCCGCGCAGGCGGTCCTGAAGACGTACTTCCGGGCTTGGAAGAACTGTTGGGAAGGGCGCGCCGGCGCCCCGCACTTCAAGGGCCGATTCCGGTCGGTCATGGCTGTCGACATTCCACAGGGTCGGGACCTGAACATCATCCGTGTGCACCGAAGGTGGGGCGTGGTCAGCATCCCCAAGATCGGACGGGTTCGGTTCCGTTGGAACAGGGATCTCCCGGTCGGCAAGTGCGCCGACGCGGACAACCGGGTCGCAGGAGCCCGGCTGGTCAAGGATGCTCTCGGCTGGCACATCGCCTTCCGCGTCCAGCTCCTGGAGCCGGTGCCCGAGTCGCACACCGGTCCTGAGGTTGGCATCGACTTCGGTGTCGTGGTTCCGCTCGCCCTCTCGGACGGCACGACCTACGGTCATGGCGAGTGGCTGACCGCACGGGAGAAGGCCAAGCTGCTCCGACTGGAACAGCAGGCTGCGCATCGCAGGACCTTCCGCGGGGTGGGGGAGCGTAGCTCCCGCCGACTCCAGGCCACCTTTGACCAGATCGCGGGTCTCCGCGCGAAAGCCAAGCGCAGAGCCATCGACTGGCAACACCGGACCACCGCTGAGATCGCACGAACGTATGGAACTGTGGTGGTCGAAGCTCTCGACATCACGAACATGGTCAAGTCGGCCAGGGGAACCGTCGAGGACCCAGGGAAGAGCGTTGCCCAGAAGTCCGGCCTGAACCGCTCCATCAGCGGGGAGGCGTGGGGCCGCACGGTAGAACTCCTGTCGTACAAGTCGGCTGCTCGGGTGGTGTTCTCGTCCGGGTCCCCGCCGCCAATACCTCCCGACGCTGCTCCGCATGCGGCGTGATCACGCCGGGCAGCCGGGAGGGTCAGGCCACGTTCGTGTGCAAGAACGACAAGTGCGGGTGGGCGGGCAACGCCGGCCACAACGCATCCCGGAACGTCCTGCATCTGTACAGGATGGGCCTCGCGCTCATCCCGGCTGCCGGGAGGGCAGTCGCCAGGCGTGCTCGCCGCGTCAAGCCCGCCACCGTGAGGTAGGCGGGAACCTTCCGCCGGTGTGCGGGAGAGCACGTCAATCCTGCGAAATACTGGAAGGGTCCCGGCGATGGCCGTGACGCGATGAAGGACAGCGGCAGGGATGCAGCCGGAGAACGTGTGGGGGTGCTGACGTGCACGCAAGCGGCATGGGAGGCGAAGAACGGGCCGCCCGGCCTGCGGGAAGCGAGGACCGGGTTCTCCCGACCAGCGGGGTCGACCCGGAGTTCCTCGCGCTCGAACGCGAACTGGCGGTCTTCCTGCGGCGCGCCCGCGCCCAGTCCGGCGAGATGGCCCGGGAGGTCCACCCGGAGCTGGAACCCGCCGCCTACGGCCTCTTCGTACGCCTCGACGACGCCGGCCCCCAGCGGGCCACCGAACTCGCCGGGTACTTCGGGGTCGGCAAGGCCACCATGAGCCGCCAGCTCCGCGCCCTCGAGGAGCTCGGGCTCGTCGCCCGCGACCCCGACCCCGCCGACGGGCGCGCGTCGCTGGTCCGGCTCACCGAGGAGGGCCGCCGGCGGTTCCGGCGCGTGCGCGACGCCCGGCGCGAGCGGTACGTCCGCAAGCTCACCGACTGGGACCGCGCCGAGGTCGCCGAACTCGCCCGGCTCCTGAACCACTTCAACGTCCGGTTCGAGGGGTGACCGCTCAGGGGGCGGGCAGTTCCACGTAGGCGGCCGTGGCGTCGTCGTGCCGCTTCCAGCGGCGCACCCCGCCCGCCTCCTCGTCCGCCGCCTCCAGGGTCCGCACCCGGTGGAGCAGGCCGAGCGGCCCCTCCTTGCGCAGGACGAGGTGGCAGTCCGTCCAGTCGCCCTCGCCGAACAGGTCCACCCAGCGGCTCGCCCCGTCCGTGAGCGCGGCCAGGGACCGTACCTCCGTGCGCGGCGTCGTCCCCGTCACCGCCCGCCCCGCGACCGCCGGGTCGGCCGCCGCGGTGAAGAAGCCGCCCTCCCGGTTCCGCAGCCGGTCCGTCGCCGCCAGGGAGCGCAGGACCTCCTCGGGCACCCGGTCGAGCCGGTCGTCGAGCACGGCCCGTACCGACCCGTCCGGGGACTCCAGGAGAAGGACGGAGTCGGAGAGGACGAGGTGTTCGACCCGGGTCTCGTCCCAGCGGACGAGGACGACGGTCGCCTGGGGCGTACGTACGTGAGAAAGGTCACAGGTGTTCCGATGGGCGTCCGCGGTGCGCCGGATTGCGGCGGAGAGGATCTCCGACAGGGGCATGTCCGGTCGGGAAGCGGACAGTTCGGTCAAAGCTCCGCCCAGTCGCGTGGTGAACCACGGCACGGTGTGCATACAACCGTCATCACCCGCGGGCGGTGTGACGCCGTCGAGGAGGACGACGGTTCCGCCGCTGCCCGAGGCGGGCAGGGTGGTGGCCACCCAGTCCTCGTTGGGGCGTTCGGGGCTGCCGGGGAGGGAGGCGACTTCACTGCGCATGGCACCCAGTGTGCCCGGCCCGGTGCCCTTCTTCACGAGACCTGCAAATGACCGTAAATGGCCTGTACCAACCCGACAGGGGCGGTTCGCGAGGGCGGAACGGGCACTTCCGCGGAGCTGCGGGCGGGCATCTTGCCAAAGCCCGCGCGGAAGATCCAACCGGGAGCACTCCGGGGTCCCCGGGGCCCGCCCGGAGAAGTTGTTCGCCAACTCGTGAGTGTTGTTCACTCGTTCGGGTGGCGGAGCGGCCGATGCACGCCCCCTTCCCAGAAGCGCTGGAATGGTCGGAAGCCGTACCAGGGGTGGGGGCGCTCCATGTGACTGGCCGTCACCTCTGCTTTGTGGCTGGACGAGTCAAGAATGCGAGCACCGGTGCAGATGAAGCGGCCTCGGAGCAAGAACGGCGCGCGGAGCCAGACCCCCGGTGTGATCCCGACCCCGGACGCCGGCGCCGCCACGGCTCCCCACGGCAACGCCCCCTCCGGTGACCCCGTTCCCGGAAGCACCACCCCCCCGGGCAACGCGCCCTCCGTGCAGGCCCCCACCGGCCGCTCCAAGCGCGTCCGCAACCGGCTGGTCGCCGGCGTCGCCCTCGTCGGCGTCACCGTCCTCGCCGCCGGAGCCCCCGCGGTCCTCGCCGCCTCCACCCAGCTCACCGACTCCCAGCGCCTGGTCACCCTCGCCGAACTCGACCGGCAGGCCGTCACCCTGGCCCACTCCCTCGCCGACGAGCGCGACGAGGTCGTCGCGTACATCGCCGCCGGCCGGGACACCCAGAGCGGCGACGCCAAGGACAAGCGCCAGGTCACCAGCACCCGTTCCACCCGGGTCGACCGCCAGATCGACGAGATCCGGCCCGCCGCCTCCGCCGAACTCCGCCGCGACCTCGGCGGAGTCCCCTCCGTCCGCCGCGCCGCCCTCACCGGCAAGGGCACGGCCCTGGAGGCCCACCGGGCGTACTCCGAGGTCATCACCAAGCTCCAGGCCCTCGCCGACGAACTGGCCGACGAGACCCCGCCCCGCGCCTCCGACACCGCGCTCACCGAGGCCACCCGCGCCCCTGCCGCCCTCGGCCGCGCCGTCGAACAGGCCTCGGCCACCCGCGGCCTGCTCCTCGCCGCGCTCTCCGTGGCACAGCCCGAGCCCACCGGGGACGTCCACTACGACCCCGAGACCGGCACCTACGTCCCCGACGTCCCCGAAGGCACCGCCGAGGCCGAGCGGGCCCGCGACGCCCTCACCGCCGCCGCCCAGCAGGCCCGCGTCCGTGAACTCGCCGCCCTGGGCGACTTCGACCAGGCCGCCGGATCCGCCGCCCGCGACTCCCTCGCCGCCACCGTCGCCGGACCCGACGTCAAGAGCGCCGAGCGACTCCTCGCCTCCCTCACCGACCAGCCCCGCCTCACGGAGACCGAGCGCGAGACCGACCGGGCCGGCCTGGAGTCCGCCCTCTCCGCCCGCGTCGAGCAGATGCGGGGCGTCGAGTCCGCCCTCGCCGCCGAGCGGGTCGAACAGCTCGCCGCGCTCCGCGACGACGACGTCACCGCCCTCGAACTGCGCATCGCCTTCCTCGGCGGCTGCCTGCTCGTCGCGATCGGCATCTCCACCTACGTCGCCCGCACCCTCACCCGGCCGCTCGCGGTTCTCCGTATCGGCGCCGCCCGGCTCGCCGCCGCCCCCGCGCCGCAGACGGAGGAGCCGGTCCGCTTCACCGGCCGCAACGACGAGTTCGCGCAGGTCGTCCGTTCCCTCAACACCCTGCACGGCAAGCTCCACGGCCTCGCCGCGCACACCGAGCGGCTCACCGCGGGGCAGGCCGACATGGCCGCCGCCAAGGACGCCCTCGGCGCCGAGCTGGCCACCCAGCGCGCCGAACTCCAGGGCCGGGTCGCCCTCCTCACGGCCGACCTCGAACGGCTCAGGAGCACCGTCCACCACACCTTCGTCAACCTCTCGCTGCGCAGCCTGGGGCTCGTCGAGCGGCAGCTCGGCGTCATCGAGAAGCTGGAGGAGCGCGAGCAGGACCCGGACCGCCTCGCGACCCTCTTCAAGCTCGACCACATGGCGACCGTCATGCGCCGCCACAGCGAGAACCTGCTCGTCCTCGCCGGGCACGAGCACGTCCACGGCCACGCCGGGCCCGTCCCGCTCGTCGACGTGCTGCGCGCCGCCGTCAGCGAGATCGAGCGGTACGAACGGGTCACGATCCAGTCGCTGCCGCCGCACGCCCAGATCGCCGGGTTCGCCGCGGACGACCTGAGCCACCTGATCGCGGAACTCCTGGAGAACGCCACCTCCTTCTCGCCGCCCGACGCGGAGGTCCAGCTCTCCGGCTGGCTCCTGGAGTCCGGCGAGGTGATGCTCTCCGTGCAGGACGCGGGCATCGGCGTGACCCCGTCCCGCCTCGCCGAGCTCAACGAGCGCCTGGCCCAGGCCGATCCGGCCGCCTTCGACGGCGAGGGCCTCGGCATGCGCGTCATCGCCATGCTCGCAGCCCGCCATGGCGTCCGCGTCGAGCTGCGCGAGCAGAAGCCGGGCGGCACGGCGGCCGTCGTGGTCCTGCCGCAGGCCCTGCTCCCCACCGCCCCGCCGACCACCGTGACGGAGCCGGTACGGGTGGCGGGCGCGGCGCCCGTGCTCCAGCTGCCCGGCTCGGCCGCGGAGGCCAACTCCAACACGCTGCCGTCCCGGAACCGCGACCCGCTCGTCGAGGCGGCGGAGCGGGCGTTCCTGGCGGCGGAGGTGAACACGGCGCGGGACGCGGAGACGCCCCCGGAGCCGACCCCCGAGCCGACGTCTCACCAGGCCCCCGAGCCGACGTCTCACCAGGCCCCGGAGCCGGCGTCTCACCAGGCCCCGGAGCTTGTGTACGAGGAGCCCGAGCCGGCCGCCCTGGGCGCGTCGGTCTCCGAGACCACGCTCCAGGTCCGGCTGCCCGACCCGCAGCCGGAGCCGGACGCCCACGGACGCGCCGCCGCTGAGCCGTTCACGGACCAGCCGGCCGCCGCTGAGCCGTTCACGGACCAGCCGGCCGCCGCCGAGCCGTTCACGGACCAGCCGGCCGCCGCCGAGTCGGTCACCGACCAGCCGGTGACCGCCGAGCCGGTCACCGATCAGCCGGTCACCGACGAGTCGGTTCCGGGCCCGCGTCCCGCCCAGTGGGAGCGGATCACCGACAAGGGCCTGCCCAAGCGCACCCCGCAGGTGGTCCGCCCGGCCGGTGCCGCCACCACGCCCCGTCAGGGCGGCGTGGACGCGGAGGCCCTGCGCCGCCGCCTCGGCGGCTTCCACCAGGGCGCCAAGGACGGGCGCCGCGACGTGGAGGCGGAGATGGACACGGCGCGGATAGACGCCGCGAAGACCGCACGTACAGAGGAGTTGACGGGGGACACAGTCGAGGAGGCACGCAGTTGACTGCGACGGGAACGTTCGGACTGAGCACGGAAGCCCGCAACCTGCAATGGCTGCTGGGAAATCTGGTGGAGGAGGTACCCGGGGTCCGCTCGGTCGCCGTCGTCTCCTCCGACGGCCTGCTGCTGCTCTCGTCCGACCCGGCCGCCCAGCAGAGCACGACGGCCGCCGCCGAAGCCGGCCGTCCTGACGGGCCGCGCGGCTCCAGCGCCGACCTGGCCACCATCGTCTCGGGCATCGGCAGCCTGACCATCGGCGCCGCCCGCCTGATGGACGGCGGCGGGGTCAAGCAGACCATGGTGGCGATGGAGGAGGGCAGCGTCTTCGTGATGTCGATCAGCGACGGTTCGCTGCTCGGCGTCCACGCCACGCCCGACTGCGACATGAGCGTCGTGGCGTACCACATGGCGCTCTTCGTGGGCCGCGCCGGTCACGTACTCACCCCCGAAGTCCGCAGCGAGCTGCGCAAATCGATGGAGAGCACCCAGTGACGTCAGCTTCTTCGGCCTACCCGGGGCGCCACGCACACCGACTGCCGGTCCGTGGAGACGGCCGCCGCCCCGCGCGCGTACGCCCGTATTCGCTGACCGGCGGTCGTACCCGCTTCGGCCACGTCCTGCTCGTCGAGACCTTCGTGGCGGCGCTCGAAGCGCCCGCCGCACGCAAGGTCCTGACGGACGGCGGCCCCGGCGCCCGCGGTCTGATGCCGGAGATGCGGGCGATCGTCGAGATCTGCCGCCGGATGCGGACGGTCGCGGAGATCTCGGCGCTGTTGAAGATGCCGTTGGGTGTCGTCCGGGTGCTCCTCAGCGACCTGGCCGACCAGGGAAAGATCCGTGTGTACGGGACCGGTCACGGAACCGGCCAGCCCGACCGCGCGCTCCTCGAAAGGGTGCTGAGTGGACTCCGTCGTCTCTGACGCCTCCGCCGTCTCCGATTCACCGTCGGTCGCCGGCATCCCCGCGCAGCCCAAGGCCGATCCGTTCGAACGGGATACCGCCGGCTCGCACACCCCGGCCCCCGTCCCGGACGCCGACGACGGGGCACAGGACTGGCAGCTCGACCACACCCGCGCCCCGATAGCGACGAAGATCGTCGTCGCGGGCGGCTTCGGCGTGGGCAAGACCACCTTCGTCCGCGCGGTCTCGGAGATCACCCCGCTCCAGACCGAGGCGCTGATGACGCGGGCGAGCGAGGACACCGACGACCTCAGCGCCACCCCGGACAAGCTCACCACCACGGTGGCGATGGACTTCGGCCGGATCACGCTCGACAACGACCTGGTGCTGTACGTCTTCGGCACGCCGGGACAGCAGCGCTTCTGGTTCATGTGGGACGACCTGGTGCGCGGGGCGATCGGCGCGATCGTGCTCGCCGACACCCGCAGGCTCACCGACTGCTTCCCGGCCCTCGACTACTTCGAGAGCTGTGGACTTCCGTACATCGTGGCCGTCAACCACTTCGAGGGCACCGAGGTGTTCGAGGCGGAGGACGTCAGGGAAGCTTTGACCGTGCCGCCGCACGTACCCGTGGTGATCATGGACGCGCGCAAGCGGTACAGCGTCGTCGAGAGCCTGCTCGCGATGGTCGCGCACGCGCTCGAAGCCACGCCCGAATAGTCCTCCCCGTCACGACTGACACGACCGTCACGCCAGGAGCACCACCCATGCGGAAGATACTCATAGTCGGCGCGGGCCAGTCCGGCCTGCAGCTCGCCCTCGGACTCCAGTCGCGGGGGTACGAGGTCACCCTCATGTCGAACCGGACCGCGGACGAGATCCGGTCCGGCCGGGTCATGTCCACCCAGTGCATGTTCGACACCGCGCTCCAGCACGAGCGTGACCTCGGCCTCGACTTCTGGGAGTCCCAGGCCCCGCGCATCGAGGGCCTCGGCGTCTCCGTCGCCGGCCCCGACTCCGGCCGGGTGATCGACTGGGTCGGGAAGCTCGACGGGTACGCCCAGTCCGTCGACCAGCGGGTCAAGATGGCCGGCTGGATGGAGACCTTCGCCCAGCGCGGCGGCCAGCTGGTCATACACGGCGCGGCCGTCGGCGACCTGGACTACTTCTCCCGCAGCTACGACCTGGTGCTCGTCGCGGCGGGCAAGGGCGAACTGGTCTCGATGTTCGGCCGGGACGCCGCCCGCTCCCCGTACAGCGAGCCGCAGCGCGCGCTGGCCGTCGCGTACGTCCACGGCCTCGGCCCGCGCCCCGAGCACCCGGACTTCGACGCGGTCCGCTGCAACATCGTCCCGGGCGTGGGCGAACTCTTCGTCATGCCGACGCTGACCACCGGCGGCCGTGCCGACATCCTCTTCTGGGAGGGCGTCCCGGGCGGCCCGCTCGACGCCTTCCAGGGCGTGAAGGACCCGGCGGAGCACCTGTCGCTGACCCTGGAGCTGATGGAGAAGTTCACGCCCTGGGAGTACGCGCGGGCCACCAAGGTCGAGCTGACCGACGCCGGCGGCACCCTCGCCGGCCGCTACGCGCCGACCGTCCGCAACCCGATCGGCCGCCTCCCCGGCGGCGGACTGGTCCTCGGCGTCGCCGACGTCGTCGTCGCCAACGACCCGATCACCGGACAGGGCTCCAACTCGGCGTCCAAGTGCGCCGCCGCGTACCTCGCCGCCATCGTCGAGCGGGGCGAGCAGCCCTTCGACGAGGAGTGGATGCAGGGCGCCTTCGACCGCTACTGGCAGACGGCCCAGCACGTCACCAAGTGGACGAACGCCATGCTCGCCCCGCCGCCGGAGCACGTCCTCAACCTGCTCGGCGCGGCCGGCCGGCTCCAGCCCATCGCCGACCGCTTCGCGAACGGCTTCAACGACCCGTCGGACTTCGAGAACTTCTTCTTCGACCCGGAGAAGACGAACGCGTACCTGGCCTCTCTCACCGGGAACTGATCGCTCGCCGGCCCGTGCCGGAGCGGGTACCGCGGCCGGTGGTCGGCGACGACCACCCGTACCCCTCCGGCCCTCCGGGACTCACCCGCCGGAACTCACCCCCCGGGCCGCCTCGGCGGCGGGAAGGCACCGGGCGGGGGCGGCGGGAAGGCACCGCCCGGCGGCGGACAGGGCGGTGGGGCCTGGGCGTTGCGGCGGGCGAGCGGCGCCGCGTGGATCTGGGCGCCGACCAGGTGCGTGAAGGCCAGCTGGAACATCAGGATGCCGAGGATCAGGGTGAAGCCCCCGATGGCGGCTCCCAGTGACGCGGCGACGTCTTCCGGGCGGGGATCGCTGACGCCGTCGGCCGCCTGGATCGCCGATTCGGGGAAGGCCAGGAAGAGGCCCCCGAACACATCCACTCCGAACGCCACCACCATCGCGAGCACCAGGTTCAGGAAGGACCACCACCGGCTTCCCTTGAGCAGGTCCGCCGTCCGGCCGAGGGCCGTGAAGACGCCGACCCGTTCGGGGGCCGCGACCACGGGGATGAGCGCGAGCACCACCCACGACCAGAGCGCGAGTGGCGCGAGGGGGGGTGAACAGCAGGGGCAGGAGCACCACGCCGCTCAGCAGGTACCCGCCGACCGTGCCCGGCACCCGGGGCGCGCTCGCTCTCAGGAGCCCGCGCACGGTGACCCGCGTTCCCTTCCCGTCCTGCTCTGCCGGCGTGGCGGCGAGCGCGCCCGTAACGCCCTGCTGCCACGCGCCTGACAGCGCCTCAGCTCCCCCCGGACCCGTGTCGTGCAGTCGAGGGTAGGCAGCGGCCGGTACGGAGGACAGGGCTCCGGACGCTCGACGAAGCCCGCGTAAAGGGTTCGGACCGTCCGGCCTCCGTGTTCGATGATGTGCGCATGCCCCTCTCGAACACCCTGGACCGCGTGGACGCGGACCTGGCCGCCGGCCGTGTGCCGATGGCGCGCCAGCGCCTGCGCGGCCTCGTCTCGTCCTTCCCGTCCGACCTGACCCTCCGCCGCCGTCTGGCCGAGGTGTACCGGCTCTACGGCGACGCCGCGGAGGCGGGGCGCTGGATGTACCTCGAAGAGGACAGGAACGAGGACGAGACCGACGCCTTCGAGGCGCGCTACGGGTCGTCCGGCCGGCGGATGAAGGCCCTCGCGTGGCGTGGTCCCGAGGCGCTCGCCGCCACCGCCTTCGCCGAGGGGCAACTGGTGGCACTGCGGACGGCCCGCGCCGAGGAGCGGGGTCGCCCGGTCGACTGGGACGACCCCGCCTCCTACGAGGAGGACGAGGACGAGGCGTACGAGGCGCCCGCCGAGCCCTGGACGGTCGGCGGCGTCCTCGCGGGCATCGGCTGCGTGGTGGGGGTCGCCGCTTTCGTGACGGTCTGGATCATCGGCGTCGTCGCCCTCTTCGACTGACGCCCGGCTCCGGCGAGCAGCACGACGGAGGCCGCGAGCGCCGAGGCGTTCAGGTGTGGTCGTACCCCTCGTCCTCGCCGTCCCCGGCCCCCGCCGGAAGCGCGGGCGGGCTGTAGGCGGCCAGGGCCTCCCCGCCGGGATCGGGGCGCACGGCACCGAGCAGCGGGTTCGCCGCGATGGGGGAGACCTTCACCTTCCCGCCGGGACGCGGGGCCTGCACCACGAGGCCCTCCCCCAGGTAGACCGCCACATGAGTGGCGCCCGGGAAGTAGACGACGAGGTCCCCGGGGCGGAGCTCGGACAGCGGCACCCGGGGCAGGGTCGCCCACTGCTCCTGGCTGGTGCGCGGCACCTCCCGGCCCGCCGCCGCCCACGACCGCTGGGTGAGTCCCGAGCAGTCGTACGTCTCCGGGCCCTCCGCCCCCCACTCGTACGGCTTGCCGATCTGGCCCACCGCGAACCGCAGCGCCTCCGCGCCCGCCCGGGACGGGGTACGCCGGCCGTCCAGGACGCCGGAGTCGAGGAGTTCGCGCTGCGCGCCCGCCGTCTCGGCCCGCTCAAGCTGGGTGAGCCGGGCCAGCTGTTCCGGCGAGAGCCCGGCCAACAGCTTCTCGACCTCCGCGAGGCGGGCCCGCACCTCGTCGCGGCGGGTGCGCTGCGTGGCGGCGAGGGTCTGCTGCCGGTCCAGGGCCTTCCGGGAGGCGCTCGCCAGGGCGGCCGCCTGCCGCTCGGCCCCTTCGAGCCGTGGCAGGGCCGCGGCGCGGTCGCGTGCGGCCCGGGCCATGAGATGCCCCTGGTCCAGGGCGGACTGGGGGTCCGGCGCGAAGAGCAGCCGCAGGTAGGAGGAGAGTTCGGACCTGCCCTGGTACTGGTCCCGGGCGATCCGCCCGGCCGCGGCGCGCCCCTTCTCCAGGGCGGTACGGGCGGCGGTGAGCCGGGCGGTGAGCTTCTTGGTGTCGGCGGTCTGGAGCTTCAGCGCCTCCTCGGCGGCGTTGAACCGCTCGGTGGCCTCCTCGGCCTGCTGGTACAGCGTCCGCATGCGCGTGAGCAGGGCGGTGACGGAGTCGCCGCCGGGGGGAGGGAGAGCGGCACCGTCGTCGAGGGCGGCGGGGCTCTCGGTGCCGTCGGGCGGGTCGGACCCGGTTGGCTCGGCTTCGGCCTCGGCTTGGCCCTCGTCCTCGCCCGCGACCTTGGCCTCGCGCTCAGCCTCGCCCTCGACCTCGACCTCGGCCTCGCCCTCGACCTCGGCCTCGCCCTCGGCCTCGGCGGGATCCACCGGCCCGGCCTCCGGATCGACAGGCTCCACCGGCTCCGCCGCCGGGTCGGCCCAGGCGATCGGGGCCTCCGCCGGAGGTTCCGCCGGCGGCTCAGGTGCGCCGGCGGCGCCCGCGGGCCCCGTCACCCCGGTGAACGCCGTCGCCGCGGCGAGGGCCCCCGTGCAGACCGTACGCAGCAACAGCCTTCGCGACACGTCACCACCTCCCACGGGGATGATGACGTCTCACTTCATCCGATTACCGTACGAATGGTGGCGCGTCCGGCGTACTCACCCGTTCGGCTCAGCGTCCGTCGGCTTCGGCTTCGGCTTTGACCACGGCCACTTCAGCTCGCGCCGCTCGCGGCCCTCCGGTGCGTACTGGTAGACCCAGCCGCGCTGGAGCCCGAGCCGCTTCGTGTAGCCCGAGGGCTCGCGCCGGTACGTGTACAGGGTCGGCGGCCGACCGTCGTGTGCCGGGACCGGGACCTCGTACCACTTCGGCGGGTGGCCGGTCGGGCCGAGCAGGATCGGCAGGACCCGGCCGTCGAGCGGGCCGCCGCGGAAGGGGGTGTTCTCGCTTCTCACCCCTCCAGTCTCTCCCGCTCCGGAGAGGCCCGAGGGCTCACAGCAGGCGGGCCGCCTCGCCCGCCACCGGAATCACCCGTCGGGCCAGCCTCGCCACCGGCCCCTCCGGCGTCTCCTGGGCGAGCAGCCGGCCGACGACCCGTGCCGTCTCCTCGTCGCTCGCCGCGGTCGCCGCAAGCAGGGCGACGAGATGGTCGACGAGCCAGTCCCGCAGCTCCCCGGCCGGGGACCGCACGTCCTCGTCGAGCCAGATGAGCGAAGCCGCCTCCACGGCGGCGATCCACGTCCTGACCAGCATGCCGAGCCGCGGCCCCGGGCGTTCCGCCCCCAGGTGGACGAGGATCTGCTCGGCGGCGGCCCGCCGCACCTCGTCGACGATCGCGGTGGTCCGGGAGGTCTCGGCGACGCTGCCGCCGCGCAGCAGGGCGCTGAACCCCGCGTCGTGCTCGTCGACGAAGGCGAGGTACCGGTCGAGCACCCGGCCGAGCCGCTCCGTCGGCGGACCTTCCGGCGGCTCGGTGAAGCAGCGGTTCAGCGCGTCGGCGGAGGAGCGCAGGGCGGCCTCGTACAGCTGCTGCTTGCCGCCGGGGAAGTAGCGGTAGACGAGGGGCCGCGAGACGCCGGCCGCCTCGGCGACGTCGTCGAGCGAGACGTCCTCGGGCGTCCGGTGGGCGAAGAGCTCCTGGGCGGCGTCGAGGAGCTGCCCGCGCCGCTCCTCGACACTGAGCCTGCGGTACGCGGGAGTGGCGGCGCTCGTCATGGTCCGCAGCGTAACCGCGGAACGCACCGGTCAGGCGGGCGGTCCGGAACCGGCTGGGAACCGGCTCGGAACGGGGGCCCCGCACCCGCTCGGATCAGGCCAGCAGCCCCGAGGACTTCCAGAGCCGGCGCCCCGCCCCGCGCAGCACGCCGATGTCGTCGAGGAAGTCCGTGAGCCGCCGTGCCCCGGACTGCATGACCTCGCGCCGGTGTCCGCTCGCCCGCACCTGGGCCACGGCCTCCCGCCGGTCCAGGCCCACCGCCTCGTACACCCGGGGGTTGACGAAGCAGGTGGAGAAGACCCGGGCGGCCTCGCCGCAGCTGAGCCGGGTGAACTCCTGCTCCCAGCGCGGCGCGGTCACCATCTGGCGCCGCAGCTCCTCGCGGGCGTACCGCACGTGGCGGGCCTCCTCCACCACATGGATGCGGGTGACCCCGCGCACGAGGGTCTGCACCCGCTCGTCAGGGAAGGTCAGCCGCTGCATCCAGTCGAGGATCTCCTCGCCGAGCAGGGTGGAGGCGAAGGAGCCGGGGGTGGTGGAGACGGTCTTAAGGATCCGGGCGAGGTTGTGGTAGATCCTCGGCACCGGGTACGCGGGCGTGCCGCCCCGCTGGATCAGCCGGGCGAACATCATCGAGTGCCGGCACTCGTCGGCGATCTCGGTGAGCGCGTACCGCACGTGATGGCTGGTCAGCGACTTGTCGTAGATGTGGCGGACGAGCAGCTGCATGAGGATGATCTCGAACCAGATGCCCAGCGAGGCGAGCGAGGCCGCCTCGTGGCGCGAGAGCGCGATCCGCTGCTCCTCGGACATCCGGCGCCACAGCGGGGTGTCGTAGAGCGAGACCAGCTCGGGCGGCCAGAACCACTTGCCGTCCTCGAACGGCGCATCCCAGTCCAGTTCGGTGTCCGGGTCGTAGGAGTGCTTGCGGGAGGACTCCAGGAGGCGCTCGGCGACCTGCTCACGGTCGCGCAGCGGCCCCAGGGCGTCCCGCAGGAGACTGAAGTCGGGCTCGGTGAAAGGGGTCATGATGGAGGCACCTCGCTGCGCTCGCCGTCGCGTACCTGTCATTCACCCTTATGAGACTGCCCGTCAGCAGCACCGTCAATCCCTTGTGCGCGAGTTGTTGACGACCCGTCTAGCAGCGTGTGAGCCTGACCGGAGGCGCGTACGAAGGAATCGTACGAACGACTCGCACCACGGGAACGGCCATCCGACCCCAAGGAGGCGTCAGTGTCGACGCGCGACCTCTACACCACGGCCCCGCCCGCCCTCACCTGGCAGGTGCCCGCCACGGGCGCCGCCCGCTTCTCCTGGGAGTACGAGGAAGGCCGCGAACGCCTCCTCGCCCTCTACCAGAAGGGCAAGGACAAGCAGTGGAACGGCGCCACCCGGATCGACTGGGACCTGGAGGTCGACCCGTACGACCCGCTCGGCACCCCCGACGACGTCCTCACCCTCCACGGCACCCGCCACTGGGCGAAGATGACCGAGAAGGACAAGGGCGACCTGCGCCGGCACTACGCCTCCTGGCAGTTCAGCCAGTTCCTCCACGGCGAGCAGGGCGCCATGATCTGCGCCGCCCGGATCGTGGAGTCCGTCCCCGACCTCGACGCCAAGTTCTACTCGGCCACCCAGACCATGGACGAGGCCCGGCACGCCGAGATCTACGGCCGCTTCCTCCACGACAAGATCGGCATGCTCTACCCGATCAACGACAACCTCAAGGGCCTCCTCGACGACACCCTGCGCGACTCCCGCTGGGACATGCCCTACCTCGGCATGCAGGTCCTCATCGAAGGCCTCGCCCTCGCCGCCTTCGGCATGATCCGCGACACCACCGACAAGCCGCTCCCCAAGCAGATCCTCGCGTACGTCATGCAGGACGAGGCACGGCACGTGGCCTTCGGCCGGATGGCCCTGCGCGACTACTACCAGCAGCTGTCGGACGCCGAACTGCGCGAACGCGAGGAGTTCGTCATCGAGGGCTGCTACCTGATGCGGGACCGGCTGCGCGGCGTCGAGGTCCTGGAGAACTTCGGCATCCCGAGGAAGGAGGCGGAGGAACTCAGCGAGCAGAGCGAGTTCCTGCACCTCTTCCGCAAGCTCCTCTTCAGCCGGATCGTCCCGTGCGTCAAGGACATCGGCCTCTGGGGCGAACGCCTCCAGAAGGCCTACCTCGACATGGGCGTCTTCGACCTCGGCGACTCCAACCTCGACCTGCTCATGACCCAGGACGAGGAGATCGCGGAGGCGCTGGACCGCGAACGGTTCGCGGCGGAGGAGCGGGAACGGGTCGAGGAGGTGGCGGAGGCGATCGCGGAGGGAGAAGCGATGTCCTGACCGGACATCGGATCCAACCTCCGGGATCCAACCTCCGGGATCCAACCTCCGGGATCCAACCTCCGGGATCCGGCATCCCCGATCCGGCATCCCCGATCCGGCTATCGGATATCGGATCCAATACCCCGGCTACGGATTCCGCTTCTCCGTCTCCAGCCGCAACGCCTCCTCCATCACCGCCCGGGCGATCGGCGCCGCGCTGCCGCCCCCGCTGATGTCCGTACGGGAGGCCTCGGCGTCCTCGACGACCACGGCCACGGCGACGGCCGGCTGGGCCGTGTTGCCGGCCTGGGCCCAGGCGATGAACCAGGCGTACGGGGTGCCGGTGTTGCCGAAGCCGTGCTGCGCGGTGCCGGTCTTGCCGCCGACCCGGGCGCCGGGGATCGCCGCGTTGCCGCCCGTGCCCTCCTCCACGGCCTTCACCATCAGGCGCTGGAGCTGGAGGGCGGTCGAGGGGTTCATCGCCTGCCGGTAGCTGCGGCGGCCGGTGCGGTCGACCGTGGTGCCGCCGGAGGTCGTCGTGCGGTCGACGAGGTGGGGCTGGGCGATCTCCCCGTTGTTGGCGACCGCCGCCGCCACCATGGCCATCTGGAGGGGCGTCGCCGTCGTGTCGAACTGCCCGATCGACGAGAGCGCGAGCTGGTCCGGGCTCATCTCCCGGTCGAAGTTGGACTTCGCGACCCAGGAGGGAACGCGGAGCCCGGTGTCGTTGAAGCCGAAGCGTTCCACGGCGTCGACCATGCCCGTCAGGCCGACCTCCACCCCGAGCCCGGCCATCACGGTGTTGCAGGACCACTGGATCGCGTACGCGAGGGACGCGTCCGCGCACCCCCGCGCCTCGTTCGGCAGCACCTGCCGGGTGCCGGGCAGGACGAACGGGTCGGGCGTGTCCGTCGGCGCGTCCACGTCCCGTACCGCCCCCGCGTCCAGGGCCGCCGCGGCCGTCACGATCTTGAACGTGGAACCCGGCGGGTACGTCTGCCGCAGCGCGCGGTTCAGCATCGGCTGGTTCGGGGAGGTGTTCAGCCGCTTCCAGGCGTCCTTGACGCCCCGGCCCGTACCGGAGAGGACGCCCGGGTCGTACGAGGGCGAGCTGACGAGCGCCAGGATCCGGCCGCTGTACGGCTCGACCGCCACGACCGCCCCGCGCTTCCCGGCGAGCCCCCGGTAGGCCGCCTCCTGCATCGGGGACCGGATCGTCGTCACGACGTCACCGCCTGCCTGCCGGCCCCGCGTGAGGTCGTTCCAGAGCGGCAGCGGCGCCAGCATCGGTTCGGTGCCGCCCAGGACCGCGTCCTCGGCGTGCTCGACGAGGGTCGTGCCGTACGTCTGCGAGGAGTAGCCGGTCAGCGGCGCGTACAACGGCCCCTGGCGGTAGGTGCGTTCCCAGCGCAGCTGCTGCCCGCTGTCCCGGGAGCCCGTCACCGGCTTCCCGTCGACGACGATCTCGCCGCGCGGCTGCGCGTACCGGGTGATGGCGATCCGCCGGTTGGCCGGGTTGTCGTCGAGGGACTGGGCCTCGAAGAGCATCACGCGCGCGGAGTTGACGAGCAGGGCCACGAGCAGGACGAGACAGAGCGCGGCGGCCCGCCGGGCGTACCGGATCACGAGGCGCCGCCCTTCCCCGTGGCGTACGGCCGGATCACGCGGCGCCCTCCTTCACCGGGGCGAGCTTCCCGGTGTCGGCGGAGTCGGGCTGCGGGGCGCGCGCCGAGTCGCTGACACGGATGAGCAGTGCCACGATCACCCAGTTGGTGACCACCGACGAACCTCCCTGGGCGAGGAACGGCATGGCCATGCCGGTCAGCGGGATGAGCCCCATCACCCCGCCCGCGATCACGAAGACCTGGAGCGCCACGATCGAGGCGAGTCCGATGGCGAGGAGCCGCCCGAAAGGGTCACGCAGCGACAGCCCGGCGCGGTATCCCCGGGCGACGAGCAGCGCGTACAGCAGGAAGAGCGCCGTCAGGCCGACGAGTCCCAGCTCCTCGCCCGCCGTGGCCAGGATGAAGTCGGACTTGACGGCGAAGCCGATGAGGATGGAATGGCCGAGTCCGAGCCCGCTGCCGAGCATGCCGCCGGCGGCGAAGGAGAACAGCGACTGCGCGAGCTGCCCCGGCCCCTCGCCCGCCCGGATGGAGGCGTACGGATCGAGCCAGTCCTGCACCCTGCTGTGGACGTGGGGTTCGAGCGAGCCGACGAGGAAGGCTCCGGCGGAGGCGAGTACGAGACCGACGGCGATCCAGCCGATCCGGCCGGTGGCCACGTACAGCATGATCACGAAGAGCCCGAAGAAGAGCAGTGAGGTACCCAGGTCCCGTTCCAGGACCAGCACGCCGACGCTGAGCAGCCAGATGGCGACGATCGGCCCGAGCACCCGCCCGGCCGGGAACTGGAACTTCCAGATCCGGCGGCCTGTGTACGCGAGCGCGTTGCGGTTGGCGGCGAGGTACGCGGCGAAGAAGACGGCGAGCAGGATCTTGGCGAACTCGCCCGGCTGGAAGGAGAGACCGCCGATCCGGATCCAGATCCTGGCGCCGTTCACGGAGGGGAAGAAGATCGGCAGGATCATCAGGGCGAGCGCGGCGGCCACGGAGACGTACGCGTAGCCCTGAAGGACGCGATGGTCGCGCAGCAGCAGGACGACCACGATGAAGAGCGCGACCCCGAGCGTCGACCACACCAGCTGCGTCGCCGCCGCGTGGTCGTGGGGCGTCTCCAGGTCGAGGCGGTAGATGAGCACCAGTCCGAGCCCGTTGAGCAGGACCGCGATGGGCAGCAGCAGCGGATCGGCGTACGGGGCGCGGAACCGGACCGCGAGATGGGCGACGAGCGCGAGCAGGCCGAGCCCGGCCCCGTAGCGGGCGGCGTCCGGCGGCACGGCGCCGCTGCGGGCGAGGCCGACCTCGGCGTAGCCGTAGACGGAGATGAGGACGGCGCAGACGAGGAGGGAGAGTTCCACGCCGCGGCGCTTAGGGATGCGTACCCCGGGCGGGGGAGCGTCCGTGCGCGGTGCGGTCATGGCCGCAACGTAGCAAGCGGTATGCCCTATGTCCCTTTTGTGTGACGGTGTGCCGTCCGCTCAGTCGGTCGGCGCGTCCTCTCCGAGAGGGACGTACTCGGGAAGCCGCAGCCGGGCGACGGCGCCCCCGCCTTCCGCGTCGGCGAACACGAGCTCGGCGCCGATCACCTCGGCCTGCCCCACGGCGATCGTCAACCCCAGCCCATGCCCCTTGCCCCCGCCCTCGGTCCGAAAGCGCTGGGGCCCCGACTTGATCAGATAGCGGGGGTATCCACTCCCATGGTCCCGTACGGACACCACGGGCCCGTCGACGGTGACGACCACGGGCGGGGCCCCGTGCTTGTGGGCGTTGGCCACGAGATTGCCGAGGACCCGCTCGAGCCGCCGCCGGTCCGTCTCCACGGTGGCGTCCCGCACGACCCGCACCCCGGTCTCCGTGCCCGACGCCCGAACCACCCGCTCGGCAAGCTCACCGAGCGCGTGCACGGCCAGATCCACGGTCTCGTTGCGCGCGTCGAGCCGCGAGATCTCCAGAAGATCCTCGGTCAGTCCCCGCATGGCCCGCACCCGGTCCCGCACGAGCTCCGAGGGCCGCCCCTCCGGCAGCAGCTCGGCGGCGGCAGAAAGCCCGGTCAAAGGCGTGCGCAGCTCATGGGCCACATCGGCGGTGAACCGCTGCTCGCTCTGCAGCTTGCGCTGAAGCGTGGAGGCCATGGTGTCGAGCGCCCCGGAGACCGTCGCCACCTCGTCCTGCGGACGCGAGGGGTCCTTGGTCCGGGGATCGTCCACGCGCGCGTCGAGATCGCCGGCGCTGATCCGGCGGGCCACCTGGGCGGTCAGGTGCAGCCGGCGGGTGACCCGGGTGACGGCGAAGGCGCCCACGAGCAGCGTCGCCCCGATCGCGAGGACGGAGGAGCCGAGGATCGAACGGTCGAGCGCGTCGATCGTCTCGGAGCTCTGGGTGTAGTCGACGCGCACGGCGAGGGCGCGCCCGTCGGCGGGCCCCGCCGCCCACATCGTCGGCCGGCCCTCGTGGTCACCGACCACCGTGCCCCGCTCGCCCCGGACGGCGAGCGCCCGCAAGGCCGCCGGAAGCCCCGCCGGATCGATGCCGGAGAACCGGGGGATCGGCTCGCCCGACTCGTACAGCCGAGTGACCTCGTCAAGCCGCGCGAGCGCCTTCTCCCGGGAGTCGCCAACCGTCTGCCCGGCCACGGAGACATGCACGAGAACACCGAGCAGAGCCGCGAGAGCGCAGCACATCACTCCGATGAAGACGGCGGCCTTCCACGTGAGGGTCGCGGTCCAGGCGGGCAGCCGGGGCGCCCTCACGGGCCGGTCTCGACGGGCGAGGGGACGCCCGTGGGCGTCGGACCGACAAGACGGGGAACGGCCCCGGCCGAGGGCCTCACCCGCACGATCTCGTCCCGGGTGGGCAGCATGCTGTGCTGCTGCTCGTCCCAGGACCAGGCGGTGCGGTACTCGTACCCGGGGATGCCCGCCGAAGCGACCCGCATGATCAGATCCCGCCCTGCCAGCTCGACGCTGACGACCTGGTCGACGGTGGACATGATCCGGGTGAGCCCACCGTTCTCGGCGAGGTAGACCCGGATCCCCACCTGCTGCTCGGGCATGCGGATCCCCACGATGAGCTCGTCCCGCCCGTTGCCGGTGAGGTCCCGGTAGTACGGCCGCATGACGGGACAGCCGGCAGGAGCGCTGCCACAGGCCGCAATGGCGCGAGCGGTCTCCTCGTACATCCCGTCGGGACCGCTGTACGCGCCGGGCCGGGCCCGCACCTCGGCGCGGACGACCGCCACGGCGTCGACGGAACGGACGTCGTCGCCGGAAATCTCGAGGCCGGGGACGCGCGAGGTGTCCGACTCCCCGTAGTCGAACGGCGGATCGGTGGCGGGCGGCAGCTCGGGCCAGAGCCGTACGGGCCCCACGGCGGCAGGAGTGGCACCGGCACTCTCAAGGGCGCCTTCACCACACCCCGCGACGAACAGCAGGCCACAGACGGCGACGAACACCCCACGAGGCTTCACCCGACTCTCCACAGGGAGACCCTATTCGGAGGAAAGCCCCTTTTGCCCACCGCTGGAAGGGCAAGCCGCAGACGACCGAAGACGGGAGCGGGGGACGTGGAGGGGGTCGCGTTCGGGACGTGAAGCGTTATTTGTGGCGCAAAAAGAATGGGCTACAAAGACTGGCCAGAAGCGCCGTAAATCATGCAGTCCCGAACGCGACCCCCGGAACGGCCCCCACGCAGGGTCACCGGGCAGGCGCAAGGCCCACCGGCCAGGCGCAAACCCACCCAGCGCACCCCCGCCGACTCTAGAAGACCCCGAGCTCCATCCGGGCCAACGCAGCCCGGCACAAGGTCAGCAGCTTCTCGTCGAGATGGACGTCGTGGCTCCCGGAGGCGCCCTCGCGAGCGTTGTGCCGCCGCCGACGGGTCAGCTCCGTGAGGACCACCAGCTGCGCGGAGGCAGCGGCGGGCCCCATCTCCGCCAGGCACTCGGCGACGTCCACGCGCGCGTGCCGGTTCTCCTCCCAGGCGGCGAGCAGCACCGGCAGGGCCGCCGCCGTGTCCCCGGACACCCGCCACAGGGCCGCGGCGCTGCGGACCCGCACCCACAGATCCCGCGAGGCAAGCCCGGGCCGGAGGGCGGGAGCAGCGGCGGCGGCGGCCGGGCCGATCTCGCCGAGGGCCTGGGCCGCGGCGCACCGGTCGGCGCCCGAGGCGCCCGGCCGCAGCCATCGTTCCAGGGCCGGCAGGACCTCCGCCAGGTCGCCCTCGGCCGCCCACAGGGCACGTGCCGCGGCGGTGGCGACGGCGGCCGATTCGGAGGCCATGAGTCTTCGCATGTCGGGTACGGCCTCCCGGGCGGCGGGCCCGAAGGCCGCCAGGGTCCGCAGGGCGGCCTCGCGCACCCAGTCGCGCCGGTTGGGCGGCGCCCCGCGCAGGACCCGCAGGACCTCCGGCAGGGCCTGGCCGCCCCGTACGGCCCCGAGGGCGTACAGCAGGGGCGTGGCCCGGTCGTGGAGCCGCTCGTCGAGCTCGACCTCGGCGAGCCGGCGCCGCAGCAGCGGGGCGAGCATGGCGGCGGAGGGCCCGAGCCCGTCCATGGCGTACAGCAGCTCCCGCCGTACCTCGCCCTCCTCCAGGGCGCGCGCGAGCAGCGGAACGGCGCGGGTGTCCCCGGCGCGGGCCAGCGCGAGAAGCACCCCGTCCCGCCCGGACCGCCCGACGCCCCCACGCGGACCGGCACCACCGGCACCACCGGCACCACCGGGCCGACGGGACCCCCCGGGCCCGCGCCCCGCCCCCGCCCC
This sequence comes from Streptomyces griseoluteus, assembly GCA_000717735.1. GTDB lineage: Bacteria > Actinomycetota > Actinomycetes > Streptomycetales > Streptomycetaceae > Streptomyces > Streptomyces griseoluteus_A. The sequence goes on along the minus strand of JOBE01000008.1, from coordinate 4,440 downwards.
AGGACCGGCGGTGAGGCGCGCGACGAGCGCGTCCGCGGCGGGCGCGCCCAGCTCGAAGAGCCGCTCGAGGAAGGAGGCGGCGGCCTCGCGGAGCCGCGGCTCGGGGTCCTGGAGCTGCGCGCCGACGAGCCGGACGACTTCCTCGTACCGCCCGCGCCAGATCCGTATCAACCCGCCGCACAGCCAGATCGCGTCGGAGCGCTGCCCCCAGTCGGGGCTGCGCAGCTGGGCGAGGATGAGTGCGATGCGGTCGTCGACCCGGTCGTCGAGGGCGGTGTGGAGGGTCCGCAGCAGCTCCTCGGTCCAGGGGGCGGGCCGTCCGGCGGCGTGCTCCTCGAGGAGCTCCCGGAACTGTCCGATGAGCGTGGAGGTGGCCGGCCGCTCGGGTCCCGCGGGTTCGGGCCGGTGGGCCGTGGTCCTGATCTCCTCCAGGAGCCCCGTCACGCAGGGCACGACGTCGTCGGGGATGTCGCCGGGGGCACACCGGGCCCGCTGGGCGAGGGCGGCGAGGCGGAGCCCGGGGTCCTGGGCGGCGCGGGCGAGCCAGCCGAGCCAGCCGACGGTCTCGGTGCGCAGTGAGGCGTGCCGCAGGGCGATGCGTCCGACGGCGGCGACGAGGGCGAGCCGTACCTCGGTGTCCCGCTCGACGGTGAGCCGCTCCCGCAGGAGGGTCAGGACGCGGGCGGGCTCGGGGTGGAGGGAGGCGAGGGCGCAGGGCGCGGTGAGCCGCACCTCGGGGTCGGGGTCGGAGACGAGCCCGAGGAAGACGTCGGCGCCGGCGGCGATGGCGGCGGCGGCCATGGCGTAGTTGGCGGCGGGGATGAACTCCTCGTCGTCGGCGCCGAGTTCGTCCAGTTCGTCGTCGTCGTCGAGTTCGATCCCGCCGATGCTGGTGAGCAGTTCGACGATGCAGCCGCGGTCCTGGACGGCGGGGTCGGCGACGAGTTCGAGGAGGAAGGGGATGCAGGCGAGGGTGGAGTCGTAGACGTCGCCCTGGTGGTGCACGGCCCCGTACATGCCGTCGAGGGCGGTCTCCCGCTCGGCGGGGTCGGCGGAGGCGAGTCCGCGGAGCAGCTCTGGCACGTCGTCCGCGGGGCCGTACGCGTGCCCCAATGAGGCCCAGTCGACCTCCTCGATCCCCGTCAGCATGTACCAGGCCGCCTTCCCCGTGAGCGCTGTACCAGGCAGCAAGTGTGCACCACGGGAGGGGTGACGAGGCGGTAGCGGCGACACCGGCTGTGCGGGAGGCTTCCGTTGCGTTCTCTTTGCGCCATGTACGGTACGCAGCAAGGCAGTTGCGCTGCGTATACGACTCGGCGACAGTTCCGCCCTGCATCGGCGGACGGCGGCTCACCCTTCGCCCCGTACGCGCACGAAGGTCGGGTTCTCCTGCCGCTGTCGCCCCGCGATCTGCCGCAGCTCGACGGGTACCGGGGGGTCCACCCATCGCACGGGCCCGTGTTCCGGCTCCTGGACGAGCGGCCCGGCGCGGTCGCCCACCAGGGCGCCGACCTCGCGCGACTGGGCCGGGGTGAGCCGGGGCGAGGTGGTCACGGTGCGGCCGTCGGGGAGCCGTACGACCAGGGCCCGGGGCCGGTCGGCGGGGCCGAGGACGCCGAGGAGCGCGCCGTCGCTGGTGTCCGCGTGCCGGATCTTCCGCCAGGCCCAGGTGTGCCCCGAGCGGTAGGGGGAGCCGAGGAGCTTCGCGACGATCCCCTCGACGCCTGCTTCCCGCAGGTCGTGGAACCAGGCGCGCGCGGTCTCCTCGTCGAGGGTGGCCAGGACGCGCTGGATCGGCGGCCGGGCCTCCCGCAGGGCTGTTCCGAGCAGCTCCCACCGGTCGCGCAGCGGCAGGCTCCGTACGTCCCGGCCGGGGACGGCGAGGAGGTCGAAGGCGATGTACGAGACGGGCACGCCTGCGCGTACCCGGTCGGGGTGAGAGCGCAGCAGGTCGGTGAAGCTGAGCCGCCCCTCCCGGTAGGCGCACAGTTCCCCGTCCAGGACGATCCCGGGCGGCAGCTGGTCGCGCAGGTGGGCGGCGATGTCGGGGAACTCGGGGGCGAGGTCGCGTCGGGAGCGGGACTGGAGGACGACGCGCCCGTCGCCGAGGACGAAGGCGAGCGCGCGGAACCCGTCCAGCTTGAGCGAGTACTGCAGCTCCCGGGGCGGCTCGGCCTGTACGGGGATCTCGTCGGCGGGCCGCGGCCGCATGACATCGACGGGCGGGAACAGCACGACGGCCGCGGGGCCGGCGGCGCCCGAGCCGCCGGCGTCCCCCGAGCACCCGGCACCCCCCGGGCCCCCGGCGCCCCTCACGGCAGCCTCCCCGCCCGTTCGGGCTCGAAAAGGGGCGCCAGGAGGTCCCCGTACCGCTCAAGACGTGGCGTGATGTCGTCCATCAGGAGGACGAGGGCCTCCGGGGTCGCGGCGCGGTGGGCGCCGTCCTCCACCTCCTCCCAGGTGACGGGGGCGGAGACGGCGGGCCGGGCCCGGGCCCGCAGGGTGTACGGGGTGGCGGTGGTCTTGGCGGCGGCGTTCTGGCTGTGGTCGACGAAGACCTTCCCGGGCCGCAGCGCCTTGGCCATCCGGTGCACGACCAGCTTGGGCAGCGCCGCCTCCGCCTCGACGGCAAGCTGCCTCGCGTACGCCGAGACCTGCGCGGACGGTGTCGGCACCACGGGTACGAGCAGGTGCAGCCCCTTGGACCCGGAGGTCTTGGCGAAGGCTTCGAGACCGTCGGCGGCGAGCCGCTCGCGCAGGTGCAGCGCGACCCGGCAGCACTCGACGACCGTCGCGGGCGGCCCGGGGTCGAGGTCCAGGACGAGGCGGTCGGCGACGGCGGGGGAGGAGGTCCGCCACTGGGGCGTGTGGAACTCCACCACGAGGTTCGACGCCCACATCAGCGAGGGGAGGTCCTGGATCACCACCTGCCGGGCGCCGGGGTCCTCGGAGCGGGGTACGGGGGTGGTCGTCACCCAGGAGGGTGTGCCGGGCGGCGGATTCTTCGTGAAGAAGAGCTGCCCGTCGGGACCGTCCGGATAGCGCAGGAAGGACACGGGCCGGTCCCGCAGATGCGGCAGGATCGCGGCCCCGACGGTCGCGTAGTAGTGGAGCACCTCCCCCTTGGTGGTGCCGGTGACCGGGTGGAGCACCTTGTGCAGGTTGCTGAGCGCCAGGCGCCGTCCGTCCACCTCTGTGAGGGGCGTCATACGATGAGAATCCCACGTTTTCGGATGATTCGGCTCGAAAGGGAAGAACCGTGAGATCCATCTGGAACGGTGCCATATCCTTCGGCCTGGTCAGCATCCCGATCAAGCTCGTGAACGCCACGGAGAGCCGGTCCGTCTCCTTTCGCCAGATCCACACCGAGGACGGCGGCCGCGTCCGCTACAAGAAGGTGTGCGAGGTCGACGGCGAGGAGCTGTCGGCGGCGGAGATCGGCAAGGCGTACGAGGACGCGGACGGGACCATGATCCCGATCACGGACGAGGACCTGGCCGCCCTGCCGCTCCCCACGGCGAAGACGATCGAGATCGTGTCGTTCGTGCCGGCCGGTGAGATCGACCCGCTCCAGATGGACGCCGCGTACTACCTCTCGGCGAACGGCGTACCCGCCGCCAAGCCGTACACGCTGCTCCGCGAGGCGCTCAAGCGCAGCGACAAGGTGGCCGTCGCCAAGTTCGCCCTCAGGGGGCGCGAGCGCCTCGGCATGCTCAGGGTCGTGGACGACGTGATCGCGATGCACGGCCTGCTCTGGCCGGACGAGATCCGCGCCCCGGAAGGGGTGGCCCCGGAGACCCCGGTCGCCGTACGGGAGGCCGAACTCGACCTGGCGGACGCCCTGATGGCCACGCTCGGCGAGGTCGACATCAGTACCCTGCACGACGATTACCGCGCCGCGGTCGAGGAGATGATCGCGGCGAAGGCGGAGGGCGGCGAGGGTGTCGCGGCCCCGGAGCCGGGGGAGCCGGCCGGTGGCCAGGTCATCGACCTGATGGCGGCCCTGGAGAACAGCGTCAGGGCGGCGAAGGAGGCGCGTGGCGAGGGGGACGCCGTGGTGACGGAGTTCAAGCCGCGTGGGACGCCGAAGGAGACGGGCGGCAAGAAGTCCACGTCGAGGGCGCCCGCGAAGGAGACGGCGGCCCCGGCGCGCAAGTCGACGTCGAAGGCCACGGGCGGGACGGCGAAGAAGACGGCGGCGAAGAGCACGGCGAAGACCACCGCGAAGAAGACGGCGGCGAAGGAGGAGCCGAAGGCCACGGCGAAGAAGACGCCGGCGAAGAAGGTGACGGCCAAGAAGGCGGCCCCGGCCAAGAAGACGACCCCGCGCAAGCGCACGGCCTGAACCCCCACCGGCCCCACCGCTCCCCACCCACCCACTGTCTCTTATACACATCTGACGCTGCCGACGAATAGAGAGGTGGAGATCTCGGTGGGCGC
>JOBE01000007.1 GCA_000717735.1 Streptomyces griseoluteus | reverse complement strand
GGCGTGGGGGCGGAGGGGGGCATGGGGGGAACCTCCGGGAGACGGGCGCGCGGGCGGCCCGGCGCGGTGGCGGACAGCATGCCGGGGACAGAAAGCGATTTCTACCCCTGGGGCGGAATCCGCCGCTCCCCTCACGCGCGCCGCACCGGCCGGCGAGTGTCCCAGGGCCTGTCCCGCACCGGAGGACAGGCCCTACGCCGGCCGCTTCGACGTCAGGACGCCTATCTTGTCGATCCGGTGCTCGGGGTTGCCCTGGGCGTCCCGCCAGAAGTTGCCCGCCGCGTCGTCCTCCGGCGTCGCGCACGTCGAGAGGGTGATCATGGCTCGGGTGGGCTTCTGCCCCGGGGCGCCCGGCACGGCGGCCCGCTGCTCGGCGAGCGAGCGCTCCGAGCGGAAGGACGTCTCCCGCGTCTCGACGATCTCGTACGTGTAGACCGTGCCCCCGGCGGTGACACGCACCAGGTCCCCCACGTCGACCGCGGGCAGATCACGCAGCGGCCCGCCGGCGGAGAGCCGGTGGGCGGTCACCAGATAGTTGCCGACGTCCCCTGGCCCGACGCCCCCGTGCTCGCCGTAGGGGCTGGCGGCCACACCCCGGTCCTGGATCCGGGTTCCCGCCCGGTCGTCGGTCGTGCCCTCGTACGGCACGACATCCAGCGCTTCGACCCCGATCGACGGTATGGACACCTCCGCCGCGACGGAAGAGGCGGTAGGCCGGGGCGTGGGCGCCGACGGCGAGGGCGTCGGCGGCGCCGCCGACGGGCCGTGGACACCGGCGGACGTCGCGTCCGCGCCGTGGACGCCGGCAGGCGTCACCTGCGCGCCGCGGACACCGGCAGGCGTCACCTGCGCGCCGCGGGCACCGGCAGGCGTGCCGCCCGCGTCGGCGCCGCGCAGAGCGACGCCCGCGGCCACCGCGACGACGGTGATCACGGCGGCGACAGCGGCGGCGACCACGGCGCGCACACCGCGGACCCCGGACCGGCCCCTGCGCAGGGGCCCACGACGGTTGGCACCCATGCTCCAAGAATCACCCATCCGCTACGCCCCGGCACCTGCGGCCGGTCAGCCGACACGGTCCCCTGACGACACGCGGTGGACCTCCAGGCCGGGCGTCGCGAGCAGTTCGGCGATCAGGTCCTCCGAGCCGCACACGTACGTGCTCACCAGATCGACGTCCCCGCCCACGCACCAGGCCCTGTCCTGCGGCCACCACAGGTCCGGCAGTTCGTCGAACGGCTCGGCCTCGGGAGGGGACATGACGTCGGCCAGCGCTCCCGACAGGAGGATCTCGTCCCGCTCCGGCGTCGGGAAGGTGGGGATCCCGGGCCATTCCCGGCGGCCGTAGCCGTGCCACAACCCGAACCAGCACCGCTCCGGCGTGTCCGTGTGCCGGGCCAGTACGGGGACCAGTTCCCGCGCCACCTCGCCCGGCGTGGGGCCTTCGGCCGGATGCTCGTCCCACACCCCGGCCAGGCCGTACTCCTCGTCGTTCTGGTAGAACCGGTCCACGCCGATCACCTCGTGCCAGTCCGTCAGCTCCCCGACGCTCCGCCCGTAGGCGGCGGCGACGGTCTCCCAGCGCACGGGGCGCTCGTCGAGGGCCGCGGGGTGCAACACGCGCGCGTAGGCGGCGAATCCCGGTGCGGCGACCCCGCCGACGGTTCCGAACTCGCCGTACCCGGGCCGGCGTTCGGTCAGCCAGCGGGCCGGCCCGAGGTCTCCCCGCTCGACGCGCAGCCGCCCGTACAGGCCGGCATCCGTCCACGCCTCGCTCACGCGCACCTTCCGTGTCGACGTCCGCCGAGGCGTTCGTCCACCAGGGCGACGGCCAGCGTAGCCCGGCGGCCAGGGCCGTACGCGAAGGCCGGCGGCGGGGGCCCGGCGGTCGTACAGAGCGCGTACATATTCCGTCCAGTGGGCCCCTTGCAGAATGGCAGCGCCCGCCACCGCTGCGGCCCGCAAGAACGTTTCGCCGCAGTACGAGCAATGGCAGGCCAACCGTCGCCGTTCCTGGCGACGGTGCACAGACCGCGCGTCGCAAATCTGATTCGTCCAGTGAATCCAAGGGGAAACACATGCCAGAAGTCGGCGGCTCCAAGGGTCTGACCGTACCCGGTGACCCGTTCCTGTCCACCGTGGACAGGGTGTGCGCATGGCTCGGTTCCGCGCCCGAGAAGGTCGACGCCCTGTCGGGCGGCGAGCGGAGCCGCGTCCTGGGCGAGGTGGCCGACATCAACGCCGCTGCGGCCTCGGGCGACAACGGCGCCCTGTACGCCCAGCAGTACCTCCTCGACCGGATCTACCAGCTGTACACCAAGATCCCGCAGGGGCAGACCGCCGAGGGATCGGTCGTCGTGTACGAGATAGCCAGGCTCCTCGAGACCGCCACCGCGGCCGCCCAGGACGCCCTGATCGAGCCGGGGCTGATCGAAGAGGCGCCCACGGAGCCGCGGGAGTACCTGACCTGGCTCAAGAACACGGCCCGGAACCACCGGGTGTACAAGCACCCGTACTACCACGACTTCATCCGCAACACGGCCTCGCACGACGACCTGCGGAACTACGTGATGCAGGAGTCGGTCGTCGACGGCCGCTTCGACGACCTGCTCGCCATGATGCAGGTGGGCACCGCCGGCGCCGCCAAGATGGAGATCGCCGCCAACTTCTGGGACGAGATGGGCAACGGCGACCACGCCCAGGTCCACACCCACCTCTTCAACAAGATCTACGAGGTCTTCGAGATCTCGGAGGACGAGCTGAGCCGGTCGCTCACCGCGACCTCCCTGCTCAACGGCAACCTCGCCGTCATGCTGTGCCGCCAGCGCGCCCTGTACGCGGAGGCCGTGGGCTTCCTGGGCATGACCGAGTGGATGGCACCCGACCGGTTCGTCCAGGTCGTGCACGCCTGGGAGCGCCTCGGTCTGCCCGAGGTCGGCATCACCTATCACAAGCTGCACATCACGATCGACTCGCAGCACGCGCAGGGCTGGTTCCACAACGTGGTGCTGCCCGCCGCCGAGTCCGCGGACATGCGGCGCGCCATCGCCCGCGGCATCCTCTGGCGGCTCAACTCCTCTGCCGCGTACCTGGACGAGCGCATCCCGTCCGTCGCCGCCTGACGTCCGACGACTTCATCTTCTCTGGAGGAGAGACCATGGCCCTTGGCAGCGAACGCTTCGTCATCATCAACCTGCCCGACATCTCCGCCGACATCCTGCCCAGCTACGACGACTGCCCGGTCGACGAGTACATGGGCAACGGCACCCGCTTCAAGCGGTTCTCGCAGTACCGCCTCAGCCCCCAGGGCAGTGACGGGTGGTCGTTCGAGCGTCTCGCGCACCGGGACTACACGACCTACAAGAAGTTCAACTCGGTCGGCGGCGGCATCCGTCGCGTCTACGAGCCGATCAAGGTGGACTTCACCCCGCTGATCAGTCACGGCGTCAGCGAGCTCGGTCTCGACCGGTCCGAGGACTGGCAGATCAACGTCCACCAGAACCGGACCCGCGCCGAGGGCGGCAAGCCGGGCCCGCTCACCCCGGAGGGCGTGCACCACGACGGCCACGAGTTCGTGATGATCGCGGTCCTCAACAAGGTGAACGTGGCCGGCGGCCAGACCCGTCTGTGGAACCCCGGAGCCGACGAGCCCTTCTGGGCCGGGACGCTGGAGCCGGGCCAGGCGGTCCTCCTGGACGACCGGGCGCTCGCCCACGACGTCACCGACGTGCTGTCCGCCGACGGCGGCCCCGGCCACCGGGACATCGTCATCATCGCGTTCTCCCGGTGGGCGGAGAAGTGGTACGGCGAGGAGCACGACAACGCCGCGCTCTCCGAGCAGTGAAACCGGGCGCCGCCCCGGGGCGAGGCACCACGCCTCGGGGCGGCGCCGCGCCCCGCAGCCAAGGGAGTTCATCCGTGAACGACTTCTTCAAATACCAGGCAGCAGGCAACGACTACTTGGTGATCGACCCCCGCCACACCGACTTCCCCGTGACCCGTGAGGCGATCCGGCTGGTCTGCGACCGGCGGCTGGGCATCGGTGCCGACGGACTTCTCTACGGGCCGCTGGAGCCGCCCCGCCCCGGCGCCCCGGTCTCGCTCGACCTGTACAACTCCGACGGATCCGACTGCGGCAGAAGCGGCAACGGTCTGCGGATGTTCGCGCTCCACCTCGCCGGGCAGGAGCCCGGCGCCTGGGCCGACGGAGGCGAGTTCACCCTCCGTACGGCCGCCGGCGACTCCCCCGTACGGGTCCTCGACGCCTCCGAGGGACGGGTTGAGGTCGGCATGGGACGGCCCGGCTTCGACGCCGCCGACGTGTCTCTGCTCCGCGAGGACGGGACTCCGCTCGACGGGCGCGCGGTGAACGTGCCGCTCGCCGTGGACGGCGACGAACTGACCGTCACCTGCGTGTACAACGGCAATCCGCACACGGTCGTACGGGTGGACGACACCCCGACGGCGGAGCTCGCCCGGCGGCTCGGCCCCAGGATCGCCGGTCACGAGCGCTTCCCGAACCGCACCAACGTGCAGTTCATGCGCATGGTGAACCGGTCCGTGATGGAGCTCGAGGTCTTCGAGCGCGGCGCCGGGTACGTGACGGCGTCCGGCGCCGGCGCCTGCGCGGCGGTGTCCGCCGCCCGCGAACTGGGGTTCTGCGACGCCCGGGTGGAGGTCAGGATGCCCGGCGGCACGGTGGAAATCAGCGTGGCCGAGGACGGCCACGTCACCATGACGGGAGACGCCGAGCAGGTGGCGGCCGGCTCCTTCGCGCCCGCCCTGCGCGCCCGGCTCGACCGGACGACGCCGGCGAAGACCGTACGGTGAGCCCCTCCCCGCACGCGCGGACGACGCGTGACTACCCGATCCAGCGGTGGGTGTTCGAGGACGCCGCAGGGCGCTTCGACATCGACCTCGGCGACAGCAACATGCTCCCCGGGCGTCTCGACTCCCTCAAGGTGCCGGCCGGCCTCGAACTGGACTACGGACACGACCGGGGCCTCGGCGCCCTGCGCGAGGCGGTCGCCGGCCTGTACGGCGGCTCGGCCGAATCGGTGCTCATCACCCAGGGCGCCCAGCAGGCGCTCTACCTCGTGTACGCGGCGCTGCTGACCCCCGGGTCACGGGTGATCGCCTTCCGGCCGGGCTGGCAGCAGTCCTGGGACGTGCCGCCCGAGCTGGGCGCCCGGGTCGACCTCGTCGGATTCCGCCCGGACCTCAGCTTCGACGTCGAGGCCGCCGAGGCGGTGGCCGGGCCGGACGTGCGGCTGATCGTCGCCAACAGCCCGTGCAACCCGACCGGCCGGCGCATCGGGGAGGACGACCTGCGCGGTCTGGTCGCCCTCGCGGCGCGCACCGGAGCCCATCTGCTGCTCGACGAGGAGTACGCGCTCGACCTCTCGCGCTCGGCGGCCGTCGGCAGCGACCGGGTGATCTCCGTGTCCAGCCTGTCCAAGGTGTACGGCTTTCCCGGGCTGCGGGTCGGCTGGCTCTACGGTCCGCCGGCCGTCGTGGAGAGCTGCGCACGGCGCAAGTTCCTGTCCACCATCTCCAACTCGGTGCTGTGCGAGACCCTGGCCTGCGACGTCCTGGCCCACCGCGAGGACCATCTGCGCACGTACCACGAGGTCACCGAAGCCGGGCTCACCCTCGTACGGGACTTCGCCCGGCGCAACGCGGACGCGGTGACCCTCGTGGAGCCCGAGGGCACCCCCTTCGCCTGGCTCTGGCTCACCACGGGGGAGGAACCCCTCGCGATGTGCCGCAGAGCACTGGACCTGGGCGTCCTGCTGATGCCCGGCGAGACCCTCGGAGCCAGTGACGGCTTCCGGATCTGCTTCGCGCGATCCCCCGAGGCGGTGGCCGAAGGACTGAGCCGCGTGGAGCGGGTCCTCAGACCCTCCACTCCCCCGGCCGGCCCCGCCCCGGTCCGCTGACCCGCCGGGGCTCCGGCCCCCTGGCCCCGTACCCCGCCACGGGGGCCCCCGCCCCGGCCCGTCAGGACCCTCGAGTTCCTCACTTCCGCGCCCCAGGGCGACACGCCGCGCTGCCGCGCCCCGCCCTGCCGCGTCCTTGACCTGCCTCCGCCCTGCCCTGACCTGCTTCGCCATGCCCTGCCATGCCCTGCCATGCCCCCGAACGGAGTTCTGTGACGATGAGCATGCACACTGACGAGTCGAACATCCAACTGTCGTTTGGCCAGGAACAGTTGTGGTTCCTGGACCAGATGAGCCCCGGCGAGACCACCTACAACGTCCCGGTGGCCTACCGGCTGCGCGGCCCGCTCGACACGGCCGCCCTGGAAGGCGCGATCAACCTGCTCGTGAAGCGCCACGAGCAGCTCCGGGTCACCTTCCACGCGGCGGACGGCGTCCCCTACCAGGTCGTGTCGCCCGCCGAGGACCGGCCGCTGCCGCTCCGGGACCTCTCCGAGCTGGGCCCGGAGGAGGCCGAGAGCGCGCTGCGCGAGGCGCTGCAGACCGAGGCGGACACGCCGTTCGACCTGGCCGCGGGACCGATCTCCCGGTTCCAGCTGTTCCGGCTGGCCGCCGACCACCACGTGCTCAGCCTCAGCTTCCACCACATCGTCACCGACGGCTGGTCCGGCGGTGTGATCAGCCGGGAGATCTCCGGGGCCTACGACGACCTGGCCGCGGGCCGGGCGCCCTCGCTGCCCGAACTGTCCATCGGCTACGTCGACCACATCAAGCGGCAGCGCAAGCAGCGGGCCGACGGCGTCTGGGAGGAGGAGCTGAAGTTCTGGGAGGAGCGGCTGGCCGGCCTCGAAGCGCTCGAACTGCCCGCCGACCGGCTCCGGCCGCCGGAGCCCACGCAGAACGGCGAGACCTTCGTGGTCGACTTCCCCGTCGAACTGCTCACCAAGGCACGGGCCTTGGCGCACGAGCAGGGCGCCTCCCTGTACATGGTGGTGGCCGCGGCCCTGAACGTCGTACTGAGCCGGTACAGCGGCCAGGACGACATCGCCCTCGGGGTGCCCATGCTCGGCCGCACCGACCCCGAACTCGAGGACGTCGTCGGCCTGTTCATCAACATGACGGTGCTGCGGTGCGACCTGTCGGGCGGCGTCACGTTCACCGAGCTCCTCGAGCGGATCGCCGACGCGAACCTGGACATGTACGACAACCAGGACGTGCCGTTCGACCACGTCGTCGACCGCGTGCAGACGACCCGGGACGCGGGACGCAACCCGCTCTTCCAGATCGCCTGCCAGCTCCTCGGCGAGGCCAGCACCGGCGACGCCCTCGAACTGAGCGGCCTGTCGTCCGAGTCGATCACGCTGGCCACCTCGCGCTCGCGGTTCGACCTGTCCTTCAGCTTCGTCGAGGGCGCCGAACGCCTTCGTCTCATCGTCGAGTTCGCCACCGACCTCTACGACCGCTGGCGCGTCGAGGCGATGATCGACCACTTCCGCACGGTGCTCGACGCCGCCGCGGACGCCCCGGAGACCCCGGTCTCCGCGCTGCCGATGCTCTCCGAGGCCGAGCGCGCCGAGCTCCTGGAGGTGGGACGCGGCGCCGACTTCGACTACACCACGGAGCCGGTGCACGCGACGATCGCCCGGATCGCCGGGGAGAACCCCGACCTGGTCGCGGCGGTCTGCCGCGGCGTGGAGATGACGTACGGCGAGCTGATGCGCCGGGCCGGCAAGCTCGCCCGGTACATCCGTTCCCGCGGGGTGCGCCAGGAGGAGGTCGTGGCCATCGCCATGGACCGCGACCTGGACGCGCTGGTCGCGATCCTGGGTGTCATGGTCTCCGGGGCCGCCTACACCATCATCGACCCCTCGCACCCCAACGCCCGCCTCGACCACATGTTGCGGGACACCAAGAGCCCGCTGGTCATCACCCGGGCCGCCTCGCTCGGCGACCTGCCGGAGTCGTGCGGCTGGGAGACCGTCCGGATCGACGCCGACTGGGACGTCATCGAGGCCCAGCCGGACGACGAGCCGCTCGAGGAGTGGGCGCAGCCCGCCTCCCTGGTCTACGTCCTCTACACCTCCGGTTCCACCGGGCGGCCCAAGGGCGTGATGATCGAGCAGCGCGGCCTGCGCATGTTCATCGAGGCGTACCGGCGCAGCTTCGGCGAGTGGAACACCGAGGACCGGCTCCTGCAGTTGCCCGCGCTGACCTTCGACATGTCCCAGGGCGAGATCTTCGCGGGTCTGATCAGCGGCTCGGCGCTCGTGCTCGTGGCTCCGGAGGACGCCTCGTCGCCGGAGGCCCTGGGGGCCCTGATGCGTGACCAGCGGGTGACCTACGCGGGGCTGTCCCCGGCGATCCTCTCCGTGGTCGAGGCGGGGCCGTACCCGGATCTGAAGTACATCATGGGCGGGGCGGAGGCGCTGCCGGCCGATCTGGTCAACAAGTGGAACCTGCCGGGCCGGAAGTTCGTGAACCTCTACGGCCCCACCGAGGCGTCGGTGGCGACCACCGAGTACCTGTGCGAGCACAAGGAGTGGCAGTCCTCGCCGCCCATCGGCCGGCCCGAGTTCAGCCGGCTGCACTACGTGGTGGACAAGGAGTTCAACCTGGTGCCGGTCGGTGTGCCGGGCGAGCTGCTGATCGGCGGCGACGACGGCCTCGCGCGCGGCTACCTCAACCTGCCGGAGCTGACGGAGGAGAAGTTCGTCACCGACCCGATCCTGGGCAAGGGCCGGGTCTACCGCACCGGCGACCTGGTGCGCTGGACCCGTGATCTCCAGATCGACTTCATCGGGCGGCTCGACAACCAGGTGAAGCTGCGCGGGCTGCGGATCGAGCTCGGTGAGATCGAGTCCGGCCTGCTGACGCACCCGAAGGTCCGGATGGCCCTGGTGCTGCTGCGCGAGGACTACGGGGAGAAGCAGCTCGTCGCGTACTACACGGTGCTCGGTGACATCTCGCCGACGGTGGCGGAGCTCCGTGAGCACCTGGGCGCGACGATGCCCGAGTACATGGTGCCGACCGGGTGGGTGGAGCTGGCGGAGTTCCCGCTGACCCCGGCCCGCAAGATCGATCGCACCAAGCTGCCGGCTCCGGTGTCCGGTTCGGGCGACGGGACGGCGAACTTCGTCGCCCCGGTGACGGCGACCGAGGAGAAGGTGGCCGAGGTGTTCGGCACCGTTCTGTCCGTGACGCAGGTCAGCGCGGACAGCAACTTCTTCGAGCTGGGCGGCAATTCGCTGCAGGCGATGCGGGTGGTGAGCCGGCTCAACAAGCACTTCGGGGTCAAGGTCAACGTCCGGCTCCTGTACGGCGGTGCCTCGGTCGCCACGGTCGCCACGGCCATCGACACGCTGGTGAAGTCGAAGGCGGGTACGCGTGCTTGACGCCCCACGGGTCTCGATCCCGTTTCCGTCGCCGCCCGTGCCGCCGGCGCCCGCAGCACCCGCGCCGGCGCGCCCCGCGCCGCAGAACGGCTCCGGCTCCGGCTCCGCGCAGGCGGCGCTGCTTCGCCGGGGGATGGAGCTGCTGAACGGGACCGACCCCGAGCTGGCGCTGTTCCTCGACCGGGAGGTGGAGCGGCAGGCCATGACCCTCGCCATGGTGGCGTCCGCCAGCGCCGCGGGCCCCGCGGTGCTGGCCGCGGGCGGCGCCGCCCTGTCGAACGTGACGGCCGAGGGCTATCCGGGAGCTCGCTACCACCCCGGTGCGGAGCGGTTCGACGCTGTGGAGCGACTCGCCGTCGACCGGGCCAAGCGTGCCTTCGGCGCCCGTTACGCCAATGTGCAGCCGCATTCCTGCTCCTCGGCCAACCAGGCGGTGCTGGCCGCGCTGCTGCCCCCGGGCGGTGTTCTGCTCGCCCTCGACCTGGACTCCGGCGGGCATCTCACGCACGGGTCCGCCGCGTCGGTGACCGGTCACCACTACCGGGCGGTGCACTACGGCCTGGACGACCAGGGGTTCATCGACTACGACCAGGTGGCCGAGCTGGCCCTCGCTCACCGTCCCAAGGTGCTCATCGCCGGAGCCAGCGCCTATCCGCGGATCCTGGACTTCGCCCGGTTCCGCGCCATCGCGGACTCCGTCGGGGCGTATCTGGTGGCCGACATCTCGCACATCGCCGGTCTGGTGGCCTCCGGGGAGCACCCCAGCCCCATCGATCTGGCGCACGTCACGACCACCAGTACGTACAAGCAGCTGGGCGGGCCGCGCGGGGGGCTGATCCTGATCGGGGAGGAGCACCTGACTCCCGGCCCGGACGCCCGCCGCACCCCGCTCTCCCGGCTGATGCAGCGCGCGGTGTTCCCGCAGTCCCAGGGCACGCCGAGCCCTGCGTCGGTCGCCGCGAAGGCCCACGCGCTCAAGCTCGTGGCGGAGCCGGCGTTCGGGGACACGATGCGGCTGGTCCGTGCGGACGCCGCGGCGCTCTCCGACGCCCTGGGCGAGGCCGGATACCGGGTCCTGACCGGCGGTACCGAGAACCACATGGTGCTCCTGGACATGCTCGACCGCGGCATGACCGGTGTGGTCGCCGAGCGCGCCCTGGAGGAGTGCGGGATCCTCACGAACCGCAACCGCATCCCGAAGGACACCAAGGCGCCGCTCGTCGCCAGCGGTCTGCGTCTGGGCACGAACGTGCTGGCGCAGCGGGGCATGGGGCCGGGTCAGATGCGGGTCTGCGCCGCTCTGCTCCACGACGTGCTCAGCGCGACGACCGTGCTCGGTGACACCGAGTTCCGCACCGACTCCGTGGTGCGCGACCGGGTGACGGCCGAGGTGGCCGCCCTGTGCCGCACCCACCCGCTGCCCTTCGGGGCCGGCGTCGGCGCCGCCGATGTCTCCGACCGCGAGCCAGGAGAGAGGTCTTGAGCCGGAACCCGGATTCCATGACGACTCCCGCACCGGATCCCGTACCCGCGCCCCTGACGGCGGGTGCCTCGGTTCCCGTGCCGTCGCCGCCCGTGCTGCTGCCGACCGATCGTCCACGCCTGCCCGGGGCCGCTCCGGAGCGGACGGGCTCCGCCCGGCTGCCGCTCGGCCCCTCGGCCAGGTCGGCCCCGGAGGGAATCCTCCTGGCGGGCTTCACCGCCCTGCTCCACCGCTGGAGCGGTCAGGCCGACTTCGGCTTCCTCGTGACGACACCCGGTGTCGGTACGGCGGTCCGCCTGAGCCGTACCGTCACCGGCACGGAGACGGTGGCCGGGCTCGCCGACGGCTCGGCCCCCGTCGGGACGGCGGAGGCCGGGCCGGCGGGTCGGGACGAGTTCGAGCTGGTCCTGCACCCGCCGGGCGAGGAGGACGACGGCCTGCCGAGCGCGGAGCTGCGGTACGCCCCCGAACTCTTCGACCGGGCCACCGTGGTCCGGCTGCTCGACTCCTACCGCACGCTCCTGGAGGACGCGCTCGCGGACCCGGAGCGGCCGGTGTCGCGGCTGCGGCTGCTCCCCGAGGACGAGCTGCGCCGGATGCTCGTCGAGTGGAACGACACCGCGGCGGACCTTCCGCACGACGTCTGTCTGCACACCGCGTTCGAGGCCCGCGCCGCCGGGGCCCCCGACGCCCTCGCCCTGGTGGGCGGTGACCGGAGCTGGACGTACCGCGAGGTGAACGAGGCGGCGAACCGTCTCGCCCACCATCTGCGGGGCCTCGGGGTCGGCCCCGACCGGCGGGTCGGCATCTGCCTGGACCGCTGCGCCGAGCTGCTCGTCGCCGTCCTCGGGGTGCTCAAGGCGGGCGGCGCCTACGTGCCGCTCGACCCCGACTACCCCCGGCAGCGCCTCGCCACGATGGTGGCCGGCACGTCCTGCGCGGTGGTCGTCAGCCGGAGCGGTCCCGCCGACAGCCTGCCTCCCGCGGGCACCGGGCCCGACGCCCCGGTGGTGCTCCTCGACCGGGCCGAGGAGCTCCTCGCCGGGCTCCCCACCCACGATCCGGAGGGCGGCGCCACCCCCGACGACCTCGCGTACATCATCCACACGTCCGGGTCGACCGGCGCCCCGAAGCCGATCGCCCTGCGGCACCGCGGGGTGATGAACAACATCGCCGACCTCAACTCCCGCTTCGGCGTGGGCCCGGGGGACCGGGTCCTGGCCCTGTCGTCTCCCAGCTTCGACATGTCGGTGTACGAGTTCCTCGGGCTCACCGCCGCGGGCGGAACGGTGATCCTGCCGGAGCCGGAGCGGGCGAAGGATCCGGAGCACTGGGCGGACCTGCTCGCCGCCCACCGGGTCACCGTCTGGAACTCGGCTCCCGCTCTCCTGGACATGGTCGTCGACCACCTGGACAGCATCGGTGCCCAGCCGCTCGGCGACCTGCGTCTGGCGCTGCTCGGCGGCGACTGGATTCCCGTGTCGCTGCCCGACCGGGCACGGGCGTTCGCCCCCGCCCTGCGCTTCGTCGCCCTGGGCGGAGCGACGGAGTCCTCGATCCACTCGACGATCTTCGAGGTGGTGAAGACCGACTCCCGCTGGACGAGCATCCCGTACGGACGCCCGATGGCCAACCAGCGCACGTACATCCTCGACGAGGGTCTCCAGCCCGTGCCGCCGGGGGTTCCCGGCGAACTGCACCTTGCGGGGATCGGGCTCGCCCGGGACTATCTCGGCCGGCCCGAACAGACGGCGGAGCGGTTCTTCGAGTGGTCCTGCGGCGAGGTGTCGGGCGAGCGTCTCTACCGGACGGGCGATGTGGCCCGGTACGGTCCCGACGGGCTGATCGAACTCCTCGGCAGGGCGGACTTCCAGGTCAAACTGCGCGGTCTGCGGATCGAGCTGGGCGAGATCGAGTCCGTGCTCCGCGCCCATGACACGGTCAGGGAGGCGGTCGTCACCGCGCATCCCGACGGAGCGGGCGACCGGCGGCTCGTCGCCCATCTCGTCGCCGAGAGCGGCCGGAACGTGGAGCCCGCAGAGGTCGCCGAGCACGCCGCCCGGTCCCTCCCCGCCTTCATGGTGCCCGGCACCGTGCTCGTCCTGGACGAGCTGCCCCTCACGCCCAACGGCAAGGTCGATCGCAAGGCCCTCCCGGCGCCGCCCGACGACCTCGGCGAGCCGCCGGCGAGCGGCACCGCGCCGTCCACGCCGACCGAGAAGGCGGTGGCCGAGGTCTTCGCGGCCGTGCTCGGCACGTCCCGGATCGGGGTGGACAGCGGGTTCTTCACGCTCGGCGGCAACTCCCTCCAGGCGATGCGCGCGGTCACCCGGCTCAACAAGCACTTCGGGATCCGGGTGAACGTCCGTCTGCTGTACGGCGGTACGACGGTCAGCGGCATCGCACGTGTCATCGACGAGCGGCTCGCACCGCCCGCACCCACCCCGAACGGAGCGCCGACCCCGTGATCGAACCGACCGTCGGCAGTCTCGTCACCCTCCGCGCAGAGGGTGACCTGCTTCCGCTGCACTGCGTCCATCCGGTCTCCGGATCGCCGTTCTGCTACTCGTCGATGGCGCACCGAATCGCCCCGGCGCGCCCGGTGTTCGGATTCGAGGCGCCAGGATTCGACGGCGCCTCGGAGCCCCTGACGTCGATCCGCGAGCTGGCCGAGCTGCACACGGCCTCGCTCCGGGCGGACCGGCCGCACGGCCCCTACCAGTTGCTCGGATGGTCCCTCGGCGGGGTCGTCGCGTACGAGATGGCACGGCTCCTCGTCGCCGCGGGTGAGGAGGTGCCGCTGCTCGTCATCGTGGACGCGGCGCTGCCCGGGACGCAGTCGGTGCCGCCCGACGACGAGCTGGCCCGCTACTTCCTGTACGACTTCCTCGGCGTGACCCGTGACCGGGCCCCCGGTGTCGACAAGGCGCTGGCTGGTGTGCGCCCGGGGGCGGAGCCGGCCGAGGTCTTCGCCGCGGCGGAGCTCCACGGCGCCGTACCCGAGGAGTTCGACGCGGAGTTCCTGCTGGAGCGCTACGCCCTCTTCCGTACGCATGTCGTGGCCATGCGCGAGCACCGGCTCGACGCGGTGTACGACGGGCCCACGATCCTGATCAGAGCCGCGGAGTCGGTGGAGCGGCTCCTCGACTGGAGTCCGTACGCGAGCCGGCTCACCGAGCACATCGCACCGGGTGACCACCATTCCGTGTGGCAGGACCCGGGCCTGGCGGCCATCACCGCCGTCGTCAACGAGGCGCTACGAGAGGCGAGTCCGGCATGACGGAGCACGGCACGCCCACCGCGTCGGCCCCCGCGGCCGAGGCGGAGGGCCCTCCTCGGTCGCTCTGGCGCGACAGGGACTTCATGGTGTTCTGGGCGGGCGAGGGGCTCTCCCTCTATGGCACCCAGATCACCCAGCTCGCGCTGCCGCTGACCGCGGTCCTGGTCTTCGGCGTGGGCGCCGGGGAGCTGGGCATGCTGCGGTTCGCGCAGCTGGTTCCCTTCCTCGGGCTCGCCCTGCTCTTCGGCGTCTGGGTGGACCGGGTGCGGAAGCGGCCGGTGATGCTGGGCGCCAACCTGGTCCGGATGGTGCTGATCGGGCTCGTGCCGGTCCTGTACGAGTTCGGGCTGCTCACGCTGCCGACGCTGTACGCGCTCGCGCTCGGCATCGGGGTGGCGACGGTGCTCTTCGACGTCAGCTGGATGTCGTACGTTCCGGTGCTCGTGAAGGACCGGCGGAGCCTCCTCGAGGCGAACACCAAGCTGAACGCCACGCTGTCGTCGGCGGACATCGCCGGGCCCGGTCTCGCCGGCACACTCGTGAGCGTGTTCTCGGCGCCGTTCGCCATGACCGCCAACGCCTTCTCGTACGCCCTGTCGGTGGTGTCGCTGCTCCTCATCAGGAAGCCCGAGCCCGCGCCGGCGGTGCCGGAGGAGAAGCGGCGGCTGCGCGTCGAGCTCTTGGAGGGGCTGCGCTGGGTGTTCGGGAACCGCTGGCTGCGTGCGATGGGGCTCGTCGGCTGTTCCTGCAACTTCCTGCTGACCATGGTGCAGACGCTGTTCCTGCTCTACGCGGTGCGCGACAAGGAACTGTCCGCCGCGGCGGTCGGTTTCGTGATGGGCGCGGCGGCCGTGGGAGGCCTGCTCGGCGCGCTGATGTCCGGGATGGTGGTGCGCCGTCTTTCGGTGGGCACCGCGTACCGGGTGTCGGTGTCGGTCATCTTCCTCGGCCCGCTGCTCATTCCCGCGGCGGGCGGTCCCCGCTGGCTGCTCGTGGGCCTGTTCGTGGCCTCCTTCTTCATGGAGTACGTGGGCGCGAGCGTCTCGAACGTGCTCATCGTGAGCCTGCGTCAGACCATCACCCCGCAGCATCTGATGGGCCGGATGACGGCCGCGATGCGCATGCTGCTGTACGGCGGCGGGGCGCTCGGCGGGCCCGTCGGCGGCCTGCTCGCGGCGCTCGCCGGTCTGCACGGTGCCCTGTGGATCGCGGGCCTGCTGTCCGCGGCGATGCTGGTCCCGATCTTCCTGTCCCCGGTCGGCAGGCTGCGCGCCATGCCCACCGGGCCGGAGGACGAGGCGTTCATCTCACGGTGAGGTCCGTCGCCCGCGTGACGTCCTCACGCTGGCGGAAGGCGGCCCTCCGGAGGACCGCGGCGCGCCGCAGGACCACGGCGTAGGGTTCGCCCTCGTCCGGGTCCGCCGCGTCGAGCCGTGCCAGGGCCGCCCTCCGGTTCAGCATCGGCTCCTGCTGGGCGCACTCGGCCGCGTAGATCCCCAGGAGGTCGTGGAGGCGGTAGCGCTGCCCGTGGTCCTCCAGGAGGTGGTGGGCGACGAGCTGGCCGAGCAGCCGCCGGGCGGTGTCGCGGTCCGTGTCCACGAGCGACGCGGCGGCGGAGACCGTGATCGGACCGTCCTTGCGCAGGCCGAGGAAGCGGAACATCCGTGCCGCTTCGGCGGGCAGGGCCCGGTACGACGTCTCGAACGCGTCGCGCACGCTCGCGAGGGCGTCGTCGGCGACGGTGAGGCGGTCGAGCCGGCCGCTCTCCCTCGTGTACTGCTCCACGAGCGTCGCCAGCGGGACGCCGGGGTTCGCGGTGAGTGCTTCGGCGGTGATGCGGAGCGCGAGCGGCAGCCCGCCGCAGAGGGCGGCGAGGCGCCGGGCCGCTTCCCCGTGGTCCGTGAGCCGCCCGCCGGACAGGGTGGTGAGCAGCTCGGCGGCCTCGTCGGCGGCCAGTGGCCGGACGGTGACCGTGCGCGCGCCGTCCCTGGCGGCCAGGCCGCCGAACCGCTGGCGGCTCGTGGCCACGACGCAGGACGCGCCGCGCGGGATCAGGGGCCTCAGCTGGTCCGCGCTGAGGGCGTCGTCCAGGACGATCAGCGTGCGTTTGCCGTACAGCAGGCTGCGGTAGAGGGTGGCGCGGCCCGCGAGGTCCCGTGGGATGCGCGTGCTGTCGGCTCCGAGGCTGGCGAGCAGATGCAGCAGCGCGTCCGACGCGGTCAGCGGCCTGCCGCGCAGTCCGTTGCCGCAGAGGTCGACATAGAGCTGGCCGTCCGGGAAGCGGTCCGCGAGCCGGTGCGCGAGTTCCAGCACGAGTGCGGACTTGCCGACGCCCGCGGGGCCGTCGACGACGATCACCGGGGTGCTGCGCGGGGCGAACTCGTCGTCGACGAGTGCCTCCAGCTCCTTCAGCTCCGTCTCGCGTCCGGTGAAGCCGCGTGCCACCGGGGGGAGTTGTGCGGGTACGGGCAGTCCGGCGCCCCGTCCGACACGGGGCCTGGGGGCCAGGTTCCCCGCGGGGAGCCGTAACTCGCGCTGTCCGGCGAGGATCCGCCGGTGGAGGTCCTGGAGCTCGGTCCCCGGCTCGATGCCCAGCTCGCGGCGCAACAGCCGGCGGGTCTCCGTGTACACGGAGAGGGCGTGCGCCTGGCGGCCGGCGTGGTAGAGCGCCAGCATGAGCAGCCAGCGGAGCTTCTCGCGCAGGGGTTCGTCGGCCACGGCGCGTGAGAGCTGGTCGACCGCCTCGGCGTATTCGCCGGCCTCCAGCATGACCGCGGCCCACTCCTCGACCGCGGTCAGGCGCAGGTTCCGCAGCCGGACGCCCTCCATGGCGGCGAAGGGCCCCGGGACCCCTGCGTAGGCCTCGCCCCGCCAGAGCGCCAGGGCGTCCTCGTACAGCCGTAAGGTCGTTTCGGCGCTGCCGCCCTCGCGTGACCTGCGGGCGTGGCCGTACCGCTGGACGAAGAGCGTGACGTCGACGTCCACCGGGTCGAGCCGCAGGCAGTAGCCCCCCGACGCCGAGGAGAGCACGGCGCTGGCGGCCCTGCTGCCGCGTCCGGGCTCCAGCGCGCGGCGCAGCCGGGCCACGTAGGTGTGGACGCCGTTGGCCGCCGTCTCCGGTGTGTCGCTGCCCCAGAGGGCGCTGGTGATGGTCTGTCCGCTCACCACCTCGCCGGCCCGGCTGGCGAGCAGGCTCAGGACCGCGCGCTGTTTGGGTGAGCCCAGCGGGACTTCCTCACCGTCCCGCCAGGCACGTATCGGTCCCAGAAGCTGGATGCGAAGAGATGCCCCCGTGCAGATCATCGTGCCGTTCACCCCTCAGAAATCACAGAGCGTTGAAGTGGTCATGGCATGTACGACCGCGCAGCGTGCCGGAAGGGTCGTCACTCGAGGCATGGCCGCGAATGTAATCCGGACACCAGGGCGGCACCAGGCCCTTCAGGGAGCATCGGGCATGCTCCGAAAGGCGTACTGCCGCTCGCCCTTCCCCGCAGGGTCGATGAGCCGCGCCTCCAGCGCCTTGTTGACGGCCCCGATGCGCGAGGCCGCGCCCAGCTTCTCGAAGATGTTCCGCAGGTGCCGCTTCACCGTCGCCTCGGTGATGCCGAGGAGGACGGCGATCTGACGGTTGCTCAGCGCGTCGGCGACATGCATGAGGACCTCTCGTTCGCGGGGCGAGAGGGGCTGCCCGGCGGCACCGCGGAACGCGGTTCCCGACGTCGCGCTGCACGGCAGGGCGATCATGACTTGGGGGTCGCGCGCCATGGCGCCGCGGATGGCGGACAGCAGCGACGCGCGGGGCGCGCTCTTGTGCAGATAGCCGTGGGCCCCGCGGGCCAGCAGCTCCTGCACGAGCGGGCCATGGTCGTGCATCGACAGCATCAGCACCCTCAGCCGCGGAAAGCGCGCCGTCAGTTCGCTGACGACGGTGGGCGCGTGGTGACCGGGCATCTCCACGTCGAGCAGGACCACGTGCGCCCCGGTGCGCGCCACCAGGTCGCCGAGCCCCACGGAGGTGTCGGCCTCGGCCACGACGCACAGGTCGTGCTCGACGTCGAGCAGCTGGCAGAGGGCGTCGCGCAGGAGGGAGTGGTCGTCGACCGCGACGATACGGATCGGCTCGACCGTCCTCGACGGCCTGTGTTCATCGGGCGTCCGCATGCGACTCCTCACCCGTCGGCACCGAGAACAGGAGTGTCGTGCCCTGCCCCCGCGCGCTCTCGATCTCCATCCGGCCGCCCAGGAGCACGATCCGTTCCGCCACGGCGGCCAGTCCGTTGCCGAACTCCCTCTCAGGGGGCAGGCCGACGCCGTCGTCGCTCACGGACGCCCGTATGCGGGGACCGTCACGGCGTACGTCGAGGGTCACCCGCGAGGCGTGGGCGTGCGCCAGGGCGTTGCGGAGGCATTCGCGCAGGACGAGGAAGAGGTCCTCGCCCGCCCTGTCCGGCAGGGGGCCGTCGAGGTCCTCGACGCGGATCTCCACGACGGGTTCCTCGATCGCCATGGCGGTGACGAAGGCGGACAGCGCCTCTCCGAGGGAGCCGATGGGGTGGGCGCCCGCCCGGAGTCCGGTGACGATGTCCCGGGTGCTGTGCATCGTCTCCAGGATGGCCTGCCTCAGGGCGTCGAGGTGGGCGTCCGCGGGGTCCGGGGTGAGGTCCGTCGCCGAGGAGTCGCCGCGAGTGAGTTCGTAGAGCTCAAGGCGGCGCAGGGCGAGGCCGGCCGCGCTGCCGACGCGGTCGTGGATCTCCCGCGCCATCGCCTCGCGGCTGCGCCGGGTGGAGTCCCGTACGACGTCGAGCAGCTGGAGGTCGTATTCGTCCGCGCCGCACGCGCGGTCATCGGCGTCAGTGCGGTCAGGGGCGTCAGCGCCTTCCGCGCCGTCCGTCAGTGAGCGCGTGACCGCCGCCTGAAGCCGTGCCAGCAGCCGTACAGCGCTCGGTGCGCCGGACGGCCGCAGGGTCTGGGAGCGCTCCAGGTACTCCGCGACGACCTCGACCAGCAAGGATCCCGCACGCACGGCGTGGACCGACACGGCTCCTCCCCGGGCGATCCGGCCGGCACCCCGCGGGCCCGTGAGCCGCACGGATCGCGGCTCGCCGGATGCCCCGGCACCGGTGCCCGGCGTGGCCCAGCACTCGTTCAAAATTCCATGAACCCGGTCACATACGGAATCCCAGGCTTCCATGTCCAGCCCGAGCGGATTGCGTTCTTCGACGAGCCTGCTCCGATAGGCGTCGAGCAACCCGGCCTCGCAGGAGAGTAAATGCGCGGCCGACTCCTCGTCTTCGACACAAGGACCTCGCCGTGACTTTCCCCGCGCCGACGCGTCGGACACGTCTCCCCCTTCCCCGATGCCCATCCCTCCGCCGGTTCCCTCGACACACGGACGGTGCAAAACGGAGAGAAATGCCGGAGATCGCCATGATCATGCCGTGCCACCAAAAGGACGTCAAGTGGGCGCGCCCATGGAATCAATATGTTCATACGCCATTGAACGAGCGACACAAATCCTCCGAAAGAACTCGGACGGCGACGAACGTCCGACCCGTCGACTTCCGGTCCGCCCGAGGGTCACCCAGGGACCGCCCAAGGGCCACCGAAGGACCGCCCGACACCAGTGGTGCCACGGGCGAACACCAGCGGAACACCGTGGCAGGGACGGCCTGACACCACCAGCCGATCCCCCACCACCCGTCAATGCGGCGCTGACCCGAACGTCTGTTTCCGGCCGACTGGGCAACGCCCTCCGGGCGCACGACGGACACATCCCGCATCGCCGCATTCGTGTCGTATCAGGTCACCATGGACTTGAATTCCCTGCCAAGTCGCGCAGCACGCCACCATGACCATCCGAGTGAAATCCAATGGAATACGAAACGGCTGTCCGCCCACAACCCCGGGACCAATACCCCCGGCCGAATACCGCGGTCGCCCAGAGGACCCGTAATTCTTTCCGACCATTCCGATCCCTCCGGAAAACAATGCATCACACGGGCGCACGGGTTGCACTGGTAAAGGCACTCCCGCATATCGGGGGGGGTCCCGCACACCCGGGGGCGGGGACTCCTATGCCAAACCGAAGAAGAATGGCCACCGGCGGCCGGACTTCGGCCGGTCCGCGCCGATCCGGGGCCTCGGCTGGCCGCTGAGCGCCGACAGCCCCGCCCGGCAGACGCCCCGCCGGGTCACCATCGCCCGTACATCGCTCGAACGCCACGACATTCTGCGGCCGTTCCTGTCGTATACCGAACAACCGAAGCGGATTGCCCGGACGGGGATGCAAATCCTCAAGGAACGGCATGCTCCTGGGAGTGCCGCGACATGTCCGACCACCTTCACCCCGCCCGGCCGACTCGCCATGTCCGCGTCATGTCGACTCTGCCACAGGCATTTCCTGTCGGCGGGAGAGAGCGGCGCGGAACTCCCACAGTCCCCCACGGGTCGACGGGATGCCGTCAGCCGGCGCCGAGGCCGGACGGTGCGACGCCGGTCCGCCACGCGCCCCTGCCTCCCACCCCCTCACGAGGCCTTCACAAGGACGCCATAACTATGGCTGGAATGCAGCGAGTTATGGCGCGTGTGTTCACAGAACCGCCCAGAGATCGCTAGCTTCCCCTCAACCTCGTTCGCCCCGGGAAGGACCTCGTGAACGCATCCTCTCGCAGAGCCACGGCCACCCTCGCCGCAGCCGCTCTGGCGACCCCGCTCCTCCTGGCCTCCGCCGCACCCGCCTCCTCCCAGCAGGACAGGGCAGGCCGGAACGCCGCCGCGCTCTCGAAGGCACTCGTTCGCGAGGCGTCCGCCGAGGACGCCTTCAAGCACCTCCAGAGGTTCCAGGCGATAGCCGACTCGGCGGGCGGTCACCGCGTCGCCGGCTCGCTGGGGCACGACGCCTCGGCCGCGCACGTCTACCAGCAGCTGAAGAGGGCCGGGTACGACGTCTCGTACCAGAGGTTCGACTTCATCTACACCCAGACGCTGGCCGAGAAGCTCTCCACCATCACCCCGGCCCCGCGCGACATCGAGATCAGGGCGCTGACGTACACACCGTCGACGCCGGTGGGCGGGGTGACGGCCGAGGTGGCGGCCGTCCCGGTCGACGACGACGGCACCACCGGCTGCGAGCCCGGCGACTACACCACGGGCACCTACACCGGCAGGATCGCGCTGATCAGGCGCGGCGGCTGCTCCTTCGCCGCCAAGCAGCAGCAGGCCGCCGCCGCGGGCGCCACCGGCGCCCTCATCTACAACAACATCGACGCCGGATACGGTCCGCTCTCGGGCACCCTCGGCGACCCGGCCGCCGCGAAGATACCCACCGGCGGGATAGGCAAGGCCGAGGGCGAGAAGCTCGCCGCCGACCTCGCCCAGGGCCCGGTGACCCTCTCCTTCGAGATCCGCCAGCTCCAGGAGAAGCGTTCCACCAACAACGTGATCGCCGAGACGAAGAACGGCGACGCCGCCGACACCGTGATGCTCGGGGCCTCGCTCGACTCGGTGCTAGCGGGTCCGGGCATCAACGACAACGGCTCCGGCGCCGCAGGACTGCTCGACGTCGCGCTCAAGCTGGCCAAGAAGGAGAAGCACCCGCGGAACAAGGTGCGCTTCGCCTGGTGGTCGGCCGCGGAGAGCGGCCTGCTCGGCTCCCACCACTACGTCGCGAACCTCACGCCGCCCGCCAGGCAGGAGATCAAGCTCTACCTGAACTTCGAGCTGATCGCCTCCGCGAACCACGGCATGTTCGTGTACGACGGCGACAACTCGGACGGCGCCAACACGCAGACCGCCCCGGCGGGCTCCGACCGGCTCGAGCGCGACATCACCGCGTTCCTCGGCACGAAGGGACTGCCGCACGCCGGCACGCCGTTCGTCGCCCGCTTCGACTACGGCCCGTTCGTCACCGCCGGCATCCCCTCCGGCGGTACGTTCGCCGGCGCGGAGGGCCTCAAGTCGCCTGCCGAGGCGGAGAAGTTCGGCGGGACGGCGGGGGTCGCGTTCGACCCGAACTACCACGCCGCCGGGGACACCCTCGGCAACATCAGCATGACGGCGTTCGAGCGCAACATCGACGTCATCGCGAACGCCGTCGGCACCTACGCGCACGACCTCGGCAGCCTGCGGCAGCCGTCCGCCGCCGGGCGGTCCGACATCCGGCCGGCCGGCGACGCACCCGAGGGCGTCGGCCCCGGCGTGACCGAGTAGTACGGCCCCCACCCCCGTACTCCCGGTGCCGGCGCGCCGTCCGACGGCCCGGCACCGGCGGTCGTGCACCGTCCCACGGCATCCCGCGACCCAGACGCACCGCCCCAGACGAGCCGTCCGACAGAAAGCCGAGGCCATGCCCATCGACGTCACCGCACTCCGGGCCCACTTCCCCTCCCTCGACCACGGGCTCGCCTTCTTCGACGGGCCGGGCGGCACCCAGACCCCGCGCCCCGTCGCCGAGGCCATCGCCGCGACGCTCACCGGCCCCCTCTCCAACCGGGGCACGGTCAGCCCGTCCGAGCGCAACGCCGAGCAGTCCGTCACCGACTTCCGCGCCGCCTACGCCGACCTGCTCCACATGCCCGCGAGCGGCATCGTCCACGGGCGCAGCGCCACCCAGCTCACGTACGACTTCTCCCGCACCCTGGCCAAGGGCTGGCGGCCGGGTGACGAGATCATCGTGAGCCGCCTCGACCACGACACCAACGTCCGTCCCTGGGTCCAGGCGGCCGAGCACACGGGAGCGACGGTCCGCTGGATCGACGTCGACCCGGAGACGGCGGAGCTCGACCTCAGGTCGTACGAGCGGGCCCTCTCGTCCCGGACCCGGGTGGTGGCGGTCACCGCGGCCTCGAACGTCCTGGGCACCAAGCCGCCCGTCCGCCGGATCGCCGACCTGGCCCACGAGGCGGGCGCCCTCGTGTACGTGGACGGGGTGCACTACGCGGCACACCACCTCGTGGACGTGCCCGCGCTGGGCGCGGACCTGTTCGTGTGCTCGCCGTACAAGTTCCTCGGCCCGCACTGCGGCGTGCTCGCCGGAGCGCCGGAACTCCTCGAAACCCTCCGCCCGGACAAGCTCCTGCCGTCCTCGGACGCCGTCCCCGAACGCTTCGAGTTCGGCACCCTGCCGTACGAGATCCTCGCGGGCTCCCGCGCCGCCGTGGACTTCCTCGCCGCGATGGACCCCGGCCCCGGCGTCACGCGCCGGGAGCGGCTGACGCGGTCCCTGGCTTCCCTGCACGCACACGAAATGACGCTGCGTACGAGGCTGGAGGAGGGCATCAGGGACCTCGGCGACGCCGTCACGCTGCACTCGAAGGCCCAGGACCGCACCCCGACGTTCCTGATGACCCTCGAAGGCCGCGACCCGCGCGAGGCCCAGCTCCACCTGGCCGCCCGCGACGTCCTCGCCACCGCCGGCCAGTTCTACGCGCACGAGCCCTTCGCCGCGCTGAAGCTGGAGGGCCCCGCCCTGCGGGTCGGTCTGGCGCCCTACAACACGACCGACGACATCGACCGGCTCCTCGCGGGCCTCGCCGAGTTCCTCTGACGTTCAGGAGGGGATGTGGGCGAGGGTGCGGTTGAGGGCGCTGTCGGGGCGGCCGGTGAGCTCCTCCCACGTGCCCTCCTCGGTGACGCGTCCGGCTTCGAGGACGGCGATGCGGTCCGCGCGGCGGATGGTGGCGCGGCGGTGGGCGATGACGAGGGTCGTCCTTCCTTCCTGGCGGAGCGCGGTGGCGAGTTCGGCGTCGCTCGCGTTGTCCAGGTGGGCGGTGGACTCGTCCAGTACCAGGACTCTCGGCCGCGCCAGGAGCGCGCGGGCCAGGGCGATCCGGGCCCGCTGGCCCCCGGAGAGGGTGGCGCCGCGCTCGCCGACCGGCGTGCTCATGGGGGCGATCCGGTCGACGCCGCACCGGCGGGCCGCCTCGGCGAGGAGGTCGTCGTCGGCCTCGGGGGCGGCGAGCCGCAGGTTGTCGGCGAGGGTGCCGTGGAAGAGGGGTGTCTCCTGGCCCACCAGCGCGACGGCCCGCCGCAGGTCGGCGTCGCTCACCTCCCGTACGTCGACGGGCGGCCCGTCGGCGGGGATCAGCTGGACCGCCCCCGCGGACGGGTCCCAGAAGCGGGCCAGGAGGTGGGCGCAGGTGGACTTGCCCGCACCGGAGGCGCCGACCAGGGCGAGGGTCAGCCCCGCGGGTACGGTCAGCTCGGCGCCGTCGAGTACGGGTCCGCCGCCGTAGTCGAACCGCACCCGGTGCAGTCGGACGCCCAGCGGGCCGGGGGGAAGGGCGCGGGGAGCGGCGGGCGGCGGGGGGGGTGCGGGGGCCTTGACGGCCGCGCCGACCCGGGCGGCGGCGGCACGCAGGGCCACGGCCTGGCCGAGGGACCGGGCCGACTCCGCGACGGGCCCGAGCACGGCGAGGGCGAGCGCCATCGCCGCCGGAGCCCAGGCGCCGTGCAGGCGTCCCGAGGTCATGGCGTGTGCCGCGGCGGCCACCACGCCGAGGAGCGCCCCCACGATGAGGAGATCGCGGACCGCGGCCGCGCCGGCCTCCCAGGTGGCCTCGGCCCGCTGGGCGTCGCCGACCTGCCGTCCGCGCTCCGCCAGTCCGCGGCGTCGTCCGGTGAGAGCGCCGAAGGCGAGGAGCTCGCGCAGGCCGTCGACGATCTCCACCGTGTCGGCCGAGAGACCGGCGACGGCCGTCCGGGTGCGGGCGCCGCGCGCCGCGCGCCCGCGGGCCTCGGCGAAGGGCGCCGCGGTGAGCAGCGCCGCGACCGGCAGCACGGCCGCGAGCAGCCAGGGCTCCACCGTGGCGAGGACCGCCGCGCCGCCGGTGAAGACCGTCCCCGCGGCGAGGAGCTGGGCGGTCGTGTGGGCGTAGAGGAACTCCAGTGCCTCCACGTCGGCCATGGCGGTGGCGGCCAGGTCGCCGCTGCGCCGGCCGGCGACACGGGCGGGCGCGCTACGGGCGAGCCCGTCGAAGACGCGTACGCGCAGCGCGGCGAGGACCCGGTAGGCCAGGTCGTGCGAGAGGTCCATCTCGCGCCAGGTCATCAGGGCCCGTACGAGGACGAGGGCGGCGAGCGCGGTGACGGTGCCGGACGAGGGGGCCCGGCCTTCGATGACGGCCGTTCCCACGGTGTGGGCGGCCAGAGTGAGGAGGGTGACGAGGGAGGCCTGTTCGAGGAGGGCGGCGACGCAGGTGCGGGCCGTCATGACCCGGTGCTCGGCGAGGGCGGGGAGCAGGGCGCGCAGGGAGCCGCGCTCGGGCACGACCGCGTCGGGGGTGGTGGCGGGGGCGGTTCCGGTGCCGCTTCCGGCCTCGGTGGCGGTTGCGGTGGTGTCGTTCATGCGGCGAGTTCTCCCGGGTGGGTGCGGCCGGCCTCGACGAGGCGCGCGTAGACGCCGCCGGCCGCGACCAGGCCCGTGTGGTCGCCGGCGGCGTCCACACGTCCCCCGTCGAGGACGACGATGTGTTCGGCGTGGCGGACGGCGGCGAGCCGGTGGGCGATCACCAGGACGGTGCGGTCGCCGGCGGCGCTCAGCAGTTCGCGGACGATGTCCGCCTCGCGGCGCTCGTCGACCGCGCTGGTCGCCTCGTCGAGGACGAGCACGGGGGCGTCCGCGAGGAGGGCCCGCGCGAGGGCGAGCCGCTGTCGCTGCCCGCCGGACAGGGTGGCGCCGCGTTCGCCGAGGACGGTGGCGTAGCCGGCGGGGAGGGCGGCGATCTCGTCGTGGACGCCCGCGACGCGCGCCGCCGCCGTCAGGTCCTCGTCCGTGGCGTCCGGCCGGGCCATGCGCAGGTTGTCGGCGATCGTGGCGTGGAAGAGGTACGTGTCCTGCGACACCACGGCGACGCCCTGCCGCAGCGCGTCCAGGGAGTGCTGGTCGGTGGGGCGCCCGTCGAGGGTGATCCGGCCTTCGTGCGGGTCGTGGTGGCGCAGGAGCAGGGCGAGCAGGGTGGACTTCCCGGCGCCGGACGGGCCGACGATCGCGGTGGTGCGTCCCGCCGGTGCGGTGAAGGAGACGCCGTGGAGGGCGGGTTCCGGTGCGCCTTCGTAGGTGAACCGGACGTTCTCGAAGCGGAGTTCCGGGGGTGCCTGCCACTGCCCGGGGGCGGTTCCGGTGTCGTGCACGGCGGGTTCGGCGGTGCGCAGCGCCGCGATCCCGTCGGCGGCCGAAGCGCCCAGGTATCCGGCGTGCCATTCGCGCGCGAGGTCGCGGACCGGCCGGAAGCATTCGGAGGCGAGGAGCAGCACCAGGTAGGTGCCGGTCGCGGTGGTCGATCCGCTGACGGCCGACCAGCAGGCGAGGAGCGCGGCGGCCGCGGTGCCGCCCTGGATGGCGAGGTCGGTGATGCCGGTGTCGACCAGGGAGACGCGCAGTTTGGCGACGGTCGCCCGGTGCAGTGCCGCCGAACGCTTCTCCAGGCGTTCGCGGGTGCGGCCGACCGCGCCCGCGGCCCGCAGGGCGGGCATGCCCTGCAGGGCTTCCAGGTAGTCGGCGCCCAGCCCTTCGTACGTGTCCCAGTGCTCCTTGCCGCGGGCGGCGAGGAGGCGGTCCCAGGCCCGGGGGCCGGCCAGGGC
This sequence comes from Streptomyces griseoluteus, assembly GCA_000717735.1. Classification (GTDB taxonomy): domain Bacteria; phylum Actinomycetota; class Actinomycetes; order Streptomycetales; family Streptomycetaceae; genus Streptomyces; species Streptomyces griseoluteus_A. The sequence continues at coordinate 138,408 of JOBE01000007.1, read as the reverse complement.
GAGCAGCAGGGCGGGGACGAGACCGAGCAGCGCCGCCGGTTCCACGGCGGCCAGGACGACGAGCACCAGGGGCGGCACGGTCAGGGTGATGAGGAGCTGGGGCAGATAGCGGGAGACGTAGGCGTCGACCCCCTCCACGCCGTCGACGAGGGTGGTGCGGACGGCTCCGGCCCGCGCGGTGGTCAGGTGGGCGGGGCCCAGGCGCCCCAGGTGGGCGAGGAGTTCGTCCCGCAGGGCCACCCTGACCTCCGCCCCGGCGCGGGTCGCGGTGCGCCGTTGCCAGGTGCCGAGGCCGGCGCGGGCGGCGACGACGGCGAGCACCCCGGTCAGCAGCCAGGGGAGTTGTCCGGTGTGGCCGCGGGCCAGGTGGGCGAGTGCGACGGCCAGCAGGACCGCCTGTCCCAGGTGGGTGAGGGTCACGGCTCCCTGCAGGAGGGTGGCGGTGAGCAGCGGGCGCCGTGCGCGGAGGGCGGCGCGGCGCAGCTCGGGGTGGACGATCATGCGGTGTTCTCCTCGTCGGCGTGGGGGGCGTCTTGTAGATCGGGCCGGATCAGGCGCGAGCCCGGCCCGATCGGCGGGACACCCCCAGGGCCAGTCCGTGGACGATCCAGTCCCGGCCGGGTGGGGCGCCGAGCGCGGCGCCGAGGTCGGCCCGCTGCCAGGAGCCCACGGGCCGGGCGGCGAGGCCGTGGCGCCGGGCGGTGACATGGGCGAGGTGGACGGCGAACCCGGCCCGCAGGTGGGTGCGGCGGATGTGTGCGTCGTCGGAGTCCGCGGGGCAGCCGCGGGCGAGCAGGACGGCGCCCGCGTCCGCGATCCAGGCCTGGCCCGCGGCCCAGGCCGCGAGGGTCGGGCGGGCCTCGCCTGCGGCGCGCCGCCGCGGTGCCGCGCCGTCGGGGGCCGGTTCCATCAGGCCGGGCTCGGGTCCGCCGACGGCGGCGCACCAGCGCAGGTCGCCGCCGCCCGACCGGACGGCGGTGGCGAGGACCTCCCGCAGCGCCTCGGGGCTCGGGGTTCCCCTGAGCGGCGGCGGGTCGCTCCGGCGGGCGAGCAGCTCCTCGGGCGTGGGCGCGCCGCACGGCGGGCGGTCGGGCCGGTGGGCGGGGCCAGGCGGGGGGACGCGTACGGCGGCGAGGGGGCTCGTCGTGTGTCCGTCGAGCCGGAGTCCGGGCTCCGCCGTCCCCAGCGCCCGGGCCGCGAGGAGCAGCGCCGCGGCGGCGTGTCCGGTGTCGAGGAGGAGCAGCGGCACGGCGCGGTGGCCGTAGTGGGAGACCGTACGCCGTGCGGTGACGGAGAGTTCGGCGGTCAGACCAGGTGGCGTGCCGGCGGGCTGCTCACCGAGGCGGTGGACGCGATGCCGCAGCGGGTCGTAGCCGTAGCGGCCGGGGGGCAGCGAGCAGCCGGCGCCCACGACGAGTTCGGTGTCGACCGGGTGCAGGGCGCCTGCGGAGGCCGCGGGCCGCAGCCTTCCCGAGTCGTCCGATGCGGCCAGGGAGAGCCGCAGCAGGGCCCGCAGATCGAGTTCCGCCGGGCCGCCCGCCGGGATCGTCTGCGGTGTCCCCGGCCAGGCGGGGACAGCCGGTCCCGCGGGCGTGTCGGGCCCGGGGCGGCGCGGGGAGCGGGCGAGGGCGAGGGCGGGGGCGAGGTTCTCGGGGTGCGGGTCGGGGTGGTGAGGGGTCACCGGGCGGCGCCCGTCGGGGTGGTGCGGGCCGACCGGGCGGCGGTCGGAGTGGTGCGGGCCGACCGGGTGGCGGTCGGAGTGGTGCGGGTCGACCGGGTGGTCCGTGTCGCGGTGTTCCACGGTGGTCCTCACATGTGCGGCGGAGGCGCGAGGGTGAAGTCCTCGGGCGCGCGCGGCGCCGTCGGCCGCCAGCCCCTCCGGACGGCTTCGTCCGCGAGCCTGGGGCAGCCGAAGTAGCCGAAGGCGGCAGGGGCGTTGGGGAGGAGTCCGGAGACGAGGACCCGGGCCACCCGCAGGGACGTCTCGGCCACGTCCTCGGTGGTCAGGTCGAAGGTCATGAGGCGGTGGCCCCCGGCGTGCAGCGCCCGCTCCAGGCGTTCGCGGCTGCCGGGTTCGACCGCGTCGACGGACACGGTTCCGTGTGCGGGTGCGGTGAACCGCCGGGCCTCGGCGGCCATCCGCTCGTCCAGCCACACCTGCACGTGCGCGCCCAGGTCCCGTACGTGCTCGAACCGCTCGCCGCACGCGTCGAGGTAGCGGCCGTCGGCGCGGTGCTCCAGGTAGAGCCCGCGGGCCAGCAGGCCGGCCTCGACGGCTTGGAAGACCCAGCCGTCGGGGTCGGTCAGGCCCTGGGTGAAGACCCAGGTGTGGACCGCTTCGAGCACCGCCTTGCGGGCGGCCTCCGCGGGGTCGTACTTGCAGGCGAACCCGGCCGCGTACAGGCCGAGTCTCGGGTCGTGGACGAGCGCCGCCATGCACGGGGCGAACTCGGAGGGCATCTCCACGAGGTGGACGTCGAGCGCGGATCCGGCCAGGTCGTCGAGGAGGCCGGGAACACTGGCCGGGTCGATGCCGCGGGTCGGCCCGTCGAGGTGCCACCACAGTTCCAGGGCGTCGCGCTCGACGACCTCCAGGAGGCCGCGCTCGACGGCGTCGTCGAGTCCCTGCCCGGTGGCGATGCCCGCGTAGTTGAGGTGGTGGGTACGGGGCAGCTCCCGCAGCTCGCCCTGGCGCCAGTTGAGATGGGTGAGGGCGACGGGCGCCCAGACCTCCGCCGTCCGTCCTCCGGGCAGCCGCTCGGTGCCGCGTGTCCACAGGGACGGGGTGTCGGCGGTCAGGCGGCGGTAGGGGAACTTCTCGCGGGTGTACTGCCACGGCGCGTACGCGGGCAGGTCGTCCGGGCCGTAGAGCCGCAGGCCCTTCTCGGCCAGCTCCGCGGCGGTGGCGCGCAGGGGGGCGCCGGAGTGACCGGCGGGCGGCACGCGGTTGCCGCAGTACCGCTCGATCCCCTCGGCTATCGCGGCAACTCGGGCCTGCTCGGGGTCGCCGAAGGTGGTGCCGAGGGAGACCCGGTCGGCGGGCCAGAGGCCCAGTCTGCGGGCGTCGGATATCTCGGCGGTGAGCGCGGTGTAGCGGGGTGGGGCGCCCGCGGGGTGCTCGACGGGCTTGACCTTGCGGACGATGCCGCAGACGGGGTCGACGAGTGCTTCCAACGGCAGCGCCGTCATCGCAGGATCTCCTTGGCGGGGTCGGTGGGGGCGGGGCGGGACGGGAGGACGGGCAGGGTCAGCGTCACGCTCCCGGGGTCGACTTCCCGTCCGGAGGCGAGCAGCCGGTCGGCCGTCACCGGGTCGTCCCCGCTGTGGGGGTTACGGGCGTGGGCCGGGAAATGGTGTCCGGCGATCTCGAGGCGGAGTCGTGTGCCGGCCCGGAGCCGCCGCGCGATCCGGCCGAGCTCGACGGTGAACTCGGCTTCGCGGCCGGCCGGTTCCTCGCGCCGCAGGACACCGAGGGCGAGGCGTTCGGCCGTTCCCTCCGGGGTGAGGGCGACGAGGCGGGCGGCCCAGTCTGCGGACGGGGTGTCCGCGGTGGCCCGCAGCCGTACCCGCACGGGCCCGACGGCGTCGAGCGGACGCGGCAGCGGCGCGGTGGCGAGCAGGCAGCGGTCGGGCGGTCCCCCGGTGGGTACGGCGAGGTCGTCGGAGCGGACGGGGCGGTCGGGATCGGCGGTGAAGACGGCACCCCGCAGCAGCCGCAGCCGCTGGGTGCGCGGCTCGCCCTCGACGGCGGCGGGCAGCCACAGGTCCGCGCCGCCGAGCGCCGTCGCGCCGTGGCGACCGGGGGCGAGGTCGCCGGTCAGGGCGCGGCGGGCCCACCGCACGTACAGCTCGCCGAGGCCCACCCGATGGGCCGGGCCCGCGCCGGGGCCGGGCGCGGCGACGAGGCCGTGGCCCCAGGGGCCGAGGAGCAGTCGCGCCGAGGGGCCGCCCCAGGTGTGCCACAGGGCGAGGGTGTCCTCGGTGAAGTGGTCGTGGTGACCGCCGACCGCGAGCAGCGGCATGCCTGCCTGCGCGGCCCGCGCCGTGAGACGGCCGCGGTCGTCGTGCCGCCACAGCGCCGCCCAGGAGGGCAGGCTTCGGCCCAGCCGCTCGGGGAGGCCGGTCAGCGGCAGGTGGGCGAGCAGGCCGGGGTCCGCCGCCAGGGCCTTGTCGAGCGCGCTGTCGTCGGAGTCCCGGCGGTCACCGTGGGCGGCCCACCACCCGGCGCGACTCAACAGCCTTTCCACGCCGGAGGGTTCGCGGGCGGTCTCCGTGGCGCCGAGTGCGGGCACGGCGGCGATGACGGCGTCCGGACGCGCGTCCCGGTCCGTGTCGAGGGCGAGGGTGAGGGCGCAGTGCGCGGCGTAGGAGGCGCCGACGGCGACGAACCGTCCGTCGCTCCACGGCTGTCGGCGGATCCATCGGGCGGTCACGGCGCCGTCGGCGGCCTCGTTCTCGTACGGTCGCCACTCCCCCGGTGACGCGAACCGGCCGCGTACGTCCTGGACGACGGCGGCGAAGCCGCGGCGGGCCCAGCCGCGCGCCTCGGCCAGGTGCCGGGCGCGGTGGTAGGGGGTGCGGATGAGGACGGCGGGGAAGGGCCCTGCGCCTTCGGGGAGTCGCAGGTCCGTGGCGAGGTCTTCGGCGGCCGGGGCCGTGCGGAAGGACGTCATCCGTCCGTCTTCGGCGTCGGTGAACCGCCGGACGGTGGCGCCGCCTTCGGTGTCGGTGCGACGGCGGGGACCGGCAGGACCGGGTGTTCGGTGACGGTCAGCGTGCGCAGGTCCACCTGCCGGAGCCGGCGCCGGGCCGGGAGTCCGGCCGCGTCCGGGGTTCCGGTGGCCCACCGGTCGAGGTCGTCGGCGAGCAGGGCCGCTAGCAGCGCGGCCGCCGGTACGCCGAGCGGGACGGGCGCGCCGGTCGTACGGGGCCCGGCCCAGTAGGCCGCGAGCTCGCGGTGGGCAGGGGTGGCGGCGAGCCGACGGGCCCTGACGTGGGCCGAGGTGACGTCGCCGGGGGCGGCGGCGAGGGGTTCTACGTACGCCTGCCAGCCCTCGCGATGGCAGCGCAGCCAGGCCACTCCGTGCGCGGGCAGCCGGTCGGCGGCCTCCCAGAGCCCGTCGGGTACGGGTCCGTCGAGGCACCACACGACGGCGGCGGGGTCTCCGTCGAGCAGCTCGTCCGTCCCTACCGGCGCCCCCTCGGGAGCGGTCACGGCGGGGACTGTACGGGGCTCGGCGCCCAGGGCGGCGAGGTGCGCGGCGAGCGGCCGGGTCAGTACCGGGTCGCCGAGGAGCCTGATGTCCCGGCGGTCGGCCGGCCACGGCGGTCGCGCCGGCTCCTCCGCGAGGTATCCGGCCGCCTCGAAGGCCCGTACGACCCGGCGCAGTTCCTCGTCCGTCGGCTTCGTGCCGGCGCCGGAGAGCAGGGCGAGCAGGGCGCTCTCGTCCGCCGCCCCGGTCCTGACGCCGAGGAACTCCCCCTCGGCGGTGCGGACGGCGAGGCCGCGCCCTTGAACGGTGACGACTTCGACTCCGGGGACGAGCCGGTTGCGGGGCACGACGATCCTCCTGACGGCGGGGCTGGGGATGGGCGTGGGCCCGCCCGAAAGGCGACGGGCGGGCCCACGGTCGAGGGTGGTGAGGCCCTCGCTTACTCCTCGGTGTCCTCGAAGGGGTTCTCGACGAGCGCGTTGGAGTGGGAGGCCGAGTCGTGGGCCAGCTGACCCGGGTCGGCGATCGGGGCGAAGATCTGCTCGTTGTCCATGAACTCTCCTTGGTTGTAAGGGAGATGCGGCGTTCGGTCGAGCGCCGTGATCAACACTAATGGAAGTGATTTTCATTTTCTAGAGTGGATGAGGTGGCCAGTGGGTGATCTGGGTAACACACGGGCCACCCGCCCTCGGGGTCCTCGCCGACCCGGCCGGCCACCTTCAGGACGTCCGCGAGCAGCCCCGGCGTGACGACCTCCTTCGGCGTTCCGTCCGCCACCACGCGGCCCTCGCGCAGGGCGACGACGCGTTCGGCGAACCGGGCGGCGTGAGCCAGGTCGTGCAGCACCATCACCACGGTGAGGCCACGCTCCTCGCGCAGCCGGACCACCGTCTGCAGCACGTCGAGCTGGTGGTGCAGGTCCAGATAGGTGGTCGGCTCGTCGAGCAGCAGGACCCGGGTGTCCTGGGCGAGCGCCATCGCGAGCCGCACCCGCTGCCGCTCTCCCCCGGACAGCGCGTCGACGTCCCGGTCGGCCCACTGCTCCACGCCGACGTCACGCAGCGCCCGGTGCACGACGGGGTCGTCGCCCTCGCGGAGCATGCCCAGCGGGCCCCGCGCCGCGTACCGCCCCTGCCGCACCAAGTGACGGACCGTCAACCCCGGTACGGCCGGGGCGGACTGGTGCAACAGCGCCACTCTGGCCGCCGTGGCGCGCCGGGAGAGCCCGGCGAGGTCGTCCCCGCCGAGCAGCACCCGGCCCCGGCCCGGCCGGAGCAGCCCTGCGGCCAGCCGCAGCAGGGTCGACTTCCCGCAACCGTTGAGGCCGATCAGGGCGGTCAGTTCGCCCGGTCTCACGGTCAGGTCGACGCCCCGCAGGACGGGTCGCGCGGGGTAGCCGAAGTGGACCCCCTCGACCTGGATGCCCATGGACCGGGGCTGGGAGTGGGACTGGGTCATGCTCTGTCCTCCGTCGACTTCAGAACGTTCGGCCCGGCGCACGGCGCACGACGACCAGCAGCAGGGCCGCGCCGAGGCAGGCGGTGAGTGCTCCGACCGGCAGCGTGAGCCGTCCGGAATCGAGCGCCGCCGCCAGCAGCCGTGAGGACAGCTGCGCCGCGGCGTCCGCCCCGCACACCACGACAGCGCCCGTCAGGGCGGCGCCCGGAAGGCTCACCCGCAGGTCCGCGCCGAAGAGGGCCACGGCCAGATGCGGGACGAGCAGGCCCACGAAGCCGAGGGCTCCGACGGCCGCCACGGCACCCGCCGTCAGCGCCACCGCGCACAGCAGGGCGAGGGAGCGGGCCCGCCCGGCGGAGAGGCCGGCGGCCAGGGCGACGTCGTCACCGCAGCGCAGCAGGGTCAGCGGCCCGGCGAGCAGCCACGCGGCGACCCCCCAGACCAGCGCCCAGGGCCACAGCAGATGCCAGTGCTCCCACACGCGGCCCTCCGTCGTGCCCACCAACCACTGGACGACGCTGCCGAGTTCGCCCGGCTTCACGAGCAGCACCATGGCGGTGAACCCGCCGAGCACCGCCGACACCAGTACGCCGTGCACGGCGGTCCGCGCCGGGTCGCCGCCCCCGCGGCCCACGAGCAGCCACAGCAGCAGCGCTCCGGCGCAGCCGCCGGCACAGGCGGCGAGCACCACGGCCAGGGGCGAGTCCCATCCGGCGAGCCCGAGGGCCGTCGCGGTCACGGCACCGAGGACCGCTCCCGGCGTCACGCCCGTCACCTCCGGTCCCGCCAGGGGGTTGCGCAGCGCGGACTGCAGGACGAGCCCGGCCACGGCGAGGGACGCGCCCGCACCGAGGGCCACCAGCATCCTGGGCAGCCGCAGCCGGAGCAGGATGTGACGTTCCGTCATGTCACCGCCCCCGCCGAGGACATCCCAGACCGCGCCTGGCGACATGCCGCGCCCGGCCACGAGTTCCAGCGCCGCGCACACGGCGGCCAGGACCGCGAGCGCCACGAATCGCCGCTTCACCGGGCGTCCTCCGTCCCGGCCGTCCGGCCACGGCGGCCCGACCGCATCAGGGCGACCCCGGCCGGTACTCCCAGCAGAGCCGTCCAGGCGCCGGCGGGCGTCTCCACTGGTGCGAGGGCCAGCCGTGCGGGGACATCGGCGACCGTCACGACGACGGCGCCCCAGGCGGCGGACCACGGCAGCCAACGCACCGCCCCCCACGTGGGGGCGAACCGTCGCGCCAGGTGCGGGGCGAGGAATCCGACCCACGCGACCGGGCCGCACACGGCCGTGACGGGCGCGATCAGCACGACGGCGACGGCCAGCGCGGCCAGCCGGGCCCGCTGGGCCCGCACGCCCAGCGCCTCGGCGTCCTCGTCGCCCAGCCGCATCACCGAGAGCACCGGAGCGCAGAGCACGAGGGCGGGGGCCGCGACGAGCAGCCAGGGCCAGAGTCCCGCGACGTCGTCCCAGGTCCTGGCGGAGAGCGACCCGAGCAGGTAGCGGTAGATGAGCTGGAGGTCGAGCTGGTCCGCCATGACCATCAGGACGAGCAGCGCGGCCTGCAGGGCGGCCGCGACCGCGGCGCCGGTCAGCAGCACGGCGGACGGGCCGCGGCCGAGGCCGGCAGCGAGCAGGGTGAGCCCGCCGCCGAGCGCGGCCCCGCCGAGTGCGAGCAGCGGCTGGACCACGGCGGGCAGGGACAGGGCCAGGACCAGCGGCGCGGCCACCCCCAGCGCCGCCCCGGACGAGACGCCGAGCATCTCCGGCACCGCGAGGGGATTGCGGAGCGCCTCCTGGAGCACGAGTCCCGCCGCGCCCAGGCAGGCTCCTGCGACCAGCGCCAGCACCAGGCGGGGGACGCGGAGTTCGGTGACGACGATGCCGGCGAACGTGGTGTCCCCCTCGAACATCGCACCGACGAGCCTGTGCGGTGGGACGTAGGGGGTGCCGAGGCACAGGGCGCAGAGCGACGCGGTGGTCAGCGTCAGGATCACCAGAAGGGGTTGCCAGGCCCGGCCGCGCGGCGGGGGCGACGGAGCCGCGCCCGCCGTACGGCCCTCCGCGTGGAGGGCCGTGGCATCCGCCGGGGTGGGCGCCGAGGGGGGCGTCCTCACCGCAGTGCGGCCGTGGCCTCGTCGAGGACGATGCCCAGCGAACGGGTCCCGCGCCCCTTGGCCCACACCTCTGAGTTCACCTCGTGGACGTCGCCGTTCCTCACGGCCGGGATCTTGCTCCAGAGGGGGTTCTTCGCCAGCTTCTCCGAGAGCTTGCCGTTCGCGTCGCCGAAGCTCATCGTCTCGACGAACAGCACGTCGACGTCCTGGGCGAGGATCTCTTCGAGGCTGTAACTTCCGTCCACGCCGCGGGACTTCCACGGGTAGTCGGCGATCCTGGGGAAGAGGCTGGCGGTCACGTCGCCCTCCGGGGTGGCGACGCCGAAGTTCTCGTCGCTGCCGTAGATGACGAGGGCCGTCTTGTCGCTCGGGGCGCTCTCGGCCTTGGCGAGCTTGGTCCGGAAGGTCCGCTCGGCCTTCTCCCCCTCCGCGGTGCGGCCCGTGAGGGCGGCGGCGTCGCGCAGGTAGCCCACGCTGTCCTCCCACGTCTCGGGCTGCATGGCCCAGAACGTCGTGGCGCCCTTCAGCGCGGGGGCGAGCTTGCCGTGGGTGTCACCGAGCCCGATGACGAGGTCCGGCTTGTGGGAGAGGATCGCCTCCACCTCCGGGGCGATGAATCCGCCGGGGATGACGTCGACCTCCTTGGCCTTCGCCTCCCCGAGGAAGGCGGGGTGGGCGAGCAGTGCGCCGTTGGTGGCCGTCGGGACGATGCCGAGTTCGGTCAGGATGTCGTCGCAGAGCGCGAAGAGGCAGACGATCCGTTCCGGCGCCTTCTCCAGGGAGACCTTGACGCCCTTCACGTCGGTCAACTGGGTGGCCGCCTCGATCGGTTCGACGGTGACCTCGGTCTTCGCTGTGGGCCTGGCCTTGTCGTTCGCGGGCTCGCCGGTGGTCGAGCCGCAGCCGACCAGGACGGAGCCCACCACCGCCGCGGTGAGACAACTACGGACGAATCTGGACGGTGCGCGCAGCATCGATGCCCTCGCTTCTCGGCAGGAACCTGGAACGCACCGAACATACATGATAATCGTTTTCACTTTCACCTGCCCGGTTTCCTGGAGGACCCATGGCCAGCCCTGCCACCGCCCTGCTCGTCTCCGACCATGTGGACGGATCCGTGCACGTCCTGTCCGTGCCGGACGGCACCGTCATCGGCCGGCTCACCGGACGCCATCTCTCCGAGCACGCGGGCCTCCTGGCACTGCCGGGGGGACGGGTGGCCTGCGTCGACGACCGCCGGGGAGAGCTTCTGGTGCTCGACCCCTTCGGCGAGCAGCTGGTGCTGCACACCGTCCCCGTCGCCGTGCCCGCAGAGCATCTCGCCTGCGACCCGTCCGGCCGCCTGCTGGCCGTCACGACCGGCCTGGGCAAGAACACCGAACCCTGGTCGGACCTCCTGACGGTCGTCGACCTGACCACCGGCGACGCCACCCGGGTGCGCACCCGCGTCGGCGAACCGGGCGTGACGGTGCTGGGCGGTGGCGAACCGCTCGTCGTCCTGCGGCACAGGGAGCCCGGCGCACTCGCCGTACACCGCTTCGCGGATCTCCTCGCGGCTCCGCCCGGCTGCCCCACGGCCGGGCCTCACGCGCTCCTGACACTGCCGGACGACGGGCACGGTGACGCGTACGACCCCGACTCGGGGCGGGTGTTCGCGGCCACGGGCGAGGGGGTGCACACGGCCCGCAGGGCGGGTGACACGCTCGCGGCCGGCCCGGTGATCCCCTGGGAGTCGTCCGCCCGCGGCTGGTACCTCCGTCTCGACACCCGCCGACGGGCCCTGTGGACCACGCTGCGCGGCGGCGCTCCTGACCCGCTGCGGTGGCCGGAGTGGACCAACCAGGCATGGCGCCACGATCTGGAGACGGGCCGCACGCACCGCACCGAACTCGGCCCCGGCCTGGTCTTCCGGCTGGCCCTCGCCCGCGACCACACCGCCTTCACCCGCGTCCACCCCGACGGCGACGAGCTGGTGCTCCTCGGCGCCGACGAGACCCTTCGCCGCGTCCCCCTCCCGGCCATGGACGGCGCGCCGCGCCGCGGCGGCACTCCCTGGGAGGGTGTCGAGCGCCGCGCGGTGGCCGCCTCGCCGGGCTCCGACTGGGTGGCCGTCACCCGCGGCGGCCACGGCGAGGTGCATCTCGTCGACGCGCGGACGGGCGACGAGGTGGCCCGTCCGCGCGTGGGCACACCGCTGCGCCACGGCGGCCACATGATGCTGCTCGGCCGGAACGACGGCGCTCACGGCGACCCCGTGGGGCGCTGAGAGTCGGGCCGGGGGACTGACGGAGGAACGGGTCGAGGGGCGGCCCGGCGGGCCCCAACCGCCGTACGGCGCCGCCCCGACGGCATGGCGGAATCACGACAGTCGTGTTTCGGCAAGGCCGATCCCGTACCGCGGGCGGTCGCGGTACGAGACGATGGCGCTCCCGAGGCCCCCTACGGTGAACGCCGCGTTCGGCGGTGTGGAGCAGGAGCCAGGTGAGAAACGGTGAGGCACCGGCGCCGGAGCGTCCGACGCAGCCGCTGACCCGTCCGCACATCGTGGCGGCGGGACTGCGGCTGCTCGAGCGGGAGGGCGCGGCCGGTCTCAGCATGCGCAAGCTCGCCGGCGAGCTGGGGAAGGCCCCGGCGGCCGTCTACCGGCACGTCAGCGACAAGCGGGAGCTGATGTCCCTGCTCTTCGACGAGGTGTCCCGGCGGATCGTCCTCCCTGAGGTGGGGGACGATCCCCGGACGGCCGTCCTGGAGGCGGCGCAGAGCGCGCACCGCGTGATGGAGGAACACGGGTGGATCGCCGCCGGGATGCTCGACGGGGCGCTGCTCGGCGCCACCTCGATGCGGCTCTCCGAGTTCATCCTGGACGCGCTCGTCCGCGACGGGATGAGCGACGCGCAGGCCGCCCGCCTGGATCTGGCGATCTGGCAGTACCTGGTGGGGCATCTGGTGGCCGTACGGGCCGCCCCGTACCCGGCGGTGCCGGGCGGGGACGGGGCGGAGGACTATCCGACGGTACGCCGGGTCGCCCCGCTCGTGGCGTCGATGAGCGACCACGAGCGGTTCACCGCCGGACTGGTCGTCCTGCTCGAAGGGGCGTTCGCGGAGCCGCGGGCCGGGCACGGCGACACGGCTGCGCACGGCGATGCGGCCACCGGCGAAGCTGCGTCCGCCAGCCCGTCCGTCAGCCCGTCCGGAGCCGATGCGGTGGAGTGAGCGCCGTCCGGGGCTGGTAGAGCAGCACCGCCGCCGGGGCGGGGGCCTCGTCCGCCGGGAAGTACCGGGTCAGCTCGCGTCGGCCACTGATGCGCAACTTCCGGTAGGAGTGGGTGAGATGGGACTCGACGTTCCGCAGGCTCACCTTCAGGAGCTGGGCTATGCCGCGGTTGCTCATCCCGCGGGCCGCCAGTTCGGAGACCTGCCGTTCGGTCGGGGTGAGCAGCGACTCGGTGGAGTCCTTGCGCGGGTCGGGCCGCCCGCCCGCGTGCCGCAGCTCCCGCTGCACCGCCTCCACCAGGCCGTCGGCGCCGAGCGAGATGCCGACCTCGTTGGCGCGGTGGAGCAGTTCACGGGTGCGCCGGGCCCTGCCGCTCTGCCGGTGGGCGCGCCCCGCCGCGTACAGGGCGTGGGCGAAGAGCAGGGGCGCGGGGGCCGGTTCGAGGAGTTCGGCGGCCTGTTCGGCGAACTGGAGCGCCTCGCGTCCAGAGCCGGCCGAGGCCTGGGCGACGAGGGCCCTGCCCAGTGCGAAGGGGGCGCCCCAGCGGCGGGCGCGTTCCGTCTCCTCACGGGCGGCGCACCGGGCGGCCGCCCCGTCCCCGAGGGCCAGTTGGAGGGCGGACCGGGTGGAGAGCCAGGGCAGGATCGCCGGGTTGACGACGCCGCGGCGGGTCAGCTCGTCCCCGCAGTGGGCGATCAGCGCGAGGCCGCGCTGTGCCTGGCCCATCCTGCCCAGCGCCCGTCCCGCGCTGTGCAGGAGGTGCAGCCGCCACCAGGTGACGGGCTGCTCCCCGGGCAGGGGCGGGGCCTCGTCGAACAGGGCGCCGGCCTCGGCGATGTCGTCCTTCTCCAGGGCCACGTCGATGAGGACGCTGCGGGCGAGCGCCCCCACGTGGAACTTGTCGGCGTCGATCCGGGTGAGCAGTTCGAGTGCCGTGCGGGCGTCGCTCCCGGCCTCCGTGAGGAGGCCGCGGTGGAGCTGTACCAGGCCGCGTACGGCCAGGGCCTCGGCGATCCGGGTCACGGTGCCCTCGGTGTGCGCGAGCCGTACCTCGGTGTCGATGTGGCGCCCGGCCTCGTCGACGTCGCCCGCCCAGAGCAGGGCGAGGAGCGCGTGGTACCAGGTGGCCGAGCCGTAGGGGGCGCGGGGCACGGTGAGGATGCGGTCGGCGATCCGCCGTACCGCCGCGGCCGAGTTCCCGGCGGCGGTACGCAGCAGCAGCACGCGTTCGAGCCGGTCCTCGTCCCGGTCGCCGGGCCGGTAAGTGCCCTCGTGGAGCCGGATGTGGGTGAGCCGTTCGCGCAGTCGCGCGGCGGTGGCGGGGTCCGGGGTGCCGCTCTCGCTCCTGGCGTGCTCCAGGACCTGGCGGGCGCAGGCGGGGTCGTCGAGCCGGAGGAGGATGTCGGAGAGCCGCAGGGCCTCCCGGAGCCGTTCGGCGGGGCCGCAGACCCCGGCGGCGTGGGCGGTGAGCGCGCGGGCGGATGCGGGCAGGTCCAGGGCGGTGAGCGCCTGGATCCGCAGTCCCTCGGCGCGGGCGGACTGGTCCTCCGGCAGGCCGTGCAGGACGGCCTTCTCGATCAGCCGCCGGGCGCCCGCGGGGTCGCGGCCGACCATGCCCTGGGCGACGTCGAGCAGCAGCCGGGCCATCCACGGCTCGTCCAGGCGGTGGGAGCGCAGCAGGTGGGCGGCGACGTCCTCGCAGGAGGCGCTGCGGCGGCGCATGAAGCAGGCGGCGAGGCGGTGGAGTTCGGCGCGGTCGGCGCAGGGGATGTCCTCGTAGAGGAGTCCGGCGAGCACCGGGTGACGGAACGTCATGTCGTGGGAGCAGAGCAGCCCCGACTCGGTGAGCCGGCCGAGGGTGCGGCAGGCGTCCTCGGTGGACACGCCGCACAGGGCGGCGAGGATGGAGGGGTCCAGGGGGGCGCCCAGGATGCTGGCCGCCCTGGCGACGTCGAGGCCGTGCGGGTCGAGCCGTCTGAGCATGCACAGGATGCGTTCCTTGACCGCCTGGAGGCGCAGCCCCTCGTCCGCCGCGTCCGCCGGTCCCCCTCCGGCGGGGCCGGTCGGCGACGCGGTCCGTAACCGCTCGGTGAGCAGGTACGGGTTGCCGCCCGTTCCCGCGACCAGGGCGTCCACGGACTCGTGGTCGTGGCCGTGGAGGGCGGCGGCCAGGTCGAAGGCGGCGCTGGGGCTGAGGTCGTGCAGGTGGATGTGCCGGTCGGCGCGGACGCCTTCCATGAGTTCGACGAGGAGGTGCTGGTCGCTCGCCGGTTCGCCGCAGCGTTTGGTGGCGAGCAGGACGACGGGGAGGTTGTCCAGGCGGCGGCTGAGGAAGCCCAGCCAGAGCAGGGACCTGCTGTCGGCGTGGTGGACGCAGTCGACCGTCAGGAGGATGGGGGTGCGCCGGGCGGCCCTGCCCACTCCGGCGCACAGTTCCGCGAGCAGCGGGTAGTCGGGTTCGTCGGGGCCGCCGCACGGAGGGGTTCCGGCCGACGTGAAGGCGCGTTCCCAGCCGTGGGCGGTCTCGGGGAGCGTCCCGAGGAGCTGGTGCACGACGCCGAGCGAGAAGCGCTGTTCGGTGGGGGACGCCGTGGCGGAGAGTACGACCATGCCCTGTTCGCGGGCGGTCTCCTCGGCCCAGCGCAGGAGGGAGGTCTTGCCCGTGCCGATGATGCCCTCCACCAGCGCCACCGCGCCCGCGCCACCTCTCGCGGAGTGGAGCATCTCGGTGATGACCTTCGATTCCTCGCTCCTGCCGAACAGTTCCTGGGGCACGGTCCTGCGCCTCCTGCCTGAAGAATGAATGCGCGTCGTCAGGGTGGTTATCCGGTCATGACGGGGCCGTCGACTCCCTGGCAGAAAGGGCTTCTTCCGACGGTGTCGAGGAGAGTCCGAGCCTCCACTTCGCCCCTCCGATCACCGGTGAACGGCGTACACCTCTGATGCGCCCCGACGCTAGCACGGGCGTACGCCGAATTTGTATGACCGGTTCCTCCCGAAGGATTCGAAGCGTGTTCCTTCGGCCATTACTTCGGTCCTCCCGTATTGATGTGTGCGGGTACCGCACGGGTACGTTTCCCAGGCATGCGGCGGTGACCAGTGAGCGATGCGGAAAGCACTCCCCGCGCGTTCTGACATATTCGCCCGCGACCTAATGGCGAGAATCTGATGGAGGGACCGGTGCCCGCGTGACCGTGATCAGTGAGGAGCATCGCCCGTCGGGAGCGATCACCCGGCGCGTCGGCGCACGGCGCGCGGGGGTGGGCCGATGAGCGGTCCCGGCGCCGCCGGCGCCGACAACTCGGTCCGGCTGTTCTGCCTCCCTTTCGAGGGGGTCTCCGCGGGCGTGTACCTGCCCTGGGCCGAGGCCCTCGGTCCCTCGGTGGTCGTCACGCCGGTGGAGCTGCCCGGCCGCGGCCGTCATCCGCGCACCCGCCCGTGCGACGGCCTGGAGCCGCTGCTCGCCGAGGTCATGCCGTACGTCGCCCGCATGTGCGACCGCCCGTTCGCGCTGTACGGACACGGTTTCGGCGCCCTCCTCGCGTACGAGATCGCGGCCCGGCTCGAATGGGAGCACGACGCGGTGGCCGACCGCCTGTACGTGTCCGGCTCCGGCGTGCCGCACCGGCTCGCGCCCGAGCGGGCGCTCGGCCGTCTGCCGGACGCGGCCATGGTCCGCGGGCTCCGGGGGCGGGGCCGGATGCCTCCGGTCGACCCGGACCCGCGGCGCGCGGCCCGGGACCTCGCCGCGCTCCGCGCGGACCTCACCGTCATGGAGGCGTACCGCCGGGACCCGCGCCATGTCGTGCACTGCCCGGTCACCGCGATGCGCGGACTGCGGGACCGGAGCGTCACGGCCGGGGACCTGGCCGGCTGGCACCGGTGCACCCGGCGCGCCCTGCGGACGGCGGTGTTCCCCGGCGACCACTACTTCCCGCTGACCGCCCGCGCGGAGCTCCTGGACACCTTCACGGGGGACCTGATCCGGCCGCGGGCCCTGCGCCGCATGCTGTCCGCGGCGGCCACGTACTGACCGGGTGGGGCCGGTTCCTGAATCGGCAACAAGAGTTGTCCGGGGCCCGGGGCGCCCCCATCCTGACCGCCGGAGGTGACCGTATGACATCCACACACCCCGCCGAGGGCCTCGACGACGAGGGCCTCGGCGCCGGGCCGGAGCACGAGGCGGAACTGCACTCCGGTTTCCTGACGGACGCGGCGCACTGGCTGCACGGCCTGCTCGGACCTGGGCGGCGGAGCACGGCGCCGGTCCGCCGGGTCCTCGACGTGGGCAGCGGGCCGGGAGTGGCCTCCTGCGTCCTGGCCGAGGTCTTCCCCGAGGCGGACGTCGTCGCGGTGGACCGGTCCCCCGCGTTCCTCGACCGGGCCCTGGCCCGCGCCGCGGAGAGCGGACTGAGCGGCCGGGTCACCACCGTGCGGGCCGAGCGGCCCGACGAGTTCGGCCGGCTGGGACCCGCCGACCTGATCTGGACCGGCAACGTCTGCCGCCACCTGGGCGACCAGCAGCAGGCACTGCGGAGCCTGGCGTCCGCGCTGCGGCCCGGCGGGATGCTCGCCGTCGCCGAGCGCGGGCTGCCGCCGCGCTTCCTGCCCCGCGACATCGGCATCGGACGGCCCGGCCTCCAGGCCCGCCTGGACGCAGCCCTCGAAGCGCGGTTCGCCGCCACGCGGGCCCGGCTGCCCGGCGCCACCTCCGTGGTCGAGGACTGGCCGTGCCTGCTGGCCTCCGCCGGGCTCGTCCCGGCCGGCACCCGTACCTTCCTCGTCGACTTCCCCGCTCCGCTGGACCTGGCCCCGCGCCGGCACCTGCACACCCGGCTGCGCCGCACGCTCGACGAGCTCGGCGAGCGGCTCGACCTCGTCGACCGGCTGACCCTGGAGCAACTGGTGGACGGCGACGCCTGCACGGGCGTCCTGTGGCGTCCCGACGTCTTCTACCTCACGGCGGTCACCGTGCACACCGCCCGGCTGTGCCGGGCCTGACCGGCGGGATTACTCCGGCGCGCCGGGCGTGATCCACGAAACGCCCCGGCCCTCCTTCTCTCGCAATGCCCCGAAGTCCGAACGGCCCGCGGAGTTCCCACCGCGGGCCGTTCCGTCATGTCCCGGGGCCCGCACGACCGTAGGACGAGCACGACCGCAGATTCTTCGGTCAGCCCTACGGTCCGACCGTATTGAGGGCCTCACCCCCGTACTCCTACGTTCCTTCCCGGAGCAGCCACTCGGCCGAGACCGAGAATCCGGAGAGGGCATATGCAAGTGACGGAGGACGCGTGAGAATTCAGGTTCTTGGCCCGCTGCACGCCGAGGCGGGCGGATTTCCGATCGTCCCGTCGGCGGCGAAGCAGCGGCAGATTCTGGCGCTCCTCGCTCTCCGCCCGGGGCAGTTCGTCCCGGTGACCGCGCTGCGGGAGGAGCTGTGGGGGTCCGTGCCCCCGCACAGCGCGCACGCCACCTTCCAGACGTACGTCCTGAGGCTGCGCCGTCTCCTGGCCGCCGCCCTCGGCGGTCCCGACGGCCCGGTCGGCGCCCGGGAGCTGCTGGTCACCGCGCACGGCGGCTACCGGCTGCGGATCGCCGAGGAGGACGTGGACGCCTTCGCGTTCCGGCGGGCGGCGCAGGCAGGCCACGCGGCCTTCGCGGACGGCGACAACGAGCTGGCGTCCCGGCTGCTGCGCCAGGCTTTGGCGCTGTGGCGGGGAGCGGCGCTCGTGGACGTACGGTCCGGGGCGGCGCTGCGGACCGAGGCGGCCGGCCTCGAAGAGCACCGGCTGCTCGCGACCGAGCGCCGCATCGACGCCGAGCTGCGCCTCGGCCTGCACGGCGAACTCCTGCCCGAACTCGTGCAGCTGACGACACATCACCCGTACGACGAGCGGCTGCACGCCCAGGCCATGGTGGCGTTCTACCGCTCGGGGCGGCAGTCCGCCGCACTCGACCTGTACCGCGGGCTGCGCCGGCGGCTGATCGAGCAGCTGGGCCTGGAGCCCGCTCCGCGACTCCAGCGGCTGCACCAGGCGATGCTCTCGGTCGATCCCCGGCTCGACTCGGTCGCCCAGGGCGGCCGGCCCACACCGACGTTCGACCTGTACGCGTGCTGAGCACACCCCGACCCAGGACGGCCGAGCGAAAGGTCACACCGTGAAGGACAAGACCCCCACCCTCTACGAATGGGCAGGCGGCGCCGAGGCGCTCGAACGGCTCACCGAGGACTTCTACCGGCGCGTCCGCAAGGACGAGCTGCTCGCCCCGCTCTTCCAGCACATGACGGACGACCACCCGCAGCACGTCGCGACCTTCATCGGGGAGGTACTCGGCGGGCCCGAGCGCTACACCGAGGACCACGGCGGCTACCCGCACATGGTCTCCCGGCACCGCGGCCGTGCCGTCAAACCGGAGCAGCGGGCGCGCTGGGTGGAACTGATGCTGGAGGCCATGGACGCCGTGGGCCTCCCGGAGGACGCGGAGTTCCGCTCGGCGTTCGTCGGCTACATCGAGTTCGGCTCGCGGCGTGCCATGGCCAACTCGCAGCCGGGGGTGGGTCCGACGAGCCGGACCACCATCAAGAAGTGGGGCTGGGGCGAGGCCCTCCCCGGTGACGACTGACCCGGTGGCCGGACCCCGGCGCCGGCCCTGCCGGATCCCGTTCCCGCGTCCCGGTATCGGCAACAAATGTTGTCCGTCCGCCACGCTCGGTTCCAGCATGGGGACCACTGGTGATCACCACGATCAGACCGGCGCACACCCGCCCTGATCCGTCCCCCGAACCATCCGAGCAAGGAGTTCGCCCATGCGTCCGACCAGTTCCGGGCCGGTGCCCGGAGTCACCCAGGTTCCGGTCATCCGGCAGTCGGTCACCCAGTTTCCGGGGGGTGGCGGCCGATGAGCGTCGAGGCCGAAGTCCAGCCGACCGCGTCCGGCAAGGCGGGCGACCGGCTGCCGTTCGCGGTCTACCTGCTCGCGTTCAGCCTTTTCGCGATGGGCAGCGCCGAATTCCTG
Organism: Streptomyces griseoluteus; assembly: GCA_000717735.1. Lineage (GTDB taxonomy): Bacteria > Actinomycetota > Actinomycetes > Streptomycetales > Streptomycetaceae > Streptomyces > Streptomyces griseoluteus_A. Next base: position 119,382 of record JOBE01000007.1, on the reverse strand, counting down.
CTCGCCGGCGTCCTGCCGGACATCGCCGACGACCTGAAGATCTCCCTGTCGTCCGCGGGCGCGCTGATCTCGGCGTTCGCCATCGGCGTGGTGATCGGCGGCCCGCCGCTCGCCGTGCTGACCCTGCGCTGGCCGCGGCGGACCACCCTGGTCGTCTCGCAGGTCGTGTTCGCCGTGAGCGTGGCCGTCGGCATCGTGACGGACAACTTCACCGTGCTCCTCGTCACCCGCTTCCTGGCCGGTCTCGCCTACGCCGGGTTCTGGGCGGTCGCCGCGGTCACCGCGATCGGTCTCGTCACCCCGGACCGCACCGCGCGGGCCTCGGGCGTGGTCGTCAGCGGACTCAGCATCGCCATGGTCGGCGGCGGTCCGGCCGGCGCACTGCTCAGCCACTTCACCGGCTGGAGGGGCGGGTTCTGGGCGGTGGTCGCGCTGACCGTCCTCGGCGCGGTCTCCACGGCGGTCGCCGTGCCCGCGACCCGGGCCGCACAGGAGCCCAGCGTGCGGCGGGAGCTGCGCACGATGCGGCAGCCGCAGCTGTGGGTGGTGTACGCGGCGACCCTGCTGAGCACGGCCGCCTACATGATCTCGTACAACTACCTCGCGGCGTTCCTGACGGACACCACCGGCATCGACTCCGTCTGGGTGCCGCCGATCCTGGTCCTGTTCGGCGTCGGTGCCTTCGTCGGTCTGTCCATCGGCGGCAGGATCGCCGACGGACGGCCCCATCACGCGCTCCTCATCGGGGCCGGCGGCATCCTGGTCACGTCCGTCCTGCTCGCGCTGCTCGCCGAGTCGGCCATCGCCGTCGTCGTCCTCGTCCTGCTCCTGGGCGTCGCCGGATTCATCCTCAACCCGGCCATCTACGGGCGGGTGTTCACGGTGGCGGCAGAGGCTCCGACCCTTGCCGGAGCCACCGCCGTCTCCATGTTCCAGCTCGGCATCAGCATCGTCCCCGTGCTCGCGGGCATCGCGCTCGGCGCCGGTGCCGGTCTGACGTCGATCCCCTGGCTGGGCGCCGGCCTGGCCGTACTCACCATCCCGGTCGTCCTGATCGACCGGACGATGGCCCGCAACCGGGCCCGGAGCGCCCCGACCGGCGAGAACTGACCCACGCTCCGGGCTCCTCGCTTCTCCGTCCGGCGTCGCGTTCCCCGTCCGCCGACGGCATTCCATCGCCGGGAGCCGCGGAGAATCCCCAGAGGATTCATCCGCGGCTCCCCTGAGGGAGGATCCCATGGACAACGAACTCGGTTATGAACTCGGCAATTGGGTGGTCTCGCAGATCCAGAGCCCGGACCGTCCGACGCAGCTGACCTTCTCGCTGCTCGACATGGAATGGGATCTGCTACCCGAGGTCTTTCCCCCCTACACGGACCCGGGGCCCGGTCTCTTCGCCTCCTGGGTTCCGTACGAGAAGGGCGGCCGCTTCCTGGAGATGGGGTGCGGCGCGGGCGTCGCCGCGGTGCTCGCGGCCCAGCGCGGCAGCGAGCACGTGGTGGCCCTGGACATCAACCCGGCGGCGGCGGAGAACACCCGGCGCAACGCCGAGCGGCACGGGGTGTCCGACCGGGTCACGGCCCTGACCAGCGATCTGTTCGACGCCCTGGAGCCCGGCGAGCCGTTCGACCTCGTCTTCTGGAACACCCCGTTCATCGAAGCGCCCGAGAGCCGCCCCTACGCCGGGCAGATCGAACGCGCGGTCTTCGACCCCGGGTACGAGATGGTCCGCAGGTTCTTCCGCGACGTGGTGCCCCGTCTGGCGGCGGACGGACGGGTCTACCTCGGCACCAGTGAAGCGATGGGCAACAGGGACAAGATGCTGCGGGCCGCGGCGGAAGCGGGCTTCGAAGGCCACCGCTACCGCAGCGAGTCCGTCGAGCTGCCCGCCGCCGAATTCGGCGACTCCCCGGTGATCGCCGCCCACACCGACGAGCGCGGAATCGTGCACATGGACTTCACGATGTACGAGTTCCTCCGCCGCTGACCTTTGATTCCCCGGCCCCGCCGAGAACTCCCCGTATCGAGCGACGGGCCATCAGTTCGGCAGCATCCGATTCACGACTGGGCGACACGAGCCGCCCCGGAAGATGGGAATGTCATGAGCGCCAACGGGAACACACACGGCACTGGCACCGGCTTCGACGTCGTCATCGCCGGCAACGGAGTCCTCGGGCTCTCGCTCGCCTGGGTCCTGGCACGGCGGGGGCAGCGCGTCGCCGTGCTCGGCCTGCCGCACCGGCCCTGGGCCGGCTCGGCCGCGGCCGGGGCCATGCTCGGCTGTTTCGGCGAGGTCACGACCTCGCTGCTCGCCACCGAGCACGGCCGGGCCAAGCTGGAACTCGGCATCCAGGCCAAGGACCTGTGGCCCCAGTGGCTGGCGGAGCTCGAGGACGGCACCGAGGGCGCCGACATCAAGACCGCCGAGGGCACCACCGTCGTCCTCAACACCATCGGCACCGCCGAGATCGACGACGCCAACTACAACGCGATCCGCGCCGAACTCACCCGCTACGACGAGCCGTTCGAGGACGTCGAGCCCTCCGACCTCGACTGGGTGGACGCGGAGCCGATCTCCCGTCCGCTGAAGGCCTTCCACATACCGGGGGAGCACGCGGTCGACGCCGCCGCCCTCCTGGAACGCCTCGAGTCGGCGGCCGTCCGGGCCGGCGCCGTCCTCGTCCCCGAGTTCGCGGCGCGGGTCGAGTACCAGGGCGAGCGGGTGACCGGAGTCGTCACGGCCTCCGGGCGGACGATCGCCGCCGACCAGGTGACGCTTGCCGCGGGAGCCCGCACCCAGGAACTCCTCGACAGCCTGCCCGTCGGCCCCCGCATCCCCCGTCTCGTCAGCGGCTACGGCGTGTCCGCCCTGGTCAAGTCCGTGGACGGGACCACCCCCGACAGCGTCATCCGGACCCCGAACCGCTCCTTCGCCTGCGGGCTCCACGTCGTCCCCCGCGGTGACGGGCACGTCTACCTCGGCGCCACCAACGTCATCTCCGTGGAGCCGCGCGACACCGCCGAGATGCGTGACCTGGTGTTCCTCCTCCAGTGCGCCCACCGCCAGGTCCGCCGCAGCCTGTGGAACAGCGACGTCACCAGGGTCCAGGTCGGCAACCGTCCCGTGTCCATGGACGGGTTCCCGCTGCTCGGCGAGGGCGGCATGCGGGGCCTGTGGATCATGACCGGCACCTACCGCGACGGGCTGCACCTCTCCCCGCTGCTCGCCCAGGACTTCGCCGCCCGGATCCTGGGCGAGCGGCCCCAGGCCGACCTGGACCGGTTCGGCCCGCTCCGGCAGCCCATCAAGGCGGGGACGCGCCAGGAGATCGTGGACCTCCTCATCGACCACCAGATGGGCATCGGCTACGAGCAGGACTGGACGATCCCCGTCGAGTGGCACCAGTGGATCGAGATGGACCTGCGGCCGGCCACCCTCGCCTGGGCCGACGAGCTGGACCCCGAGTTCACCCCGCCGGCCGAGCTGCTCTTCGCCTCCCGCTTCGACCCCGAGCTCGTCAGCCTGCTGCGCAAGTACTACGCGACCTGCCGCGAGAACAGCTGACCCCTTACCCCCGCGCACCTCCTCCGCATCCCATGACCGCCGCGCGGGCGGAGCACGTCCCGCCGCCCGCGCGGCACTCCGAGAAAGGACCGTGCAATGGCAGTAGAGGCGATCGACCCGTCCGGCCTCCCCAAGCCGTACGGCTGGCGGCAGCTGGCCGTCGGCACCGGCAGCCGGGTGGTGTTCCTCAGCGGCCAGACGCCGCGCACCGCAGACGGTGAGCCGGTGGGCATGGGCGACCTCGCGGCACAGACCGAGCAGGTCTACCTCAACATCGCCACCGGCCTCGCCGCGGCCGGCGCCACCTTCGACGACGTCCTGCGCCTGACCATGTACGTCGTGGACTGGTCGCTCGACAAGTGGGACGCGATCATGGCGGGCGCGGAGCGCGCGGCGGCGAAGCTGGGCGCCGACGTCATCCGGCCCACCACCCTGGTCGGGGTCGCCACGCTCGCCGAACCCGACTTCCTCATCGAGGTCGAGGCGACCGCCATCGCCGCCTGACAGCCCCCGACGACGAGTGAGGCCCCGCCGGACCGGATCCGGCGGGGCCTCACTCGTCGTCGGGGGCTGTCAGTGCCGCTTGGCGAGGAGGTCCTCGATCACTCCTGCCACCGACTCCGGTGACGGCAGGCCGGGATGGTGGCTCGCGGTCCCCGTGGTCGGGTCGAAGCCGTCGTGCCACTCCGGCTCGTTGACGAGGGACCCGTCCTCGCGGATCCGGGCGACGTTCCGCCGGACGGCCGGCTTGTGCCACATCCGGGCGCCCATCACCGGGAAGTACACGACGGGGCATTCCACCGACAGAGCGACCGTCATCAGACGGTTGGGCGCCGCGCCGCCCGCCGCGGCGGCGAGCGTGTGGGCGGTGGCCGGCAGGACCGCGAGAACGTCGTGGTCGGCGGCGAGCCGGGACGGCTTGTCGGTCGGCCAGTCCGCCGGGGATTCCCCGCTCACCACCCGCTCGGCGAAGAGCGCGAGGCTCTCGGGGGAAATGAAGGAGGTCGCGGTGTGCGTCAGCAGAACCGTGAACGTGCTGTCCGCGATCTGTCGGCGCATCGCCTCGATGTACGAAGGAAGCCGGGTCACCGCAATGGATCCTGTGGCACCGACGAGTATGCGTTTCCCGGCCGTCCCCGGGGATTCCTGAATTCCCATGTCCCGATGATGTCGCCGTGCTCCCACCCCTGGTCAATGGCGCCTACCGGGCTCGACCGGGGCGGTCCAGCGCCGGTCCAGCGGCGGTCCTGTGCCGGTCGGGCACGGGCCAAATCCTACGGTCGTCCCTACGGTCCGACCGTATTGAGGCCGTTTACGCCCGCTGCCTAATGTCGCTTTCCGTACACGAATTCGAAAGCCCGCCAGGGCATCCGATGAAAAGAGGCGGTCGTCGATGGAGGATCTTTTCGCGAAGCTGCGCGGCGGTGCCGGCCACCCCGGTCCCGGGGAAGTCCGGCTGCCGGATCTCACACCGCGGCCCGAGCACCGACATGAACCGTTCCCGCTCACCGATATTCAGCAGGCCTATCTGATCGGCCGCCACAAAGGCCTGGAACTCGGCGGCATCTCCAGCCAGTACTACCTGGAGTTCGACTGTCCCGGTCTCGACGTGGACCGGCTGACCGAGGCCCTCGGGAAGGTCGTCGCCCGGCACGACGCGCTGCGCACCGTGGTGGGGCCGGACCAGACACAGCGCGTCCTGCCCACCGACGAGGTCGAGCCGTGCCCCGTGCGCGGCACGGACCTGCGCGGCCGGACCGCCGCCGAGCAGTCGGCCGAAGTGGAGCGGATCCGGGCCGAGTTGACGGAGCGGGTGCTGCCGGTGGACCGGGCGCCGCTGCTCGACGCCCGGGCCACGCTGCTCGACGGCGACCGGGTGCGGCTCCACCTGGCGGTGGATCTGCTCTTCCTCGACATGCGCGGCCTCCACCTGCTGCTCGACGAGTGGCGCCGGTTCTACGACGACCCGGCGTGGCTTCCCGAGCCCCTTGAGCTCTCGTTCCGCGACCACGTGCTCGCCATGGAGGAGCTGCGCGCCGACACCCCGGGCAAGGAGGCCGCCGCGTACTGGGCGGACCGGCTGGACACCCTGCCTCCCGCGCCCGAGCTGCCGCTGGCCACGGCGCCCGAACAGCTCGGCGTCCCGCGCTTCGTCCGGCACCGGGCGGTGCTCGCGCCGGAGCGCTGGGAGGCCCTGCGGGCGGCGGGCGGGCGGCACGGCCTCACCCCGTCGGGCGTGCTGCTCGCCGCGTACGCCGAGGTGGTGCGGACCTGGTCGCGGCGGCAGGAGTTCACCCTGACCGTCACCCAGTTCCACCGGCTCGGCAACCACCCGCAACTCGGCCGGATCATGGGCGACTTCCTCTCCCCGAGCCTGCTCGCCGTCGGCGGACGACCCGAGGAGACCTTCGGGCAGCGGGCCCGGAACCTGCAGCGGCGGGCCCTCGACGACCTCGCGCACTCCACGCACGGCGGCATCCGGGTGCTGCGCGACCTCGCCCGCCGCCGGGACGACGGCCGCGCCTCGATGCCCGTCGTCTTCTCCAGCACGCTCGGCGCCGAGGAAGGCCACGGCGAGGCGCGGTCCCGGAGCCTGGAGTCGTTCGGGGAGCTGGTCCACGACCACAGCCGAACCCCTCAGGTGTGGCTGGAGAACCAGATCCTGGAGCTGGACGACCGGCTCTCGGTGAACTGGAACGCGGTCGAGGGCCTGTTCCCCGAGGGCACCCTTGAGGCCATGTTCGAGGCGTACGTGACGCTGCTCGACCGGCTGGCCGACGACGCGGCGGTGTGGGACGCCACCCGGGGGATCGTGCCGCTGCCCGCCACGGACGCCGAGGAGCGCGAGCGGGCCAACGCCACCGCCGAGGACATCCCGCCGGCACTCCTTCACGAGCTGGTCGCCGAGGCGGCGGCCCGGCGCCCCGACGCGGTCGCGGTGATCACGCCCGGCGCGGAGACCACGTACCGCCGGCTCACCGAGGACGCCCACCGGATCGCGCACCGGCTGCTCACGGGCCCGGGTGCCGGGCCGAACGAGATCGTCGCGGTGTCGATGCGGCCGGGCGCCGCCCAGTTCTCCGCGCTGCTCGGCGTGCTGCACACCGGCGCGGCGTACGTGGCGATCGACCCGGAACTCCCCGAGGAGCGGCGTCTGAAGCTGCTCGCCCGATGTTCGGTGCGGGCCGTGGTGACCGATCCGGAGCTGCGGGACAAGCCGGCCTGGCCGCCGGGCGTGACGGTGGTGACCTCCGAGGACGCGGCCACCCTCGCGTGTCCCGCCGAGGCGCCGGAGCGCAGGCAGGGCCCCGACGACCTGGCGTACGTCATCTTCACCTCGGGCTCCACCGGCGAGCCCAAGGGCGTGATGATCACCCACCGGAGCGCCGCCAACACCGTGCAGGACATCAACCAGCGCTTCTCCGTGGGCGAGGACGACCGGGTGATGGCGCTCGCCCCGGCCGGCTTCGACCTGTCGGTGTACGACGTCTTCGGCGTCCTGGGCGCCGGCGGCACCGTCGTCGTGCCCGACCCGGCGCGCGGCAACGACATCGCCCACTGGTCGCAGCTCGTCGGCCGCTACGGCGTGACCATCTGGAACAGCGTGCCCGCCCCGATGCGGATGTGGATCGACTCGCTCGGCGAAGGGGGCGTCCCGCGCGGCTGCCGCCTGCGGCTCGCCCTGCTGAGCGGTGACTGGATCCCGGTGGACCTGCCGAACCGCATCCGGGAGAAGATCCCCGCGATGCGGGTGATCAGCCTCGGCGGTGCCACGGAGGGCTCGATCTGGTCGATCCACCACCCGATCGACACCGTCCGGCCCGAGTGGTCGAGCATTCCTTACGGCAAGCCGCTGGCCAACCAGACCATGCACGTGTTCAACCAGTGGCTGGAACCGTCCCCCGTGGGCGTCACCGGCGAGATCCACATCGGTGGCGTCGGCGTGGCCCAGGGCTATCTGGGCGACCCCGAACGCACCGCCGAACGCTTCCCCGTCCACCCGGTGACAGGAGAGCGCGTATACCGCACCGGCGACCTCGGCCGCTATCTCCCGGGTGGCGACATCGAGATCCTCGGCCGCGAGGACTTCCAGGTGAAGATCAACGGCTACCGGGTCGAGCTGGGCGAGATCGAGGCCGCGCTGCTGCGTCGGCCGGAGGTGCGCACCGCGCTCGTCACCGCGCCCGCCCACGCCCGTACCGGACAGCGGCAGATCGTCGCGTACGTGGTGCCCGAGCCCGGGACGGACCCGGACCCGGCCGAGCTGCGCGAGGCGCTGACCGCCCTGCTGCCCGGCTACATGGTGCCCAGCCGCTTCCTGACCCTGGACACCCTTCCCGTGACGACGAACGGCAAGATCGACCACCGGGCGCTTCCCACGCCGTGGAACGAGGAGCCCGACACCGCCTCCGCGCACGTGGCGCCCCGCGGCCGGGTCGAGGAGCGGCTCTTCGCCCTCTGGTCCCAGCAGCTCGGTCACGACGACTTCGGCGTGGAGGAGGGCTTCTTCGACATCGGCGGGGACTCCCTGCACGCCGTCGGCCTCCTCGCGCTGCTGCGTACGGAGTTCGGCATCGGGGCCGACACGGAGCAGGAGATGGTCGAGGGGCTGTTCATGAACGCGTCGATCGCCTCGTTCGCCGAACTGATCGCATCCGTCGAGGAGTCCGCCGCGTGACCGCCACCTCCGAGCCTGCCGCCGCCGAACCCGCCGCCTCCGAGCGCGAGTGGGAGTACGTGATCGTCGGAGCCGGGTCCGCCGGAGCCGTGACCGCCGCCCGGCTCGCCGCCCGTGGCTCCGGGAACGTCCTGCTCCTGGAGGCCGGCGAGGACCAGCCGCGCCCCCGGGACCGGTCCCACCCGCTGGCCGACGCCGGGCGGCTCGTCCTGGCCGGCCACAACTGGGACTACCGGGCCAACCTCCGTACCAGCGGCTCCCCTTGGGAGGAGCTGATCCAGGGGCGTACCGGAGCGTCGGGCACCGCTTCGGGCGGCCGGGCGGGGGCCCGTGCCCTGTGGGAGCGTTTCCCCTACCAGCTCGGCAAGGTCGTCGGCGGCGGCTCCGCCGTCAACGGCGCCATCGCCCTGCGCGGCCTGCCCCGCGACTTCGCCGCCTGGGAGGCGCACGGCAACCCGGACTGGTCGTGGGAGCAGGTGCTGCCGTACTACAAGGACATCGAGAACGACGCCGACTTTCCCGGCCGACTGCACGGGGACGGCGGGCCGCTGCCGATCCGCCGCACCCCGCGCGGTCAGGTGCACGAGCTGGACGCGGCGTTCTGGGAGGAGTGCAACCGGCAGGGCGTCGCCGATCTGCCGGACCTCAACGCCGGCCTGGAGGCCGGGGTCGGCCCGATCCCAGGCAACGCCGTCGACGGCGAACGGATCGACGCCTCCACCGCCTTCCTCGAAGACGTCCGTGACCTGCCCAACCTCCGTCTGCGCACCGGCGTCCGGGTCACCCGGGTGCTGTTCGAGAAGGACCGGGCCGTCGGTGTGGAGGCCGAGCTCGACGGCACGCTCACCACGATCCGGGCCCGGCACGTCGTGCTGAGTGCCGGGGCCGTGGGCACGCCGGTCATCCTGCAGCGCTCCGGCGTCGGCGCCGCGGGACTGCTCCGGTCCCTCGGCATCACGCCCGTGGCGGACCTGCCAGGGGTGGGCCGTGACCTGGTGGACCACCCCTCGGTGGTCATCTGGTCCAAGCCCGCCGACGGGGTCTGCACGCCCGGTCTGCCCTGGCGGCAGGTCGCGGCCCGGATGAGCAGCGGCTTCGACGACGACGTGGACATCCAGGCGGGGCTCCTCAACAACGTGGAGAGCCACACCATCCCCGGCTTCGTCGACCGCCTCGGCTGGCCGCTGGTCGTCGGCATCTCGGTGATGCTGCTGCGCCCGCGCTCCCGCGGCCGGGTCTTCCTGGACAGCGCCGACCCGCGGGCGGCTCCCGTCATCGAACTGGGCCTCGGCACCGATCCCGAGGACGTGGAGCGGCTCTGTCACGGTGTCCGCCGGGCGTGGGGCTTCCTGCGCTCCCCCGGCCTGTCGGGCCGCCTGACCCGTACCCAGTTCTGGAGCGACCGGATGGTCGCCAACGACGGCGTGCTGCGCAGCGGCGTCCGCCACATCATGAACCCCGGCTGGCACGCGGCCGGTTCGTGCCGGATGGGGCCGGACGGCGACCCGTGGGCGGTCGCCGACCAGGAAGGCCGTGTGCACGGCACCCGGAACCTGCGGATCGCCGACGCCTCGCTCTTCCCGACCATCCCCAGCGCGCCCACCAACCTGACCACCCTGATGCTGGCCGAGAAGCTGGCCCGCAACACGAAGGAGTGAACGTGCCGTCTGCGTCCAGTCCCCCGGTACGGCTCTACTGCTTTCCGCACGCCGGGGCGACCTCGCTGGTCTACCGGGGCTGGCAGGCCCTGAGCGAGCCGCGCCTCCTGGTCCGGGGCGTGGACGCGCCGGGCCGGGGCACCCGCCGCCGGGAGCGGAGGGCGGCCTGCTTCCAGGCCCTGGTGCGGTCCATGGCCGAGCAGGTCGTCGCCGATCTGCTCGCCGAACGGGACCGGACTCCCGGCCCGCGCTGGGCCACCTTCGGGCACAGCTTCGGTGCGACGACGAGTCTCGCCGTGGCCGCGGAGGTGAGCCGCCGGGTCGGCGTACCGCCGGAACGGGCCGTGCTGTCCGGGGCCGTTCCGCCCCGGCTCCAGCGGCCGGGGCCGCTGCTCGACTCCGTCACCGACGAGGAGCTGCTCGCCAGGACCGCCGCCGACGGGGGAACGCCGCAGGCCGTGCTGGCCGACCCGACGATGAGCCGGATCCTGCTGCGGATGCTCCGGGAGGACGACACGGTCCGGGCCGAGTTCGCCCGGGAGGCGTCCGGGCTGCGGGTGGACTTCCCGCTCACCCTGATCGCCGCCCGGGAGGACGTCCACGCCCCGCCGGAGAAGGTCTGGCAGTGGTCGCCGCACAGCTCGGCCCCGGTCCGCCGGGTCGAGATCGACGGCGGTCACTTCGCCGCCGTGCGGCGCCCCGAGGCCACCCTGACCACCATCGTCGACGACACCGACCCCGGGAAGGGGTGACCGCGTGGCACCCAGCAGGTACGAGGCGGAGCACGAGCAGTTCCGGATGACGTGCCGGGAGTTCCTCCACCGCGAGGTCGTACCGCACCACGCCCGGTGGGAGCGGGACGGCATCGTCGACCGCGAGGTGTGGCGCAAGGCCGGGCGGGCGGGGCTCCTGGGCATCGGCGTCGACCCGGCGTACGGCGGGGGCGGCGAGCCCGACTACCGCTATCCGGTGGTGTTCTCGCAGGAGATCATGTGGGCCCGCGCGACGGCGCCGGGGTTCGTGGCGCACAACGACGTCATCGCCACCTATCTCGCCGACCGCACCACCGAGGAGCAGCGCAAGCGATGGCTGCCGGGGCTCTGTTCGGGTGAGCTGATCGCGGCGATCGCGATGAGCGAGCCCGACGCCGGCTCCGACGTGGCCGACATCCGCACCACGGCGGTCCGCGACGGTGACTCCTACGTCCTCAACGGGCAGAAGACGTTCATCACCAACGGCGAGAACGCGGACGTCGTCGTGGTCGCCGTCAAGACCGCCCCCGAGCGCGGCGCGCAGGGCATCAGCCTGCTCGTGGTGGAGCGCGGCGCGCCCGGGTTCACCCGTGGGCGGCGCATGGAGAAGCTGGGCTGGCACGCCAGCGACACCTGCGAGCTGTTCTTCGACGACTGCCGGGTGCCGGCCGGGAACCTCATCGGCAGGGAGAACGCCGGGCTCGCCTACATGATGGCCGGGCTGCCCCGCGAGCGGCTGAGCATCGCCACCGTGGCGGTGGGCGCGATCGAGCGGATGCTCGCGGACACCCTGGAGTACGCCAAGACCCGCGAGGCGTTCGGTCAGGCCATCGGCACCTTCCAGCACAACCGCTTCCAGCTGGCCACGATGGACACCGAACTGACGGTCGCCCGGGTGTTCCTCGACCACTGCGTCGCCGAACTCAACGCGGGACGGCTGTCGGTGACGGACGCGGCGAAGGTGAAGTGGTGGACGACCGAGCTCCAGGTCGACATCGCCCACCGCTGCCTCCAGATCCACGGCGGTTTCGGCTATCTGAAGGAGAGCGCGATCTCCCGGGAGTGGGCCAACAGTCGGGTGCAGACGATCTACGGCGGGACGACGGAAGTGATGAAGGAGCTGATCGGGCGGTCCCTCGGGCTCTAGAACCGGCCCCGGGGCCGGGCCGGGGGGCGGGTGCGGACCCGGGGGGGGCGGGTCGGGGGCAGGCCGGGAAGCGGGGCGGGGACGGGCCGAAGGCAGGCCGTGGGCGGGCCGTTGCCAAATCGGCATCCCTGGTTGCGATTTCGGGAGGCGCTCGGTCTAATGACGGCGTGGAGCAGTCCTCGACCATCACCCAGGCCCTGTCCGCGGTCGGTCCCCGGCTCAAGCGGGTGCGCACCGCGCGCGGTGTCACCCTCGCCGCCCTTTCGGAGGCCACCGGCATCTCCAAGAGCACGCTGTCCCGCCTGGAGGCGGGACAGCGCCGTCCCAGTCTCGAACTGCTGCTGCCCATCGCCCAGGCCCACCAGGTCCCGCTCGACGAACTGGTCGGTGCTCCGGAGGTGGGCGATCCGCGCGTCCGGCTCAAGCCGCACGCGGTGAACGGCAACACCGTCCTGCCGCTGACCCGCCAGCCCGGTCCGCTGCAGAGCTACAAGATGGTCCTGCCGGCGAGCCGCGACACCCCGGAGCTGTGCACGCACGAGGGGTACGAGTGGCTGTACGTGCTCTCCGGGCGGCTGCGTCTCGTCCTGGCCGACCACGACATCGTCCTCGATCCCGGCGAGGTAGCCGAGTTCGAGACGCGGCTGCCGCACTGGTTCGGCAGCACGGGGGACGGCCCGGTCGAGGTGCTGAGCCTCTTCGGCCGGCAGGGCGAGCGGATGCACGTCCGCGCCCGGCCGGCACGCGGGGCGCCCGCCTCCGACACGTGAGCCGGGGGCGGGCGCGCGCTGCGGCAGCGGGGGCGCGGTCGCTCAGGTCGCGGCGACGGGGGCCGCCGCCGGCCGGCCGGCGGCCCGGTGCGCGGCGAGGTCGCGCTCGATCTCCTCGTCCACCAGGTCGTGGTTGAGGGCGAAGGCGGCCGCGGCTCCCATGCCGGCCGCCGTGACGGCCTGGGCGCGCGGGTCGATCACGTTGCCGACGGCCCACAGGCCGGGGCGGCTGGTGCGGCCCGCCCGGTCGGTGACCAGCCAGCCCTGCTCGTCCTTCTCGCAGCCGAGTCCGGCGAACGCCCCGTCGTTCGGGGTCATCCTCGGGAAGAGGAACACCCCGGCGCACTCCAGCGACCGCCCGTCGGCGAGCTCCACGGTGTGGAGCCGGCCGTCCTTGGCGAGCAGGGCGGACACCGTCCCCTCGGCCACCTCGACGCCCCGCGCGTCCATGCGCTCCCGCTCCTCCTCGGTGAGCGGCCGGTCGTGCGGGACGTAGGTGACGCGGCTCGACCACTGGCGCAGCAGCAGGGCCTGGCCCGGCGATGCGGGGTGGACCCCGAGGACGACGATCGGCTGGTCGCGGACCTCGTAGCCGTGGCAGTACGGGCAGAAGTGCACGTCCTGTCCCCACATCGCGCGCACGCCCGGGATGTCGGGCAGTTCGTCGTGCAGCCCCGTGGCGAGCACGACGTGCCGGGCGTCCAGCGTCGCGCCTCCGTCCAGGCGCACCAGGTACCCGCCGGTCCCGGCGGGCTCCACCTGTTCCACCCGGCCGTCGATCCGGACGGCGCCGTAGCGCGCGATCTCCGCGCGGCCGACCTCGAGGACGGTGAGCGGGGGGACACCGTCACGGGAGAGGAAGCTGTGCATGTGGGCCGAGGGAGCGTTGCGGGGCTCCCCGGCGTCGACGACGGCTACGGTGCGACGGGCCCGGGCGAGCACGAGCGCGGCGTTCAGCCCGCCCGCCCCGCCGCCTATCACGATGACGTCGTACGCACCCCGGGAGTCCGTGGTGTCCGTGGTGGTCGTGGTGTTGTTGGCGCCGGTCATGGCGATCACCTCCGCCGTCAGGGTGCGGGGCGCGGCACACCCGGGCAATCTTTGTTGCCGTTTCCGGGACACGGCCGGTGGGAGGCCCGCTGCGGCCCTCCGGCGGGGATACCGTCGGCGCCATGGTCGGTGTCGGTGATCGTCAGGGGTGGCTCCGGTGTCTGCTCGCCGGGGCCGTGTTCGTCGTCGGGATGACCGGCACCACGCTGCCGACCCCGCTCTACCCGCTCTACCAGGAGGAGTTCGGCTTCTCCGAGCTGACGGTGACCGTCGTGTACGCCGTGTACGCCTTCGGGGTCATCGGGGTGCTGCTCCTCGCGGGCGACGCGTCGGACACGGTCGGCAGACGGCCGGCGCTGCTGTGGGGCCTCGGGTTCGCGGCGGCGAGCGCCGTCTGCTTCCTGTGCGCCGACGGCCTCGGCTGGCTGTACGCGGGCCGGCTCCTCTCGGGGTTCTCGGCCGGCCTGTTCACGGGCGCCGCCACCGCGTACGTCATGGACCTCGCCCCGCCGGGCGGCGAGTCCCGGGCGACGCTCGTGGCGACGGCCGCCAACATGGGCGGGCTCGGGTGCGGCCCGCTGCTCGCCGGTCTGCTCGCGGAGTACGCCCCCGAGCCGCTGCTGCTCCCCTTCGCCGTACACCTCGTCCTGACCGCCCTGGCGGCCGTCGTCCTCCTGCGGCTGCCGGAGACCGTGCGGGAGCGCCGGCCGCTGACCGCCGTACGGCCGCAGCGGCCCGCGCTGCCCTCCCAGGTCCGCCCGGTGTTCGTGCCGGCGGCGATCGCGTCCTTCGTGGGCTTCGCCCTGTTCGGGGTGTTCACCTCGATCAGCCCCGCCTTCCTCGCCCGGTTCCTGCACGTGGACAACCACGCCGTGACCGGACTGGTCGTCGCGCTCGCCTTCTTCGCGTCGACCGCGGGACAGCTCGCCGTCGGCAAGGTCGGAGTGGCGCGGTCCCTGCCGCTGGGCTGCGCCGTGCTCTTCGCCGGTCTCGCCCTCCTGGCGGGGGCGCTCGCGACCGATCTGCTCGTCCTCGTCGTGCTGTCCGCCGTGGTCGGCGGAGCGGGACAGGGCCTCGCGTTCCGCGCGGCGCTGTCCGCCGTCGCGGGGGCGACACCGGTGGACCGGCGTGCGGCGGTGATCTCGACGCTGTTCGTGGTGGCCTACACGGGCATCTCGGTCCCGGTGATCGGCGTCGGCCTGCTGAGCGATCCGCTCGGTCTGGAACGGGCGGGCCTGGTGTTCACCGGTGTCATGCTCCTCCTGGTCGCCTCCGCCGGGATCTACCTGCTCCGGCGGCCGGTGCGAGCCGGGGCCGACAAGGACGCGGACAGGTAAGGGCGAGGAGCCTCCCGGATCAGGCCGCGGGGCCCGCCCCTTCCCGGTCGGGGCTCCGTACGGCCGGGATCTCCCGTACGGGATGCCTGCTCATGATCGAGACCCGGTTGAACGCGTTGATGGTGACCGCGACCCAGATCACCGCGGAGATCTGGTCGTCGTCCAGGGCCTCGCGGGCGACTTCGTAGGCCTTCTCCTGGAGGAGGGCGTTCGCGGGGTGGGTGGTGGCTTCGGCCAGGTCGAGGGCGGCGCGCTCGCGCGGCGTGAAGAGTTCGGTGTCGCGCCAGGCGGCGAGGACGCCCAGGCGCCGGGTGGTCTCGCCGGCGCGGAGCGCCGCCCTGGTGTGCACGTCGAGGCAGGAGGCGCAGCCGTTGATCTGGGAGACGCGGAGGTTGACGAGTTCGACGAGGAGACGGTCGAGGCCCGCCTCGGCAGCGGTGGCGCGGACCGCTTCGGCCGTCTGGACCAGGGCGTGATAGGGCTTGGGGCTCCGCTTGTCGACGTAGATCCGCCGGGACCCGTGGTCCGCCGCTCGCTCGCTCACCTTGCGCTCCTTCACCGGCCGCTGCCGGGCGGCTCGTTCGCGGCCCGTCCGCGTGACAGGCGCCGTCCTCATGATGCATGATTGTTGAAGATAAAACTACCTGGTTCGAAGGGGTCGGTCATGAACGGTGCCGGGGTCGAGGTCCTGTCCGCGCGGGACGTACCACTGGGAGGGCCGCGGGCCATGACCGTGCGGCGCACCCTCCCGCAGCGGGCCCGCACGCTGATCGGGGCGTGGTGCTTCATCGACCACTACGGCCCCGACGAGGTGGCGACGACCGGCGGCATGGACGTGGCTCCCCACCCGCACATCGGCCTGCAGACCGTGAGCTGGCTGTTCGAAGGCGAGATCGAGCACCGCGACAGCCTGGGCAGCCACGCGCTCGTACGGCCCGGAGAACTCAACCTCATGACGAGCGGTCACGGCATCAGCCACACGGAGGTGTCCACCGGCCGGACCACGCGCCTGCACGGCGTGCAGCTCTGGGTGGCGCTCCCCGAGGAACACCGCGACACCGGCCGCGACTTCCAGCACCACGCGCCGGCGACCGTCCGCGTCGACGGAGCGGACATCAGGGTGTTCCTCGGGTCACTGGCCGGCGAGACCTCGCCGGTGCGGACCTTCACGCCCCTCCTCGGCGCCGAAGTCCTCCTCGACGCGGGGGCGAGCGTCACCCTGCCCGTGGACCCGGCGTTCGAGCACGGCCTGCTCGTCGACGAGGGCGACGTACGCGTCGAGGGAACACCCCTCAAGCCGGCCGAACTGGCCTACGTCGGCCCCGGCGGCCACAGCCTGACCCTCACGAACGCTTCGGAACGCCCCGCCCGTACGGTGCTGTTGGGCGGTCCCCCGTTCCAGGAGCAGATCGTCATGTGGTGGAACTTCATCGGCCGCAGCCACGAGGACGTCGCCGAGGCCCGCGCGGCGTGGGAGGCGGCGTCCGACCGCTTCGGGACCGTCGACGGCTACCCCGGCGACCGCCTTCCCGCGCCCGTGCTGCCGAACGCCAGGATCACTCCCCGCGTGAACCCGACGCACCGCTGAGTCCCCGTGCCGAGCCCGCCCTCTCGGGTGCGACCAGGGTCGGGTCCCGGTCGGCCCCCGGGCGGGCCAGGGGCAGGTGGTAGAGGGCGAAGGCCCTGCGGATGACGGGCTGGGCGACGTTGCGGACGCGGACGCCGGCGGCCGTCATGCCGTGCTCCGTGCCCAGATGGGCGTGGCCGTGCACGGCGAGGTCGGCGCCGGACTCGTCGATGGCCTCCGCGAGGAGATAGCTCCCCAGGAAGGGGTAGATCTCCACCGGCTCCCCGGCCAGCGTGTCGGGCACGGGCGCGAAATGGGTCAGGGCGATCCGGGCCCCGCAGTCGTCGGAGGCCAGCTCGCCCAGGGCCCGGCGCAGCCCGTCGGCGCCCCGGCGCGTGGTGCGCACGAACTCCTTCATCTCGCGTTCGCCGAACTCCCCGGCGCTGCGGCCCGCGAACCCGCCGCAGAACCCCTTCGTCCCCGCCACGCCCACCTTTCCGCCCGCCACCGGCAGGACCACGCTGTCACCCTCCAGGACGGTGACCCCCGCGTCGGTGAGGACACGGGCGACGTCCGACTCCTGCTCGGAGTGGTAGTCGTGGTTGCCGAGCACGGCGACCACGGGGACGCCCAGGTCGCGTACCTCGTCCGCGACGACCTCCGCCTCCTCGACCGTGCCGTGCCGGGTGAGGTCGCCGGCGAGGAGGAGGACGTCCGCGCTCTCGTGCAGGGTCTCGAAGGAGGGACGCAGCAGGCCCCGGCAGTCCGGGCCCAGATGGATGTCACCCACCGCGGCCACCCGGGCCACGGCTCCGTTCTGCCGTCCGGGGGAGGTCACAGCAACTCCTCGGCCCGGTCCGGCGGATCCGCGCAGACGATCTGGAGGTCGGCGCGGACCGGGAAGTCGACCAGCTCCGCCTCGGCGATCCGGAGGATCTCGTCCCGGCGGTCGGCCGTCGGGACGGTGCCGGTCAGGAGGACGACCGCGCCGCGCACCTCGATCCGCACCCCGAGTTCGGCCACCTCCTCGCGCGCGAGCCGGTCCCTCAGCCGGGCGATCCGGTACTCGCTCTCTCCGCTGTTCATCGCGTGCCTCCGTCCTGTCCCACCGTGCCGTGCCGCCGTGCCGTGCGGTGCCGTGCGGTGCCGCCGTGCGGTGCCGCCGTGCGGTGCCGTGCCGTGCCGTGCCGTGGGACCGTCCCACCGCATCCGCGGCTACCCGCGCGGCGCGAGAAGATCCGTCCGAGCGGCGGCGATCAGCTCTCCAGCGGGCTGGTCGCCGGGCCCTGGAGCACGGATCCGTCGGCTGCGAAGCGCGAGCCGTGGCAGGGGCACTCCCACGTCTGCTCCGCGTCGTTGAAGCCCAGCTCGCACCCCATGTGCGTGCAGCGCCGGCCGGTCCGCAGGCCGGCCACGAAGTGGCGCGCCACGCCGGCCTGGTGCCCGGCGACCCCCGGGACCTCGCGGGCGGGCAGCCTCCGGCGCGGGTCGACGAGTTCCGTCCAGGCCGGGCGTGGCGCGCCCGTCAGATGCGCGGTGAGCAGCCGGGCCGCGGCGACGCCGTTGCTGAGCCCCCAGCCGCCGAAGCCGGTGGCGACGTAGACGTGCTCGGTGTCGGGGTGCTCGTGGCCGATGCAGGGCAGCCCGTCGGCCGTGTGGACGTCCTGCGCCGCCCAGCGCTGGACGGCCGGCGCCTCGGCGAAGCCCGGAAAACGCTCGCGAGCCCATGCCTCCAGGCGCTCGTACCGCTCGCGTACGCCCCCGCTCCCCGGCTCGAACGCCTCGCCCGCGACGATCAGCAGCCGTCTGCCCCCGTCCAGGGGGGCGCTGCGCACCGACCGGGTGCCCTGCTCGGGGGTCAGGTACATCCCGTACGGGACATGGCGCTCCTCGACGGGGGCGGCGACGACCAGCTCGCGGCGGAGCGAGAGCCGCATCAGCAGGGTGGTGTGGCAGCGGAGCGGGAAGTGGGTGGCGAGGACGACGTCAGCGGCGTGGACCGTGTGCCCGCCCTCCACCGTGAGCCGGCAGTCCGTGCCTTCGTGCAGGTCGGTGACGCGGGTGCCCTCGTGGACGCGGCCGCCGTGCGCGACGAGGTCGTTCACGACACCGAGCAGGAACCGGCGCGGATGGAACTGCAGTTGGTCCTCCACCCGGACGGCCGCGGCGACGGGGTACGGAAGCCCCGTGTCGGTCACGGCGGTGGCCGGCAGTCCGGCCGCCGCGGCGGCCGCCGCCTCCGTCCTGACCTTGGCCGCGCCCTCCTCGTCGAGGGCGTAGGTGTAGGCGGGCCGGTGTTCGATCTCCGCGTCGACGCCCAGCTCCGCGCAGAGCCGCGTGACGTCGCCGAGGGCGTCCTGCTGGGCGTCGGCGTACAGGGTCGCCGCCCCGGCGCCCTGGCGGTGGCGGAGGCGTTCGTAGCACAGGCCGTGCAGGGACGTCAGCTTGCCGGTGGTGTGTCCGGTGACCCCGGCGGCGATCCGGCCGGCTTCGAGCACCGTCACCTCGCGGCCGGCGCGGGCCAGCTCGCGCGCGGTGCAGAGCCCGGCGATCCCGGCCCCCACCACGACGACGTCGGCGCGCAGGTCGCGATCCAGCGGCGGGTACGCGCTGCCGGGTGGTGGTGCGGACTCCATCCAGTACGAGCTGTCCGGGCGCATGATGGCTCCTCTCGGCGGACGGGCGCTCCGGCGACTACCCGGAGGCGCCGCTTCGCAGTCACCTGCGTCCGGTGGTTCCCGTACGCCCCTGCTCCCCCGGTCCGGTGGAGAACGGGCCCGTGTCCAGTCCGTCGAGGAGACCGGCCACGTCGTCGTACACGGCTTCGGCGCCCGCCTCCGTCAGGTCCGCCCGGGGGATGCCGCCGCAGAGCAGGCCGACGGTGGCGAGGCCGGCGCGGCGCGCGGCCTTCATGTCCCAGACGCTGTCGCCGACGAAGACGGCCCGGTCCGGGGTCACGTCCACCAGGGAGAGCGCGTGCTCGATCGGGTCCGGTGCGGGCTTGCCCTCCTCGACGTCGTCGGAAGTGGCGGCGGCCGTGATCGCGTCGTCGGCGTCCACGGCCGCGCGCAGCGCCTCCAGCTCCCGGTCCTTCGCCGAGGTCACCAGGACGACCTTCCAGCCGCGCCGCGCGAGGGCCCGCAGCAGGTCCGCCGCGCCGTCGAAGGCCTGGAGCCGTTCGAACCAGGTGCCGTACAGGGCGTCGTGGGCGCCGCTGAGGCGGTCGTCCCCCGACCGGTCGCGGTCGGGGCCGAGCAGGTGCTCCAGGAGGTCCTCGCCCGGAAGGCCGATCGCGTGGTGAACGGCACGGGTGGGCACGGTGTGTCCGCTCTGGCGCAGGGCCTCCCACCAGGCGACGACGTGCAGCGGGTTGGAGTCGACCAGGGTTCCGTCGACGTCGAACAACGCGGCGCGGTCCATGTCCGGGGCTCCCCTCCGGGATGGGTGTCGGTGGTCCGCCGGACCCCCGCTGTCGGTCAGTGGGCGGCGGCGCCGAACTCGGCGTGCTGGGTGCGCAGGGCGAAGTCGGCTTCGCCCCGGGGCGGTCTGCCCAGGAACAGCCTGCGCGCCTCGGCGCGCGCCTCCCTCATCAGGGTGTGGAACTCGTCGTCGGTGAGCTCGTGGCGCTGCCTCACCGTGCGGCCCTCGGCGTTCGCGCTCATCTCCGGGCCTCCTCCTCCGTGCGGTGCCGCGGTTCTCTCTCCTGCCGCGGCTCCCCGTCTCTCTCGTGACGCCCCTACCCGCTTCGACGCCGGACAAGGGCGGCAGTTCGTGCGTCGCCGCCCGGTTCGGGGTGTGGGCTCCGGGAGCCCGCATGCCGGAGCAGGTCACGGGTAGTCGCGCGCCGACAGTGAGGGGTGTGAGATGAAGAACCTGACGACGGATGCCGGGGAACGGCCGGCGGCGGAGGACCGGAGCACGGGCGGCCCGTGCGTCCCCCGGGTGTACCGCCTTCCCGGGGTGTACGCGCCCCAGACGGACACCGGCCTGCTCGCGGCCACCGTACGGCGCGAGGAGCTGCCGCCTGGTGCGCGCACGCTCGACCTGTGCACCGGCACCGGTGTCCTGGCGGTCGTCGCCGCCCGGCGCGGCGCGCGGGCCACCGCCGTCGACATCTCGCGTACGGCGACCGCCGCCGCACGGTTCAACGCCCTGGTGCACCGCTGCCGGATCCGGGTGCTGCGCGGCGATCTGGACGCGCCGGTGCCGGACGAGCGCTTCGACCTGGTCACGGTCAACCCGCCGTACGTGCCGAGCGAGGACGCGGCGGCGCCGGTCCGTGGCGCGCGCAGGAGCTGGGACGCCGGAACCGACGGCCGGCTGCTGCTCGACCGGGTCTGTGCCCGCGCTCCCCGGCTGCTCACGTCCTCCGGGGTCCTACTGCTCGTCCAGTCGTCGCTCGCGGGTGTCGACGCCACCCTGGAGGCCCTCGGACGGCGCGGATTGGCCGCCAGGGTGGTGGAGCGTCGTACCCAGGCGTTCGGGCCGGTGATGTCCGCGCGAGCGGGCTGGTTCGCGGCCCGGGGGCTGACCGCTCCCGGCACGCGCGTGGAGGAGCTCGTGGTCATCCGCGCGTTCCGGCCGTGATTGGGAAGCGTCGCTCCGGGCAGTCGCGCGATGTCGACGCAGTCGTCTCCGATCGGTGGTGTGTCATGTCTGCTTCTCCGGGCGGGAACGCCCCGCACGCGAGGACACGGGTCGCCGCTCCTCCGGAGCCGCGAGGCGCGGGCCGGGACGCCGGCGCGAGCCCGGAAGGCGCCAGGGCCCGCACGTCGCCCCCTCGGGTGCAGCCCCTCCCCGAAGGGCCGCTGCTCATGGAGGGACCCGCGGACATCGTCATGCCCGACGGATCGGTGGTGCACTGCGAGCGTCCCGTGATAGCCCTGTGCACCTGCCGCCGGAGCCTGCGGGCACCCTTCTGCGACACGAGCCACCGTCCCCGTCTCCGGCGCGCGCCCAGTGCCGTCGCGCCACGGCGACGGGCGGGCGCGCCGGACGACACGGCCGACGAGCCGCCGGACGACGCGGCCGCGGAGGAGAACGCGACGGCGGACGGCACGACCGAGGAGGCCCGGACATCATGAGCGTCCCGCACTCCCTCACGAAGACGGCTGCACCGCCCGTGCCCGAGGCGCGGGGCGAGGTCTCGTACGCCGTACGGAGGCGTCTGCTCGGCGGCGGCCCGGGAGAGCTGCCCCGTGAGGCGGAGATCGCGCGCTGCTCCCCGTACGGCGAGGATCTGCAGCTGGCCCTCCATCTCTGTTACGCGCCGCACTACCAGGGCTTCGAGGGGGTTCCCGACAGTCTCGAATGGGACGCGGGGCTGCTCGGGGTGCGGGCCCTTCTGGAGCACCGGTTCGAGAGCGCGCTGCGGCACGACTGCCGCGACCGGCCGGGCGTGGACGAGGCCCTCGCCGCCCTGCTGACCGAGCCGGCCGGGGGCACCGGCGTCACCCGGTTCCTGCTCTCCGACGGGGAGATGTGGCAGCTGCGCGAGCACGCGGCGCTGCGGTCGGTGTCCCAGCTGCGGGAGGCCGACCCGTACCAGTGGGTGGTGCCCCGGCTGCGCGGGCGGGCCAAGGCCGCGATGGTGGCGATCTCCTACGACGAGTACGGCTGCGGGCGGCCCGAGCGCATGCACTCCCGGCTCTACGCGGACCTGATGGCCGACCTGGATCTCGACCCGTCGTACGGGCGGTTCGTGAACGTGGCCGGGGCCGAGACGCTCGCGGTCTCGAATGTGATGTCGCTGTTCGGACTGCACCGCAGGCTGCGCGGGGCGCTCGTGGGGCACGTCGCCGTCGTGGAGATCACCTCGTCGCCCGCCGCTTCCCGGCTCGCCGCCGCGCTGCGCAGGTCCGGGGCGGGGCCGGCCGCGGAGCGGTACTACGACGAGCACGTGGAGGCGGACGCCGTCCACGAGCAGGTGGTACGCCGGGACGTCGTGAGCGGTCTCCTGGAGGACGAGCCGGACCTCGCGCCCGACGTCTCCTTCGGCATCGCCGCGACCTGCCTCCTCGACGACCGCTTCGGCGGCCATCTGATGGACGCCTGGTCGAAGGGCGAGAGCGCGCTGCGGACGCCCTCCGACGGGGACGGCTCCCTGCTGTAGCCGTGTGACGGCCCACCGCCGGCCCCGCCCGGCCCCGGGAAGACCGGGTTCCGTACCAGAATGAGGGGGTACGGACGGGGATCCGGGCCCGAGGAGGACGACGGAGCATGGCGGTGGACGAGCTCGACACCAGGATCCTGCGGCTGCTCATCGAGCAGCCGCGGACGAGCGTGCGGGAGTACGCGCGGATCCTGGGGGTGGCGCGGGGCACCGTGCAGGCCAGGATCGACCGCCTGGAGCGGGACGGGGTGATCACCGCGACCGGCCCCGTGCTCTCCCCCGCCGCCCTGGGGCACCCGGTGCTCGCCTTCGTGCACATCGAGGTGACGCAGGGGCATCTGAACGAGGTCGGTGACGCGCTCGCGGCCGTGCCGGAGATCGTGGAGGCCTTCTCCATCACCGGCGGCGGCGATCTGCTGACCCGGGTGGTGGCCCGCGACGCCGGGCACCTGGAGGACGTCATCCAGCGGCTGATCCAGCTGCCCGGGGTGGTCCGCACCCGTACCGAGATCGCGCTGCGGGAACGGGTGGCGCACCGGCTGCTGCCGCTGGTCGAGGCGGTGGGACGACGCCGGGGCCAGGCGTGAGTCCCTTTGTCGCTTCCTCCAACGAGACTGGCAGATGCGATGAGAAGAGCCGGGTTCCCTTGCAGATGAGATCCTGCACGACCTAGCGTGACGCACATGCAGTCCTACACCATCGGACAGGCGGCGCGCCTGCTCGGCGTCAGCTCCGACACCGTGCGCCGCTGGGCCGACGCGGGCCGGGTCGCGACCCATCGCGACGACGGCGGCCGGCGTCTCATCGACGGCCGCGACCTGGCCGCCTTCTCCGTGGAGGTCGCGCAGAGCGCCGCGGGCGACGAGGACGTGCCGTACACCTCGGCACGCAACGCCTTCGCCGGCATCGTCACGGCGGTGAAGCTCGGCGACGTCGCCGCGCAGGTGGAGATCCAGGCGGGGCCGCACCGGCTCGTGTCGCTCCTCACCCGCGAGGCCGTGGAGGAGCTGGGCCTCGAGGTCGGCATGCGGGCCACCGCCCGCGTGAAGTCGACCAGCGTGCACATCGACCGGACCTGATCCCAGCGGACCGGGTCCTCACCCGTCCGGGCGGCGGCGCCGCCCCGCGCCCAAGGAGCCCCATGCCCCTCCCCCGCACCGGCCGCCGGGCCCTGGCCGCCGCCGCGACGGCCGGTCTGCTGCTGCCGCTGACCGCCTGCGGCGGCGACGGCACCCCGCAGGACGGTGCCGCGAAGTCCACCGGGGCGTCCGGGGTACCCGCCGCCCGGCTGACGGTGCTCGCGGCCGCGTCCCTGACCGACGTGTTCGAGTCCGCCGGCGCCGCGTACGAGAAGTCCCACCCCGGCACGGAGATCACCTTCTCCTTCGCCGGCTCGCAGGAACTCGTGGCCCAGGTCGCCCAGGGCTCGCCCGCCGACGTCCTCGTCACCGCCGACGCGAAGAGCATGGACAAGGTCCGCGCCGACACCGGCACCCCCACCGTCATCGCCAGGAACCGGCTCGTCATCGCCACCGGCGCGGGCAACCCGTACAAGATCGACGGCCTGGAGGACCTCGCGGACACCGGACTCAAGGTCGTCCTCGCCGCCCCCGAGGTGCCGGTCGGCAAGTACAGCAGGAAGATCCTCGACGCCCAGGGGATCACGGTGAAGCCGGTCTCCCAGGAGCCGAACGTCCGCGCCGTGCTCAGCAAGGTCGAGCTGGGCGAGGCCGACGCGGGACTCGTCTACCGGACGGACGCCGAGAGCGCGAAGGACGAGGTCGACGCCGTCGACATCCCCGACGCGCAGAACGCCGTCGCCTCCTACCCCGCCGCCACGGTCAAGGGCTCCGAGAACGCCGAGGCGGCCGCCTCCTTCGTCGCCTGGCTGTCCTCGCCCGAGGCGCGGAAGATCCTCCTGGACGCGGGCTTCCAGCAGCCTTAGTCCGGCCGAGGAAGTCCCCCGCTCCTGTCCGCACCTTCGACGCCTGGAACGAACGATGAAACGCCTCCACGGTCGGCCCGCCGGGCGCGGAACCCGCACCCCGCTCCTCCTCGCCGTGCCCGCCCTGCTCGCCGTGGCGTTCCTGCTGCTGCCGCTCGCCGGGGTCCTGGCCCGCACCGAGTGGGAGGCGTTCGGCGCGCATCTCACGAGCCCCGGCACCGTCGAGGCCCTCAGACTGTCCCTGGTCGTCTCCTTCTGGGCGCTCGGCCTTTCGCTGCTGCTCGGCGTGCCGCTGGCCTGGCTGCTCGCCCGGGTGCCGTTCCGCGGGAAGGCGATCGTCCGTTCCCTCGTCCTGCTGCCCATGGTTCTGCCGCCGACGGTCGGCGGCGTGGCCCTGCTGCTCGCCTTCGGGCGCCGTGGCCTGATCGGCCCCTGGCTGGAGAGCACCTTCGGGGTGACGCTGCCGTTCCACACCTCGGGCGCGGTGGTCGCCGCGACCTTCGTGTCCATGCCGTTCCTGGTCATCAGCCTGGAGGGGGCGCTCGCGGGTCTGCGCCCCCGGTACGAGGAGACGGCGGCCTCCCTCGGCGCCTCGCCGGTCCGGGTGTTCTTCACCGTCACGCTGCCGATGGTGGCTCCTGGGCTGCTCGCCGGTGCGGCGCTGACCTGGGCGCGGGCCCTGGGCGAGTTCGGCGCCACGATCACGTTCGCCGGCAACCTGCCGGGCACCACCCAGACCCTGCCGCTCCAGGTGTACCTGCTGCTCCAGGAGGAACCGGAGGCCGCCACCTCCGTCTCGCTGCTGCTGCTCGCCGTCGCCATGGCCGTACTCCTGGCCCTGCGCGGTCGCTGGACCGGCGCGCCGTCCCCCCGCCGCACGTCCCCCGCACCGGATGCCGGGGGCCCGGAGGGAGCCGCCGATCCGGCGACCGGGCCGGTGCCGCCGTCCGGCGTGGCGGAGGCGGACGGCGACGGCGACGAAGACGGCCCCGGTGCGGGCGGGCGCTGGGCGCTGCACGCCGAGGTCGACGGCTTCACCCGGCTGACCCTGGACGCCGCGCCCGGCACCACCATCGCCGTCGTCGGCCCCAACGGCGCGGGCAAGACGACCCTGCTCCGCGCCCTCCTCGGTCTCACCCCCCGGGCCCACGCCGACCTCCGGCTCGGCGACGCCGACGTCACCGGCCTGCCGCCGCACCGCCGTCAGGTGGCGTGGGTCCCGCAGGACGGCGCGCTGTTCCCTCACCTGACCGCGCTCGCCAACACCGCGTACGGGCTGCGGGCGCGCGGAGTACCGCGTGCGCGGGCCCGGCGCGAGGCCCAGCGCTGGCTCGACCGTCTCGGCGTCGGCCACCTCGCCGACCGGCGACCCGCCCAGCTCTCCGGGGGCCAGGCCCAGCGGGTCGCCCTGGCCCGCGCGCTCGCCGCCCGGCCCCGGCTGCTGCTCCTCGACGAGCCGCTCGCCGCCCTCGACCAGACCACCCGCGCCCATGTCCGGCACACCCTGCGCAGCCACCTCGCCGGCTTCGGCGGCGTCTGTCTGATCGTCACCCACGACCCGGTCGAGGCCGTGTCCCTGGCCGACCGCGTCCTCGTCCTCCAGGACGGCCGGGCACTCCAGGACGCACCGCCGGCCGAGGTCACCCGTCATCCCCGTTCGCCGTGGGTCGCCCGCATGCTCGGCAGCAACGCCTGGCCGGGCACGGCCACCCCCGAGGGCCTCGACCTGGACGGGGGAGGTGCCCTCATCACCGCCGAGCAGCCGCCCGCCGGGACCCCGGCCCTCGCGATCATCGCGCCCGAGGCGGTGGCCGTGCACCGCGAGCGGCCCGGTGGCAGCCCCCGTAACGTCTGGCCCGGGACCGTACGCGAGATCACCGCGAGCGGCAGCCGGCTCCGGATCCTCGTCACTTCGGACCGCGCCCCGTCGCTCGTCGCCGAGATCACCCCGCAGGCCGCCGCCGAGCTGGGCCTCGCGGACGGGGTGCCGGTCTGGACGGGGGTCAAGGCGACCGAGGTGACCGTCGTACCCCTGTGAACCCCGGGGCCCGGCGCCGCGCGTCCGGAAGACGGGCCCCGGTGCCCCCGGGCCCGGCGGTGCGGGCGTTCAGCGGGTGGTACGGGCGAGCAGCATCGCCACGTCGTCCTGGGCGGCTCCCGCGAGGAGCCGGCCCAGGACCTCGTCGCACAGCGTGTCCAGCGGACGGTCGAGGGGCCGCAGGGCCTGGGCGAGCTGCCGCATCCCCTCGTCGAGGTCGCGGTCGCGGGCCTCGATGAGGCCGTCGGTGTAGAGGACGAGCAGCCCGCCCGCGGGCAGCGCGACCTCCTCCGTGCCGAAGTCGTGGGCGCCGGTGCCCAGCGGGGTGCCCGGCGGCCCGTCGAGGAAGGTGATGGTGCCGTCGGGGGTGGCCACGGCCGGCGGCGGATGGCCGGCGCGGGCGATGACCCAGCCGCCGGTGGCCGGGTCGTGGACGGCGTACACACAGGTCGCCATCGTGTCCTCGCCGAGGTCCGCCACGACGGCGTCGAGGGAGCTGAGCATCGCCGCCGGCGGGATGTCGTGACGGGCCAGGGTCCGTACCGCCGTGCGCAGCTGGCCCATGACGGCCGCCGCGTGGATGCCGTGTCCCATCACGTCGCCGATCACGAGACCGGTCCTGCCGCCGGGCAGGGCGATGACGTCGAACCAGTCGCCGCCGACGTCATGGGCGCTGGCGGGCAGGTAGCGGCCGGTGAGTTCGAGCCCGGTGACGGCGGGCAGCTCGCTGTTGGTCAGGCTCCGCTGGAGCGTGAGGGCGGCCTCCCGCTGGGTGGTGTAGAGACGGGCGTTGTCGATGTTGAGGGCGGCGCGGGCGACGACCTCGTCGATGAGGACGCAGTCCTGCGCGTCGAAGGGTTCGCGGGTCCGCAGCCTTGTCACCGCGACCGCTCCCAGCACCTGGCCCCGGGCGACCAGGGGGACGAGCCGCGCCGAACCGATGCGGGTGGAGAAGTAGGTGCGGAGCGCCTCGGTGCGCGGACCGGTGAAGAGCGCCTGGACGTCGGAGGTGTAGAGGTTGAAGGGCCGGCCACGGGAGACGACCTGCTCGTACACGGAGTCGAGCGGGATCTGGAAGGTCTGCCCGGGGGTGAGCACCGACGTGGGCGCGGTGGGGTCGGGGAAGCGGGCCGCGAGCCGCCGCAGCACTCCGCGCGTGGAGGCCGCCGGGTCGTCCGGTTCGAGGACGGACTCCAGCATCTGCACGTCCGCCGAGTCCGCGAGCTGAGGTACGAGGAAACGCACCGCCTCCTCGGCCGTCTGCTTCAGGTCCAGGGTGGTGCCGATCTTGGCACCGGCCTCGGCGAGCAGGGCGAAGCGGTGCCGGGCCCGCTCGACCTCGCTGTGCGCCTCCTGGCTCTCGGTGATGTCGACGAGGGAGGCGATCAGCCCCAGGGACCGCCGGTCGGTGCGGTCGACGAGGGGTGCGTACGAGCAGGACCAGATGCGGTCGCGGTCGGGGTCCGCGGGGGTACGGCCGACCCGGCGGGCGTCGACGACGGCGGTCCCGCTCTCCAGGACCTGGCGCATCAGCGATTCGAGCGAGGTGGCGTTCACGCCGGGCACGACCTCGGTGAGGCGGCGGCCCACGTGCTCGGCCGCCGGTACGCCGTTCATCCGGGCCAGGGTGTCGTTGACGCGCAGGAACCGCAGGTCGGGGCCGAGCAGGGCGAGACCGATCGGCGACTGGGTGAAGAGGCTCTCCATCGCCGCCAGGTTCTCCCGCATCCGCAGGACCTCGGAGGTCTCCACGGCGATGAGCATCGCCCCCGGCCGCCCCGCCGGATCGGCGGCCGGCACGATCCACATCTCCATCGCGACCATGTGGCCGTCCCGGTGGCGGACGGGCAGCGTGCCGACCATGGTCTCGCCGTTCTGGACGCGGTGGGTGAGCCGGTCGGCGAGTTCGCGGTTGGCGTCGGGGACGAGCAGCGGGGTGGCGAGCCGTCCGAGCACGTGCTCGGGGCGGTGGCCGAGCAGGTCCTGGGCGGCGAGCGACCACTCGACGATGCGGCCCTCGGCGTCCTCCCGCCACAGGGCGATCGGCAGCAGCTCGCGGAGCACGCCCGCGTCCCCGACGGCCGCCCGGGGCGGCTGCGGAACCCTGCTCGACGACTGGTGAGTCTCCAACGCATCGACCTACGCATCGGCCCGGCCCCGGGGGGCATTCCCTATCGCATCACCCTAGCCGAGTACCTGGGGGCGGGCCCTTCGCAGTGCGGCCGTTCGATGAGGCCGGGGCCAGGGCTCCGCGGGGCGGTTCCGTAGTTCTACGGATGTGCGGGCGGCGCGGAACTGCGAAAGTCGGTCCGACCTCTGCGCTCGCACCCGTCCCCTGTGCTCGCCCCCGTCCCGTGTGTCCGTCCACACCCGTCCCCGCCCGACCCGCCGCCACTCCCCGCGCCCCCACTCCCCGGAGCACCCCG
Source organism: Streptomyces griseoluteus (assembly GCA_000717735.1). Taxonomy (GTDB): domain Bacteria; phylum Actinomycetota; class Actinomycetes; order Streptomycetales; family Streptomycetaceae; genus Streptomyces; species Streptomyces griseoluteus_A. The sequence continues at coordinate 90,337 of JOBE01000007.1, read as the reverse complement.
CATGAGCAGCCGCTCACCCGACGAGATCCGACCCGGTGCGCGCCCGTACGGCCCCGAGGCCGGCGGTCGCCCCGAGCCGGAGGATCCGCACGAGCTGCTCCACCGGGCCCGTCGGCTCACCGCGCACCGGCACCCCCGGGCCGGAAGCGCCTGGGAGCGGGCCGCGACGGCCCTGGTACGCGCCGGCGGGACGCTCACCCCCGGGGACCACGCCGACGCCCTGGACTCGACGGCCCTCGACTGCCGGGGCGCGGCGCGACCGGCCGCGCAACCGCTCTTCTTCCGGGCCGCCGACCTGCACGAGCGGGCCGGGCAGCGCGGCAAGGCGCTGGTCTCGCGGGCGCGGGCGGTCCTCGCCGGCCCCGAGCCGGGCGCGACGGCGCTCGCCCGGCTCACGGAACTGTGCGAACGGGCCGGGGTCCTCCACGCCCTCGGGCAGGCCGGCGCCGCGGAGACCGCGACGGTCCGCCTGCTGCGCGGCCGGGCCCGCGCCGACCTCCTGCACACCGCGCCCGACCCGGCGGCCGAGGCCGGGGCACTGCGCGAGGAGCTCGCCCGGCTGATCGCCTTCACCGGACGGCACCCGACGGACCGCGCCGTCCCCGGCGTACGCGCCGACACCCGTGCGCTGCTCGGCCGGATCACCGCACCCGACGACCCGGCCGCCGCCCTGGCCCATCTGCGGGCCGCGGCGCAGGAGCACCGTGCCGGGGGACGACCCTGGCGGGCCGCGGAGCACGAACTCGTGCTCGCCGCCCTGCTGCGGGCCACCGGCGCCCCCGAGGAGGCCGCCGCGCTGCTCAGGGCCGCCCTCGGCCCCGTGACGCCGGACTCGCCGCTCCAGGCCTCCGACCGGGCCCGGCTCTGCCTCGCCCTGGCGCGTGCGGTCGCCGAACCGGGAGGGCGGCGGCCCGCGGCCGGAGGGCCCGGGGCGGAGGACGAGGAGTTGTCCCTCCTCGCCGAGGCCGCCGGGCAGGCCGACGGGCCCGCCCAGGACGTTCACGTGGGCGCCCTGGCACGGCTCCGGCTCGGGGTCGCGCACGCGGAGCGGGGCCGCTGCCGCGAGGCGTCCGTCCTCCTCGACGAGGCCCTGGCCGGATTCGCGGAGGACGGTGACGGGGCGGCGCGCGTACGGGCCAGGGCCTGGCTCGCCGAGTGCGCGCTGCGCCTGGGTGAACCGGACCTGGCGGCACGGGAGTACGCGCGCGCCGCGGTGGAGGCCCGGTCGTGGGACGACCGGAGTCACGCCGCGGCCCTGAGCCGTCGGGCGGCGTACGCGCTCGGCGTGGCCGGTTCGCCCGAGGAGGCGGCCCGCGCCCGCGAACGGGCGCCCCGGGGCGCGGCCCCCGCCACGGGCCTGGGTGACGCGTGGTCCTCGCTGCGCGCGCTCCCGGAGCCGTGCGGACCGCAGGGGCCCTACCAGGTGAACGCGTACGGCGAAGTGGGCAAACCCGGGCCCCGGCCCGGCGGCGCCCAGGCGACCCGAGTACAGGGGTGTGTGTGAGCAGAGTGATCGACGGCCGCTTCGAGCTGGTGGAGCGGCTGGGCGGGGGCGGTATGGGCACGGTCTGGCGCGCCCGCGACCTGGTCCTCCACCGGGACGTGGCGCTCAAGGAGGTACGTCCGCCGGATCCCGCGCTCGCCGAGCACGACGTCGAGGGGGCCAGGACGCTGCGCGCCCGCGTCCTCCGTGAGGCACGCGCGCTGGCCCGGATCGACCACCCCAACGTGGTGACGATCCATCACATCGTCGACGCGGGCGAGGGGACCTATCCCTGGCTCGTGATGGAGCTGGTCACCGGCGGGTCGCTCCAGGACCGGCTCGACCGGGGCACGATGACGCCCGTCGAGGCGGCGGGGCTCGGCCGCGAGCTGCTCTCGGCCCTGCGGGCCGCCCACGCGCGGGACATCGAGCACCGTGACGTGAAGCCCCCCAACGTCCTGCTGCGCCCCGACGGACGGCCGGTGCTCACCGACTTCGGCATCGCGGCGATCCGCGAGTCCACCGTGCTGACGGCCTCGGGTTCCATCATCGGCTCGCCGGACTACATGGCGCCCGAGCGGATCCGCGGCGTCGGCAGCGGTCCGGCCGCCGACCTGTGGTCCCTCGGCATGCTGCTGTACGTGGCGGTGGAGGGCCGGCATCCGCTGCGCCGGGAGAACACGCTCGCGACGCTCGCGGCCGTCCTCTCCGACGACGTGCCGCCGCCGCGGCGGGCCGGTGCGCTGACCGGCGTACTCGCCCGGCTCCTCGTACGGGACCCGGTCGGCCGGCCGGACGCGGAAGAGCTCGACCGCGCGCTCGCCGCCGTCACGACGACGGGCCCGGCCGGGCCCCCGGCCCCCCGTCAGGACGCGGGCTCGACGGCCGCCGAGGGCGAGGCGACCTCGTTCCGGCTGTCTCCCCCTTCCACGCCCGCCGCTCGTTCGGACGCTTCTGCGGCTGCTCCGGCGGCCGCCCGCTCGGACGCTTCTGCGGCTGGTCCGACGGCCGCTCCTTCACCGGTTCCTGCGCCGGTTCCTTCGGCCGGGGTTCCGGCGACCGCTCCCTCCGTGTCCTCTCCTCCGGGTGGCCCCGAACCGCGTCGGCGGGGCCGTACCGGACGGTTCCTGGGCTCCGCCGCCGTGGTGGTGCTCGCCGTCGGCATCCCCGTCGCCGCCATGACCTGGGACTGGCGGCCGGCCGACCCGGGCAGCGGTCCGAGCAGCGCTCCGCCCTCCCGTCAGGGGCCGGCCGCGCAGCGGCCTTCGGCGTCCAAGGCGCCGACGCCCACGAAGGAGGCGGATCCGGTGGCTCGCGACCTGCTGACGCCCGCCGGAGTCCGGACCGCCATCGCCGCGGTCAAGGCGGCATCGGGCAGCACGAGGGTCACCGGCTTCGTCGTCTACCCGGACTACGCGGTCGCCGAGTCGCTGGTCAAGGGCAGTTCGAAGCGGTACGACCGCTACGTCTACCGGAACGGGGACGTGGCCGTGCGCCAGGGATCCGGCACCTCCTTCCCCGGCGCGGTCCCGGCCGACCTGAACGCCTTCGACTGGGACGCCCTGCCCGGACTGGTCAAGCGCGCCGACAAGGAGCTGGGGGTCGATCAGCCGACCAGCCGCTACCTCGTTCTCGTCCCGGGCTCGACCCTGCTCGGCAGCGAGGCGGGGCTGAGCATCTATCTGACCGACGCCTACGGCACCGGCTATCTGAACGCCGACGCGAAGGGCCGGGTGACGGCCACCTACCCCCGCAAGGACTGACCTCCTCCCACTCCGTGTCTGACCACGAGGGAGGCGAGTCCGGCCCGGGTCTCCACGCCCGTCTTGCGGTAGACCCGGGCGACATGGCTCTCGACCGTGCGGGGGCTGAGGGAGAGCCGGTCGGCGACGGCCTGGTTGGTGAGCCCTTCGGCGACCAGGACGGAGATCTCCCGCTCCCGCGGGGTGAGTTCGGCGAGCCGCCCACCGGCGCCGCGCTCCGCCGGAACGGGTCTGGTGCGGTCGGCCAGGTCCACCAGCATCCGGGCGCCGCCCTCGGCGGCGAGCCGACGGCCCCTGCGCCACTGCGCGGCGGCCAGGGGCCCGTCGCCCGCCGCCTGTGTCCAGGGGGCGGCGAGGAGCAGGCCGTGGGCCTCGCGGAGGGTCGCGCCGGAGAGCGCGCTCTGCCGAGCCGCGTCGGCGAACGCCTCGGCCGCCGCTGCCGGTTCGCCCCGCCGGGCGAGGACCTGCCCCCAGGCGCGCCGCGCGGCGGCGAGCTGGACGGGCAGTCCGAGCGGCTCGGCCTCGGCGAGGGCCCGGCGTGCCACCCGCTCGGCCTCCGCGAGGTCTCCGGTGGCGAGGGCCGCGCCCGCGAGGAGTTCGAGGTATCCGGGGCGCAGCGAGGCCTGGAGCCGGGAGAGGTCCCGGTCGCCACCCGCCCGCAGGAGCACCTCCCGCACCCGGTGCGGGTCCCGGGCGAGCGGTACCGAGTGGCCGAGGAGGCAGCGGGCCTGGGTGGCCCACCAGCCTTCGGCGGTGCCCACGGTGGCCGCGGCCTCCTCGGCGGCGGCCAGCGCCTCCGGGTCGCCGAGCGGCCGGGCGTGGAGGAGGACGGTGGCCCGCAGCGCCCCGCTGAAGCCGACGAGTTCGGGGCCGCCCAGGGTGCGGGCCACGGCGAGGGACTGGTCGGCCAGGCCGAGGGCGGCGCCGACCCTGCCGGTCAGGAGGTGGACGTACGCCGAGCAGAGGAGGAGCTGCGAGAGCGCGAAGGGCCGTCCGGCGCGGCGGGCCATCGCGATCCCCCGGGTGGCGTGCCGCTCGGCGGTCCCGTACTCCTCCAGGAAGACCTCGGTCCAGCCGAGGCGCACCAGCGATTCGGCCTGGTCGGCCAGTTGCCCGTCGGTGAAGGCATCGGTGAGGGCCGCGGCCTGCGCCGCGTGGGCGCGCGCGGCGGCGGTCTCGCCGAGGTACGCCTCGCCGAGCGCGGCCAGGGTCAGGACCTCGGCCGTGCCCGCGTCGTCGCGGCGCCGCCGGGCGTCGTCGAGGGTCGGGGCGAGGACGGGGCGGACGTCGGGGTACCGGGCGGCGAAGAGGGCCCGGCAGCCCCACTCGACGACGAGCCGGGTCCGCAGGTCGGGGCGGGGCCCGGGGGTTCGCGCCAGTTCGGCGCGGAGCAGGGCGTCCGCTTCGGGGTAGCGGCCGAGGTGGCGCTCCATGAAGGCGCAGAGCAGCACGGCGGAGGTCCGCAGCTCGGCCGTGCCCATCCCGCCGACGCGGAAGCCGTCGCGGAGGCCGACGTCGTCGACGCCACCGCCGCTGTCGTTGCCCTGCTCCCTCTGCTCCCCCGGGTCAGCCGGGTCAGCCGGGTCAGCCGGGTCACCCCGGTCTTCCGGTCCGCAGGCGTCGATGAGGTGGTGCAGGAGGTCCCGGCTCTCCGCCACCCGGCCGGCCGACCCGAGGGCGTCGGCGCGCCGGAGCATCAGTTGCCACCGACCGGCGCGGTGGTCGGGGGTGTCGGGGAGCAGCGCGAGGACGGCCGCGAGCCAGTGGGCGGCGCGGGCGGGGTCGGCCGCCCCGATCCGCTCGGCGGCCTCGACCAGATCGGTGGCGACGGCCGGGTCCCAGACGGTCGCGGCGCGCACGAGGTGCGGGGCGCGCTCGGTGACGGGCGCTCCGGTCCGGGCCAGGGCGTCGGCCGCCCGCCGGTGCAGTTCCGTACGGCGCCACGGGTGGAGCGTGCCCCGGACGAGTTCCGCGAGGGCCGGGTGGCGCAGGACCAGGAGGCGCCCGTCGGCGTCGGGCCGGACGAGGTCACGGCGGGTCACCTCCCGCAGGGCCCCGTCGGACGCGGGCCGGTCCACGGGGCCCGGCAGGGTGACGGCGGTGAGGAGCTCGGCCGTCGCACGCCCGTCGAGCACGGCGAGCGCCTCGACGAGCGCCCGCTCCGGCCCGCCGAGCGGGGTGAGTTCGTCGAGGAACACCGCGACGGGCCCGGTGCCGGACGCCTCTCCCCCGCGCGTACGCGCGTACGCGAGGGCCCGGTGGTAGAGCGGATTGCCGAGCGAGGCGGCGTGGATCTCCCGGGCGGGTCCGGGCGGCAGCCCGGCGGCGAGCCCCTCGGCGCACTCCTCCGCCGTCAACGGCCCGAGGGCGAGCCGGGTGAGGTCCCCCGAGTCGGCCGCCCGGGCGAGGACCGAGCCGAGGCCGGGCGCTGTCTGCCGCTCGCGGCGCGCGAGGACGAGCAGGACGAGGGCTCGGAGCGGATGCCGGAGGAGATGGTCGACGAGCGCGACGGAGGCGGGGTCGGCGTGGTGGAAGTCGTCGAGGACGAGCACGAGTCCGGGGCCCGGGACCCGGCCGACCGCCGCCGCGATCCGCCGCACCCTGTCAGCGCACGCGGCACCGGTCGCGACCCCGTCCGCACGGCCGTCCCCCGCCCCCACCGGACCGGACGCGGGCGCCGGTTCGAGGAGTTCCGCGAGTCCGGCCAGGGCCGCGGAGCCCGTACGGTCTCCGTGGTCCAGGTCGGCGAAGGCGTCCGCGAAGGCCTGGAAGGGGACGCCGTGGTCCCCGTCACCGGGGCTCGCGCGGCCGCGCAGGACGGTCGCGCCCTGCCGGCGCGCCCGCGCCGCGAACTCGGCGAGGAGCCGGGTCTTGCCGATGCCCGGCTCACCCGTGACGTCCACGGCCACCGGGCCCGCTCCCGCCCTGCGGCGGCGCAGCAGCGCGTCGAGCCGGTCGAGTTCCCGGGCACGCCCGACGAGCGGCGCGCGGTCGCCGCACGCCAGGTCCGTGAACGTATCCACCTGCAACCCCCCAGCCTGTTCCCGACTCCCAGTTGTACGGCACGCCACCGACAACGGCGTCCCTCGCCGTCAGGCCCGTGCCGTGCTCAGCCCGGCGTCAGGGATGCATCCGCGCGCCCTTGAGCACCTTGTCGACCGCGTTGCGCGGCCCGTAGACGGCGATGCCCGCGAGATCCAGCCGGTCCTTGCCCACGGCCCGTACCGCGGCGCGGTTGTCCCGGTCGTTGCCGGTGGCGAAGAGGTCGGTCGTGAAGACCGCCCGCGGCAGTGCGCGGGAGAGCGCCCGGGCGTGCGCCGTGGTCAGCGTCTCCTTCGTGCCCTCGAAGACCAGGACGGGCTGGCGGAACATCGGCAGGTACGGGGTGCCGTCGGCGTCGGCGTACGGTTCGCCGATCACCTCGGGGAGTTCCGGGCCGATGCCGCTGACCAGGAAGGCGGTGACGTTCAGCCGCTGCCAGGTCTCCAGGTCCTCCCGCAGGAGCACGGCGATCTTGGTGTCGAAGCGTACGGGCGCGTGGTCGGTGGTCGTCGTCATGCTCCGAGCCTGCCGACCACCCCGCGGTGCCGTCTTGTACATTCCTTGCATGGTGGCCGGGCAGGAGGTCTCGGCGTGGCGCCCGCGGGTCCCCGGGATCGCGGAGGTCTTCCACGCCCGCTTCACCGCGCACGCCTACCCGATGCACGTGCATGACGTGTGGACCCTGCTCATCGTCGACGACGGCGTCGTCCGCTACGACCTGAACCGGCGCGAGCACGGCACCCCGGGCGACACGGTGTCCCTGCTGCCGCCGCAGGTGCCGCACAACGGCTCGCCCGCCACCCCGCACGGGTTCCGCAAGCGGGTGCTGTACCTGGACCTGACCCAGCTGGACGAGAGTTTCATCGGCGCCGCGGTGGACGGGCCCGATCTCGTCGATCCGCTGCTGCGGCAGCGCGTCGGGCAGTTGCACGCCGCGCTCGCGGACCGGGCGGACGAACTGGAGGCGCAGAGCCGCCTCGCCCTCATCCGTGAGCGGCTGCGCACGCATCTGCGGCCCCGTTCGGTGACCCGTACGCGACCGGTCGGTCCCGGTGTGGCCCACGGGCTGCGCGACCTGCTGGACGAACGTCTCGTCCAGGGGGTGACCCTGGACGAGGCCGCGGGGCTGCTGCACGCCCATCCGGCCCATCTGGTACGGGCGTTCAGCGGCGCCTTCGGTATCGCCCCGCACCAGTACCTGACGGCCCGCCGGCTCGACCGGGCCCGGCGGCTGCTGCTCGAAGGGCGGTCGCCCGGAGAGGTGGCGGCGGCGACCGGCTTCTACGACCAGTCGCATCTGACCCGCTCGTTCAAGCGGCTCGTGGGCACGACCCCCGGGCGCTTCGTCCGGAAGCACGGGGACGAAGCGACGGCCCCGGCGACGGCCTTGTCGAGAACTGGCCACGTTCCGCGGGGTGGGAGTGTCGAGAACACGCCCCGGGAAGCCGTCGGCCAGGGCCGAACCGACGGGCATCCGGGGACGACTCACGCCTCAGCGTGATGATCCGGCCAGAGGTGGCGCCCTTCGGCGCCTCGGACGGCCGGATCCCATCATCGTCACCCAAACCGACCACATGATGCACAGGTAGTCATCTCCCCTGGTCGTCATGATCCTCGCGCCCCGCCGCGCGGGGCGGCAGGCCGGGACGGCGACGGGACCGAGGACGTGGACGTGTGCGTCGTCGGGGCCGGCCCCGTCGGGCTGACGCTCGCCATCGCCCTGCGCCGGCTCGCGCTGCGCGTCCGGATCGTCGACAAGGCGCCCGCGACCAAGCACGAGGCCCGGGCCCTGGTGCTCTGGGCGCGGGCCCGTGAGGCGCTCGACGCCCTGGGCGTCGGCGAGACGCTCCGGCGCCACGGAGTGGAGCTCGACGTGGTGACGATCCACGCCCGTGGCCGCTCCCTCGGCGAACTCACCACCGGCTGGGCGCGTTCGGCGTACGCCCGCCCGCTGAACATCGAGCAGCACGACATCGAGCGCCTCCTCTGCGAGGAACTGGCGGGGCTCGGCACCCGCGTCGAGTGGAACACCGAGCTGACGGACGGCAAGGTCCACGAGGACCGGGCCGAGTTCACCCTGCGGCACGAGGACGGCTCCTTCGAGTCCGCCGCCGCCCCGTGGATCATCGGCTGCGAGGGCACCGCCAGCGTGGTCAGGGACCGTCTCGGCATCCCCTTCGAAGGGCGCCGCCGCACCGGACTCCAGGTGGTCCAGGGCAACGCCCACCCCACCTGGCCGCTCACCGGGGAGCCCGGCCGGGGGCACATCTTCCTGGCGCCGCACCGCTCCCTGCTCGTCTTACCGCTGCCCGGCGGCGGCTTCCGCTTCTTCTGCTTCCGCGACGACCCCGACCCCACCCTGACCGCCGCTCCCACCCTCGGCGAACTCCGCGACCTGGTCGCGGACACCGCCGGAATGCCGGACCTGCGGCTCGGGCCCACCGTGACGCCCTGGCTGAACCGGGCCCGCTTCAGCGACCGGGTCGCCGCCCGGCTGCGCTGCGGGCGCGGACTGCTCGCCGGGGACGCGGCGCACGCCTGGGCCCCGGTAGGCGGCCACGGCATGAACGTCGGCATCCTCGGCGCGCACAACCTCGCCTGGAAGCTCGCCGCCGTGCACCACGGGCAGGCGGGCGAGCGGCTCCTGGACACGTACGGCGACGAGCAACGCCTCCTCGCCGTGCGGTACATCCGCGAGATGCGGTTCAACTTCATGGAGCTGCCGCTGCCGCCGCTGGGCTACCGGGCCTTCACGGCGACGGTGCCCGCCGCGCTCGCCCGGCGCGGCTTCCAGCGCAAACTCGACCTGCGCCTGAGCGACCTGGGCCGCAGCCACGCGGGCGGGGCGCTGGCCTGGCACCGCCCCGGCCGTCCCCTGCGCCCGGGGGCGCGCGGGCGACCGCATGCCGGACGTCACGGTCACCGCCTGCCCGACCGATCCCATGGATCCCACGGGGCCGGCGGGTCCCACGGCCACCCGTCTGCACGCGGTCCTCGGGTACGAGCGGTGGACCCTGGTGCTGCATGCCGCGCGGGCCCGCCCCGATGTGCTCGACAGCCTGCGCGAGGCGTGCGCGCTGTTCCCCGCGCCCGTCCGGATCCTGCCGGTGACGCCCTGGGACGCCGCGGAGGCCAGGCGCCTCGGGCACCCCGACGACCTGCGTCTGGTGCGCCCCGACGGATGCGTGGGCCTGGTGGCCCCGCTCACCCGCCCCGCCCTGCTCCACGACTATCTGGCGGCGCTCGCCCACAGCGGCCCGTAGACGTCCGCGTTCCGGCACGCCCACCCCAGACCTGCGCACCGAACCGATCGGGAGTCGGACCGACATGCAGATCACCACCGTCACGCAGTCCCGTCATGTGCCACGCGCCCGGCGGCGCACCCGCGCCAACAGCACGGTGACCGTCGTCGGCGCCGGGATGGCAGGCCTGGTCGCCGCCTACGAACTGGAGCGGCTCGGGTTCCGTGTCGAGGTCCTCGAAGGCAGTCGCAGGCTGGGGGGCCGTGTCCACACGCACCGCTTCGGCGCGGCCGAGGGCGCCCCCTTCGTGGAGCTGGGCGCCATGCGCATCCCCACCGCGCACCGCCGCACGATGCGCTACGTGGAGCACCGGGGCCTCGCCGACCAGGTCCGGCCGTTCACCACGCTGCTTTCCGAGGAGAACGCGTTCCTGGCGACCAGCGCGGGTCATGTACGGCTCAGGGACGCGCCCCGAGCCCTGATCGCCGACGTCCGCTCCTCGCTGCCCGGCCTCCCGTACCGCGAGGAGACCGTCGTGTTCGGCGCCTGGCTGGCGGCGGTGGTGGACGCCGTCGCGCCGCCCGCGCTGCGGGCCGGGCTCCGCGCCGATCTCGCCCGCAACCTGCTCGCTCTCGTCGAGGACGTCGACCTGTCGCCGCATCTCCTCGGCCACGCCAAGGACCGGATGGACGTGCACGGTCTGTTCGCGGCGCATCCGGGGATCCGGGCGGGCTGCGGCACCCGGCTGAACGGTTTCCTCGACGACATCCTCACCGAGACGAGTCCCGAACTGGTCCGGCTGGCCTGCGGCATGGACCAGCTCGCACAGCGTCTCGCCGCCCGGATCCGGGGGCCCGTCTGGCTGGGCCAGCGGGTGTCCGGCTTCGACGTGGCCGCCGACCACGTCCTCGTACGGCTCGGGGGCGGCCCTTCCGCGGCCGTCCGGCGCTGCGACTACGTGCTGTGCACGGTGCCGTTCTCGGTCCTGCGGGTCTGACGCTCACCGGATTCGACGAGGACAAGCTCGCGGTCGTACGGGAGGTGGACTACTGCCCGGCGACGAAGGTGGCCGTGCACTGCCGCGAGCCGTTCTGGGAGCACGAGGGCATCCGGGGCGGTGCCTCGTTCAGCGGCGGCCGCATCCGGCGGACGTACTACCCGACGTCCGAGGCCGACGGCGGCTCGGATCCCGCCCAGGGTGCGGCGCTGCTCGCCAGCTACACGATCGGCGAGGACGCCGCGCACCTCGGCGCCATGCCGCCCGCGCTGCGGCACCGGACGGTGGTGGAGGAACTGGGCCGTATGCATCCGCAGTTGCTGCGCAGGGGCATGGTGCGGGGTGTCGCCAGTCTCGCCTGGGGCGAGCATCCGTGGACGGCGGGCGGGTGCACGATCCGCTGGGGTCAGGACGCCGCCGCGTGCGAGGAGCAGCGGCGGCGGGCGGTGCGTCCGCAGCACCGGATGTTCTTCGCCGGGGAGCACTGCGCGAGCGAGCCCCGCTGCTCGTCGTCGCGGGCGTGCTCGGGGTGGACGCCGACCGGTGGCCGTGGTTCCGGGCGGAGGCGCTCGCCCTCCAGCAGGCGGGCGGGACCCGGGGCGACCGGTCACCGGACGCCCTCGACCGGGCCGAACGGGCGGCGGTGGCACTCGACGGCTACTTCCGCCGGGAACTGGCGGCCCGGCGTTCGGCGGACCGGGGGGGGCCTGCTGTCGGCGCTCGCGGCGGCCGGGGCCGCGGACCCTTCCCCGGGGGCGCACGCCCTGACGGCGACGTGCGTCCATCTGCTGACCGCCGGGCACGAGACGACGACGGGGCTGCTCGGCAAGGCGGTGCTCGCCCTGCTCGCGCACCCGGAGGTCGCGGAGGAACTGCGCGCCGATCCGGTCCTGTTGCCGGACGCCGTGGACGAGTTCCTGCGTCACGACCCGCCGGTCCAGATGATCACGCGGTGGGCGCACCGGGACGGCGAGCTCGGCGGCCGGACCGTCCGCCGGGGCGACCGTGTGCAGCTGGTCCTGGGTTCGGCCCATCGGGACCCGGCGCGCTTCCCCGACCCCGACACGCTCGACATACGCACCCGCCGTGACCGTCGCCCCCGAGGGCGAGACCGTCGTCCGCCACCGCAAGATCTTCCCCTGGCAGCCGTACGAACGGGCTGCTCCTGGCGACGAGTTCACCGCCGCCCGGCCGGTCCGGGTACCGCCCGGGAAAATAGTAGCCATGGATATAGTAGCCATGTACCGTATCTGTGGTGAGTTCATCGAACGAAGGCGCCACGGCGGGATTCCTGGTCTGGCGCCTGTCCATGAAGTGGCGGGTCGCCGTCGACCGGGCGGTCGCACCGCTGGGCCTGACCCACGCCCAGTACGTGGTGGTGGCGTCGTTGTACGGCATGTCGCGCTCCGGGCTGCGGCCCAGCCAGCGCCGGCTCGCCGAACACACGGGGCTCGAACCGCTGTACGTCTCCAAGCTCGCCCGAGCCCTGGAGACCGCAGGGCTCGTCGCCCGCACCCGGGACCCGGACGACCCGCGCGCCATGCAGCTGTCGCTCACCGAGCAGGGGCACGACGTCACGCGCCGCGCGATCAAGGTGGTCCAGGGACTCCTCGACCAGCTCCTCGAGCCGCTCGGGGGACAGGACGACCCGCGTACCCGCCAGTTCACCCGTGAACTGGCGACCCTGCTCGACGCACCTCTTGATCCGCACACCGAGAACGACGAGGAGCAGTCATGACCACCACCGCACCGACCACCGACGGCCGGGTCATCGCCCTGGCGCACTACGCCTCACGCGCCCTCCTGGAGGGCGTGCTGGCCCGGCACGGCGCCACCTTCCACCACGGCGTGACGCTCCGGGCCGTCGTCCACGCGGGCGGTTCCATCGGCAGGGACCAGCTCGTCCGTGACGTCGACGGTTCGCTGAAGATCGGCGAACCGGCCGTCCGCGTCGTCGTCGACGAACTGACGGCCGCGAAACTGCTGGAGGAGGATCCGGCGGAGGCGTCCCGGCTGCTCCTCACGGACGCCGGACGCGAACTGCACGAGACCACGGGGACCGAGACCGCCGAGATCTCCGCACGGCTGTACGCCGGCATCCCGGCCGAGGACCTCGCGGTCGCGGGACGGGTACTCACCCTGATCACGGACCGCGCGAACGCCGAGCTGGCCCGCACCTGAGCATCCGGCGGGCCGATCCGGAGCCGAAACGCCCGGCCGGCGGTCACACGCCCGGCGGCGCCTCGCTCGGCCAGGCGTCGCTGCGCCACGCCCGCTGCTCGGCGCCCGCGTCCCGGTGGGCGGCGAGCGCGGCGGCCAGGTCGCGGTGGACCGGGACGGCGGGCCCTTCACCCGTGGGCACCAGGGTGCCGTCGGCGGGTATCGCGGCCAGTTCGAGACCCCGGCCCTCGGCCCGGAGCCGGAGCGCCGCCTCCGCGACGGCGAGTTGTCCGCCCACCGACCAGCCGCGCAGCCGGGTCAGGTCGAGGACGACCGGTCCCGTGCCGCGCGCGACCGCCCACCCCACGGCCCCGGTGAACCGCCCCACGGCGTCGGCTCCGAGGAACCCGGCGAGGGACAGTACGCCCAGGTCCCGCTGGACGGTGTAGCGCCATTCGATGGTCATGTGCGTCGTCAACTTTCTCGTACGGGGAGCACCGCGGAAGCACCGGGGCCCGCCCCGGGTGGTCATCGGGTGGCGGACTCGCTCTCACGGAGTTCCGCGAGGAGCCGGCCCTGACCGGTGAGCATCTCGGTGAGGATCCGCCGGGCGGCCTGCATCAGCTGGGCCACGTCTCCACCGGCGAGCGTGTAGACGACGGTCGCCCCCTCGCGCGTGGACGTGACGATTCCGGAGCGGCGCAGGACGGCGAGCTGCTGCGAGAGCGCGGCGGGTTCGACCTCGATCCGGGCGAGCAACTCCCGTACCGGCAGGGGCCCGTCCTGGAGGAGCTCCAGGACCCGGATGCGTACCGGATGACCCAGCATCCGGAAGAACTCGGCCTTGGCCTGGTAGAGCGGGACCGGCACGGTCTGTCCTCCGGGGGTGGCGGGGGCGAGTGCCGCGCCGGGGTGTGTCCGGACGCGCGGCCCGACCAGCATGGAGGGAATTGCAGAGTTCTGCAATTCGTTGTCGCCCCCGTCGGCCTCCGGGGCACGTGACGGGGGGCCGGCCGCTGCAGTCCCTGACCGGTTCAGACCAGCAGAGAAGGAAACGGCATGAAGATCGGCATCATCGGAGCCGGCAACATCGGCGGCAACCTCACCCGCCGCCTCACGACCCTCGGCCATGACGTGTCGGTCGCCAACTCGCGGGGACCTGAGACCCTCACCGCGCTCACCGCCGAGACCGGCGCCACCGCCGTCACCGTCCAGGAGGCCGCCCGGGGCGCCGAGGTCGTCGTCGTCACCATCCCCCTGAAGAACGTCCCGGACCTTCCGGCCGGACTCTTCGACGGCGCGGCCGACGGCTTCGCCGTCCTCGACACCGGCAACTACTACCCCCGGGAGCGCGACGGCCGCATCGACGCCATCGAGGACGGCGGACTGACGGAGAGCCGCTGGACCGAGCTGCAGATCGGCCACCCGGTCGTCAAGGCGTTCAACGGGACCTACGCGCAGGACATCCTGGACCGGCCGCTCCCGGCGGGCGACCCCGAGCGCCTCGCCCTGCCCGTGGCGGGGGACGACGCGGCGGCGAAGGAGAAGGTACGGCTCCTCATCGACGAGCTGGGCTTCGACACCGTGGACGCGGGCGGGATCGACGACTCCTGGCGCCAGCAGCCGGGCACCCCGGTCTACGGCCTCCGGGAGGGCGTCGACTCCGTGAAGAAGGCCCTCGACGAGGCCTCCCCCGAGCGCACGGAGGCCTTCAGGGGCTGATCCCCGAGCCGGGCCTCGGGCCCTGGTCGGTCGTGGGGCCTCAGGCCGCCGTCGGTACTGGCGCCGTGAACGTGACGTCGGCGGCGGCCACGGTGACCTCCGCGTCGCTCCCGAGCGCGTACGCCGCGACCCGGGACACCGTCGCGGCGGATATCGCCTCACTGACGCCGGGCGCGGCCGGGATGTCCTGGGTCGCGTGGGCGTCGTGCGGCACGACGACGCGGTAGCCGCGCGCCAGGGCCGTACGGGCCGTCGCCTGGACGCACATCTCGGACATCACGCCACAGACGGCGACGGCCCGCACCCCCGCGTCGGCGAGCAGGCCGCCCAGCGGGGTCTCCTGGAAGCCGTCGTCGTGCGGCTTGCGGACGACCATCTCCATGGGCCCGGCCTCGACGGGGTGGTGGAGCCGCCAGCCCGGTGTGTGGGGTTCGTCCTCCGCGCCGGGCGGTCCGTCGTTCTGGAGGTGGACCACGAGCGCCCCGTCCCTCCGGGCCCGCGCGATCAGGTCGGTCGTACGGTCGACGAGCCGGGCGGCCGCGGGCACGGCCCCGTCACCGGTGACGAAGGCCGACTGCACGTCCACGACGACCAGGGCGTCCACGGGCCGTGCCGGCACGACGCTCGCGGGCCGTGTCTGCGGGGCGGGCCCGGCATAGTGATCCATCCGGCCATCATCACGGCCAAGGGCCCCCGCTGCCACGGGATTTCGTCGGCCGGAGGGCCTGGCACGCCCTCCCGGTCAGGACGCCGGGTCACGGCGCCCGGCCCCCAGGAGGGCGAGGGTGGCGACCCGTAGCCACGCCGCCGCCTCCCGCACCGGCATGCGGCCCGCCCCGACCTCGTCGCCCGCCGCGTGCCCGAGGGCGATGATCGCGGCGACCAGCCAGCCGGCGGGGGGCGCGGGGTCGAACTCGCCCGATGCCTGTCCCTGTTCGACGAGCCGGGTGAGCCGGGCCGCGACGGACTCGTGCCGGGACGCGTCAGCGGCGGGCCCGGCGCGGCCGCCCGGGAGGCCGAGGAGCACCGGGTTGCGCTCGAACAGACGCCAGCCGATGTCCTGGAGCCGCAGCAGCGAGCCGAGCGCCGGGCCGCCGCTCTCCTCGGCCTCGTCCATCGCGGCCATGGCCTGGTCCGTGATCCGGTCGGCGACGGCCCCGAGGAGTGCGTCCCGGGTGCCGAAGTGCGCGTAGACGGTCTGTCGGGTCACCCCGGCCTCGGCGGCGATGGCGGCCATTCCGGCGTCGGGCCGCCGGGCGAGCAGCCGTACGGCGGCGTCCAGGACGGCGACCCGGCTGCGCTCGGCGTCGGCGCGACGGCGGGGCCGCTCCCCCGACGGTTGTCCGGAGGTCTCGAAGGCAGTCAACTCTTACACCCTTGTCAGAAATAACGATCCAGTTATATCTTACGGACATGTAAGAGATCTTTCTCGGGTTACGGCCCTCCGCACGGCAGGAGCACGGTGCACCCTCCTCACACGAAACCCCCGGCCAGTTCGTCGCCGACTCCTTCACGACCTTCACCGAAGCCGTCGCGCACGGCTCGGAAGACCCCGCAGAGCTGATGTCCCGGTTCTTCACCCGTGACGTCGTCCAGGTCTCCGACGGGGTGCCGCTCGACTGGGACCGGCTCGTCGCCCACCTCCGCCCGGTACGCAGGAACCTGCGGGCGTTCCTCTTCGAGGTGCACGAGGCGTTCGCGGACGGCGACCGGATCGCGGCCCGCTTCACGATCCACGCCCGCCAGCGCAAGGGCGGAAACGTCTCCACCCGGGTCCACATGTTCGCCGAGTTCACCCCCGACGGCCTGCTGCGACGGGCCGAGCAGCTCACCCGGCCCGTCGACCCCACCGAACCCGAGACCGGGAAGTGATCCACGTGCGCGTCCGCATGGTCCAGGTCCTGGCCCTGCTGTCCACCGGCACCCTCGCCGGCGCCTTCGGCTACGGAGCGGCGAACCTCGTCCCCACCTTCGACGCCGTACCGCTCGACATGAGGCTGTCCTTCCACGCCCGGCTGATGGAGATGAACGGCATCACCATGCAGGGCGCCATGGCCCTCTCGGCGCTCAGCGCCCTCGCGCTCGCCGCCCTCACCCGCGGCTCCACGCGGTGGCTGGCCGGCGGGGCCGGGCTCCTCGCCGTGGCGTCCTTCCTGATCACCCGTCTCGGGAACGTCCCCATCAACGGCCGCATCAAGGAGTGGGCGGTCACGTCGGCCCCCGCCGACCACGCCGACATCCTGAACCGCTGGGAGGCGTTCAACTACGCCCGCACGGCTGCGGCGTTCGCCGCCTTCGCCCTGCTGATCTTCCTCACCCTGCGCCGGGACGAGCCGGCCCGGCACCCCGCAGTCGAGCCGTAGGCCTCGCTACTCCGCCCGCAGGGCCCGTGCCGTGGCCGTGCGGGCCGCCCAGCCCGCCGGCAGCAGGGCGCCGGCGGTCGCGATCACCACACCCGCCGCCGCGAGGAGCGGGAGCAGGGGCGCGCCGTACACGTCGATGTCGGCGGGCGGGATCGTGGTGCCGGCCGCACGGCCCATCGCCGGCACCACCAGGCGGTGGAGCGCCACGCCGAGGGGCACCCCGATCACCCCCGCCACCACGCCGACCGCACCGACCGCACCGACCACACCGACCGAGGTGAGCACCTGGGCGATCGTCTGACGCGGGGTCATCCCCAGGGCCCTGTAGACGCCCAGGTCGCGGACCCGGTCGCGGGTGTCGAGGACCACCGTGCTGAGGACCCCGAGACAGGCCACGGCCACCAGCATCAGCGTGAGCATGGCGATCAGGGTTGTCGGGGCGTCCGGTCCTCCGCGTGTGGTGATCGTCGACGACCAGGCCCTGGTGCGGACCGGTTTCCGGATGATCCTCGCCGCCGAGGGCATCGAGGCGGTCGCGGAGGCCGCCGACGGGGACGCGGCGGCGGTGGCGGTGCGGCGGACCCGCCGGACGTCGTCCTGATGGACATCCGGATGCCGGGCACCGACGGCCTGGAGGCCACGCGCCGCATCCTCGCGGACGCGTCGGCGCCGCCCAGGATCGTCGTCCTCACCACGTACGACCTCGACCAGTACGTGTACGCGGCGCTCGGCGCGGGCGCGAGCGGCTTCCTGCTCAAGGACGTCACGCCGGAGCACCTGACGGCGGCGGTCCGGCTCGTCCGCTCCGGGGACGCGCCGCTCACCCCCGCGATCACCCGCCGCCTTGTCGAGCGCTTCGCCGCCCCCGGGGGACGTCCGGCCGCCCCGCACCGTGAACTGGCCACCCTCACACCGCGCGAGCTGGAGGTCCTCGAAGCCTGGCGCGCGGTCACAGCAACGCCGAGCCGGCCGCGCGGTTCCGGTTGAGCGAGGCGACGGTGAAGACGCACGTGGCCCGCATCCTGTCGAAGCTCCGGCTGCGGGACCGGGCCCAGGCGGTGATCGCCGCCTACGAGACGGGGCTCGTCACCCCGGGGTCCGACGGATCCGGCTGATCCGGCAGTCCCGGCTCCGGGCAGAGCAGGTCGCCGAGCGCCGTCAGGCGGATGAGCCGGAGGATCCAGGGCTGGTCGCAGACGAGCCTCCAGTGCGCACCGCGCCCGCGCGTGCGCCCGGCGCAGTGGGCGAGGAGGCCGAGCCCGGTGGCGTCGCAGAAGGTGAGGCGCCGGATGTCGACGGTGAGGGCGTCGCACTCCCGGACGAGGGCGTCGAGCTCGGGTCTCAGATGCCGGACGAGGACGAGGTCGAGTTCGCCGCGCAGGGCGGCGACGGTCAGACCGCCGGTCGAGCGGACGACGAGGTGCGGGTCATGACGGGGAATCAGCTGCATCGGACGCTCCACAGGGTGGCTCCATGTGTCGCTTCGAGCGTGGCCGCCCCGCTCCGGGGAGGGACGTTTCGCCTCGACCGCTGTCACCTGAATCGGTGAATGTACGGGCGGCCCGATCTCGCCCGCACGCCCGGTATCCGTACAGGGGTACGGGTGCGGTGCCCGCACCCGTACCCCTGGGACGTTCTCGGCGCGGTGGCCTCAGCCCGCGACGCGCGCCATCCAGGCCTCGACCTCGGCCGAGGAGCGGGGCAGGTCCCCCGACAGGTTCTCGTGGCCTTCGTCGGTGACGAGGAGGTCGTCCTCGATGCGGACGCCGATGCCCCGCCACTCCTCGGGCACGGTCAGGTCGTCGGACTGGAAGTACAGGCCCGGCTCGACGGTGAGCACCATGCCGGGTTCGAGGAGGCCGTCGACGTGCTCGCCGTTGCGGGCCTGCGCGCAGTCGTGGACGTCCAGGCCGAGCATGTGCCCGGTACCGGCCATGGTGAAGCGGCGCTGGAGGCCGAGCTCGTACGCGCGGTCGACCGGGCCCTCGATGAAGCCCCATTCGACGAGCCGCGCCGCCAGGTGCCGCTGGGCGGCCTCGTGGAAGTCGCGGAACGGGGCGCCCGGCTTGACCGCGGCCATGCCTGCCTCCTGGGCCTCGTACACCGCGTCGTACACCTGGCGCTGGACCGGGGTGAAGGTGCCGCTGACGGGGAGCGTGCGGGTGACGTCGGCGGTGTAGAGGGAGTGGGTCTCCACGCCGGCGTCGAGCAGCAGCAGGTCACCGGGCCTGACGGGGCCGTCGTTGTCCGTCCAGTGCATGATCGTGGCGTGCTCGCCGGAGGCGCAGATCGTGCCGTAGCCGACGTGGTTGCCCTCCAGGCGGGCCCGGCGGAAGAAGGTGCCCTCGATCCACCGCTCGGACGAGGCGATCGCCCGCGAGAGCTCGCCGACGCAGTCGGTGAAGCCGCGGACCGTGGAGTCGACGGCCTTGCGCATCTCGCCGATCTCCCAGGCGTCCTTGACGAGCCGGAGTCCGGACAGCGCCTCCTCCAGCTCGTCGTCGCGCTCCTCGTCGCTGATGACGGCGGCTTCGAGGACCGGGTCGACGCCGCGCACGATCCGGGTCGGCACGCCCGCTCCCGCGGCCAGGTCCCCTGCGGCGGTGCGGACGTCGCGGCAGGGCAGCCCGAGGACGACCTCGGACTCCGCGAGGGAGCGGCGGCGTCCCATCCACAGCTCGGCGGTGTAGCCGATCCAGAACTCGTCGTTGTCGCGGCTGTCGCGGGGCAGCTGGTAGCAGTACGCGTCGTGGCCGCCGTCCGCGCGGGGTTCGAGAACGAGGGCGCCGTCGCGGGCCTGGTCGCCCGTCATGTGCACGTAGCCGCTGTACGGGCGGAAGGGGTAGGTGTCGTCGTTGGAGCGGGTCTTGAGATTGCCGGAGGGGACCACGAGGCGCTCGCCGGGGAAGCGCGCGGAGAGGGCGGCACGGCGGAGGGCCGCGTACGGCGCCTGCTCTGCGGGCTCGAGTCCGTGCCGCTCGGTGTCCGCCCACCCCGTCCTCATCAGCGCGGAGAGTTCCTCGGAGACGCCTCCGTAGAGGCCGTTCTTGCGACCCTTCGCCACGTCCTGCACCTTCTTCCGGGTGAGTTGCTCGCCCGCCGGTGATCGGCGGCCTCCGGAAAGTACTCCCCCGGGCGCCTCCCGGGTGCCCGGATCGGTCACTGGCACAGATCGGCCACACCGGTGAGGTCGCGGGGTCGATAATGCGGTGCATGGCGAACGACAAGCTCAGCGACGCGCTGCGGGTGCTGGGGATCGGCCCGGCGGCCGTACGGGTCTATCTCACCCTCCTGGAACGCGGTCCCGCGCCGCTCGCCGCGATCGGCTCGGCGGCCGGTCTGGACGGCGCGGAGTTCACGGCGGCCTACGGCGAGCTGATCGACTCGGGACTGGCGAGCGCGGCGGAGGAGGCCGCGGACGTGGTGGCGCCGGTTCCGCCGGCCGCGGGTCTGGAGATCCTCGGCCGGCACCGGGCGGCCGAGATCGACGCGTCCCGCATCGCCGTCGGGGGCGCGTTCGACACGTTCCGGCGGCAGCGGCTCGCCGCGTACGACGACCGGCTCGTGGAGGTGGTCACCGGGGACGCGATCGGCCTCCGGATGCGGCAGGCCTGGGCCAGTGCCCGCGAGCAGATCCGCCAGTTCGACTCGCCGCCCTACTTCCCCCTGGAGGGCGCCACCGACGACGCGCTCGCCACCCTCGCGCGAGGCGTGACCCAGCGGGTCGTGTACTCCCGGGAGTCGCTCGAACATCCGGGACAGCTGGAGAACTCCATCGAACCCTGCGTCGAGGCGGGCGAACAGGCCCGGGTCCTGCCGTCGGTGCCGGTCAAGCTCGTGATCATCGACGACTCGTACGCGCTGGTCTCCCTGTCGATCAAGGAGACGGACGTGTACAACACGATGCTGGTCGTGCAGCCGTGCGGGCTCCTCTCCGCCCTCGTGGCCCTGTTCGAGCAGGCGTGGCAGAACGCGCTGCCCTTCCACGGCCGCACCCCCCGGCCCGCCGGCCTGCTGCCCGCGGACCGGCGGCTGCTCCGGCTCCTGGCGGCCGGAGCGGCCGACGACGTCATCGCCCGGGAGATCGGCGTCAGCCGCCGCACGCTCTTCCGCCGGGTGCAGGTCCTGATGGCCAGGCTCGGCGCTACGAGCCGGTTCCAGATGGCTCTGCAGGCACAGCGCTCGGGGTGGCTGTGACCGTCGCCTCGACGCGGCCGGCCGGGACCGCGGCCGCCGTGGCCGCCGCCCCGGTGCGGCTGAGCCGCTGCCACAGGTAGGTGTACACGAGGGCGCTGTTGTGGGCGGCCTGTTCGTTGTCCCCGGCGCCCGCGTGGCCCCCTCCGGTGTTCTCGTGGAAGAGGACCCGGTGGCCCCGTTCCCTCAGCCGGGCCGCCATCTTGCGGGCGTGGCCGGGGTGGACGCGGTCGTCACGCGTCGAGGTCATGAGGAGGACCGGCGGACAGTCCCGGTCCGCGGCGAGCCCGTGGTACGGGGAGATCGCGCGGAGGTGGGGCAGGTCGGCCTCGTCGTCCGGGTCGCCGTACTCGGCGATCCAGGACGCGCCCGCGAGCAGCTTGTGGAAGCGGGTCATGTCGAGGAGCGGCACCTGGGCGACGATCGCGCCGAACAGCTCCGGGTGGCGGGTGAGCATCGCGCCCATGAGGAGTCCGCCGTTGCTGCCGCCGGACGCGCCCAGCATGTCCGGGGTGGTGATGCCCCGGGCGATCAGGTCCTCGGCGACCGCCGCGAAGTCCTCGAAGGCACGGGGCCGTTCCGCGCCGAGCGCGGCCTGGTGCCAGTCGGGGCCGTACTCGCCGCCGCCGCGGATGTTCGCGATGACGTGGGTCCCGCCGCGCTCCAGCCACGCCCGGCCCGTCACCGCGCCGTAGTACGGCGTGAGGGAGACCTCGAAGCCGCCGTAGCCGTAGAGGAGGGTCGGTCCCGGGCCGGTGGCGGTGCGGTCGGGGCCGATGACGAAGTACGGCACGCGGGTGCCGTCCCTGGAGATCGCGAAGTGCTGGTCGACCGTGAGACCCGTGGAATCGAAACGGTGCGGGGCCTGCTTGAGCACCTCCGAGCCCGCGCCGATCCGGCCGAACCGGAGCGTGGAGGGCTGCAGGAACCCGGACACGTCGAGGAAGTACTCGTCGGACTCGTCCGGGTCCGTGTCGACGACGCCGACGGCGGACAGCGGCGGAACGCCCACGAGCGGCTCGCGCGTCCAGCCGCCGGGGGCCGGGGTGAGGACCTCGATCCGGGTGCTGACGTCCCGCATCGTCTCCAGGATCAGGTGGTTGCGCGTCCAGCTGTGCCCGGCGAGCGCGGTCCGCGGGTCCGGGGTGAACAGCACCTCGGGCGTGCGGTCACCCCCCATGAAGGCGTCGAAGCCGAACGCGAGGAGGGACCCGGTGGGCTGCCCGAGCCACGGGGACTTCAGGGTGACGATCAGATACTGCCGGTGGGCGTAGACGAGGGCGTCGTCGGGCACGTCGATCCGCGCGCGCGTGCCGTCGGGCCGCAGGACGTACGTCTCGCTCCGGAAGAAGTCGAGGGAACGCCCGACGAACTCCCGCTCGAACCCGGGCGTGGTGTCCCGCTGCCCCCAGGCCGACACGTCCCCGCTCTCGGCCTCGAAGACGGTCTCGGCCTCCTCCACCGGCGTCCCGCGGCGCCATCTGCGGACGGTGCGCGGGTAGCCGGAGTCGGTGAGCGAGCCGGGACCGAGATCCGTACCGACGAAGACGGTGTCGGCGTCGACCCATCCGATGCGCGTCTTCGCCTCCGGCAGCCGGAATCCGCCGTCGACGAACTCCCTCGTGCCGAGGTCGAATTCGCGGACGACGACGGCGTCGCCGCCGTCGCGCGAGAGCCGCACCAGGGCCCGGTCGTGGTCGGGCCGGCGGACCCGCGCCCCGTCCCACACCCACTTCTCGCCCTCCGCGGCGGCGAGCGCGTCGACGTCGAGCAGGACCTCCCACTCGGGCTCGTCCCGCCGGTACCGCTCCAGGGTCGTGCGCCGCCACACGCCGCGCAGGTGCTCCGCGTCCCGCCAGAAGTTGTAGAGGTACGCACCGCGCCGGACGGTGTAGGGGATCCGGTCGGAGGCGTCGAGCACCTCCCGCAGGCGCGCCTTCAGCGCCCCGAATCCGGCGTCGCCGGCCACCTCGTCCGCCGTCTCGGCGTTGCGCTCGGCCACCCACGCGAGCGCGGCCTCACCCGAGATGTCTTCGAGCCACAGGTACGGATCGTCATCGTTCACTCCCCCATCCTCTCGTAGTCGTCGCCGTGGCCCTCGATCCAGTCGTGGCCCTCGAACCAGTGGGTGTCGAAGTAGCGGGCAGTCGAGAACGGGTGCTGCTTGTCGGTGAGCAGGCGATAGACGAATTCGGCGGTCGTCCCGTCGAACCGTTTCCACGAGTCGGGAACGTCCTCCTTCGCGAGGATTGGCCATCTGTCGGGGTCCGGGCCCTCGGTGAGCCAGTAGAACTGGTCGGCCTGCTCGGAGTTCGCCCATTCAAGGAGCCCGCCGGGGGCCGGATACACCTCGTACGGCTCCCACAGCCCGCTCGGGTGCGCCCTGGCCCACTCGCCCAGCCACTCGGTGTACAGGACGAGGTCATCGCTCACGCAGGTGCCGCCGGGTACCTGGAGCCGGAGGAAGCCGTCGAAGGCTCCGCGCCCGAAGATCTCGGCGAGCCGCTTGTAGTCGCCGGGCAGCTTGGTCCCGATGCGGGCCTCGACCGCCGCCCAGTCGACCGTACGCGCGCGTGCCGGGTCCCCTCCCGTGACGGCCACGACCGCGTCCACCCAGGACGTCACCTGGTCGGCCGCCTGTGCCGCCGCCAGGTCCGCGGCCGGGTCCTCCCGCTCGGCGACCAGCACCACGAGCCGTACGCCCTCGCCGGAGCGGACGGTGCCGCAGCCGATCCACCGGCCCGCGTACGCCCAGGCGCGCATCTCCACGATCCGGTCGCCGAACGGGGTCAGGAGCGGGAGCCCGGTCGTGGCGGTCACGGTCGGATCGGCGTACCCGCCCATGGCCAGATTGCGAGGCTGCCCGTACCGTCCGCCGAGCGCCCTTTGCAGCGCGGGAAGGTCGTCCACCTCGTCCGAGGGCGCCAGACATAGGTGTCCCGCGGGGTGTCCCGCCTCTTCGCAGTCCAGATCGCCCGTGCCCGGCCAGGTCAGCCGGTGCACGGCCGCGAGGAGTTCCTGTTCGTCCATGGCAGGCATTGAAGCGGAGGCCACTGACATCCCGAGGAGCCCGGGGGGCGTCCACGGCCCGAGACACCGTTGGCCCACGCGCTCCACCACCGTTACGTTCGCGCCATGTTGCGTACAGCCCTGCTCACCACGCGCGGTCCCATCGACCTGCTGCGTGTGGCCTCCGCCGCGTTTCGCCGCGGTCGCTGACGCCCTTTCACCGTTCGACACCGCCTCGCCCGAGGCGTGTCCGGTCACCCTTCTGACGCCCCGCCCTCCGTGCGTGCGCTCTCCCCGCGCCCACGGGCGCCGACGCGCCCCCCCTCTCCCCGTTCTCCCCATGGAGTGCCGCCATGACGGTCAGTCATGCCCCGCCCCCCCTCCGCGCCCCCCCACATCCGGCCTATCGCCCTCACCCGATGCCGAGGCCCTCACTCCCGACCGCCGCCCCGGCCGCCGTCCCGCCGTCCCCCGGTGGCTGCGCCGCACCGTCGGACCGATCCTGCTCCTCGCCCTGTGGCAGACCCTCAGCTCGACGGCGGACCGTGCCCTGGGTCGGGCTCATCCCGCTGCTCATCATCCGGCTGGGGCTCGGGGAGGCGCCCAAGGTGGCGCTCATCGCGCTCGGCGTCGCCTTCCACCTGAATCCGAACGTGTACGCGGGCATCCGCGGCGTGGACGCCCACCTGGTCGAGGCCGGGCAGTCCCTGGGCCTCGGACGGTGGGGCCTGGTCCGCCATGTCGTCCTGCCGGGCGCGCTGCCCGGGGCCATGACCGGGCTGCACTACTCCCTCGCCACGGCCTGGCTCGCCCTGGTCTTCGGCGAGTCCATCAACGCCGACGCAGGCAACGGCTTCCTCATGAACCAGGCACGGGAGTTCTTCCGCACGGACGTGATCGCCGTCTGCCTGGTCGTCTACACAGCGGCTGCGGCAAGTCCACGCTCCTGCGGGTCCTCGCGGGGCTCGACCTCGAGATCTCCGGCACCGTCCTCGTCCCGCGCCGCCGGGCCGTCGCCTTCAAGGTGTCGCGCCTCATGCCGTGGAAGCGGGTCTGGCGCAACGTCCTGCTCGGGCTGCCGGGGAAGCCGGGCCGGGCGGTCGCCGAGAAGGCCCTGGCGGAGGTGGGACTCGGCCACCGCTCGGGCGCCTGGCCGAAGACCCTCCCCGGCGGCGAGGCACAACGCGCCTCCCCGTACTGGTTCGGCGAGGGCGTGAGGCCGGTCCTCGCGTCGCGGGGACTGCCGCCGTCGGTCGTCGCCGCCCTGGGTGTGCCGGCGGCGAACGGCCGTCCGGCCTCGGCGCCGGGCGGAGCGCCGCCCCTGGTGCCCGGCGGGCGGTAGGCCCTCCGGGCACTCCGCCAGGGGGCGCGGGAAGATCCGCGCCCCCGCCCCGGTTGGTAGAACCGTGAACGATTTCGTGGTGGAAGAGGGCGGCGCGACAGAGGGCGCGGCACCGGCAGGGGAGCGCGTCGCGTCGGTGGACGTCGTCGTCATCGGCGCGGGGCAGGCGGGCCTGTCGGCCGCCTTCCACCTGCGCCGCGCCGGACTCGAACCCGACCGGGACTTCGTCGTCCTCGACCACGCACCCCGGCCGGGCGGCGCCTGGCAGTTCCGCTGGCCCTCGCTCACGTACGGCAAGGTCCACGGGATGCACGCGCTGCCCGGCATGGAGCTGACCGGCGCCGATCCCGCGCGTCCCTCGTCGGAGGTGATCGGCGCGTACTTCGACACGTACGAGCACACCTTCGACCTGCGGATCCACCGCCCCGTCGACGTCACCGCCGTCCGGGAGGGCGAGGACGGGCGGCTGCTCGTCGAGACCTCCGAGGGCGCGTACGCCACCCGCGCCCTGATCAACGCCACCGGCACCTGGGACCGGCCCTTCTGGCCGCGCTACCCCGGCCAGGAGACCTTCAGGGGCCACCAGCTGCACACGGCCGGATACCCGGGCCCCGAGGCGTTCGCCGGGAAGCGGGTGCTCGTCGTCGGCGGCGGCGCCTCCGGCACCCAGCACCTGATGGAGATCGCGGACGTCGCCGCCGAGACCTTCTGGGTGACCCGGCGCGAGCCCGTCTTCCGGGAGGGTCCCTTCGGGGAGGCGGAGGGACGGGCGGCCGTGGCGCTCGTCGATGAGCGGGTGCGGCGCGGGCTGCCGCCGCAGAGCGTCGTCTCGGTCACCGGGCTCCCCGTCAACGACGCCATCCGTTCGGCACAGGCGCGCGGGATCCTGGACCGGCTCCCGATGTTCGACCGGATCACCCCGACGGGGGTGGCCTGGGACGACGGCCGGACGCTCGACGTGGACGTGATCCTCTGGGCAACGGGTTTCCGGGCGGCGATCGACCATCTGACGCCGCTGCGGCTGCGCGAGCCCGGTGGCGGCATCCGGGTCGAGGGGACGCGTGCGGTGCGGGACGAACGGGTCCACCTCGTCGGCTACGGCCCCTCGGCCTCGACGATCGGCGCCAACCGGGCCGGCCGCGCGGCCGTCTCCGGCATCCGCCGCCTGCTGCGCGGCGCACCGGCCGCCACCCCGGCGGCCGTCACCGCCGTCACCGTGTGAAGCGGCGCCGGCCTAGCCCCGCGCGGCGGCCCGGTTGGCGTTGAACTCGGCAACGTTCGCCTGGTGGGCCGCGTAGTCGGCCGTGAAGCGGGTGTCGCCGGGGGCCACCGTGACGAAGTAGAGCCAGTCACCGTCCGCCGGCCGGATCACCGCGTCCAGGGCCTGGTCACCCGGGTTGCCGATCGGTGTCGGCGGCAGGCCCTTGCGCTCGTAGGTGTTGTACGGGCTCTCGGTCCTGGTGTCCTCGTACGTGGTGTCCACGGTGCTGCGGCCGAGCGCGTAGTTGAGGGTCGAGTCCATCTGGAGGGCCATGCCCCGGGCGAGCCGGTTGTGGACGACCCGGGCGACCTTGGCCATGTCCTCGGGGTTGTCGGCCTCGGCCTGCACGATGCTGGCGGCGGTCACGGCCTCGTACGCGCTCAGTCCGTGGGCCTTCGCCCCCTCCGCGATCCGCCCGGTCCCGAAGCGCTTGCCCGCGGTGTCCACCATGAACCGCAGCAGCCCCTCGGGGGTGGTGGCCCGGAGCACCGGATAGGTGGCGGGGAAGAGATAGCCCTCCGGGTTGCCGCCGGCCGCCTCGGGCAGCGGAAGGGCCGTTCCGGGTGCGCTGACGGCCGTGCGCGCGGTGCCCTCGGGGAGGCCGAGCATCCGGTCGACGGCCGTGTAGACCTGCCCGGCCCGCCACCCTTCGGGGACGAGCAGCATGCGGGGCTGCTCGACGGCGGGTTCGTCGCGGGTCAGGAGCAGGGGGACGGTGATCCCCGCGGCCACGGCGAGGACCGCTCCGACGAGGAGCGCGAACCGGCCGCGCCGGGTCAGCCGGGACCGGCGGGGAGGCCGGGGCGACCGGGGAAGGGACAGGCGTCGGGGGCGGCGTAGGGGTGCGTACGGTGACGGCGGCCGGTGCGTCATGGCCGCACGCTAACCCGGTGCGTACGGGAATCCGGGGAGCCCGCGCGCGGCGGCGGCGCCTTCCTCTCGAAGGGCGCCGCCGTGTGCACCGCTGCCCGCGCTCAGCGCGGTTCGTCATACGATCCGGTCCAAATGCGCTGATCGGTGATGACGTTCGTGACTCCGCCCCTGCCTATTGGCAGGGGCTTCCGACCAGAAGGTCGCGGTCCAGCCACCAGCCTCTTGCGAGGTGACTCCAAGCTACAACCGCCGTCCGGGGGTTGGGCAACGATTCCCGGCACGATCACACGTTCTGGGGAACAACCGCTCCCACGTTCGCTTGTTCGGCACCGGAACCCTCGGCCGTCGCGTCGGTCGCGGCAGTCACCGCGCCGCGGGCGTCCCTGCGGAGCAGGGCCGCGTACCGCCCGTCCCGGGCGAGCAGCTCCTCGTGCGTCCCGCGCTCGGCGATCCGCCCCGCGTCCAGGACGACGATCTGGTCGGCGTCGCGGACGGTGGAGAGCCGGTGGGCGATGGTGATGGTGGTGCGGCCCGCGGAGAGGGCGTCGATGGCCTGCTGCACCGCGAGTTCCGTACGGGTGTCGAGGGCGCTGGTCGCCTCGTCGAGGATCAGGACGGGCGGGTCGCGCAGGATGGTGCGGGCGATGGCGAGGCGCTGCTTCTCACCGCCCGAGAAGCGGTAGCCGCGCTCGCCGACGAGGGTGTCGTACCCCTCGGGGAGCGAGGCGATGTGCTCGTGGATCTGAGCAGCGCGGGCGGCGGCCTCGATCTCCTCGTCGGTGGCGTCCGGCTTGGCGAAGCGGAGGTTGTCGGCGACGGAGGCGTGGAAGAGGTACGTCTCCTGGGAGACGACGCCGACCGCGCGGGCCAGGGTGTCGAAGTCCAGGTCGCGCACGTCGACGCCGTCGAGGGTGACGCGACCGCCGGTGACGTCGTAGAGCCGCGGCACGAGGTAGCTGAGGGTCGACTTGCCGGAGCCTGTGGGGCCGACGACGGCCAGGCTGCCCCCGGCGGGGACGGTCAGGTCGATGGCGTCGAGGGTCGGGCGGCCGGTGCCCGGGGAGTCGTAACGGAACTCGACCTTCTCGAACGCGACCTCGCCGCGGACCTCGCGGAGCCGGACCGGCTCGGCGGGCTCGGTGATGTCCACCGGCAGGTCGAGGTACTCGAAGATGCGCTGGAAGAGCGCGAGCGAGGTCTGTATCTGCACGCCGGTGGAGAGGAGGCTGACGGCCGGCCGGAACAGGCCCTGCTGCAGCGAGACGAAGGCGACGAGCGTGCCGAGCGAGATCTGGGCCCCGCCCGAGCCGAGCGCGATGCCGGCGGCCCAGTAGATCAGGGCGGGCATGGCGGCCATGACGATGCCGATGGTGGACATCCGCCACCGTCCGGCCATGGAGGAGCGCACTTCGAGGTCGACGAGGCGCTCGGACTCCTCGGCGAAGGACCTGCTCAGCGAGTCGGCACGGCCCATGGTGCGGCCCAGCAGGATGCCGCTGACCGAGAGGGACTCGGTGACGGTCGCGGCCATGGCGGCCATCTGCTTCTGCCGCTGGGTGGTGATCCGCTTGCGCTCGCGGCCCACGCGCCGGCTGATCCAGACGAAGACCGGCAGCAGGAGCAGCGAGACCAGTGTGAGGCGCCAGTCCAGGGCGAGCATGGCGACGACGGTCGCGATGACGGCGGTGAGGTTGGAGACGAGGGAGGTGGCCGTGGAGGTCACGGTCGCCTGCATGCCGCCGATGTCGTTGGCGATGCGGGACTGGACCTCGCCCGTCCGGGTGCGCGTGAAGAAGGCGAGCGGCATCCGCTGGAGCTGCTCGTAGACCCCGGTGCGCAGGTCGTGCATGACGCGCTGGCCGACGGTGGTGGAGATGAGGGTCTGGAGCACGCCGAAGACGCCGGTCAGGACGGCGGTGGCGATCATGCCGAGGGCGAGCAGGCTGAGCAGTCCCGTACGGCCCTGCGGGATCGCTGTGTCCAGGATCTCCTTCAGGAGGAAGGGCGAGGCGACCGAGACGAGCGAGGCGGCGCCGACCAACAGGCCGACGATCAGCAGGCGCGCGCGGTAGGGGCGGAAGAGCCGCAGGATGCGCCGCAGCTGCGCGGGCTCCTGGGGCTGGCCGGAGGCGCGGGGCGGGGGCGTCCAGTCGGACTGGTCGTGGGGGCGCATGGGCTCCTTCGAGGGTTCGGGGTCGGAGAAGACCCTAGCTCATTGTTACCTATGCTCACAATGAACATGGTCCTGATATTGTTCCCGTATGACCACCTCCGACCCGCTGACCAGGACCGACGCCGACGGGCTCCTCGCCGAGCAGCTCCTGCGGCTCACCCGGCGCCTGCACCGCATCCAGAAGCGCCACCTGGAGCCGGTCGGCATCACCCCCGCCCAGTCCAGGCTGCTCCGCACGGTCGCGCACTTCGGGGAGCCGCCCCGGATGGCCGATCTCGCGGCCCGGCTCGAAGTGGTCCCGCGCGCCGTGACCAG
Organism: Streptomyces griseoluteus; assembly: GCA_000717735.1. Lineage (GTDB taxonomy): Bacteria > Actinomycetota > Actinomycetes > Streptomycetales > Streptomycetaceae > Streptomyces > Streptomyces griseoluteus_A. The sequence goes on along the minus strand of JOBE01000007.1, from coordinate 60,398 downwards.
TCTCGTCGACGGTCTGGAGGCCGTCGACCGGGTGCGCCGGGTGCCCGATCCGAGCAACCGGCGGGTCGTGCGGATCGAGCTCACCGACGCGGGCCGCGCCACGCTCCGCGAGCTGCGCAGCGCGCGCCGGGCCGCCGCAGAGGACATCCTTGCTCCATTGACCGCCGCACAGCGCGAGGTGCTCGGAGGTCTGCTGACCGCCCTGGTCGACCCCGGCCCGGAGGGCGGCTGCTGACCCCTCGGGCACGGGGCCGCGCCGAAGGGGAGCCGTGACATGCCGCTGTTCGAGCCGAACCCGCAGGCCCTTCGTCCCGGTACGAAGCGGAGTCCGGCTCCGGACCGTGTCCCGGAGCTCCACGCCAAGGGCACGCCGCGGGGGCTGCGCGAGGAGCTGACCGAGCTGCTCGGCGCGGAGAAGGTCCTGTCGAAGATCTCCGATCTGGTGCGGTACGCCTCGGACGCCAGCCCCTACCGCTTCGTCCCGCAGGTCGTCGTGGTCCCCGAGGACATCGACGACATCTCCACGATCCTGTCGTACGCCCACGGCAAGGGCCGCGAAGTGGTCTTCCGGGCCGCCGGGACCAGCCTCAACGGCCAGGCCCAGGGCGAGGACATCCTGGTCGACGTGCGCCGCCACTGGGCGGGCGTGGAGGTCCTGGACGGCGGCGCGCGCGCCAGGATCCGCCCCGGCACCACCGTCCTGCGGGCCAATGCCGCGCTCGCCCCGCACGGGCGGGTCCTCGGGCCCGACCCGGCCAGTGCCATCGCCTGCACGATCGGCGGGGTCGTCGCCAACAACGCCTCGGGCATGACGGCAGGGACGACCCGGAACTCGTACCGGACCGTCTCCTCGCTCACCTTCGTGCTGCCGAGCGGGACCGTGGTCGACACGGCCGATCCGGACGCCGACGCGGAGCTGGCGCGCGCCGAGCCGCGCCTGTGCGCGGAACTGCTCGCGCTCAAGGCGGAGATCGAGGCGGACCCCGAGCTGACGGCCCGGATCAGGGCCAAGTACGCCATCAAGAACACCAACGGCTACCGGCTCGACGCCTTCCTCGACGGCGACACCCCGGTGCGGATCCTGCGGGGCCTCATGGTCGGTTCCGAGGGCACCTTCGGCTTCATCTCGGAGGTCGTCTTCGACACCCTTCCGCTGGACCGCGCGGTGTCGACGGCGCTGCTCTTCTTCCCCTCGCTGCCGGCGGCGGCCGCCGCCGTGCCCCGGTTCACCGAGGCCGGGGCCCTGGCCGTCGAGCTGATGGACGGCAACACGCTGCGGGCCTCGGTGAGCGTGACCGGCGTCCCCGCCGACTGGGCGGAGCTGCCCAGGGAGACGGCGGCGCTCCTCGTCGAGTTCCGGGCGCCGGACGCGGCCGCCCTCGACGCGTACGAGCGGGCGGCGGGCGAGGTGCTCGCCGGGCTGCGCCTGGTGGCCCCGGTGGCCTCCGTGGAGAACGCGTTCACCCGCGACGCGGGAAAGATCTCCGGCTACTGGAAGGCCCGCAAGGCCTTCGTGACGGCCGTCGGCGGCTCCCGCCCCTCCGGTACGACCCTGATCACCGAGGACTTCGCGGTGCCGCCGTTCCGGCTCGCGGAGGCCTGCGCGGCGCTCCTCGACCTCCAGGCCCGGCACGGTTTCGACGCGGCCGTCGCGGGTCACGCGGCCCACGGCAACCTCCACTTCCTGCTCGCCTTCGACGCGGCCGACCCGTCCGACGTCGAGCGGTACGCGGGCTTCATGGACGAGTTCTGCAAGCTGACCGTGGAGCGCTTCGACGGATCCCTGAAGGCGGAGCACGCCACCGGCCGCAACATCGCGCCCTTCCTCGAACTGGAGTGGGGCGCGAAGGCGACGGACCTGATGTGGCGGATCAAGGAGGCCGTCGACCCCGACGGGGTGCTGGCCCCGAGGATCGTCCTGGACCGCGACCCGCACGCCCATCTGCGCGGTCTCAAGACGATCCCGACCGTGGAGCGGATCGCCGATCCGTGCATCGAGTGCGGCTTCTGCGAACCGACCTGCCCCAGCCACGACCTGACGACCACTCCGCGCCAGCGGATCGTGCTGCGCCGCGAGATGATGCGGCAGCCCGACGGGTCCCCGGTCGAGACCCGCCTCCTGGAGTCGTACGGCTACGACGCCGTCGACACCTGCGCGGGGGACTCCACCTGCAAGCTGGCCTGTCCCGTCGGGATCGACACGGGCGCCCTGATGAAGGAGTTCCGGCACGAGCGGCACTCGCCGCGCGAGGAGCGGATCGCCGCCCTGGCAGCGAAGGACTTCCGGGCGGTGGAGGCCTCCGCGCGGCTCGCCGTCGCCGCGGCGGACCGGATCGGCGACCGGGTCCTCGCGTCGGTGACGGGCCTGGCGCGCCGGGCGGTCAGCACCGACCTCGTGCCGGAGTGGCTGCCGGAGCTCCCGGGCGCGGCGGCGCGGCGGCTGCCCCGCACCCACCGTCCCGCGGCGGCCGCCGTCTACTACCCGGCCTGTGTGAACCGGATCTTCGGCGATCCGGACGAGGCCCGGGGGCCCTCCCTGCCGGAGGCGATGGTCGCGGTGTCCGCGCGGGCGGGGAAGCCGGTGTGGATCCCGGACGACGTGGCGGGTACGTGCTGCGCGACGATCTGGCACTCCAAGGGGTACGAGCGGGGCAACGAGGTGATGGCGAACCGGATCGTCGAGGCGGCCTGGGGGTGGACGGCGGGCGGGACGCTGCCGCTGGTGGTGGACGCCTCGTCGTGCACGCTCGGCATCGCGCACGAGGTGGTGCCGTACCTGACGGAGGACAACCGGGCGCTGCACGCGGAGCTGACCGTGCTCGACTCCCTGGTGTGGGCGGCGGACGAGCTGCTCCCCCGGCTCGACGTGCGCCGCCGGGTGGGCTCGGCCGTGGTGCATCCCACGTGCTCGATGCGGCACCTGGGCGACGAGGAGAAGCTGACGGAACTCGCCCGTGCCTGTGCGGAGGAGGTCGTCGTCCCCGCCGACGCGGGCTGCTGCGCCTTCGCGGGTGACCGGGGCATGCTGCATCCGGAGCTGACGGCCGCGGCGACCGCCCGTGAGGCGGCCGAGGTGACGGCGCGGCCCTTCGACGCGCACCTCTCGGCGAACCGGATGTGCGAGATCGGCATGGACCGGGCGACGGGCCGCGGTTACGGCTCGGTGCTCCAGGCCCTGGAGCGCGCGACGCGCCCCTGACCGCCCGTCAGTGGAACGCGTCCGGACGGCCCTTCACCCCGAGCGGTGAGGGGCCCTTCGTATGTTCGGGTGACGGCGGGTGTTCCGTGCCGCTCGGCGCGAGAGCCGGAACAGTAATGTCCGATCATCCGTCGGGACGGCCGTGCACGCGGCCCGGGAGGTTCCATGAACGAGCAGACGCCGCACGCCCCGAGTCGCCGCCAGGTCCTCGGAACCGCCGCCGCCGGGGCGGTCCTGGGAGTCGGCGCCGTCGGCGTCCCGCCCGCGCAGGCCGCCGGGCCGGCCGCCGGGCATGTGACCGCACCGCGCCGGCAAGGGTCGACCATGGCCGGGGTCCCCTTCGAGCGCCGCTCCACGGTCCGGGTCGGCGTCGTCGGCTTCGGCAACCGGGGCAGCGGCATGATCGCCCACTTCCTCGCGCACCCCTGGGTCCGGGTGACCGCCGTCTGCGACCCGGTACGCGCCAAGGCCGAGCGGGCGGCCGCGAAGGTCGTCGCGGCCGGCCGGCCCGCCCCCGCCGTGTACGCGAACGGCGAGGACGACTACGAGAACCTCTGCGCCCGCACGGACGTCGACCTCGTGTACGTGGCCACCCCCTGGGACAGCCACTTCGCGATCGCCCGCGCGGCGCTCCTGAACGGCAAGCACGTCGGTGTGGAGTGTCCGGTGGCGATGCGGCTCGACGAGCTGTGGGACCTCGTCGACCTGTCGGAGCGGACCCGCCGGCACTGCATGCAGCTGGAGAACTGCTGCTACGGCAGGAACGAGATGCGGGTGCTGCGGATGGCGCACGCCGGCAAGTTCGGCCGTCTCCTGCACGGCGCGGGGGCGTACAACCACGACCTGCGCGGCCTGATGTTCTCCCCCTCGTACTACGAGGGCCCCTGGCGCCGGCTCTGGCACACCCGCCTGAAGGGCGACCTCTATCCGAACCACGGCATCGGCCCGGTCGCGAACTACCTGGACGTCAACCGGGGCGACCGGGTGGTGAGCATCAGCAGCTTCGGCACTCCGGCGCTCGGTCTCGCCGAGTACCGCGAGGAGAACGTGCCGGCCGGCGACCCGAGCTGGAAGGAGTCGTACATCGCGAGCGACCGGACCGTCAGTCTGCTCCAGACGGCCCTGGGCCGGGTGATCCGCCTGGAGCACGACGTCTCGACCCCGCACCCGTACAGCCGGATCAACAGCCTGGGCGGAACGCGGGGCGTCTTCGAGGACTATCCGGCCCGGATCTACCTGGAGCCGGACCACAAGGACGACGAGTGGGGCGACTTCTCGGCGTACGCGGCCGAGTTCGACCACTGGCTCTGGAAGGAGCACGCCAACCCGCCGGGCGGCCACGGCGGCATGGACTACCTGATGGTCTACCGCCTGATGCAGTGCATGCGCCTCGGCCTGCCGCCGGACTTCGACGTGTACGACGCCGCCACGTGGACGGCGCCGCTGCCGCTGAGCCACGCCTCGATCAAGGCCGGGGGCGCCCCGCAGGAGATCCCCGACTTCACCCGCGGCGAGTGGCGCCGGGCCCGCCCGGGCGTGGACTCGGTGAAGCCCGCGTGAGGACGCGGTGCCCGGCGCCCCTCGTCCCGAGGGGGCCGGGCACCGCGGTGTTCAGCAGCGCCTCAGGTCCTCGGTGAGGGTGCCCTGGACGGTGGTCAGGCCGCGGTCGTAGCAGCCTTCGGAGCCGTACAGCCGGTAGCGCTCGTGCGTGGTGCCGACCGCGTGCCGCTGGTCGCGCGGGACGCCGGTGGTGTACGTGGCGTCCCCGGTGTACGTGTCGTCGAGCCGCGACCAGGACAGGCGCCGCCCGTCGCGCACCACGCTCGTGTCGGCGCGGTCCCCGAGGGTGAGGACCGTGCGCAGCCGGTCGCCCGCGCCGACGGTCGTCTCCCCGTCCATGGTGTACGTCCGGTCGGTGCGGGTGATGGTCCCGCCGGTGGTGACGGTCTCCCGGTCGGTCCAGCGCGCGGTGAGCGCGTCCGGGTTCTCCCCCTCGCCCCAGCGGTGGGTGGAGGTGTGGGCGACGGTCCGGGTGACGGTGGTGTCGACGCGGCCGTGCGAGGTGTTCAGATGGCCGGCGACGGTGAGCCGGTGGCCGGCCTCCGTGTCCAGGCGGTGGGGGGAACCGGCACTGTGGACCGAGGAGTTGCGCGGGGCGGTCTCCTCGTGGCGGTCGAGGCCGCCGGTGACGACCCGGCTGCCCTCGTCCTGCCAGAGCAGCACGTTGGTGGGGACGGACCAGCCCGCCTGCCCGGCCGGGACCCCGGCGACGGTGACGTCGACGCGGTGGGCGTTGCCGTCGTTGAGGAGGGCGGCGAAGGGCGTCAGGTCGTAGACGACCGGCTGGACGTCGAAGGCGCGCGGTGCGGGGGTGACGTACCAGAGGAAGGGGTTGGACCAGCCGCCGGTCCAGACCGTGGGGAAGGGGGCTGCGATGCCCGCGAGGCGTCCGTCGACGGAGACGCGCACCTCCCGGTGCGGGCCTTCGGGCGCCCGGCAGGAGTAGGGGGCGGCGTCGGGGACGGAGAGGTACCAGTACTCCTCGCAGCCGCCGCCGGAGCCGGTGGCGTACACCTCGGCGAGGACGCGTTCGGTGTTGCGCGGGGTGGTGAGGGTGGCCCCGGTGAGCGGGACGACGCGGTCGGGGGTTCCGGCGGCGGGTTTCACCCGGCCCTCGGCGGTGTGGAAGGTGAGGGTGACCCGGACGTCGAGGACGCCGGTGTACGTCTCGTTCACGACATTGCCGATGAGCATCTCGACGGGCCCCGGACGGCTGAGGACGTCCCGGTAGCGGGTGACGTCCTTCTCGACGGACCAGGTGATGCCGTCGGGCGAGGGCTGGGGCGTGGAGGTGCGGAAGATCTCCACGCCGCCGAGGGTGAGGTGGCCGAGGCGGTCGTACTGGCGGCCCTTCACGTTCCCTTCGAGGCGCAGGACGACCTTGTTCCAGCGGGTGCCGCACTCTTTCGGCGGAACGTAACTCCCCTGGTAGGGGGTGAAGTCCCGGAACCGGGCGGCGGCGAGGGTCACCTCGCAGTTGCGGGTGCCGGGGGTGTCGACGGGCGGGGCGGCGGTGACCGGGTCGTGCCAGTCGCTGGTGAACTCGGCGGGGGGCGTCGGGCCGTTCGGGCCGTCGGCGGCGGCCGGCTGGGCGGTGAGGAGGGCTCCGGCGGCGAGCACCAGACCGCTGAGCATGCTCATGATCTTGAGTGATCTCATGAGCCGGAAGTGAAGCGCGGTCCGCGCCGTGCGTCCAGAAGACGATGAGCGGACATGGCGCGATCTGTTCCGTCTTGGGGAAAATCGATTGCCCCCCGGCGGGGAAAAAGCGAACCTTGCACGGTTTCCCGCCGCCGGACGCGACCGATCGAACACGCCCGGCGCGCTTCCCCCCAGACAGACCCGGAGACCCTGGGACGCCATGCAGATTCGAGATCTTCCCCACGCCGACCCAGGGGTACCCGATGTCCGCTCGGGCACCCGGTTCCTCGTCTGGCTCGGCCGTCAACAGCTCGGCGGTCAGGTGAGGTCCACGCTCTGGGGACTCCTGCACCACCTGGGCATCGCCGGTCTCCCGTTCGGCGTCGGCATCGCCGTGCAGTCCGTCGTGGACCGCGACGGCGGGCGGCTCGCGCTCGCCGGTGCGCTGCTCGCGCTCTGCGGGGCCGCCATCGCGGTCGGCGACGTGATGCTGCACCGCACCGCCGTCACCAACTGGATCACGGCCAGCGCCCGGGTCCAGCAGCTCCTCTCCCGCAAGACCGCCGAATTGGGCTCCGTCCTGACCCGGCGGGTCGCCGCGGGCGAGGTCGTCGCCGTCTCCACCGGCGACGTCGAGAAGATCGGATGGTTCGTCGAGGCCCTGTCCCGGTTCCTCGCGGGCGCCGTCGTGCTGGTCGTCATCTGCGCCGGCCTCCTCTTCTACGAGCCCGCCCTGGGCGTCGTGGTGGCCGTCGGCATCCCCGTCCTCGCCCTGTCCGTGCTGCCGCTCCTGCCCCGCGCGACGCGCCGGGCGGACATCCAGCGCGAGAAGGCGGGCAAGGCCACCGAGCTGGCCTCCGACACCGTCGCGGGGCTCCGCGTGCTGCGCGGCATCGGCGGCGAGGACCTGTTCCTCGGCCGCTACCGGGCCGCCTCCCAGGAGGTCCGCAAGGCCGCCGTGCGCAGCGCGCGGATGTGGGCGCTGATCTCGGCGACCCAGGTCGTGCTGCCCGGCATCCTGCTCATCGTCGTGGTGGCGTACGGGACGCGGCTCGCGTCCGAGGGGCGGATCACGGTGGGCGCACTCGTCACCGTGTACAGCGCCGTCGCCCTCACGTACCACCCGCTGCGCAACTTCGAGGAGATCGCCATGGCCTTCTCCTTCTCCCGGCCGTCCGCGAAACGGGCCGCCCGGGTGCTCGCCCTGGCCCGAACGACCACCACGACCGCCGCGCGGGACGAGGACCGCAAGGCGACCGGCGACCTGTACGACCCGCTGACCGGGCTGCGCGCCCCGGCCGGCCTCCTCACCGCGGTCGTCTGCGGCGACCCGGACGTGGCCGGACGGCTCGCGGACCGGCTCGGCGGCCACCCGGCCGAACCCGACGAGCGGCACACCTCGGTCCTGCTCGGCGGGGTCCCGCTCGACGAACTGCCGCTCGCCACCGCCCGTACGGTCGTCCTCGTCCAGGACAAGGACCCGGTGCTGCTCTCGGGCACCCTCAGGGAACTCCTCGACGTGCCCTCGTCGGGAGCCGTCCTGCCCGAGGACGCGCTCGCCGCCGCCCAGTGCGGCGACGTCCTCGACGCCCTCGCGCAGGCCTCCGTTGACACCGAAGGGGACCCGATGCGCACCCGGATCACCGAGCGGGGCCGGTCGCTCTCCGGCGGCCAGCGGCAGCGGCTCGCGCTCGCCCGGTCCCTGGTGACCGACCCGGAGGTGCTCGTCCTGGACGAGCCGACCTCCGCGGTCGACTCGCACACCGAGTCACGGGTGGCCGACGGGATCGCCCGGCTGCGCGCGGGCGGGACCACCGTGGTCCTCGCCTCGTCGCCGCTGCTCCTGGACCGCGCCGACCGCGTCGTCCTGGTCGACGACGGCCAGGCGGTGGCCGTCGGCACCCACCGCGAGCTGCTCGCACGGGAGCCCCGCTACCGCGCGGTCGTCACCCGCGAGACCGACGAGGAGATCACCGCGGCGGCCCACCGCACCGACGGGATCGAAGCACTGGAAGGGGAAACGGCATGATCGGCTTGGCGCCACCGGAGTACGACCCGGCGGCCCCGACGACGGCGACGACACTGCCCGTCGCCGCGACCGCGACCGTCCGCACCTACGTCCGCGAGCTGCTGCGCCGTCACCGCCGGGCGTTCGCGCTGCTCATCGGGGTGAACGCGGTCGCCGTGATCGCCTCGATGGCCGGCCCGTACCTGCTCGGTTCGGTGGTGGACGCACTCGCCTCGGGAGCGCGCGAACTGCATCTGGAGCGCACGGTCGCATTGTTCGCTGTCGCGCTGCTCGTCCAGACGTTCTTCGTACGGCTCGTCCGGCTGCGCGGGGCGATGCTCGGCGAGGAGATGCTGGCCGACCTCCGGGAGGACTTCCTCGTCCGCGCCGTCGGCCTGCCGCCCGGCGTGCTCGAACGGGCCGGCACCGGCGACCTCCTGTCCCGGATCACCACCGACGTCGACCGGCTCTCCAACGCGATGCGCGAGGCCGTCCCCCAGCTGGCCATCGGCGTCGTGTGGGCGGGGCTGCTGCTCGGCGGCCTCGCGGTGACCTCGCCGCCGCTCGCGCTGGCCGCGCTGCTCGCGGCGCCGCTGCTCGTCGTGGGCGGCCGCTGGTACTTCAAGCGGGCACCCTCGGCGTACCGCTCGGAGTCCGCGGGGTACGCGGCGGTGGCGGCCGCCCTCGCCGAGACGGTCGACGCGGGCCGCACGGTCGAGGCGCACCGCCTCGGCGACCGCCGGATCGCCCTGTCGAACCGGCGCATCACCGAGTGGGTCGCGTGGGAGAGGTACACCCTCTTCCTGCGTTCGGTGCTCTTCCCCGTCGTCAACGTCACCCACATGACCGTGCTCTGTTCCGTGCTCCTGCTCGGCGGCGTCTTCGTGCTGCAGGGCTGGATCGACGTGGGCCAGCTGACGACGGGCGCCCTGCTCGCGCAGATGCTGGTGGACCCGATCGGGCTGGTGCTCCGCTGGTACGACGAGCTCCAGGTCGCCCAGGTGTCCCTGGCCCGGCTCGTCGGCGTCCGGGACATCGAGCCGGACGCGGGCGACACGGAGGTACGGCCGGAGGGCCGGGCCGTCCGGGCGGACGACGTCCGCTTCGGCTACCGCGAGGGCGTCGACGTGCTGCACGAGGTGTCGCTCACGGTGGCCCCCGGCAGCCGCATCGCCCTGGTGGGCCCGTCGGGCGCGGGCAAGTCCACCCTCGGCAGGTTGCTCGCCGGGATCTACGCCCCGCGGACCGGCTCGGTCACGCTCGGCGCCGCCGAGCTGGCCCGGATGCCGGCCGAGCGGGTCAGGGAGCACGTGGCCCTGGTCAACCAGGAGCACCACGTCTTCGTGGGCACGCTCCGGGACAATCTGCTGCTCGCCAGGACGGGGGCGTCGGACACCGAGCTGTGGGCCGCGCTCACGGCGGTGGACGCGGAGGTCTGGGCGCGGGGTCTCGACGAGGGCCTGGACACCGAGGTCGGCTCGGGGGGCAGGTCCCTGTCCCCGGCGCAGGCCCAGCAGATCGCCCTCGCCCGCCTCGTCCTCGCGGACCCGCACACGCTGGTCCTCGACGAGGCGACGTCGCTGCTCGACCCGCGGGCGGCCCGGCACCTGGAGCGCTCCCTCGGCCGCGTCCTGGACGGCCGCACGGTCGTGGCCATCGCGCACCGGCTGCACACCGCGCACGACGCCGATCTGATCGCGGTGGTCGAGTCGGGCCGGATCACCGAGCTCGGCAGCCACACGGAACTGGTCGCGGCGAACGGGGCGTACGCGGCCCTGTGGCGGTCCTGGCACGGCTGACGGACAGGGCGGGGCCGTGTCGTCCGGCGGCCCCGCCCGGCTCAGTAGCCGATCGTGAACCGGCGCTGGACGAAGCGGGGCAGCTCCGCCTCGTCGATCAGTGCCACGGCCGCGTCCTCCGCCGAGACGCGGCTGCGCCCCTCGGCGTCCCTGACCGGCTGGTCCTCGCCGATGCGGAAGCGGCCGGTGCGCTCCCCGGGCGCGATGTCCTCGGCGGGGCTGAAGTAGGTCCACCGCCGGTTCGAGGTGCGCAGCACGTTCAGGGCGTCCCGGTGGCCGCGTACCGCCGCCGCGTAGGCGCGGGGCAGACCGACGCCGTCGAGGGTCTCGTGGAGCCGTTCCTCCGCGTCGGCGAGCACCACGCCGGGCTCGACCTCCAGGCTGCCGGCGCCTCCGATGACGATCAGCCGCGTCCTGGGGTGGCTCTCCAGCGCCTTGAGCAGGGCTCGTGCCGCGGTGGCGTAGACACCGGCGTCGGCGATGGAGCGCCGTACGGTGTCCGCGAGGTCCCGGGCGGCGTTTAGGGGCTGGAAGGCGCTGATCAGGACGTCGAGTCCCGGCAGGGCGGCGGCGATGGACCCGGGGTCGAGGACGTCGAGGTTCGCCCAGGTGATGTTCGCGCGGGTCTCCCGCGCCGCCGCCTCGCCGGCGTCGCGGCTGAAGGCGTCGATGTGGTGCCCGCGTTCCAGGGCCTCCGCGACGACGCGGCTGCCCCCGTCCCCGGCTACCGGGCCCCCGACGGCGGCCCCTCCCCCGACGCGGCCCGCCGGGTGTGCACCGGGCTGACCGCGCTCGCCGCGGCCGCCTGGCCGCACGCCGAGGCCCTCCACCGGGACTCCGCGTTCACCTGGTCGGACTTCGACGCCGGGCTCCTCGACAAGGTGCGCCCCGCCTTCCCCGAGCTGCCGCCCGCCGCCGTCGCGCTCGCGCTGCGCATCTGGGGACACCTGCACGGCCTGGTGGCCCTGGAGGTGTACGGCCATCCCGGGCGCCAGACGGCGAGCCCGGACAAGCTCTTCCAGGAGGAACTGGCCCAGCCGGTAAGGACGCTGGGCGTCCCTCTCCCCCGTACCGGTTCCTAGAGGAAGCCGAGCGCCGACGCTGCGCCCACCCCGCCCAGGAGCATGAAGGCGGGCATGAGGACCTTCAGTTCGACCCAGCTGCCGGCGCGGAAGCGCATGACCTTCGGCGGGCCGATCGGGTACCAGCGCTTGCGGCCGACCGGGATGGGCCACAGGATCGGGCAGCCCGAGACGGTCAGGGCGTCCCCGATGTCGTGGACGAGGGCGCCCAGCACGATCGGCAGGCCGAGCCACAGGTACTCCTGGCCGGGGCCGGTGAAGAACCAGTCCGAGCCGTTGCCCGGCTTGTCGAGCACGCCCGCCAGGATCCAGGCGCTGGTCGCGCCGAGCAGCCACACCAGGACGTCGCTGGACATCCGGGCGGCCCGCCACAGCAGACCTTCCACGGCGAGCACCAGATGGACGAAGAGGATGGCGAGGACCGCCCAGCGGCCGCCGGTGACCGCCGCGACGGAGGCGCCGCCGCCGATCAGGACCGCCCAGAGCCAGGTGTGGGTGAGGGTCCGGTGGCCGCCGGACCTGCGCGGGTCGGCGGAGGAGCGGGTCGCCTTGTAGACCGCGTACGACAGCTTGTCGACGATCTCGCACAGGCCCTTGGAGACCGGTCCGAAGGCCCGCGAGATGGTCGCCGACTTGTGGTCGAGGTCGGGGGCGAGGGCCGCGCCCGCGCAGATGAGCGCGCCGACGAGGAGAACCGGCCAGGGCATCGGCCGGTCGAAGGCCGCCGCGACCGCCCCGACCCCCAGCCAGGCCGCAGCTCCGGACAGCGAGTGCGCCGGTCCCATCATGGTTGACCCGCCCCGTTTCTCCCCTGCCGGCGCTCAGTTGACGCACGGTCGACGGACGAGCCTATCGTCCGTGATCAACGCTGCCGACGGCCGGTTCCCTCATCCGAGCGGAATCCAGGCAAGATGGGGGGCGTGACCCTTATCGATCAGCTGCCGCCGACCGCCGACCCCGACGCCCTCTTCGAGGCCTTCTCCTCCTGGGCCGAGGACCGGGGCATCACGCTCTACCCGGCCCAGGAAGAGGCGCTGATCGAGGTCGTCTCCGGGGCCAACGTGATCTTGTCCACACCCACCGGATCCGGAAAGTCGCTGGTCGCGGCGGGGGCGCACTTCACCGCGCTCGCGAACGACCAGGTGACCTTCTACACCGCGCCGATCAAGGCGCTCGTGTCGGAGAAGTTCTTCGACCTGTGCAAGCTCTTCGGCACCGAGAACGTCGGCATGCTGACCGGCGACGCCTCCGTGAACGCGGACGCGCCGATCATCTGCTGCACGGCGGAGGTGCTGGCCTCGATCGCGCTGCGGGACGGCAAGTACGCGGACATCGGCCAGGTCGTGATGGACGAGTTCCACTTCTACGCCGAGCAGGACCGCGGCTGGGCCTGGCAGATCCCGCTCCTGGAACTCCCCCAGGCGCAGTTCGTGCTCATGTCGGCGACCCTCGGCGACATGTCGATGTTCGAGAAGGACCTGACCCGGCGCACGGGCCGGCCCACGTCGGTGGTCCGCTCGGCGACCCGGCCGGTGCCGCTCTCGTACGAGTACCGGCTCACGCCCATCACGGACACCCTGACCGAGCTCCTGGAGACCAAGCAGGCGCCCGTCTACATCGTGCACTTCACGCAGGCGCAGGCCGTCGAGCGCGCGCAGTCGCTGATGAGCATCAACATGTGCACGCGCGAGGAGAAGGACAAGATCGCCGAGCTGATCGGCAACTTCCGCTTCACCACCAAGTTCGGCCAGAACCTCTCGCGTTACGTCCGCCACGGCATCGGCGTGCACCACGCGGGCATGCTGCCGAAGTACCGGCGGCTCGTCGAGAAGCTCGCCCAGGCGGGCCTCCTGAAGGTGATCTGCGGGACGGACACCCTCGGCGTCGGCGTGAACGTGCCGATCCGTACGGTGCTCTTCACGGCCCTGACCAAGTACGACGGCACCCGGGTGCGCACCCTGCGCGCCCGTGAGTTCCACCAGATCGCGGGCCGGGCCGGCCGGGCCGGCTTCGACACGGCCGGTTACGTGGTGGCCCAGGCCCCCGAGCACGTCATCGAGAACGAGAAGGCGCTCGCCAAGGCCGGCGACGACCCGAAGAAGCGCCGCAAGGTGGTCCGCAAGAAGGCCCCCGAGGGCTTCGTCGCCTGGAGCGACACCACTTTCGAGAAGCTGATCGCCGCCGAGCCCGAGCCGCTGACCTCCCGCTTCAAGGTCACCAACATCATGCTGCTTTCGGTGATCGCCCGGCCGGGCAACGCCTTCGAGGCGATGCGGGGGCTCCTGGAGGACAACCACGAGCCGCGCAAGGCCCAGCTGCGGCACATCCGCCGCGCCATCGCGATCTACCGCTCCCTGCTCGACGGCGGGGTGGTGGAGCAGCTCGCCGAGCCGGACGCCGAGGGCCGCACGATCCGGCTGACGGTCGACCTCCAGCAGGACTTCGCGCTCAACCAGCCGCTGTCGACGTTCGCGCTCGCCGCCTTCGACCTGCTCGACCCGGAGTCCCCCTCGTACGCCCTGGACATGGTCTCCGTCCTGGAGTCGACGCTCGACGACCCCCGCCAGATCCTGCACGCCATGCAGAACAAGGCGCGCGGCGAGGCCGTGGGGCAGATGAAGGCGGACGGCGTCGAGTACGAGGAGCGGATGGAGCGGCTCCAGGACATCTCGTACCCGAAGCCGCTGGAGGAGCTCCTCTGGCACGCGTACAACGTCTACCGGAAGTCGCACCCGTGGGTCGGCGACCACCCGGTGTCGCCGAAGTCGGTCATCCGTGACATGTACGAACGGGCCCTGACCTTCACCGAGTTCACCTCCTGGTACGAGCTGGCGCGAACCGAGGGCATCGTCCTCCGCTACCTCGCGAGCGCGTACAAGGCGCTCGACCACACCATCCCGGACGACCTGAAGACCGAGGACCTGGAGGACCTGATCGCCTGGCTGGGCGAGATGGTGCGCCAGGTGGACTCCTCGCTGCTCGACGAGTGGGAGCAGCTCGCCAACCCCGAGGTGCAGACGGCCGAGGAGGCCCAGGAGAAGGCCGACCAGGTCAAGCCGGTCACGGCCAACTCCCGCGCCTTCCGGGTCCTGGTGCGCAACGCGATGTTCCGCCGGGTGGAGCTGGCCGCGCTCGACAACGTGGCCGCGCTCGGCGAGCTCGACGCCGAGTCCGGCTGGGACGCGGACGCCTGGGGCGACGCGATGGACGCGTACTGGGACGAGTACGACGACCTCGGTACGGGCCCGGACGCGCGCGGCCCGAAGCTGCTCGCCATCGAGGAGGACGCGGCCCACGGCCTGTGGCGCGTCCGGCAGACCTTCGCCGACCCGAACGGCGACCATGACTGGGGCATCGGCGCGGAGGTGGATCTCGCCGCCTCCGACGAGGAGGGCCGCGCGGTCGTCCGTGTCACGTCCGTCGGACAGCTGTAGAGGAGAGTTCAGTCCCGTGGTGACCAACCCCGCCGAGAGGCTCGTGGATCTGCTCGACCTGGAGCAGATCGAGATCAACATCTTCCGTGGGCGCAGCCCGCAGGAGTCGCTGCAACGGGTCTTCGGCGGGCAGGTCGCCGGGCAGGCCCTGGTCGCGGCCGGCCGCACCACCGAGGGCGACCGGCCGGTGCACTCGCTGCACGCCTACTTCCTCCGGCCGGGGCGGCCGGGCGTGCCGATCGTGTACCAGGTGGAGCGGGTGCGGGACGGGCGCTCGTTCACGACCCGCCGGGTCACGGCGATCCAGGAGGGGCGGACGATCTTCAACCTGACGGCCTCCTTCCACCGGCCGGAGGAGGGTGCCTTCGAGCACCAGCTGCCGCCGAGGCACCTGACCGACCCGGAGACCCTGCCGAACCTCGCGGACGAGATCCGCCAGCACCTGGGCGCGCTGCCGGAGGCCCTGGAGCGGATGGCCCGCCGGCAGCCCTTCGACATCCGGTACGTGGACCGGCTGCGCTGGACCAAGGAGGAGATCACCGACGCGGACCCGCGCAGCGCGGTGTGGATGCGGGCCGTCGGCCCGCTGGGCGACGACCCGCTGGTCCACACCTGCGCCCTGACGTACGCCTCGGACATGACGCTCCTGGACGCGGTCCGCATCCCCGTCGAGCCGCTCTGGGGTCCGCGCGGCTTCGACATGGCGTCGCTCGACCACGCGATGTGGTTCCACCGGCCGTTCCGCGCCGACGAGTGGTTCCTGTACGACCAGGAGTCCCCGATCGCCACGGGCGGCCGGGGCCTGGCCCGGGGCAGGATCTACGACCGCGAGGGCCGGCTCCTGGTGTCGGTGGTCCAGGAGGGCCTGTTCAGGAAGCTGTAGCCCTCCCGGTCACTCGTACTCGGTGCCGCCCTTGCGGGTCAGATAGGCCGGGCTGACCGCCTTGGCGATGGCCCGGCCGCCGACGACCGGGCTGTACCGCTCGGTCGCGGGCCTGATGACGACGCCCTCCCGCAGGTGCGTCTCCCGGCCGGACACGGTCTCGCGGCCGCCGGCGTGCGCGAGGACGGCGTCCAGGTCGTACGGGCCGGCGTACAGGCGCGGGACGAGCGGTACCTCGCCGGGTTCCAGGACCTCGGCCGGGTCCAGCCAGTGGATCTGACCGTCGATGTCGGCCGACACGTCGAACAGGGCGTACCCGACCGTCTCGCTGCGGCCGTCGGCGCCGTACGCGAGGTCCTGCACCCCGGCGCCGTACACCTCGCCGAAGAGCCCGACGCGCCGGGCGCCGAGCCGCTTCGCGAGCCGCTCGGCGACGGCGGGCAGTCCGTGGCCGTGGACGGCCCGCCAGTACAGGTTGCGCGGGTCCTCCTTGAGGGCGAGGCCCTTGCCCCCGTACCCCTTGGAGGAGACCTGCGCGCGCCCGTCCTCGGCGTGCAGGGTCAGCAGGCAGGCCGTGCCGTGGAGCTTCTCCGTCAGGACGACGGGCTCGCCGGGCTCGAAGACGTCGGGATAGCGCTGGAGGTTCTCGATGTCGACCCAGGGCAGCAGATCGGGGGCGGACTCGACGTCGCCGTCCATGGTCGTGGGGACCGGCGGCGCCCACTTGGTGATGCCCAGGGCCTCCGCGAAGTCCGTGCCGTCGGCCGCCGCCCGCGTCAGGTCGGTGTCCGCGAGCGCGCCGGGCCGGCACACGATCCCCTGCGACAGCTCCCCCCGCAGCCTCACCGCCTTGACCCGGTCCGAGGCCTTCCCCGCGAGCCGCCCGGTCAGCCCGAGCTCGTCGACGAGCGCGGCGGGCAGCACCGCCTGCTCCGGGATGTAGACGGCGGCGTCGCCGGTCCGGTAGGCCCCCTTGGCGACGACGGCCCGGTACAGCCCGACCTGGGCGAGTTCCAGGGCGTCGGCGTTGGGATGCGGATGGACGGTCAGGACTTCGGCGGTGACGCGCAGGGTCGACATGTTCAGGACTCCGGTCGCTCGGGTTTCGATCTCATCGCGGAGCACTCTGCCGGGCGGGAAACCCGTGGGCCAGCGGTTTTGACGGCTGGTAGCGTCGTGCGCTCCGCTCCGGCCGGTCCCCTCACTCCGCCGGCGCGTCCAGGCCCGGCAGGGTGTCCTGGTCCACTTCGTGGCGGCGGGTGCGGATGTCCGGGGCCGGGGGGTGGAGTTTGGCGTCGCAGGTCGGGCCGAGGCCCGTGCGTCGCGAGTCCGCGCCGGTCAGGGGGCGGCCGCAGAGCCGGCAGCACACCCGGCGCGGCCCTTCCTCCGGTGCGGAATCGATCGCGATTGCCAGTGGTTCGTCTCCCATGCTGTGATCAAACCCCATTTCCACGAGGAGCAGTCCATGAGCCTGTACGACATTCCGCTGAAGACACTGACCGGTGATCCGGTCTCCCTCGCCGACTACCGGGACCGCGCGGTCCTGGTCGTGAACGTGGCCTCCAAGTGCGGTCTGACCCCGCAGTACGCGGGTCTGGAGCGGCTGCAGAAGGAGTACGGGGAGCGCGGCTTCACCGTGCTCGGCGTGCCCTGCAACCAGTTCGCGGGCCAGGAGCCGGGCAGCGCCGAGGAGATCCGGACCTTCTGTTCGACCTCGTACGGGGTGTCCTTCCCGCTCCTGGAGAAGACGGACGTCAACGGCGAGGCCCGGCACCCGCTCTACGCGGAGCTGGTGAAGGTCGCCGACGCCGACGGGGAGGCCGGTGACGTCCAGTGGAACTTCGAGAAGTTCCTCATCGGCCGCGACGGCCGGGTCACCCGCTTCCGTCCGCGCACCGAGCCGGACGCGCCCGAGATCGTCGCGGAGATCGAAGCGCAGCTTGTCTGACGCGAGCGTCATCGAGCGACTGCGGGCCGCCGGGTGCGTCTTCGCCGAGGAGGAGGCGGAGATGCTGCTCGCCGCGGCGAGGGGGGCCGCCGAGCTCGACCTCATGGTCGAGCGGCGGGCCGCGGGCCTGCCGCTGGAGCACATCGTGGGCTGGGCCGAGTTCGACGGGCTGCGGATCGAGGTCGACGGCGGGGTCTTCGTGCCCCGGCGGCGTACGGAGTTCCTGGTCGGGCACGCGGTGGAGCTCGCCCGGCCGGGCGCCGTCTGCGTCGACCTGTGCTGCGGCTCCGGCGCCGCCGGCGCGGTGCTGCTCGAGCGGGTCGGGGGCGCGGAGGTGCACGCCTCGGACATCGAGCCGGCGGCGGTGCGCTGCGCCCGGCGGAACGTCGAGCCGCGCGGCGGCCGGGTGTACGAGGGCGACCTGTTCGCACCGCTCCCGCCGGAGCTGCGGGGCCGGGTCGAGATCCTGGTCGCGAACGTGCCCTACGTACCGACCGAGGAGATCGGCCTGCTGCCGCCCGAGGCACGGGACCACGAGCCGCACGTCACGCTCGACGGGGGCCCGGACGGTCTCGACGTGCTGCGGCGGGTCGCCGCCGAGGCGCCGGAGTGGCTGGCGCCGGGCGGACACCTCCTCGTGGAGACGAGCGAACGGCAGGCCGAACGGGCCGCGGAGGCCGTCAGGAAGGTCTCGGGCGGCCTGCTGGTCCCCGAGGTGATCACCTCGGAGGAGTGGTGGGCGACGGTCGTGGTCGCGACCCGGCGTTAGGGCCTTGTCCCAGGGCGCCTGGACCGGTGTCCCGGGGGCGCCCCCTACGCCGGCGCCGTCCTGGGCTTGAGGCGGCAGCGGGCCGGGCCCGTCGCCTGGAGGGTGATCGCGGCGGCGACGGGGACCTCGGTGTCGACGGCCTCGAAGCCGTACCGCTGGAGGATCATCGCCAGGGCGATCACCGACTCCAGCATCGAGAAGTGCTGGCCTATACAGGCGCGCGGCCCGCCGCCGAAGGGGAACCAGGCGTACCGGGGGCGGGCGGCCTCCGCCTCGGGCGTGAAGCGGTCCGGGTCGAAGCGCTCCGCGTCCTCCCAGTAGTCCGGGTGGCGGTGGGTGACCCAGGGGGCGACGATGACGTCCGCGCCCGCGGGGATGGTGACGCCGCCGATCTCGGTGGCGGCGACGGCACGGCGGCCGATGACCGCGGCGGCGGGGAAGAGCCGCATGGCCTCCTTGAGGACCTGGGTGACGTACGGCAGCGCGTCGACGTCGGTGGCGCCGGGGGTACGGCCGGCGAGGACCCGGTCCACCTCCTCCTGGGCGCGCTTCTGCGCCTCCGGGTGGAGGGCGAGGAGGTGCAGGGCGAAGCCGAGGGAGCTGGCGGTCGTCTCGTGACCGGCGAGCAGGAACACGAGGACCTGCTCGCGCAGTTCCGTCGCGTCGAAGCTGTCGTCCTCGGTGCTCTCGGCCTCGACGAGGAGGGTGAGCAGGTCCTGCCCGTCGCCGGGGGCCGCGCCGGAGCCGCGGCGTTCGGCGATGATGCGGTCGCAGACCTCGTACAGCGCCTGATGGACGGCGGCGGCCTTGCGGTTGCCCGGGGTGGGCCAGTCGCGGGGGATGTTGACCGGGGAGAAACCACGGCGCAGCACGTAGGCGCCCAGTTCGGGGAAGCTGCGCTCGACGATCTCGACGGCGGCGTCGACGTCCGTGCCGAAGAGGATGCGGGCGACGGCACGCATGGCGAAGCGGGTCATCTCCTGGAGGACGTCGACGGACGCGGCGCCGCCGTCCTGCCACTCGCCGATGAGGGTGGTGACCTCGGTGGCGACGGCCGAGGCGTAGGAGTCGACACGGCGGCGGGTGAAGAGGGGCTGGACGAGCCGGCGCTGACGGAGGTAGTCGTCGTCCTGGCTCGTGAGGAGTCCGTTGCCGAAGGACTCGCGCAGCTCCCGGTAGAACCGGTTGTCCTTGCGGAAGTTGGCGGATTCCCCGGCGAGGACCTGCTGGGCGCCCTCGGCGGAGAAGACGCCGTAGACGACGGCGCGCATGCCGGGCGGTCCCGCGGTGATCCGTACGACGTCACCGTGCTCGCGCTGGGCCCTCAGGAACGTGCCCAGGGAGTCGTTCTTGAGCTCGAGCATGGAGCCGAGCAGTGGAAGTCCCGCGAGTTCGGGCGCTTCGGTACCGGTGGTGATGGCCATGAACGGTTCCCCCTCGATCGTCACCTGCGGGGCGATTGTCCCCCAGGAAGTAACCCGCGGGTAGTAATCACCGAGCACCCGTCTGAATCTGGCCGGTTGGCCTGATGTCGCCGGGGCCCCGTCCTTGTCCGTGGCGTCTGGGAGGCTCGTCCCATGGAGCGACCCGAGCTGACCCTTCAACTGACGATCGACTGCGCCGACCCCCAGCGCCTGGTGCCCTTCTGGCTGGAGGCCCTGCGCTACGTCCCCGATCCGCCGCCCGGCGGACACCCCACGTGGCGGGCGTACTGGGAGGCGATCGGCGTCCCCGAGGAGGAGCTGGAGGAGGACGCCGGCGAGCTCCCGGAGTCCATCGTCGACCCGAAGGGCGTCGGCCCCCGGGTCTGGTTCCAGCGCGTCCCTGAGCCGAAGACCGTCAAGAACCGGGTCCACCTCGACCTCAAGGTCGGCGGCGGCCGCGAGGCCCCCCTCGCCCTCCGCCGCGAGCGGGTGGACGGCGAGGTGGCCCGGCTGACGGCGATCGGCGCGACGATCCTGTACACGATGGACGAGCCGAACGGCATGGACTACTACGCGGTGGTCCTCCAGGACCCGGAGGGCAACGAGTTCTGCGTCGTGTGACGGGGGCCGCTACTTCGCCAGTGCGCGGCTGATCACCATGCGCTGGATCTCGCTGGTGCCCTCGAAGATGGTGTAGATGGCGGCGTCGCGGTGCATGCGTTCCACCGGGTACTCGCGGGTGTAGCCGTTGCCGCCGAGGATCTGGATGGCCTGGGCGGTGACCTGCTTGGCGACCTCGCTGGCGTACAGCTTCGACATGGAGCCCTCGGCCGCCGTGAACGGCTTGCCCGCCGTGGCCATCCAGGAGGCGCGCCAGACGAGGAGGCGGGCCGCGTCGATCTGGGTGGCCATGTCGGCGAGCTGGAAGGCGACGCCCTGGTTCTCGATGATCGGGCGGCCGAACTGGACGCGGGTCTTGGCGTAGTCGAGGGCCACCTCGTACGCGGCGCGGGCGGTGCCGACGGCCATGGCGCCGACCGCCGGGCGGGAGGCCTCGAAGGTGGCCATGGCGGCGTTCTTGACGCGCTCGCCGCCCTCCTTCGCCTTCTCCCGGGCCCGGGCGAGGCGCTCGTCCAGCTTCTCCTTGCCGCCGAGGAGGCAGTGGCCGGGGATCCGGACGTCCTCCAGGACGACCTCGGCGGTGTGGGAGGCGCGGATGCCGTGCTTCTGGAACTTCTGGCCCTGGGAGAGGCCCGGGGTGTTCGGCGGGACGATGAAGGAGGCGTGGCCCTTGGAGCCGAGTTCGGCGTCGACGACGGCGACGACGACGTGGACGTTGGCGATGCCGCCGTTGGTCGCCCAGGTCTTGGTGCCGTTGAGCACCCACTCGTCCTTGGCCTCGTCGTACACGGCACGGGTGCGCATGGAGGCGACGTCCGAGCCGGCGTCGGGCTCGGAGGAGCAGAACGCGGCGAGCTTGACGTCCGTCGCGTCGCCGTACATCTGCGGGACCCAGGTGCCGATCTGCTCCTCGGTACCGTTGGCGAGGACGCCGACGGCGGCGAGACCCGTGCCGACGATGGAGAGGGCGATGCCGGCGTCGCCCCAGAAGAGCTCCTCCATCGCCACCGGGATGCCGAGACCGGTGGGGTCGAAGAACTGCTGGGCGTAGAAGTCGAGGGAGTAGATGCCGATCTTGGCCGCTTCCTGGATGATCGGCCAGGGCGTCTCCTCACGCTCGTCCCATTCGGCGGCCGCGGGGCGCATCACGTCGGCGGCGAAACCGTGGAGCCAGTCGCGGACCTGCTTCTGGTCATCGTTGAGTTCGAGCGTGAACTCGCCCATGTGCCCTCCCAGCGGTAAGTTACTTGCGGTAACACCAGTCTGTTACCGGCTGGTATGGGCTGTCAACCAGCGGCGGAGCGGTTCGGGCCGACCAGCACCGGGCACCGGCCGGGTGTTACGTTGCGACAGCCTCACGGAATCGCACGGGCGGGGAGACACGCTATGGACATCGCACACCGGACCACCGACCGGCAGACGCCCGCCGAACAGCGGCGCCGTGAACTGCTGGAGGCGGCGGACCGGGTGGTGCTCCGGGACGGCCCCCAGGCGTCCATGAACGCGATCGCGGCCGAGGCCGGCATCACCAAGCCGATCCTCTACCGCCACTTCGGCGACAAGGGCGGCCTGTACCGCGCCCTCGCCATCCGGCACACGGACGCCCTCCTCTCCTCCCTGCGGGCCGCGCTCGACGCGCCCGCCGACCGGCGCCGCCGCGTCGAGGCCACCCTCGACACCTACCTCGCCTCGATCGAGGCGATGCCGCAGGTCTACCGCTTCCTCATGCACCCGGCGGAGGAACCGCACCAGACCGAGCAGGGCTTCGACGTCGGCCGCCACTCCGCGCCGCTGCTCCGCCGCATGGGCGAGGAGCTCGGCCAGGTCATCGCCGAGCGCGTCGACCTGGGCCCGGCCGCCGAGGCCCAGGCCCGGATCTGGGGCCACGGCATCGTCGGCATGATGCACGCGGCCGGCGACTGGTGGCTCGGCGAGCGCCCCTGCTCCCGCGAGGACCTCGTCCGCAGCCTGGCCGACCTGCTGTGGGGCCGGCTCGCGGAGGCCGACGACCGCCCCGACGGACCCGGGTTCTAGGGCCTGTCCTGCGGATCAGGGCCGGACAGGCCGCGACGTCTGGTGCATGGGGTCTCCCCAGGCCCGCAGGGCCCAGGGGACGCCTCGCAAGGCGCCGGAGCGTCCTCATAGCGGAGCTGTGCGGACGCTCCGGCAACGCGGCGAGGTGCCGTGCCAGACGCCGCGGACCCGGCCATGATCCGCCGGACAGGCCCTAGAAGTGACGGTGCGCCGTCACGCCTCCAGCACCCCGGCCCCGCTCCCCCACGGCTCCTTGCGGACGGCCCGGATCAGACGTGACTTGCGCCACCCCGTGACCCGGTCCGCGTAGACCCCGCCCTCCAGGTGATCGGCCTCGTGCTGGAGGCAACGGGCGAAGAACCCCGTGCCCTCCACGCGTATCGGAGTCCCGTCGATCCGTACGCCCTCGACCACCGCGCGGTCGTAACGGGGCGTCGGCGCTTCAAGCCCCGGCAGGGAGAGACAGCCCTCGGGGCCCCGGATCACGTCGCCGTCCGCCTCCACCAGGCGCGGGTTCACCACATGGCCCAGGTGACGGATCTCCTCGTCGTCGGGGCAGTCGTACACGAAGACGCGCAGGCCCACGCCGACCTGGTTGGCCGCGAGGCCGACGCCGTTCGCCGCGTACATCGTGGCGAACATGTCCTCGACGAGCCGGGCCAGTTCGGGCCCGAAGTCGGTGACGGGCTCACAGGGGCTGTGCAGCACGGGGTCGCCGAGCAGAGTCATCGCTCGGACGAGGCCGGAACTGCCGGGGATGGGGCGGTTTCGCATGGCCGTAAGGGTACGGTCCGCCGTGACCTGGCTGTTTCCCGCGGCCGGCAGACGGTGCCGCTGTTCGGGCTGCTGGCCGGATCTCGATAGGCTGAGCCCGGACCGACGCAAGGAGGAACAAGAACGATGTCAGGACACCCCGGTAATCCAGAGCCGCTGTCGCCGCGCGCCAAGCTGGCCGTGACGGCGGGCAAGGCCGCGGCCGCGGTGTCGCGTGCGGCGGGGCGCGGCAGTGGATCCGTGATCGGCGGCAAGGTGGCGCTGCGGCTCGACCCGGACCTCCTCGGTCGGCTCGCACAGCACCTGGACGTCGTCCTGGTGTCGGCGACCAACGGCAAGACGACGACGACCCGGCTCATCGCGGAGGCCCTGCGCGCCGCGGGACCCGTCGTCTCGAACGCGCTCGGCGCCAACATGCCCGCCGGCATCACCTCGGCGCTCGCCGGCGGCTCGGACTCCAAGTACGGCGTCATCGAGGTCGACGAGAAGTACCTCGCCGGCGTCGCCCGCGACACCACGCCCAAGGTGATCGCGCTGCTCAACCTCTCCCGCGACCAGCTCGACCGCGCCGCCGAGACCCGGATGCTCGCCGAGAAGTGGCGCGAGGGGCTCAACGGCACCAAGGCCGTCGTCGTCGCCAACGCCGACGACCCGCTCATCGTCTGGGCCGCCTCCTCCTCGCCCAACGTGGTGTGGGTGGCCGCGGGCCAGGAGTGGAAGGACGACGCCTGGTCGTGCCCCGCCTGCGGCGGTGTGATGCAGCGTCCGGGCGACGACTGGTTCTGCGGCGAGTGCGGCTTCCGCCGTCCCGCGCCGAGCTGGGCGCTCAGCGGCGACCACGTGCTCGACCCGCACGGTTCGGCCTGGCCGATCCGTCTCCAGCTGCCCGGCCGTGCCAACAAGGCGAACGCCGCCACCTCGGCCGCCGTCGCCGCCGTCTTCGGGGTGCCGCCGCAGGTCGCGCTCGAGCGCATGTACCAGGTGCAGGCCGTCGCCGGACGCTACGACGTCGTCTCCTTCCAGGGCCGCGACCTGCGACTGCTGCTCGCGAAGAACCCGGCAGGCTGGCTCGAAACGTTTTCCCTCATCGACCAGCCGCCGACGCCGGTGATCCTCTCCGTCAACGCGCGCGGCGCCGACGGCACGGACACCTCCTGGCTGTGGGACGTGGACTACGGCCGGCTCGCCGGCCACCCGATCATGGTGATCGGCGACCGGAAGCTGGACCTCGCGGTCCGCCTGGAGGTCGCGGGCGTGGACTTCCGCGTCTGCGAGACGCTCGACGAGGCCGTCGCGATGGCCCCGCCCGGGCAGATCGAGCTGATCGCCAACTACACCGCCTTCCAGGACGTCCGCCGCCGCGTCGGCAACTGACCCGTAGAGGACTTGCAGCATGAGTGACAGCAGCCTGCGCCTGGTCTGGGTCTACCCGGACCTGCTCAGCACCTACGGCGACCAGGGCAACGTCCTCGTCGTCCAGCGCCGCGCGGAGCAGCGCGGCCTCCACGTCGAGCGCGTCGACGTCCGCAGCGACCAGCCGGTGCCGACCTCCGGCGACATCTACCTGATCGGCGGCGGTGAGGACCGGCCGCAGCGGCTCGCGTCCGAGCGGCTCCGGCGGGACGGCGGCCTGAGCCGGGCCGCGTCCAACGGCGCGATCATCTTCTCGGTCTGCGCCGGCTACCAGATCCTGGGCCACGAGTTCATCAACGACCTCGGCGAGCGCGAGGCCGGCCTGGGTCTGATCGACGTGATCTCGACCCGCGGCGAGGGCGCGCGGTGCGTCGGCGACGTCCTCGCGGACATCGACCCGCGGCTCGGCCTCCCCCAGCTGACGGGCTTCGAGAACCACCAGGGCATCACCCATCTCGGCCCGACGGCCCGGCCGTTCGCCCGGACCGTGTTCGGCAACGGCAACGGGACCGGCGACGGCACCGAGGGCGCGTACAACGACACCGTCTTCGGTACGTACATGCACGGCCCCGTCATGGCCCGGAACCCGCAGATCGCGGACCTGCTCCTGAAGCTGGCCCTCGATGTGAACGCGCTCCCGCCGACCGACGACCGCTGGTACGAGGCGCTGCGCGCCGAGCGCATCACGGCGGCCTCGCAGCCCGCCTGAGTCAGCGCGCCCGAGTCAGCCGGCGCACCGCTGTTGGTCCCTCGTACGAACGTACGTTGTCCACTGTGCGGACATCCGGTTCGGCCCCGCCACCCTGCGGCGATAGGGTGGCGGGGATCCAGCCGGACGACGTGGTCCGGGAGTCGGCCCACGTTGCAAAGGTTTTTGGGCTATGCGCATTGGCGTGCTCACCTCCGGCGGAGACTGCCCCGGTCTGAACGCTGTCATCCGTTCCGTCGTGCACCGCGCCGTCGTCGATCACGGCGACGAGGTCATCGGCTTCCACGACGGGTGGAAGGGCCTCCTGGAGTGCGACTACCGCAAGCTCGACCTCGAAGCGGTGGGCGGCATCCTGGCCCGGGGCGGCACCATCCTCGGCTCCTCGCGGGTCCAGCCCGCGCACCTGGTCGGCGGCGTCGAGCGCGCCCGCGGCCACGTGGCCGACCTGGGCCTCGACGCCATCATCCCGATCGGCGGCGAAGGCACCCTGAAGGCGGCGAACCTGCTCTCCGAGGCGGGTCTGCCCATCGTCGGCGTCCCGAAGACCATCGACAACGACATCGCCTCCACCGACGTCACCTTCGGCTTCGACACGGCCGTGACCGTCGCCACCGAGGCCCTCGACCGGCTGAAGACCACCGCCGAGTCCCACCAGCGGGTCCTCGTCGTCGAGGTCATGGGCCGCCACACCGGCTGGATAGCGCTCCACTCCGGCATGGCCGCCGGCGCGCACGCCGTGGTCGTCCCCGAGCGCCCCTTCGACATGGACGAGCTGACCGCCCGGGTCGGCGAGCGCTTCGAGGCCGGCAAGCGGTTCGCGATCGTGGTCGTGGCCGAGGGCGCGAAGCCGCGCGAGGGCTCGATGGAGTTCAAGACCGCCGGCACCGACATCTACGGCCACGAGCGCTTCACCGGGATCGCCAACCAGCTCTCCGTGGAGCTGGAGCGGCGGCTCGGCAAGGAGGCCCGCCCGGTGATCCTGGGCCACGTCCAGCGCGGCGGCACCCCGACCGCGTACGACCGGGTCCTCGCCACCCGCTTCGGCTGGCACGCGGTCGAGGCGGCGCACCGCGGCGAGTTCGGCATGCTCACCGCGCTGCGCGGCACCGAGATCACGATGGTCCCGCTGGCCCAGGCCGTGGAGACCCTCAAGACGGTCCCGGCCGACCGCTACGCCGAGGCCGAGTGCGTGCTCTGAGCGACGCCCGTACGTGACATCCGCCCCCGGTCGCAGTCGCGGCCGGGGGCGGTTCTAGTCTGGTGCGGACAACAAGCGCGAATCGGGCTCCAGGAGTGCACACGATGGATCACAGCGGGCACGGCATGACCA
Source organism: Streptomyces griseoluteus (assembly GCA_000717735.1). Classification (GTDB taxonomy): domain Bacteria; phylum Actinomycetota; class Actinomycetes; order Streptomycetales; family Streptomycetaceae; genus Streptomyces; species Streptomyces griseoluteus_A. The sequence goes on along the minus strand of JOBE01000007.1, from coordinate 33,770 downwards.
TGGATCTGCCGCCGTTCACGCTGGGGCGGGGCCTGGAGTTCTCTCCCGACCTCTTCTTCCTGATCGGCTGCCTCGCGGCGCTCGGTCTGTACGGCGTGGGCGTGGCGCGGCTGCGGCGGCGCGGGGACGCGTGGCCGGTGAGCCGGACGGTGTTCTTCACGGTCGGCGTGCTGACCGTCGCGCTCGTGACCTGCACCAAGCTCAACGACTACGGCATGGTCATGTTCAGCGTGCACATGGTGCAGCACATGGTGATCTCCATGCTGTCGCCGATCCTGCTGCTGCTCGGCGCTCCGGTGACGCTCGCGCTGCGGGCGCTCCCGGTGGCGGGCCGCGGGTCGACGGGGCCGCGGGAACTGCTCCTGAAGCTGCTGCACAGCCGGTACATCAAGGTGATCACCCACCCCGGCTTCACGATCCCGATGTTCATCGCCAGCCTGTACGCGCTGTACTTCACGCCGCTCTTCGACTTCCTGATGGGCTCGAAGCCCGGGCACATCGGGATGATGGTGCACTTCCTGATGGTGGGCGTGGTCTTCTTCTGGCCGATCATGGGCGTCGACCCCGGTCCGCACCGGCCGGGCTATGTGATGCGGATGCTGGAGCTGTTCGCGGGCATGCCGTTCCACGCCTTCTTCGGCATCGCCCTGATGATGGCGTCGGAGCCGATGGTCAAGGCGTACGAGAATCCGCCGGCCTCGCTGGGCATCGACGTGCTCACCGACCAGAACGCCGCGGGCGGCATCGCGTGGGCGTTCAGCGAGATCCCGTCCGTGCTCGTGCTGATCGCGCTGGTCTACCAGTGGTACCACTCCGAGCAGCGGCAGGCGGTCCGCCAGGACCGGGCCGCCGACCGGGACGGGGACAAGGAGCTGGAGGCGTACAACGCGTACCTGGCCTCCCTCCAGGCCCGGCGGTGACACTCCTCGGCGGATCGGGGGGCCCGGCGGCGTTCCCGGCGCACGCCGGAGCGTCCGGGGAGTAGCGCGCGCCCCTCTCGGGGGGTCACCATGGCCTGGACGGCTTCCGTGTCCTCGGCTGGAGGAGGGCGGACTGATGTCCGGTTCCACGAAGACGATGACGGTGCTCACCTGTGCGGCGCTGGTGCTGACGACGGCGTACACGGTGGCACTCGGCAGCAGCGGCTGGCTCTGGTTCGCCTGGATCGTGCTCGGAGTGGCGACGATCGGCCTCGCCGCCTCGGACGGCGCGGCCCCGTCCGGCCCCCGCCGCCGCCCGCCTCCCGGCCCGTCACGTCCCTAGAGCCCGGCCTGATCGGCAGGACCCCTAGGGCCTCTCGTTTGGATCATGCCGGGCTCGCGGGCCCTGGCACCGCACCTCGCCGCGTCGTCGTCGGTTGCCATGGCTCCGCCATGGCGCCCTGCTCCGCCTTGCGATGCGTCCCCTAGGCCCTGCGGGCCTGGGGAGACCCCATGCACCGGACCCCGCTCCCTGATCCGGCCTGAGCCAAACGAAAGACCCTAGCCCTTCGGGGCCAGGACCACCCAGACCTGTCCCGGTGCGAAGGCGAGCCGCTGTCCGTCCGGGGTGGTGAAGGCGGTGCCGGCCGTCGCCGTGGGCCGGGACCAGCGGGCCTCGTGGGCGCGTCCGTCGCGCAGGACGAGCGCCGTGCCGCTGCCGACGGTCTCGGTGTACGGGGAGACGCTGCCGAGGAAGTCGCGGAAGCGCGACGGGCGGATGTCGACGTACTGGACCACGACGGTCGCCGGTTTCAGCGGCCCGGCGTCCGTGGTCACGGCGGGTCTGCCGTCCATCGCGACCCGCCAGGCCTTGTCGGGGGCGGACCAGGTGAAGGTGTACCGGGCGGCGGGATAGCGCACGGTGCGCTCGCGGACCGGGGTGCCGCCCTCGGGCGCCGTACCGAAGCGGAATCCGATGTCCTGGGCGAGCCCGGTGCCGGGGGCCGCCGCCAGGGCCCTGCCCGGCAGCAGGTACAGGTTGTGGGGTGCCGGACGGCTCGCACCGCGGACGAAGGCTCGGGGGGCTTCCTCCGGCGGCAGCGCGTGCAGCGGCGCGGCTTTGAGCAGCGGTTTCAGGGCGGTCTGGGAGCCGGAGTAGGCGAGCGCCGGGGCGTCGAACTGGCTGAGCAGCTCGATGTCGGACTCACGGGCGCTGCGGACGGGCCCGGTCCGGTCGGGGAGCCGGGTGGAGAAGACGGCGAGGAGCCGGGTCTGGCCGGCCTCGACCTGTTCGACGTAGATCAGGTCGGCCGCGCCGAGGCCGGTGTGGGGACGGGCGGGAGCCACGTTGTCGATCTTCACGGCGAGGACCGGCGCGGGGCGGGCGGGAAGCCCGGTGAAGGGCGAGCGCCCGGTCGGGGCGGCCGTCGTGGGAGCCGGGGTCGTGGGCGCGGGGGTGGTGGGCGCGGGGGCCGTGGTGGCGGGCGCGGGACTCGGTGTCGGTTCGGGCCTGCCCGGGTCGGAGCAGCCGTACAGACCGGCCGCCGTCAGCGCGCACAGCAGCGCGGTGAGGAGGCGGCCGGGGCGTCTCGTTCCGTGCTCGCTCGTCATGTGACGCTCCCCCATCAGTGGACCACGTGCCCGTGCACGGATACAACGGGCTTGACGGACGACGAAACGGGGGTCGCGGGTGTTCTACCACCTGATGAAGCACGTACTGCTCGGACCGCTCCTGAGGCTGCTGTTCCGGCCGCGGATCGAGGGGCTCGAGCACGTCCCGGAGGAGGGCGCGGCGATCGTCGCGGGCAATCACCTGTCCTTCTCCGACCACTTCCTGATGCCGGTCGTGCTCGACCGGCGGATCACGTTCCTCGCGAAGCAGGAGTACTTCACCGGGCCTGGGATCAAGGGCCGGCTGACGGCCGCCTTCTTCCGGGCGGCCGGGCAGATCCCTGTCGACCGGTCGGGGAAGGAGGCCGGGAAGGCGGCGATCCGGGAGGGGCTCGGGGTCCTCGACCGGGGCGAGCTGCTCGGCATCTATCCGGAGGGGACGCGGTCGCACGACGGGCGGCTCTACAAGGGGAAGGTGGGGGTGGCGGTGATGGCGCTGACGGCCGGGGTGCCGGTGGTGCCCTGCGCGATGGTGGGGACCTTCGAGATCCAGCCGCCGGGGAAGGTCGTGCCGAGGATCCGGCGGGTCACCATCCGGTTCGGCGAGCCGCTGGACTTCTCGCGGTTCGCGGGCTCGGCGGATGAGAGGGCGGTGGTCCGCGCGGTGACCGACGAGATCATGTACGAGATCCTGCGGCTGTCCGGGCAGGAGTACGTGGACGAGTACGCGGCGGTGGTGAAGGCCGCGGAGGCGTCGGAGGACCCGGGCGGGGCGCCGCCGCGAAAGTTCCCCGGCCGGGAACGCTGAGGGCGGATCCGCGCACGGCGCAATCCCCTGGGACCGGCCCACGGACATCCGTAGCGTCGCCTCCATGACCAAGGGAAACGCGTTCGTGCTGGGTGCGTCGGGACAGGTGGGGCGGGCGTCCGTGCGGGCCCTCCTCGCGGACGGCTGGGAGGTGACGGCCGCCTCGCGGGGCGGCGTCAGGGACGAGGGGTGGCCGGAGGGGATCCGGTCGGTACGGCTGGACCGTACCGAGGAGGGGGCGCTCGCGGCGGGGCTCGGCGACGGCTGTGACGTGCTCGTGGACATCGTCGCCTTCGACGGCGGGCACGGCAGGCAGCTGACCGGGCTCGCCGACCGGATCGGTTCGGCGGTGGTGGTGTCGAGCGGCGCCGTCTACGAGGACGAGCGGGGCCGCAGCTTCGACACCCAGGACGAGCCGGACGGCTTCCCCGCCTTCCCGGTTCCGGTCGCGGAGGACTGGCGGACGGTCGCGCCGGGCGACGGCACCTACAGCACCCGGAAGGTTGCCCTGGAGCGGGAGCTGCTCGCGGCGGGCGACGCGCTGCCGACGACGCTGCTGCGGGCGGGCGCCATTCACGGCCCGTACTGTCCGGGGCCGCGCGAGCTGTGGTTCGTGAAGCGGGCGCTCGACGGCCGGCGGGTGCGTCCGCTCGCGTACGACGGCAGGTCGCGGTTCCACCCGGCGCACGTGGACAACCTCGCGGAGCTGGTCCGGCTCGCGGCGGCGAACCCGGGCAGCCGGGTGCTCAACGGCGCCGATCCGGAGGCGCTGACGGTGGCCGAGATCGGGGCGGCGATCGACGCGGTGATGGGCGTCGAGAGCGAGACGGTGCTCATCGAGGGGGCACCGCCGGAGGGCATCGTGGGGCTCACCCCGTGGACCGCCCCGCACCCGATGGTCTACGACATGGCGGCGGCGGAGCGGGAGTTGGGGTACCGGCCGGTGGTGTCGTACGCCGGATCGCTGCCGGAGACGGTGGCGTGGCTGACCGGACACCTGGCGGGTCGGGACTGGCGGGAGGCCTTCCCGAATCTCGCCAAGTACGGGGTGGACTTCTTCGACTACGCGGCGGAGGACGCCTGGCTGGCGTCACGGGCATGAAGGAAGGGGCGGCCGTCCGACGGCCGCCCCTCCTTCGTCACGCGGTGCGGGCCGTCACGGCTGCGGGGTGGCGTGCGGGGCGCAGACCTGGTCCTGCGCGTCCAGCTTCCCGGTCAGCAGATAGGCCTCGACCTTGCTGTTGAGGCACGGGTTGACCACGTTGGTGATGCCGTGCGAGCCGGCGTCCTTCTCCGTGATCAGGCGCGAGCCCTTGAACCGCTTATGCAGTTCGACGGCGCCCGCGTACGGGGTGGCTGCGTCGCGCTCGGCCTGGGTGATGAGAACCGGCGGCAGGCCCTTGCCGGTCCTCACCTCGGTCGGGCGCTGGCGCGGGGCGGACCAGGTGGCGCACGGGAGGTTCATCCACGCGTTGGCCCAGGTCATGAACGGGTACTGCTCGTGGAGCCGGCTGTTGTCCCGGTCCCACTTCTTCCAGCTGGTCGGCCAGGGCGCGTCGGCGCACTCGACCGCGGTGTAGACGGCGTTGCCGTTCTCCGAGGCCGCGTTGCCGGCCGTGTCGGCCGGGTCCGATGCGGCCGAGTCGATGAGCGGCTGCGGGTCGCCCGCGGCGTACGCGCTCCAGGCCTCGGCGACCGGGGCCCACATGGAGTCGTAGTAGGGGGCGTTCTGGAAGAAGCCGATGAGCTCGGCCGGGCCGACCTTGCCGCCGAGGGGCGCCTTCCTGGCGGCGGCGCGCAGGGTCTCCCACTGCTGCCGGACCTCCTCGTAGGTGTCGCCGAGGTGGTAGGCGGCGTCGTGCCGGGCGACCCAGGTCATCCAGTCCTTGAGCCGGCCCTCGAAGGCGATGTCCTGGTCGAGGTTGGCCTCGTACCAGATCTTCTGCTTCGCCGGGTTGACGACGCTGTCGAGGACCATGCGGCGGACGTGGGTCGGGAAGAGGGTGCCGTAGACCGCGCCGAGGTAGGTACCGTACGAGACGCCGACGAAGTTCAGCTTCTTCTCGCCGAGTGCGGCGCGGACGACGTCGAGGTCGCGCGCGGTGTTGCGCGTGTTGATGAAGGGCAGCAGGTCGCCGCTCTTCTCGGCGCAGCCCTCGGCGTACTCGGCGGCCAGCTTGCGCTGCGCGAGCTTGTCGGCCTCGCTGTCGGGGACCGGGTCGGCCTTGGGGCCCTTGACGAACTCGGCCGGGTCGACGCAGGAGATGGGGGCGGACTTGCCGACGCCGCGCGGGTCGAAGCCCACGAAGTCGTAGGCCTTGGCGGTGTTCGCCCAGATCGCGTTCTTCGTGGTGACCCGGCGCGGGAAGCGCAGGCCGGAGCCGCCGGGGCCGCCCGGGTTGTAGAGGAGCGCGCCCTGGTGCTCGGCGGGGGTGCCGGTGGCTTTGATCCGGTCCACGGCGATCTTGATCTTCTTGCCGTCGGGCCTGGCGTAGTCGACCGGGACGGTGACCCAGCCGCACTGGATCGGCTTCTCCAGGCCCCAGCCGGTCGGACAGTCCTGCCAGTCGATGCCCGCCTGGGCGGCCCGCGACGCGGCGACGGTGACGCCGATCGCCTCCACGTCGCGCAACTGCCGGTCGCTGTCGGCGTTCGCCGCCGGGGCCGCGAGCGCGCCCACGACGAGCGCGCCGGCCATCAGAGTGCCGGCCGAACCGAGCACTGCCGTGCGTGCCACAAGTCCTCCCCCTGTAGGTGTCGTTCCGTCCGGGGGATCCTTTCGTCAGGGGAGCGACCGGCGTAAGCCCGCACAGGTGTTTCTTTGCCGAACTCATAACCGGTGCCCTCGCACGGCTGAGCGGTGCGCTCGTGCGGGTCCGGTCAGAACGGGGCGAGTTCGGCGAGGGCCGCGTCGAGCAGGCGGCGCACGGCGAGGGCGTCGGGGGCGACGACGGAGACGAGGGCGGCGGGCCCGGCGAGCGGGCTGACGGCGCCGTTCTCCCCGAGCAGCCGGGGCTCCACCGGCTTCTCCGCGAACCCCGGCTCCACGACGAGGAGTTGACCGGTGGCCCGATGGCCACCGAGCACGGCGCCGCCGTCCCAGCCGCCGGACGCGCCGGGACCGAAGGCCAGCTCCTGGTCGAGGAGGGGGCGTCCGGCGCGGCGGACGGTGAGGCGGGTGACGAGGGTGCCGGGCGGTTCGCCGTGGCGGCCGAGGATCTGTTCCTCGCGGAGCACCAGGCGTGCGGTGGGGGCGAGTTCGACGACCGTGCGCATCCGCAGGTCCGAGCCCTGGACGGAGACCAGCTGTTCGGGCAGCCAGCGCAGGACGCCCTCCTCGCCGACGGTGATCCGGACGTCGTACGCGGCGGGCTCGGCGCTCCGCCCCGGCAGGGCGAGGGTCGCGGCGGCCGAGTCGACCAGGAGCCGGGCCCCGTCCCGTACCTCGGTCTCGACGGCGAGCCGGTCGCCGCCGAGCGGGGCGCTCATCGCCCCGACGACGGTGACCCGGGTGTACGGCCCTGCCGCTCTGGTGCGGCGCAGGGCGAGGGGCCCGTCGCTCACCAGGAGCGGCAGTCCGCCGTCGGCGTCGGCGACGATCCGGGCCGTGGCGCGCAGGCTCACGCGGTCCATGCCCCGAGCTGGGCGCGGACCCAGTCGGCGACGGGGGCGATGCCGTCCTCGGCGCGCAGCGAGGTGAAGGCGACGGGGAGTTCGCCGCGCTGTTCCCCGGCGTCGCGGGCCATCCGCGCCAGGTCGGAGCCGACGTGCGGCGCGAGGTCGGTCTTGTTGATCACGAGCAGGTCGGCCGTGGTGACACCGGGGCCGCCCTTGCGCGGGATGTCGTCGCCGCCGGCCACGTCGATGACGAAGATCTGGGCGTCGACGAGCCCCTTGGAGAAGGTGGCGGTGAGGTTGTCGCCGCCGGACTCGACGAGGATCAGGTCGAGCGGTCCCACCGTGTCCTCGAGGTCCTCGACCGCTTCGAGGTTGGCGGAGATGTCGTCGCGGATGGCGGTGTGCGGGCAGGCGCCGGTCTCCACGGCCTGGATGCGCTCGGGCGGCAGGACGGCGTTGCGGAGCAGGAACTCGGCGTCCTCGCGGGTGTAGATGTCGTTGGTGACGACGGCCAGGGAGAGCGTGTCGCGCAGGACCCGGCAGAGCGCGGCGACGGTGGCGGTCTTGCCGGAGCCGACGGGGCCGCCGAGTCCGATGCGCAGGGCGCGGCGGGTGCCGTCGGGTCGGCGGGCGTCGGCGGAGACGGCGCCGTGGGAGGTGTGGCCGTGGTCGAGGTGCATGGGGCGGCTCCTTGCGGGTTCCAGCGGTGCCGGCGGTCCGGCGGAATCGGGGGTCGGCGGCTCCGGCGGACCAGCGGCTCTGCCGGTCCAGCGGTTCCGGTGGGTTCTACGAGGCGAAGAGGCGGACGGGCCAGGCCGCGTGCTGTTCGGCCGTGAGGTCGAGCAGGGGCGCGGAAGCGGCGGGCAGGGCGTCGATCCCCTGCCGGGCGGCGGCCGCGGCGCGCTCGGCCACCTGGTCCATCTCGGGTACGAGGCGGGCGAGGACGGCGGTGGCCTGGTAGGGGTCGAGGCCGAGGAGACGTACGACCGCGGTGGCGGGGCCGCCGACCGTCTCGTACGCGACGCAGTACGCGGCGTCCTCGGCGTCGAGGCCGGCGGCCAGGGCGGTGGTGCCGAGGACGACGGGCTGGTGGGCGCCGCGCGGGTACATCGCGGCAAGCGCGTCGAGCCGGGGGCTCGGCCAGGTGGCGCGGGCGGCCCGCATCAGCTGGCGGCCGAGCCTGCGGGCGACCGCGCGCAGGGCGGGTGAGGGGGTGCGGGCGTCGGCCGCCGCGTCGAGTGCGGCCGGGTCGAGTCCGTACGCGGCCGCGGCGGCGAGCGCGGCGGAGGTGAGGCCGGTGGTGTGGAGCCGGCCCCGGCAGAAGGATTCGAGCCCGGCGGCGTCCTTGACGCGGCCGGCCCGGACGGCGGCCTCCGCGCCGCCGGAGTGGGCGTGCCCGCCGGCGGGAAAGCGTCCGTCGGCGAGCACGAGAAGGGCTGAGCGTGAGGTCATCGGGACTCTGTCAGAAGAGGAAGTAGCGCTGGGCCATGGGCAGTTCGGCGGCGGGCGCGGGTTCGACCGGCTCGCCGTCGATGGTCACCGAGAAGGTGTCGGCGTCGACCTCGACCCGGGGCAGGGCGTCGTTCTCCCGCATGTCGGCCTTGGTGACCCGCCGGGTGGAGGTGATGGCGGCGAACTCCTTGTGGACGCCAAGCCGTTGGGGCAGGTCGTCCTCGATCGCCGCCTGGGCGACGAAGTTGACCGAACCGGCCGCCGCGGCCTTGCCGAGGGCCCCGAACATCGGGCGGGGCAGGACCGGCTGGGGGGTGGGGATGGAGGCGTTGGCGTCGCCCATCTGCGCGTACGCGATCTGGCCGCCCTTGATGACGACGAGCGGCTTCACGCCGAAGAAGGCGGGCTCCCAGAGGACCAGGTCGGCGAGCTTGCCGGGTTCGACCGAGCCGATGAGGTGGTCCATGCCCTGGGCGACGGCCGGGTTGATCGTGTACTTGGCGACGTACCGGCGCACCCGGTGGTTGTCGGCGCGGCCGTCCCCGGGCAGGGCGCCGCGGCGCTTCTTCATGACGTGGGCGGTCTGCCAGGTCCGCATGATCACCTCGCCGATCCGGCCCATGGCCTGGGAGTCGGAGGAGATGATCGAGATGGCGCCCAGGTCGTGGAGGACGTCCTCCGCGGCGATGGTGGAGGGCCGGATGCGGGACTCCGCGAAGGCGAGGTCCTCGGGGACGGCCGGGTTGAGATGGTGGCAGACCATCAGCATGTCGAGGTGTTCCTCGATGGTGTTGACGGTGTGCGGCCGGGTCGGGTTGGTGGAGCTGGGCAGGATGTACGGCTCGGAGACCACCGTGATGATGTCGGGGGCGTGCCCGCCTCCGGCTCCCTCGGTGTGGTACGCGTGGACGGTGCGGCCGGCGATGGCGGCGAGGGTGTCGCCGACGAAGCCCGCCTCGTTGAGGGTGTCGGTGTGGATGGCGAGCTGGGCGCCGGTCTCCTCGCACACGTCCAGGCAGGCGTCGATGACGGCCGGCGTGGCGCCCCAGTCCTCGTGGATCTTGAACCCGAGTGCTCCGCCGCGCAGTTGGGAGTGCATGGCCTCCCGGGACATGGTGTTGCCCTTGCCGAGCAGACCGATGTTGACGGGGAAGGTGTCGAGGGCCTCGAACATCCGGGCCGTGTGCCAGGGGCCGGGCGTGACCGTGGTCGCCTTGGTGCCCTCGGCCGGTCCCGTACCGCCGCCGACGAGGGTGGTGACGCCGGTGGCGAGGGCCTGTTCGACGACGGTGGGCGAGATGAAGTGGACGTGGGCGTCGACGGCGCCCGCGGTGACGATCCTGCCGTTGCCGACGATGATCTCGGTCTCGGGGCCGATGACGAGGTCGGGGTGGACGCCGTCCATGGTGTCCGGGTTCCCGGCCTTGCCGAGCGCGGTGATCCGGCCGTCCCTGATGCCGATGTCGGCCTTGACGATCCCCCAGTGGTCGATGACCAGGGCGCCGGTGATCACGGTGTCGGGCGCGCCTTCGGCGCGGGTGGTGCGGGCCTGGCCCATCGACTCTCGGATGACCTTGCCGCCGCCGAAGACGGCCTCGTCGCCGGCGCGGCCGGGGCCGCCGCTGCGGTCCTCCTCGATCTCGACGAGGAGGTCGGTGTCGGCGAGCCGGACGCGGTCGCCTGTGGTGGGGCCGAAGAGGTCGGCGTAGACGGCGCGGTGCAGCTCAGGCACGGGGCTCTCCGTTCGCGCCGGTGACCCCGGCGGCGGTGGCGTCGGTGTCGAGGGGGCCCGCGGTCTCGCCGCGCAGGCCGGGGACGACCCGGCGGCCGGCGATCGGGACGAGCTCGACCTCGACGGGGATGCCGGGTTCGAAGCGGACGGCGGTCCCGGCGGCGATGTGGAGCCGTTGCCCGCGCGCGGCGGCCCGGTCGAACTCCAGGCCGGGGTTGACCTCGGCGAAGTGGTAGTGCGAGCCGATCTGGACGGGCCGGTCGGCGGCGTTGAGCACGGTCAGGCGGGTGACGGGGCGCCCTTCGTTGAGGGCGACGGGGCCGTCCGCGTACAGGATCTCTCCGGGGATCATCGGCGGCCCGTTCAGACGATGGGGTCGTGGACGGTGACGAGCTTGGTGCCGTCGGGGAAGGTGGCCTCGACCTGGACGTCGTGGATCATCTCGGGGATGCCGTCCATGACGTCCTCCCGGGAGAGCACCTTGCGTCCGGAGGCCATCAGCTCGGCGACGGTTCGGCCGTCGCGGGCGCCTTCCAGGATGTGGGAGGTGAGGAGCGCGACGGCCTCGGGGTGGTTGAGCCGCACTCCCCTGGCCCGGCGCTTCTCCGCCACGTCCGCCGCCACATGGATGAGCAGGCGTTCCTGCTCGTGCGGGCTCAGTTGCACTCTTCCACCTCACAGTCGTCGACCGGGACACCCGGACAGCCGTGGACCCTACCGACCGTCAACAAGGTGTCGAGGTGCCGAGACGCGGCACACGGTCAGACATTGCACGTTAGGGCGGAAGTTTTTCCGGCTCGTTAACTGCGGCTTTGCGTTTTCATGATCATCGGACCCGTCCGGACCGCAGGGGTCGGCACGGGTCGCTACGAGGAGCCCGGCTCGCGGTGGTGGGCGGCGATGCCGAAGCGGCGCTGTTCGCCCGTGGCGGAGTCGACCGGGTGGAGCCCGGAGACAGAGCTGACCACCTGCTCGTCGGCCGGCTTCTCGGCCGCTTCGAGTTCCTCCAGGTCAGCGGCGGAGACCAGGGCGACGAGCGGCTTCCCGTGACGGGTGACGACGACGCGCTCACCGCCGTACACGACGCGGTTGATGAGGTCGGCCAGCTCAGCCCGCGCTTGCGTCACCGGGATCTCGTAGGTCATGCTCCCCATCTTACGGCCTGTACATCCTGTACGTTTTTTACAGAAGGAGGTACCCGTCATGCACGCGCGTCATGTCCTGCCCGAATTCACGGAGCGGACCGGCAACGGAACCCGGGCCCTCGACCCCTACTCCAAGCTCCTCGAGTCCCGGATCGTCTTCCTCGGCACGCCGGTCGACGAGACCGCGGCCAACGACGTCATCGCCCAGCTCCTCTACCTGGACCACGCGGCGCCCGACCGGGCCGTCTCGCTCTACCTCAACTCCCCCGGCGGCTCCGTCAGCGCCATGACGGCGGTCTACGACACGATGCGCTCACTGCACTGCGAGGTGGAGACCACCTGCCTCGGCCAGGTCGAGTCCACCGCCGCCGTCCTGCTCGCCGCCGGCACTCCGGGCAGGCGCCTGATGCTCGCGGGCGCCCGTGCCACCCTCCGGCAGCCCGCCGTGGAGGAGCCGCAGCGGGGACAGCTCAGCGACCTCGACATCCACGCGCGCGAACTGCTCCGACTGCGCTCACTGATGGCCGGAATGCTCGCGGAGCACACGGGACAGGACCGGGAGCGGATCGACGCCGACCTCGACCGCCTCACCGTCCTCGACGCGCCCGCGGCGGTCGCGTACGGCCTCGTCGACCACGTGGTCACCAGCAGGCGGGCGGCCGCCGCCGGCGACACGGCGCGGTGAGGCGGCCGTGGTTCCGGAACTGCCGCCGCTGCCCGCCCTGACGCGGGCCGAGGGTGAACTCGTCGACGCGTACCTCGAAGTCGTCGACCTCCTCGGAAAGATCAATCCATCCAGAGGTACGCATACCTATGGAGCGCTGCGCGCGGCACAGGCCCTGGTGGGAAGGGCTGAGGCGCTGCGCGAGGCCCTGACGCTCATGCATATGCGGGGCGAGCACGAGGTGCACGCGGACACATTGGCGCGCGCCCTGCGGGTGTTGGACGGCGAGCGGAGGACCGGCCGCGTCACAGTCCAGGATTCGCAGGCGAGTTGACATTCCGGCGCGTCGTGTCGAGGGCCGTACGGCCGACGCGCACCGCAGAATCGCTCCCCCGTTCGGCTTACTCGACGAGTCGACATATGTGCCGGGTGAGTTGCACAACAACTGTACGCATTTGGCGGAATGGGGTGTTCCACCCCTGGTGCGGGGCTCGTCGGCCAAACCTCCGACGATCACGAAACCATCCTGTCCACCCGAATGGATCAGTCGTGAGGAGCCTCACATATCGCCGTTTCAGCTCGGATTTCGACCTCTGTGTGGGTCAAGATCCCTGTCGACGACAAGCCCCCGCCACCGCGGCGGGGCGGTCCGGGCGGACGCCGAGTCCTGCCGCTGTCCCGGACGTCTGGTCGACAGGAGTGGATCGGCAGGAGTGGAGGACCCGATTTTTACGGGACGTACGCGCTGTTCCGGCAGCGGGGCCGTCCCTTGGGGTGAAGCCGCGTCAGCGGCCGGGCATCTTCGCCAGCCCGAACCCGACAGGTCATCCTTCGCAGGCGGCTGACGAAGGGTTGCGCATGACCGCGCAGATGCACGTCCCGTCCCTGCTGTCCCGGGCCGGAGCCGTCTCGGCTCTCACCCTCGCCGCCGTCGGCGGCACGCTGCTCGCACCAGGTGCGGCATCGGAGGCCCAGGCAGCCACCACGCACGCGAACAAGGCACTGAGCGTCGCCGCGTCCAAGAAGGGAGCCCCGTACCGGTACGGGAGCACCGGACCCACCAGGTTCGACTGCTCGGGGCTGACGCTCTACGCGTACAAGAAGGCGGGCAAGTCGCTGCCCCGCACCGCGCAGCAGCAGTACAACACGACCCGGCACATCTCCGCCTCCAGCAGGCAGCAGGGGGACCTGGTCTTCTTCCACTCCGGCGGGAGGGTGTACCACGTGGGCATCTACGCCGGCAGCGGCAAGATCTGGCACTCGCCCAAGACGGGCTCCTGGGTGAAGCTCGACAAGATCTGGTCGTCGAAGGTCTACTACGGCCGCGTCCGGTGATCCGGCACCGCTAGCGGCCCGTTCGTGAGGGGTGCGGTGGCGCCGCCGTACCCCCTCGCGGGAGAGATCGGTATACGAAGAACCGTCAACACCTCGCGACGGACGGCACGGTCCACGGGACCGTGATCCAGACTGTCTTGCCGCCGTCCTCGGTCGGTGTGACCGAGAGCCGGCCGCCCGCCTCCGCCGCGAGCACACGGATGATGACCAGGCCCCGGCCGTTGTCCTGCTGGACCGCCGCCGGAAGCCGCCTGGGACGGCGGGGGTGGCTGTCGGTGACGCCGATGTGGAGCCGTTCCTCGCGCTCCAGGCGGACCTCGACCGTGAAGGTCGGCGACTGGCCGAGGGTGTGCAGAACGGCGTTGGTGGCGAGTTCGGAGACGATCAGGCGGACCGAGTCCGCGAGATCCGCGGCGCCGTCGAGGCCCCAGCCGGTGAGGACGTCCGCGACGTACCTCCGGGCCGTGGGGACCGAGGCGGGGTCGCTCGGCAGCGTGACGGATGCTTCCTGGTGATCTGCCATGGCGACGCTGTCCCTTTCCCGCCGGGGCCGCTGCCCCGGATCGCGCTTCGCGTCAGAGTGCCACCGATCGTGCCGCGCCGGGCCGCGTTCCACCAAGATATGTCCCCATCTGTCGCCCGAAGCGGTGAACTCTGCTGCCTCGGAACGCTTTTGGGCCCTCCCCAGGATCGTCCGCCGTCACGCCTCCGGGAACGCGGGCGCGGTCCGCAGGATCGTCGCCACCGCTCGCTCGATCTGCGCGTCCGTCAGATCGGCGCGGGCCGTGAGGCGCAGCCGCGAGATGCCGTCGGGTACGGACGGAGGACGGAAGCAGCCGACGACCAGGCCCTGCTCGCGGCAGTCCGCCGCCCAGCGCAGCGCGGCCTCCGGGGAGGGGGCGCGCACCGAGACGACGGCCGCGTCGGGCCGGGCCGCGGTGAGGCCCGCCTCCGTGAGCAGCCGGTACAGCGTGGTGGCGACGGTACGGGCCCGCCCGGCGAGGCCCGGCTCGGCGACGAGCAGCCGGAGGCCGGCGAGCGCGCCGCCCGTGGCGGCCGGGGCGAGCCCGGTGTCGAAGATGAAGGTGCGGGCCGCGTTCACCAGGTGCTCGATCACCCGGGCCGGGCCGAGGACGGCACCGCCCTGGCTGCCGAGGGACTTGGACAGGGTCAGCGTGGCGACGACGTCCTCGTCGCCCGCGAGGCCGGCCTCGTGCAGGGCCCCCCGGCCCCCTTCGCCGAGGACGCCGAGGCCGTGGGCGTCGTCCACCACGAGCCCGGCGCCGTGCTCCCGGCAGGCCGCGGCGAGCCGCGGCAGCGGGGCCTTGTCGCCGTCGACGGAGAAGACGGAGTCGCTGACGACCAGGGCCCGCCGCCCCGGGTGGGCGTCCAGGGTCTTGGCGACGGCCTCGGGGTCGGTGTGCGGGACGACGGCCGTCTCGGCGCGCGCGAGGCGGCAGCCGTCGACGATCGAGGCGTGGTTGGAGGCGTCGGAGACGATCAGGGAGTCCCGGCCGCCGAGGGCGGTCAGCGCGGCCAGGTTGGCGGTGTAGCCGGAGGAGAAGACGAGGGCCGCCTCGAAACCGCAGAAGTCGGCGAGTTCGCGCTCCAGGCGGGTGTGCAGCCGGGTGGTGCCGGTGACGAGCCGCGAGCCGGTCGAGCCGGCGCCCCAGCGCCTGGCGGCCTCCGCCGCGGCCTCGGTGACCTCGGTCCTGCGGGTGAGGCCGAGGTAGTCGTTGCTCGCCAGGTCGAGGAGGTCCGATTCGGCCGCCCGGGGACGCAGCGTACGGACGAGACCGGCGTCCGCCCGGCGGCGCGCCTCGGCGTCGGTCCAGTCGAACGCGGTACGGCGCGGGCCCGCGGCCCGTGCGTCGTCGGCCTGTGGCATGCGGCGATCCTTTTGTAGGCAGCGCACAGACCCTAGCCGCAGGATGCCGTGGCCGGGATGTGGTCATCCACACACCTCGTTCGGGGGCGTTTGTTCGGATCCTCCTTGGCCCGGGGGTGGGCGGTAGGCAAGGATCAACCCTTATGGACCTGCTGAACACGCTGGTGGAGAAGGGGCTGCGGCGCGAGCTGCCGACCCGTGAAGAAGCGCTCGCCGTCCTGGCGACCTCCGACGACGAACTGCTCGATGTGGTGGCGGCGGCCGGCAAGGTGCGCCGTCAGTGGTTCGGGCGCCGGGTGAAGCTCAACTACCTGGTGAACCTGAAGTCCGGCCTGTGCCCCGAGGACTGCTCGTACTGTTCGCAGCGGCTCGGCTCCAAGGCCGAGATCCTCAAGTACACGTGGCTGAAGCCGGACGAGGCGTCCCAGGCCGCCGCGGCGGGTGTCGCCGGCGGCGCCAAGCGGGTCTGCCTGGTGGCGAGCGGCCGCGGTCCGACGGACCGGGACGTCGAGCGGGTCGGCAGGACCATCGAGGCGATCAAGGAGCAGAACGAGGGCGTCGAGGTGTGCGCCTGCCTCGGTCTGCTCTCGGACGGTCAGGCGGAGCGGCTGAAGGACGCCGGCGCCGACGCGTACAACCACAACCTGAACACGTCCGAGGCGACGTACGGCGGGATCACCAAGACCCACACCTACGCGGACCGCGTGGACACCGTGCAGAAGGCGCACGCCGCCGGTCTGTCGGCCTGCTCGGGTCTGATCGCGGGCATGGGCGAGAGCGACGAGGACCTCGTCGACGTCGTGTACGCGCTGCGCGAGCTGGACTCCGACTCGGTGCCGGTCAACTTCCTCATCCCCTTCGAGGGGACGCCGCTCGCCAAGGAGTGGAACCTGACCCCGCAGCGCTGTCTGCGGATCCTCGCGATGGTGCGGTTCGTCTGCCCCGACGTCGAGGTCCGGATCGCGGGCGGCCGAGAGGTGCACCTGCGCTCGATGCAGCCGCTGGCGCTCAACATCGCGAACTCGATCTTCCTCGGCGACTACCTGACGAGCGAGGGCCAGGCCGGCCAGGCCGACCTGGACATGATCGCGGACGCGGGCTTCGAGGTGGAGGGCGCGGGTACGACCACGCTGCCGAAGCACCGCGCGGACGCCCTCGCCGAGGCCGGTGCCGCGGCGGCCGGCGGCTGCGGTTCCGCCGGGGCCGCGGGCTGCGGCCCGGCCGCGGAGAAGACGGAGGAGGGCGCGGGCTGCGGCTCGCACTCCGGCGGCGGCTGCGGTCCCTGTGGCGGGCACGCCGAGCCCGCGTCCACGACGCCCGCCTCCACCGGGGCTGCGGAGGGCGCGACGGCCGCGAACGGCGCCAGGACCGACCTGGTCGCGGTGCGCCGCCGGGGCGCCGGTACGGACCTCGCCCCGAACGCGTGACGGCCGTGCGCAACGACGAGCTCATCGCCCTGGACCGGGCGCACGTCTGGCACCCGTACGGCCCGATGCCGGGACGTACGGACCCGCTGGTCGTGGCGTCCGCGTCCGGGGTACGCCTCCGGCTCGCCGAACCCTCCGAGGGCCAGGACGAGTTGGTCGACGGCATGTCCTCCTGGTGGTCGGCCGTCCACGGCTACAACCACCCGGTGCTCAACGCGGCGGTGCGCGACCAGCTGGACCGCATGAGCCACGTCATGTTCGGCGGGCTCACGCACGAGCCGGCCGTACGGCTCGCCGCCCGGCTCGTCGAGATCACCCCCGAGCCGCTGCGGCACGTCTTCCTCAGCGACTCGGGCTCCGTGTCCGTCGAGGTCGCGGTCAAGATGTGCCTGCAGTACTGGCGTTCGCTCGGCCGCCCCGAGAAGCGGCGGCTGCTCACCTGGCGCGGCGGCTACCACGGGGACACCTGGCAGCCGATGGCCGTGTGCGACCCGGACGGCGGGATGCACGAGCTGTGGACGGGGGTACTCCAGCGGCAGGTGTTCGTGGACGCCCCGCCCGCCGCGTACGAGGAGTCGTACGCGGATCTCCTTCGGACCGAGATCGGGAAGCACGCGCACGAGCTGGCCGCGGTGATCGTGGAGCCCGTGGTGCAGGGCGCGGGCGGGATGCGCTTCCACGACCCGGAGTACCTGCGGGTGCTGCGGGAGGCGTGCGACGCGCACGACGTCCTGCTCGTCCTCGACGAGATCGCCACCGGATTCGGTCGGACGGGCACGCTGTTCGCCGCCGACCAGGTGGGGATCTCCCCCGATGTGATGTGCCTGGGCAAGGCCCTGACGGGCGGCTATCTGTCGATGGCGGCGACGCTCTGCACGAGCCGCGTCGCCGACGGGATCTCGCAGGGCGAGGTCCCGGTACTGGCGCACGGGCCGACCTTCATGGGCAACCCGCTGGCGTCGGCGGTTGCCCTCGCCTCGATCGACCTGCTGCTCTCCCAGGACTGGCAGGTCGAGGTCAAGCGGATCGAGGCCGGACTGCGGGCGGGCCTCGCGCCCGCCGCCGAACTGCCGGGGGTGCGCGAGGTGCGGGTGCTCGGCGCGATCGGCGTCGTCCAGCTCGACCACGGGGTCGACATGGCCGCGGCGACGCGCGCGGCGGTCCGGGAGGGCGTGTGGCTGCGCCCGTTCCGGGACCTGATCTACACGATGCCGCCGTACGTGACGGGCGACGAGGACCTGGCCCGGATCTGCGCCGCCGTGCGCGCGGCGGCGGCAGCGGGATGACCGTGTGAACGGAAGGACGGGCAAGTCAGTGGGAATCGTCGTCGTCAGCGGGACGGGCACGGAGATCGGCAAGACGGTGGTGACCGCGGCGGTGGCCGCCGTGGCCACCGCCGCGGGCCGGTCCGTCGCCGTCCTGAAGCCCGCGCAGACGGGACTCGGTCCCGGCGAGCGCGGCGACGCGGACGAGGTCGTGCGGCTCTCGGGCGCCGTGGCCTCCGCCGAGCTTGGCCGTTTCCCGGAGCCGCTGGCTCCGGGGACGGCCGCCCGGCGGGCCGGGCTCGCCCCGGTCGGGGCCCTGGAAGTCGCCGAGGCCGCGCGGAAGCTGGCCGCCTCGCACGACCTGGTCCTCGTGGAGGGCGCCGGCGGGCTGCTCGTCCGCTTCGACGCGGAGGGCGGCACGCTCGCGGACGCGGCGGCGCTGCTCGCGGCACCGGTCCTGGTGGTGACCCCGGCCGGGCTCGGGACGCTGAACTCGACGGCCCTGACGGCCGAGGCGCTGCGGGCCCGCGGGATCGAGCAGCTGGGCGTCGTGGTCGGCAGCTGGCCGGCGGCGCCGGACCTGGCGGCGCGCTGCAATCTGGCCGATCTGCCGGAGGCGGCGGGCGCGCCGCTCCTCGGCGCCGTACCGGAGGGGTCGGGGGCGCTCGACCCGGCGGAGTTCCGGGCGGCGGCCGGCGGCTGGCTGGGTCCCGTGCTCGGCGGTACGTGGGACGCGGCGGCGTTCGGGGAGCGGTTCGCTCCCGGGGCCGTGATGGCGGAGCCGTCGTAGCGGAGCCGTAGTCCCCGGGGTGGCTTCTCCGTAGGCTGGAAGCATGCGTGCTTCCGTGCAGGAGATCGTCTTCGATTGTGCCGACCCCGCCGTACTCGTCCGCTTCTGGGCGGAGCTCCTCGGCGGTGCTCCGGTCGACCGGAGCACCGACTGGTCGTACGTGGATCCGCCGGGGTTCACACGGCTCGCCTTCCAGCGGGTGCCGGAGGGCAAGTCGGTGAAGAACCGGCTCCACCTCGACCTGCGGGTGGAGGATCCGCGCCGGGCGGCCGAGGAGACACTGCCGCTCGGCGCGGCCCGGGTCGGCGACCTGATGAAGGACGAGCAGGGCGCCTTCCAGGTGATGCGGGACCCGGAGGGCAACGAGTTCTGCTTCGTGACGGGCTGAGGTGGTTCCCATGACACCGCCACCCCCGGTCGGGCCGGGAAAGCTCTCTCCCCGCGTCCACCATCCGCTGTTCGCCCGCTTCTACGCCCGGTTCAGCGTGTCCGCCGACACCAGGGGCGGGCTCGGGGACCTGCGCGAGGAGCTGCTCGCCGGGCTCTCCGGCCGGGTCCTCGAGATCGGGGCGGGGAACGGGCTGAACTTCGCGCGCTACCCGGCCGGGGTCACCGAGGTGGTGGCCGTCGAACCGGAGCCCCGGCTGCGCCGGCTGGCCCAGGAGAACGCGCGGCGGGCCGGCGTCCCCGTGGCCGTACTGCCGGACACCGCCGAGGCGCTGCCCTTCGAGGACGCCTCCTTCGACGCGGCGGTGGCCTCGCTCGTCCTGTGCACGGTACGGAGCGTGCCGCAGGTCCTCGCGGAGCTGCACCGGGTGCTGCGCCCCGGCGGTGAGCTCCGTTTCTTCGAGCACGGGGCGGCCCGGACGCCCGGTCTCGCCCGGGTGCAGCGGGGGCTCGACCGGACGGTCTGGCCGCTGCTCTTCGGCGGCTGCCACACCGCGCGCGCCCCGCTCGCGGCGATCGAGGCGGCCGGTTTCGCCCTCGGCCCCTACCGCTCCTTCGACGTCCCGGAGAAGGGCCCGCGCCTGCCGTCGTCGCCCTGTGTCCTGGGCGTGGCCCGGCGGTAGGGAAGGTCCTGCCGGTCGGCGACGCCCCCTCTCGCACCCCGGCGTCCGACAGCCGGAACTGTCTGGCAACGGTCCGGCGTCCCATGGTGGGATCCGGCCATGAGCGATCTGCGGATACGTACCGCCGCCCCTGACGAGGCCGAGGCCGTGCTGGCCTTCTGGAAGGAGTCCGCGAAGGGGACGTCCGTCTCCGACGACGTGCGGGGGGTGACCCGGCTCGTCGAGCGCGACCCGGAGGCGCTCATTCTCGCCGTGGCCGACGGCCTGATCGTGGGATCCGTGATCGCGGGCTGGGACGGCTGGCGCGCCTCCCTCTACCGGCTCGCCGTGCTGCCCTCGTACCGTCGGCGCGGCATCTCCACCGCCCTCCTGCGAGCGGCCGAGGAACGTTTCGCCGCGCTCGGCGGACGGCGGGTGGACGCCATGGTCCTGGAGGAGAACGAAACCGGGCACCACCTGTGGACGGCAGCCGGTTACCGGCGTCAGGACCAGTGGCGGCGGTGGGTGAAGCCGCTCGGGGAGTGAGCCTCGGCGGGCCGGGCTGCACGGTGATCACCAGGCAGCTTTACCCGTCCTTTACCATGGTTGCGCACAATCATGTCCGACATCACGACGATCGAAAGGTGTGAGCGTCCGCCCATGGGCGAGCCTCCCAGTAGCACTGGTTCCGACAGCACCCGCTCCGAAGACCGACATCGAGCGGTCCTCCGCCCCCTGACTGATCATGGGACGGAGGTGAACCGATGACCGAAGTGCTCCTGCTCCTCCTTGCGCTCCTCCTCTCCGTCGCCTGCGGCGCCTTCGTCGCGGCCGAGTTCTCGCTGACCACCGTCGAGCGCGGCGAGCTCGAAGCCGCCGTGGAGCGCGGCGAGCGCGGCGCGGCGGGAGCGCTCAAGGCCGTCAAGTCGCTGACCTTCCAGCTTTCCGGCGCCCAGCTGGGCATCACCGTCACCAACCTGGTCGTCGGCATGCTCGCCGAGCCGTCGATCGCCAAGCTGATCCGGGGTCCGGCCGAGGCCATCGGCCTCTCCCCCGCGGTCGCCTCCTCGGTGGCGCTCGTCCTGGGCACCGCCCTGTCGACCGTGGTCCTGATGGTGGTCGGCGAGCTGGTCCCCAAGAACTGGGCCATCTCCTCGCCTCTCGCCATCGCGAAGGTCGTCGCCACCCCGCAGCGGATCTTCACGGCCGCCTTCAAGCCGCTGATCAGCCACCTCAACAACACCGCGAACCGGATCCTGCGCCGCATCGGCATGGAGCCCACCGAGGAGCTGGCGTCCGCGCGTTCCCCCCAGGAGCTCGTGGCGCTCGCCCGGCACTCCGCGAAGGAGGGCGCCCTGCCCGCGGACACGGCCGAGCTGTTCGTCCGTACCCTCAACCTCGCCGAGCTGACCGCCGAGAACGTGATGACCCCGCGCGTGCAGGTCACCGCCCTCGACGTGCAGGCCACCGCCGAGGACGTCGCCAACGCGACCCGCGCGACCGGCCTGTCCCGCTTCCCCGTCTACCGGGGCAGCCTCGACGCGGTCGTCGGCATCGCGCACATCAAGGACGTGCTCGCCATACCGGCCGCCGAGCGCCCGCACCGCCGGATCGGCGAGCTGCTGCGCGAGCCCCTGCTCGTCCCCGAGACGCTGACCGTGGACCGCCTCCTGGACCGCCTGTCCGGGAAGCAGACGATGGCCGTCGTCATCGACGAGTACGGCGGCACCGCCGGAGTCGCCACCCTGGAGGACATCGTGGAGGAGGTCGTCGGCGAGGTACGCGACGAGCACGACCCGCACGAGACGCCGGACCTGGCGCGGGCGGGCGAGGACGCGGACGGGCGTGAGCTCTGGTCCGCGGACGGCGCGGCCCGCACCGACCAGGTCGAGGTGATCGGCCTCCGCGTGCCGGACGGCCCGTACGAGACGCTCGCTGGCGTCGTCGCCCATGAGCTGGGCCGCATCCCGGCCGTCGGCGACCGCGTGGAGCTCGCCGACTGGCGGCTCGACGTCGTGGACGCCTCGGGCCGGCGCGCGGCGCGCGTCCTGCTGCACGCCCCCGCGACGCACCACACCGACGACGAGACCGCCGGGACCGCCGGGACCGGGGAGACCGGGAAGGCGGGCCGATGACCGCGATCCAGCTGTTGATCGGCTTTCTCACCCTGATCGTCAACGCCTTCTTCGTCGGCGCCGAGTTCGCCCTGATCTCGGTCCGCCGCAGCCAGATCGAGCCGCTGGCCGAGTCCGGCGACCGACGGGCCCGCAGCGTCATCTGGGGCCTGGAGCACGTGTCCGCGCTGCTCGCCGCGGCGCAGCTCGGCATCACGCTCTGCACCCTGGTCCTCGGCATCGTCGCCGAGCCGGCCATCGCGCACCTGCTCGAGCCGGTCTTCGACGCGATCGGCGTGCCGCACGGTCTGGTCCACCCGATCTCGTTCGTGATCGCGCTGAGCGTGGCCACGTACCTGCACATGCTGCTCGGCGAGATGGTGCCGAAGAACATCGCGCTCGCCGAGCCGACGCGCACCGCGCTGCTGCTCGGCCCGCCCCTGGTGACGCTCGCGCGGGCGCTGCGGCCGGTGATCTTCACGATCAACGCCTTCGCCAACACCCTGCTCAAGCTGTTGCGGGTGGAGGTCAAGGACGAGGTCTCGGCGACCTTCTCCGACGACGAGCTGGCCCGGATGGTCACCGACGCGGGCGACGCCGGGCTCCTGGACGACCGGGCGGCCGAGCGGCTGCACGACGCCCTGGAGCTGGGCCGCCGTCCCGTACGGGATGTCGTGATGCCGGCGGAGAAGGTGGTGTACGCGCAGGTGGGTACCACTCCCGAGGAGCTGGAGGCGCTGTCGGCGCGGACGGGCTTCTCGCGTTTCCCCGTGGTCGACGCGGAACGCAGCATCCTCGGCTATATGCACGTCAAGGACGCCCTGGACGTCTCGCCCCGGGACGAACCGTTCCCGGTGTCCGCGCTGCGGCCGATCGCCAGGGTGCGGGCGGCCACGCCGCTGGACGACGTCCTGACCGCGATGCGCCGCAGCCGGACGCACCTGGCGGCGGTGCTCGACGAGGACGACAAGCCGTCCGGGCTCGTGGCGATGGAGGACGTGCTGCGGGAGCTGGTGGGCCGCCCGGCGGCGCCGTAGCGGCTCTGCAGGACCTCGTACGGCAGCCTTGCGCGTAAGGGAGGAGGGTCCCGGGTGTTCCCGGGGCCCTCCCTGCCTGTCGGCACCCCTCGCATACCGCGCGGTATGATCTCTCCGTCATGGAGATCAATGCCACATACAACAGTTTCGTCGCCCTGGGCGACAGTTTCACCGAGGGCATGTCGGACCTCAGGCCCGACGGTTCCTACCGGGGCTGGGCCGACGTCCTCGCGAACCGCCTGGCCGCCCGCACCCCCGGCTTCCGGTACGCCAACCTCGCCGTACGCGGCAAGCTCATCGGCCAGATCGTCGACGAGCAGGTCGACACGGCCGCCGCCATGAAGGCGGACCTCGTGACCCTCGTCGGCGGACTCAACGACACCCTGCGGCCCAAGGTCGACATGGGACGGGTGCGCGGGCTGCTCACCGAGGCCGTCGAGCGGCTCGCGCCCTCCTGCGGGCAGCTGGTCCTGATGCGCAGCCCCGGCCGGAACGGCCCGGTCATGGAGCGCTTCCGCCCCCGGATGGAGGAGCTCTTCACCCACATCGACGAGCTTGCCGC
This sequence comes from Streptomyces griseoluteus, assembly GCA_000717735.1. GTDB lineage: Bacteria > Actinomycetota > Actinomycetes > Streptomycetales > Streptomycetaceae > Streptomyces > Streptomyces griseoluteus_A. The sequence goes on along the minus strand of JOBE01000007.1, from coordinate 10,353 downwards.
CCGGCACGGGGCCCTGGTCGTCGACCTGTACGGCGCCCCCTCGCTCGGCGACCCCCGGCTGTGGGACGTCGACCGGCTCCACCTCACCGCCGACGGGCACCGGAGGGTCGCCGAGGCCGTGTGGCAGGCCCTCGGCCTCGCCCCCGAGGAGGACTGGCGGACGCCGCTGCCCCCGTCCCTGCCGCCCGGCTGGACGAGCCGCCGGCTCGCCGACGCCCGGTTCGCCCGGCAGCACCTGGGCCCCTGGATCGGCCGCCGGCTGACCGGCCGCTCCTCCGGCGACGGCCGCGCACCGAAGCGCCCTGACCTGGCGCCCCACGAACCGCCGACGGGTCCGTGAGCCGCACTGCGGGGGGACTGTCGCCCCTGCGCGTGAGCTGCGTCTCGTAGCAAGCTCCACATGGGGGCGTGGCGCTGGCCTGCAGAAACCGCCAGTAGAATCTGTCCACGTGACTGCTGTGACTGCGAAGCCCCGCATCCCCAACGTTCTGGCCGGCCGCTACGCCTCCGCGGAGCTCGCCGTCCTCTGGTCCCCCGAGCAGAAGGTGAAGCTGGAGCGTCAGCTGTGGCTCGCCGTGCTCCGCGCGCAGAAGGACCTCGGGATCGAGGTTCCGGAGGCCGCGCTCGCCGACTACGAGCGCGTGCTCGACCAGGTCGACCTCGGTTCCATCGCCGAGCGCGAGAAGGTCACCCGGCACGACGTGAAGGCCCGGATCGAGGAGTTCAACGCCCTCGCCGGCCACGAGCACGTCCACAAGGGCATGACCTCGCGCGACCTCACCGAGAACGTCGAGCAGCTCCAGATCCGGCTCTCCCTTGAGCTGATGCGGGACCGTACGGTCGCCGTCCTCGGCCGTCTCGGCAAGCTCTCCGCCGAGTACGCGGAGCTGGTCATGGCGGGCCGCTCGCACAACGTAGCCGCCCAGGCGACCACCCTCGGCAAGCGTTTCGCGACCGCGGCCGACGAGCTGCTCGTGGCCTACGCGCGTCTGGAGGAGCTGCTCGGCCGCTACCCGCTGCGCGGCATCAAGGGCCCGGTCGGCACCGCGCAGGACATGCTGGACCTGCTCGGCGGCGACGCCGGCAAGCTGGCCGACCTGGAGCAGCGGATCGCCGGTCACCTCGGCTTCGCCCATGCCTTCACCTCGGTCGGCCAGGTCTACCCGCGCTCGCTCGACTACGACGTGGTCACCTCGCTCGTGCAGCTGGCCGCCGCGCCGTCGTCGATCGCCAAGACGATCCGCCTGATGGCGGGCCACGAGCTGGTCACCGAGGGCTTCAAGCCCGGCCAGGTCGGCTCCTCGGCGATGCCGCACAAGATGAACACCCGCTCCTGCGAGCGCGTCAACGGCCTCATGGTGATCCTGCGCGGCTACGCGTCGATGACCGGCGAGCTGGCCGGTGACCAGTGGAACGAGGGCGACGTGTCCTGCTCCGTGGTCCGCCGGGTCGCACTGCCGGACGCCTTCTTCGCGCTCGACGGTCTCCTGGAGACCTTCCTCACCGTGCTCGACGAGTTCGGCGCCTTCCCGGCCGTCGTCGCCCGCGAGCTCGACCGCTACCTGCCCTTCCTGGCGACCACCAAGGTCCTCATGGGCGCCGTGCGCGCCGGGGTGGGCCGCGAGGTCGCCCACGAGGCCATCAAGGAGAACGCCGTCGCCTCCGCCCTCGCCATGCGCGAGCAGGGCGCCGAGCGCAACGAGCTGCTCGACAAGCTGGCCGCCGACGAGCGCATCCCGCTGGACCGGGCGCAGCTCGACGAGCTGATGGCGGACAAGCTGTCCTTCACCGGCGCCGCCGCCGACCAGGTCGCGTCCGTGGTCTCCCGCATCGAGGAGATCCTCAAGCAGCACCCGGAGGCCGCCGCCTACACCCCCGGAGCGATCCTCTGACCCGGGTCACCCCGGAGCAGCTGGAGGCCGCCCGCGACCGCGTCGTTCCCGACGTGGTGGCGGGCGGCCTTTCCGTGCTGTTCTGCGGGATCAATCCGGGGCTGATGACGGCTGCCACGGGGCATCACTTCGCCCGTCCCGGCAACCGGTTCTGGCCGGTGCTCCATCTGTCCGGGTTCACCCCGAGGCTGCTGCGGCCGGACGAGCAGGGCGAGCTCCTCTCGTACGGTCTGGGGATCACGAACGTGGTGGCGCGGCCGACCGCGCGGGCCGACGAGCTGAGCCGTGAGGAGTACCTGGCGGGCGGGCGGCTGCTCGTCGAGAAGGTGGAGCGGCTCGCGCCGCGCTGGCTCGCGGTCGTCGGTGTCACCGCGTACCGCACTGCCTTCGGCGAGCCCAAGGCGGCGATCGGGCCGCAGCAGCGCGTGATCGGATCCACCCGGGTCTGGGCGCTGCCCAACCCGAGCGGCCTCAACGCGCACTGGACGGCGGCGACGATGGCCAAGGAGTACGCCCGGCTGCGGGAGGCGGCGACCGGGACTCCGTAGGAGAGCGACGTCGGTCCGTCGGTCCTCAAGGGAGATCGACGTCGGCCCCTCGGGGCAGATCGGCGTCGGTCCCTCGGCGCGGATCGATGCCGGTGATCACGGGCAGTCGACGTCGGTGATCACGGCGAGGAGCTGGAAGGGCAGCTCCTTGTCCCATTGGGAGACGCCGAGCCCTATCCACCGCCCGTCCGCCCGCCACAGCCGCAGGCTCGGGGTGTGCGCGCTGAGGGTGGACCACGGCTCCGGCAGCTCCTCGCCCTCCATGCTCCGCTCCAGGACGGACCACAGGCCCACCTCCTCCGGTGGCCCCCAGCGGGCGGTGAGCAGGACGGCGAGCCCGTCCCGCTCCGCCTCGTACTGCTCCTCGACGAGCACGCGGCGCGTGCCGTCGTCCTCCCAGAACTCCTCGCTCGTCGCGAGCTCCGCCACATGGAAGCCAGGACCGCTGTCGAGGGGTCCTGACCGCTCCGGTCGCGCGGGGAAGGCCCGGGAGCGGAGTAAGTCGATCGTCGCCAGGTGCCGTGCCGTGGTCATGGGTCCAGTAAAGCGGCCGGCACTGACAGTTGGCGTTCCGTCAGGAGACGGGACGGGACCGGCGCGGACCGGGCCCCGGGGGCGGCGCTCGCCGCGGCACCACCCATTGAGTACCATCCGCCGAAGAGGTGCACGAGCTGGGAGGACACACTGTGGGGCGGCTGACCGGCGGGGATCCGTCTCTGCTGCGGCGGATCAACTCCGCGGTGGTACTCCATGCCCTGCGCGGCGCCGACGCGCCCACGCTCACGGACCTGACCCGGATCACGGGCCTCTCCCGGCCCACGGTCGAAGGGGTCGTCGAGGGCCTCATGGAGGGCGGTCTCGTCGTCGAGGCCGCGCCCGAGGAGGGCGAGACCCGGCGGCAGGGGCGGCCGGCACGGAGGTTCCGCTTCCGCGCGGAGGCCGGTCATCTGCTCGGCATCGAGATCGGTCCGCACCGGGTGGCCGCGCTGCTGTCCGGTCTGGACGGACGGATCATCGGCGCCGGATCGCGCGAGGTCGCGGAGACGGCTCCCGAGGACGAGCGCCTCGACCGGGTGCGCACGGTCGTCGCGGACGTGCTGCGCAGGGCCGGGGTCGCCCGGTCCAATCTGCGGGCGGTCGGCGTGGGAACCCCCGGCATCGTGGAGGCCGACGGGACCGTCCGTCTCGGCACCGCCCTGCCGGGCTGGACGGGTCTCGCGCTCGGCGAGCGGCTGCGGCGGTCGTTCCGGTGCCCGGTGATCGTGGAGAACGACGCGAACGCTGCGGCCGTCGCCGAGCACTGGAAGGGTGCCGCGACCGACTCCGACGACATCGTGTTCGTCCTGGCCGGGCTGAGTCCGGGAGCCGGTTCGCTGATCGGCGGCCGGCTGCACCGGGGCTTCGGCGGCGCGGCCGGGGAGATCGGCGCGCTGCACCTGCTGGGCCAGGGCGTCACCCCCGAGCATCTGCTCTCGACCACGGACGAGCCGCTGCACCCGCTGGACGAGCAGGCGGTCGCCGAGGTCTTCGCGCTGGCCCGCAAGGGCGACGCGCGGGCTCAGGCGGCGGAGGAGCGGTTCATCCAGCGGCTGGTGCACGACGTGGCGGCGCTGGTCCTCGCGATCGACCCCGAGCTGGTGGTGGTCGGCGGCTGGGCGGCCGGCCTCGACGGCGTACTGCAGCCGCTCCGGGACGAGCTGGCCCGGTTCTGCCTGCGGCCGCCGCGGGTGGTGCTGTCCCTGCTCGGCGAGGCCGCGGTGGGAACGGGCGCGCTGCGGCTGGCCCTCGACCACGTCGAGGAGCAGCTGTTCGCGGTCGAGGGCACGGTGACGGCCCGCCGCTAGGGTCTTTCGTTTGGATCAGGCCGGATCAGGGAGCGGGGTCTGGTGCATGGGGTCTCCCCAGGCCCGCAGGGCCTAGGGGACGCATCGCAAGGCGGAGGAGGGCGCCATGGCGGAGCCATGGCGACCGACGACAACGCGGCGAGGCTCGGTGCCGGACCCCGCGAGCCCGGCATGATCCGAACGAGAGGCCCTAGGGCCTCCTCTCCGAGGAGGGACCGGCGACGGGCCGTGGGTGTGGCGGGAGTGTCGTGTTACGAGGCCATGACCAGGTCGACGGAGTCGCCGAAGGTCAGTCGGCAGGTGTCGGCCCGGTAGGTGGCCACGGAGACGGCGGCGGTACGTCCTCCGGAGAGGTAGCGGGTCGTCACCACCAGGACGGGCGCGCCCGGCAGGCGGTCGAGCTCCTTGGCGTCGTCGGCGCGGGCGGAGCCGAGCTCCACGGAACGGTCCTGGCCGTCGAGGGCGAGGTGCTGGAGTTCCCGCAGCACCTCGCCGGCGCGGGCAGCTCCCGCGGGTGCGTCGATCGCGCTGAGATTCGGGACGGAGCCGGCCGGCACGTACAGCAGCTCGGCGGCGACGGGCTGGTCCTGGCTGACGCGGAGGCGGCGGACGATGTGCAGCCGCTCCTCGGCGCCGCTCTCCAGGAGGCGGGCGACGGCGGGCGGCGCCACGTCGGAGGCGGAGTCCAGGGACTGCCAGGCCTCGTCCCCGACACCGGGCCAGGTGTGCTGGGTGGTGGAGACGTCGACGCCGACGCGCGGCGGGGCGACCGTGGTGCCGACGCCGCGGCGGCGCTGCAGCCGGCCTTCCAGCTCCAGCTGTTCCAGGGCCTGTCGGAGCGTGGCCCGGGCGACGCCGAAGCGGGCCGCGAGTTCGCGCTCGTTGGGGAGGATCTCCCCGACCGCGAAGTCCGAGTCGAGTGCTTCGCCGATCACCGTCTTGAGGTGCTGGTACTTAGGCTCCGGTACCGATGCCAGCTGCGTGGTCCCCACCCTGATCCTCCGCAATTCGCCGTGTCCCGCGGCGGTTTTCCGCGCCCTTGTTTATTAAAGGTTCCTGCACTAACTCTGCGACCATAAGGCGAGCCTCCCCCTTGGTCAAGACCAATCCTCTGCCGAACGCCCCCGAATGTGACCCTCTGACCTAGATCGTTCACAGGACGTTCGCGCCCCCGTGAGCCCCGCGCAGCAAAAGGCCCCGCCTCCCGGAGTGGGAGGCGGGGCGGGTTCCGGTCAGCCGGCGCGATCGCGTGCTTCCGGCGCCGTGGTGCGGCTCAGCGTTCGCCGGGGTCGGCGAGGCCCTTGAGCTTGTCGGGGTTGCGGATGACATAGACGCACTGGACGCGCCCGTCGCGCACCTCGATCTGGGTGAGGGTGTCGGGCCGCCCGTCGGCGAGGGTGAGGACCGCGGGGGCGCCGTTGATCTCGACGAAGCGGATCTCGTACAGGGTTTCCGCGTCCCGGGCCACGGCGGCGAGGAAGCGCCCGACCTTGTCGGCGCTCTCGAGGATCCGGCGTGGCGTCTTGGCCTTGCCGCCGCTGTCGCCGACGAGTCGCGCGTCGGGTGCGAGCAGGGCGAGGAGGCCGCCGAGGTCGCCGCCCGCCGCGGCGGCGAGGAAGCGCTCCGTGAGGTCGCGGCGCTCGACCGGGTCCACGTCGTAGCGCGGCTTGCCCTCGTCGACATGGCGCCGTGCGCGCCCGGCCAGCTGGCGCACGGCGGCCTCGGAGCGGTCGAGGGCGGTGGCGATCTCCCCGTACGGGAAGCCGAAGGCCTCACGCAGCACGAAGACGGCCCGCTCCAGCGGGGAGAGGGATTCGAGGACGACCAGGACGGCGAGGGAGACGGAGTCGGCGAGCAGAGCGCGCTCGGCGGTGTCGGGGGCGGCCGGGCCGAAGTCGGTGACGACGGGCTCGGGCAGCCACGGGCCGACGTAGGACTCGCGGCGCGACTGGGCCTGCCGGAGCCGGTCTATGGCGAGGCGCGTGGTGATCCGGACGAGGAAGGCGCGGGGCTCTCGGACGGCGGCCCGGTCCTCTGCGGTCCAGCGCAGCCAGGCCTCCTGGACGACGTCCTCGGCGTCGGCGGCTCGGCCGAGCATCCGGTAGGCGACGCCGAGGAGCATCGGGCGGTGCTCCTCGAAGAGTTCGGTCAGGGTGTCGGTCGCAAGGTCGGTGGGCACCCATCCATCCCAGCCCACCGCGGTCGGCCTGTCCAGTTTCGGACAGGGTCTTGAACTCCAGGCTACTCATCGGTAATTCTCGCTGACGGGACGTCTAGGAAGCTTCAGGACAGGGAGTCCGCATGCCCGAACGGATCGCGTTCACGTTTCAGGCCCCGGCGGGGCCCCGCACGGCGTCCCTCATGTACGAGCGCCGGGGGTCGGGCGAACCGCTGCTGCTCCTGCACGGCATCGGGCATCACTGGCAGGCGTGGGAACCCGTCCTCGACATCCTGGCCGCCGAGCGGGACGTGATCGCCGTCGACCTGCCCGGCTTCGGCGCCTCCGACGAGCTGCCCGACGGCTGCCCCTACGACCTGGCCACCGTCGTCGCCGTGCTCGACGGCTTCTGCGCGGCCCTCGGCGTCGAACGGCCGCACGTGGCGGGGAACTCGCTCGGCGGACTGCTCGCCCTGGAACTCGGCCGGGAGAAGCGGGTGCGCTCCGTCACCGCGCTCTCCCCCGCCGGGTTCTGGTCGGAGGGCGAACGGCGGTACGCCTTCGTGACGCTCCGGGCGATGCGGGGCGCCGCCCGGTCGATGCCCCTCCCGCTGATCGAGCGCCTCTCCCGTACGCCCGTCGGGCGCACCGCGCTCACCAGCAGCATCTACGCGCGCCCCGGCCGCCGTTCACCCGAGGCGGTCTACGCCGAGACGCTCGCGCTGCGCGGCGCCACCGGCTTCCGGCGGACCCTGGAGGCCGGCGGGTCCGTGCGCTTCCGCGAGGACGTGCCCGAGGTGCCCGTCATCGTGGCCTGGGGCACCCGTGACCGGCTGCTCCTTCCCCGCCAGGGCGTCCGCGCCAAGCACACCCTGCCCGGCGCGCGGCTCGTCCGGCTGCCCGGCTGCGGCCACGTACCCATGAGCGACGACCCGGCTCTCGTCGCGCGCGTCGTCCTGGACGGCAGCCGCTGAGGTCCGCCGGCGCGGCCGCGTGAACAGGCCGGTGCCCACGGCGGCGCCGGCCCCCACGAGCAGACTGCCGACCGCCTGCGGGAGGCCGAAGGCGGCGCCCGCGACCAGCGCGGCGCTCAACGCGGCGGCGACCGGGATCGCGCCGGTGAAGAGGGTGGCGCGCTCCATGCCGACCCGCTGGACGCCCATGTAGAAGAGGACGAATCCGACCACCGTGGCGAGCGCCGCCTGCCAGATCAAGGCCCCCGTCTCCACCCCCGTCGGCATGCGTACGAAGTCGGGTCCGTCCACCAGCAGTCCGACGAGCGTCGCCTCTGCCGCGCCGACCCCGCAGACGGCGGCCGTGAGCAGTTTCGGCCCGAGCAGCCGGAGCACCGGGACGGCGAGGACCGTGAACCCCACCTCACCCGCGAGCGCCGCCACCGACCAGCCGATCCCGGCCAGGTCCGTCCGCCCCCAGCCCTGCACGGTGAAGGCGCCCGCGGCGACGAGCAGCGCCCCGTACAGCACGGCGGGGGCGGGCCTGCGGCCCTCGATCAGCGGGACCAGGACGGCGACGACGACCGGGGCGCAGCCGACGAGCACACCGGGCACGGCCGGCTCGGCCGTCCGCTCGGCGGCGAGGACCGCCAGGTTGAAGCCGACCATGCCGACACCCGCGAGGGCGGCGAGCCGCAGCCAGTGACGGGTGGTCAGCTTCCGCAGCGGGGCGAGCCCGCCGCGGCCGAGGAGCGGGAGCAGAAGCAGACAGGCGGCTCCGTACCGCAGTGCCTGGCCGCCCGCGTACGGGTAGGCGCCGAGCAGGCTGTTCGCGGTGAAGGAGGCTCCGACGAGGGCGTAGGCGAGGGTGACCAGGAGGACCCCGCGCAGGGCGTTCGCGTTCATGACTCCGACGCTAGGCAGCCGGGCGGCCCCTGTTGAGGTCCACTTTCCTCGCGTCATCGGGGACCACTTCGGGGCGGGGGAAAACCCCGTGCGCGTCTGCGGCCCGCCGGTCAGACTCCCGCCATGACCACGAGGATCACCCGGATCAATCCCGACCCGTTGCACCCGACGCCCGGATACCACCACGTCACCGTGGTGGAGGCCGGCCGCACCGCCTATCTGGCGGGGCAGTGCCCGCTCGACCGGACCGGATCCCTCGTCGGCCCGGGGTCGATCGAGGCACAGGTCGACCAGGTCGTCGAGAACGCTCTCGCCGCCTTGACCGCGGTGGACGCGGAGCCGCAGCACGTGGTCCGCTCCGTGATCTACGTACGGAGCGAGGACAGGGACGCCCTGGTGACCGCGTGGCGCCGGCTCACCGGATCCGGCCTCGGTCCCGCGTTCACCACCGCGAGTACGCTCCTGGGCGTCGCGCAGCTCGGCTACCCGGGTCAGCTCATCGAGGTGGACCTCACGGTGGCCCTGCCCGGCTGAAGGGGGCACAGGGGATGAGGAGCCACGGACAGGCGGCCTGGGAGCTGCTCCTGCCGTCCGTCGACGCACCGGCGCGGCAGCGGGGGCGGGCCCTGCAGGAGGCACTGCGCGAGGCGGTGCGCTCGGGGAGGCTCGCGGCCGGGACCCGGCTGCCGTCGACGCGCGAGCTCGCGGCCGACCTGGGCGTCTCGCGGGGTCTCGTCACCGAGGCGTACGAGCAGCTCACCGCCGAGGGGTACCTGCGCAGCGGCCGGGGAGCGGGCACCTGGGTCGGTGAGGCGGCCAGGGCCCGGCGGACGGACCGCGCCGGGGCGGGGGACGGTCGCCTCGGGCCGGGGGCGGGCGGCGGCGCGCCGACGCTCGGGGCCCGCGCCCCGGCCCCGGCTCCGGCCCCGGCCGGCGGGGCCGTCGGCGTCCGGGTGGACTTCCGTCCCGGGACGCCCGACCTGTCGCTCTTCCCCAGGGCCGCGTGGGCGGCGGCCCAGCGTGCCGTGCTCACCCGGCTGTCCCACCCGGCGCTCGGGTATCCGGACCCGCGCGGGCTGCCCGAACTACGGGAGGCACTGGCCGGGATGCTGGCCAGGCGCCGGGGCGTGGTGGCCGATCCCGAGCGGCTCGTGGTCTGTTCGGGCGTGGCGCAGGCCTCGACGCTGCTCGGCTTCGTCCTGCGGGCGCGGGGGCTCGACGCGGTCGGCATCGAGGATCCCGGAAGTCCCGAGCACGGGCGCCTGTTCGCCTCGACCGGTCTGGACACGGTGTGGCTGCCCCTGGACGAGGAGGGACTGCGGCCCGAGCCGCTCGCCGCATCGGGCGTGCGGGCCGTGGTCGTGACGCCCTCGCACCAGTTCCCGTCCGGGATCAGCTGGTCGGCCGGGCGACGTGCCGCGCTCCTCGACTGGGCGCGGGCGGTGGACGGGTACGTCCTCGAGGACGACTACGACGGTGATTTCCGTTACGACCGGGCGCCCGTCGGCGCGCTTCAGGGGCTCGATCCGGAGCGGGTCGTCTACGCCGGCTCGGTCAGCAAGTCGCTGGCGCCCGGGCTGCGGCTCGGCTGGACTCTCGTCCCCGAGGCGCTGCTGGGCGAGGTGGTCGAGCGCAAGCGCACGATGGACCTCGGCAACCCCGTACTCGACCAGGCGGTGCTGGCGGAGTTGGTGACACGGGGCGGGTACGACCGTCAGCTGCGCCGCTGCCAGCGCGCCTACCGGGAGCGGCGGGACGCGCTGCTCGGCGCCCTCACGGAACACCTGCCCGGGACGCGGGTGAGCGGCATCGCGGCCGGGTTGCACGTCATCGCGCGCGTACCGGCGCTTTTCGGGCCGTCGGAACGGTTCCTCGCGCGGGCGGCGGAGGTCGGGGTGGCGCTGCGGCCCCTGGAGGACTACGGCACCGCCCGGCCCGCCGACGGGGACGTGCGGCTCGTCATCGGGTACGCGCACCTGGCGCCGTCGGCCGTGACGGCCGGGATCCGGCTGGTGGCGGAGGCGGTCGGCCGGGGGTGAGGCCGTCGGGGGC
>JOBE01000006.1 GCA_000717735.1 Streptomyces griseoluteus | reverse complement strand
CTAATCTGGCGTTGATTTTTGGCACGCTGTTGAGTTCTCAAGGAACGGACGCTTCCTTTGTACTCACCCTCTCGGGCTTTCCTCCGGGCTTCCCTTCGGGACTTCGTTTTCCTGCGTTTCCGACTCTATCAGATCTTTCCGATCCGATTTCCTCGGTGCTTTCCGGTCCCTTTCGCTTTCGCTCCGGGGCCTTTCGGCGCTTTCAGACTTTATCAGAAGTTCTGACTTAGTCTTTCCGCCTCCCGGTCGGCCGTCCGGGCGCACTTCGGCGCCGGGGCTTCCCGTTCTGGCGGAGCCGTAAACGTACTGGAGCGGGGCGCCCCGATGCAAATCGAGGGGCCCCGCTCCGGTGTTGCGCTGGTCAGACCTCTACGACGACCGGAAGGATCATCGGGCGACGGCGGTAGGTGTCCGAGACCCACTTGCCGACGGTGCGGCGGATCAGCTGCTGGAGCTGGTGCGGTTCGAGCACGCCGTCCTGCGCCGACCGGTTCAGGGCCTGGTCGACCTTCGGGACGACGGCGTCGAACGCCGAGTCCTCGATGCCGGAGCCGCGGGCGTGGATGTTCGGCCCGCTGACGATCTTGCCGGTCGAGGAGTCCACCACCACGAAGACCGAGATGATGCCCTCTTCGCCGAGGATGCGGCGGTCCTTGAGGTGGACCTCCGTGACGTCGCCGACCGAGAGGCCGTCGACGTACACGTAACCCGCCTGGACCTTGCCGGTGATGCGGGCGCGGCCGTCGACCAGGTCGACGACGACACCGTCCTCGGCGATGACGATGTGGTCCTTCGGGATGCCCGTCATGGCGCCGAGCTCGGCGTTGGCGCGCAGGTGGCGCCATTCGCCGTGGACCGGCATGAGGTTCTTCGGGCGGCAGATGTTGTAGAAGTACAGCAGCTCGCCGGCCGAGGCGTGGCCCGAGACGTGGACCTTGGCGTTGCCCTTGTGGACGACGTTCGCGCCCCAGCGGGTCAGGCCGTTGATCACGCGGTAGACCGCGTTCTCGTTGCCCGGGATGAGGGACGAGGCCAGGATGACCGTGTCGCCGGGGACGATGCGGATCTGGTGGTCCCGGTTGGCCATGCGGGACAGGGCCGCCATCGGCTCGCCCTGGGAGCCCGTGCAGACCAGCACGACCTCGTCGTCCGGCAGGTCGTCGAGGGTCTTCACGTCCACGACGAGGCCGGCCGGCACGCGCAGGTACCCCAGGTCGCGGGCGATGCCCATGTTGCGGACCATCGAGCGGCCGACGAAGGCGACCCGGCGGCCGTACTCGTGGGCGGCGTCGAGGATCTGCTGGATGCGGTGCACGTGGCTGGCGAAGCTCGCCACGATGATCCGCTTCTGGGCGTTCGCGAAGACCGTGCGCAGGACGTTGGAGATGTCCTTCTCCGGCGGGACGAAGCCCGGGACCTCGGCGTTCGTGGAGTCCGAGAGGAGAAGGTCGATGCCTTCCTCGCTCAGACGCGCGAACGCGTGCAGGTCGGTGAGGCGGCCGTCCAGCGGAAGCTGGTCCATCTTGAAGTCGCCGGTGGCGACGGCCATGCCCGCGGGGGTGCGGATGGCGACCGCGAGGGCGTCCGGGATGGAGTGGTTGACCGCGATGAACTCGCAGTCGAACGAACCCAGGACCTCCCGGTCGCCTTCCTTCACCTCGAGGGTGTAGGGGCGGATGCGGTGCTCCTGGAGCTTGGCCTCGATCAGGGCGAGGGTCAGCTTGGAGCCGATGAGCGGGATGTCCGGCTTGAGCCGGAGCAGGTAGGGGACGGCACCGATGTGGTCCTCGTGGCCGTGCGTGAGCACGATGCCTTCGATGTCGTCGAGGCGGTCCCGGATGATGCTGAAGTCCGGGAGGATCAGGTCGACACCCGGCTGCTCCTCTTCGGGGAAGAGGACGCCGCAGTCGACGATGAGCAGACGGCCGTCGAACTCGAAGACCGTCATGTTCCGGCCGATTTCTCCGAGCCCGCCGAGCGGGATGACGCGCAGGGCGCCCTTCGGGAGCTTCGGCGGGGCACCGAGTTCAGGATGCGGATGACTCAAAAGACTCTCCTCACCACGCACGCCACGTACCCCTTGGCACGTGGCGCGCATGACATTCGTGCACTTGCTGTTGTCAGTGTTCAGTTGTGAAGTCCGTTGTCAGAGTTCTACCCCGCCGGCGGCCAGGTCGACCTTGAGCTGCTCGGTCTCCTGGGGGGAGAGCTCGACGAGCGGCAGGCGCAGCGGGCCGGCCGGGAGGCCCTGGAGGGCGAGGGCGGCCTTGGTGGTCATGACGCCCTGGGTGCGGAACATACCGGTGTAGACCGGCAGCAGCTTCTGGTGGATCTCGGTGGCCTTCTGGACCTCGCCGCCCTGGTGGGCTTCGAGGAGGGCGCGGAGTTCCGGGGTGACGAGGTGGCCCACGACGGAGACGAAGCCGCAGGCGCCGACGGAGAGCAGGGGCAGGTTGAGCATGTCGTCGCCGGAGTACCAGGCGAGGCCGGAGCGGGCGATGGCCCAGCTGGCGCGGCCGAGGTCACCCTTGGCGTCCTTGTTGGCGACGATCCGCGGGTGCTCCGCGAGCCGGACGATCGTCTCGGTGTCGATCGGGACGCCGCTGCGGCCGGGGATGTCGTAGAGCATCACCGGGAGCTCGGTGGCGTCGGCGATGGCCGAGAAGTGCCGGTACAGGCCCTCCTGAGGGGGCTTGTTGTAGTACGGGGTCACGGCGAGCAGGCCGTGGGCGCCGTCACGCTCGGCGGTGCGGGCGAGCTCGATGGAGTGGTGGGTGTCGTTGGTGCCGATGCCGGCCACGATGTGGGCGCGTTCGCCGACCGCCTCCAGTACCGCCCGTACCAGCTCCGATTTCTCCGCGTCGCTGGTGGTGGGGGACTCGCCGGTGGTGCCGTTGACGACGAGGCCGTCGTTGCCTGCGTCCACGAGGTGGGTGGCCAGTCGCTGGGCACCATCGAGGTCGAGTGCGCCGTCCGCCGTGAAGGGCGTGACCATGGCGGTGAGGACCCGCCCGAAGGGGGTCTGCGGAGTGGAGGTCGGAGCCATGGGTAACACGCTACTCGCTGCTCAGCGCCGGGTGTCCCTTAGGGGCACAGGAGAAGAGGAGCCCGGCGCTGCCTGCTCGGGGGTTCAGGCAGCGCCGGGTCCGTTTGATCAGCCTAGATGAACTTCGCGAAACGTCGCAATACGGACACTTCGCGTCGGAGCTTCGAACATGTGTGCCCTAGGGGGTGTCCTGTCGATCAGGCCGGATCAGGGAGCGGGGTCTGGTGCCGTGCATCGCAAGGCGGAGGAGGGAGTCATGGCGGAGCCATGGCGATCGACGACAACGCGGCGATGCGCAGTGCCAGACCCCGCGAGCCCGGCATGATCGGGAAGACACCCCCTACGGGGCCACACGGCCGTTCTTGTTGAAGGCGGCGTGGGTCAGCGGCATCAGCCGGGCCCAGTGCTCCTCCATCTTCTCGCCGACCATTTCGATCTCCCGCTGCGGGAAGGACGGGACCGCGGCCAGCTCGTGCTGGGTGCGCAGGCCCAGGAAGTGCATCAGCGAGCGCGCGTTGCACGTGGCGTACATCGAGGAGAAGAGACCGACGGGGAGGACCGAACGGGCGACCTCGCGGGCGACGCCGGCCGCCAGCATTTCCTGGTAGGCGGCGTAGGCCGTCCGGTACGAGTCCTCCATCGTGCGGCTCGTCAGGTCGTGCTGCTCCTGGCTGCCCTCGACGAAGACGTACTTCCCGGGGCGGCCCTCCTGGACGAGCTTGCGGGAGGCGTCGGGAACGTAGAAGACCGGCTCCAGCTCCCTGTAGCGGCCCGATTCCTCGTTGTACGACCAGCCGACGCGGTGCCGCATGAACTCGCGGAAGACGAAGATCGGGGCGCTGATGAAGAAGGTCATCGAGTTGTGCTCGAAGGGGCTGCCGTGGCGGTCCCGCATCAGGTAGTTGATGAGGCCCTTCGAGCGCTCCGGGTCCTTCTGGAGCTCTTCGAGCGACTGCTCGCCCGCCGTGGACACCCGGGCCGCCCAGAGGACGTCGGAGTCGCCCGCCGCGCTCTTGACCAGGTCAACGGTGACATCGCTCCGGAAGTCGATCTTCACGTTCTCGGTGGGGCTGTCGCTCACCAGCGGTCCTTCCAGTCGGCTGTTGCAGTCGCCCACTCTAACGACGTCCTACCGGAGGATGAGATTCGGCCGCTTTGGTGAAATACGGCACCAAAGCACCTGTTCCGTCGTCTGTACCTGTGAAGCAACCCAATACGACCGAGGAGAGTGGCTCTGATGTTCCGCCGGAAAGAGGCCGTACCGTTCGCGTTCGTCGCGGAGGCCGACCACTTCCGCAGTAACGTCACTCCACCGCCACGGGAGCGCCTCGGCGCCGCGCAGATCATGGGCCGTACCCTGATCGGACTGACCGTCGTGGCCGGCCTCGTGGGGTCGCTGATCCTCGGGATGCCGTCCCTCCAGTCGGGTGACTCGGCCGCTCGTCAACAGCAGTCCGAGGCCTCCGACAACCGCTGAGGTAGCCTCACCGGGCACTGCCCCTTCGAGCGTGCCTGTGAGTGAGGACCTGTCGTGCCCCTGCCCTTTCTGACGGCCGACCGTGCTTTTGACACGACCGACCACGTCGCCCTGCCGTTCGACGACCACGACCAGTGGCGCCGTCCGTACCGGCCGGGTTCCTGGCGCGTCGGGGCGGCGGCGCTCGCGCTGCTGCTCGCCTCGTTCGTGCTCCTCGCCGCGGTGATCATCACCGCGGCCGGTGGATTCGACGGAGGGGCCGCCACCCTCTGCATCGCGCTGCTCGTCATCCTGGCCGCCCTGCGGATGCTCCGCATGGGCACCTGGGTGAGCCGCGCCGGGATGCGTCGGGTGGCCTTCTTCAGGACCGTCACCGTGCCGTGGGCCAAGGTGAGGTCCGTACGGACCGTGCAGCAGCCGGTGCGCTGGCTGGGGCTCCCCCGCACCGTCCAGGGACAGGCGCTGGTGCTCGACCGGCAGGGTGGTGAGCAGCTGATGCTGCTCACCGACCACAACGCCGACTTCCTCTCCCGTGTCGAGGCCTTCGACCGGGCGGCCGACACGGTCGAGGCCTGGCACGCCGAGTACGGCGTCGCCCCGGCCGTCACACGCTGACCGGACGTCCCTCGTGGAGGGCGATGGCCTTCTGCATCGCCTTGCGGGCCCGGGGGGTGTCGCGGGCGTCGTGATAGGCGACCGCGAGCCGGAACCAGCAGCGCCAGTCGTCCGGTGAGTCCTCCGTCTCGGCCTTGCGCCGGGCGAAGACCTCGTCGGCGGAGTCGCGGTCGATCCGGCCGCCCTCCGTGCGCTTCAGTTCGTCGACGGGCAGGCCGCCCTCCGCCTCCAGTTCGGTGGCGAGGCGGCCCGCCTGGCGGGCGAACCGGGTGTTCTTCCAGAGGAACCAGCCGCCGACGCCGGGCAGCAGGAACGCGACCGCGCCCATGCCCATGGCCGCGGGCTCGCCCGTGAGGAGCAGCAGGACGCCCTCCATGGCCACCACGCCGAAGACGAGCACGAGCACGGTGGCCAGGAAGACGTACGTGATCTTTCCGCCCATGGCCGTCAGCCCAGGTCCAGGAAGTGCTCCAGGCCGAAGGTGAGGCCCGGAGTGCCGGTCACGCGGCGGGCGCCCAGGAGGATGCCCGGCATGAAGCTGGAGTGGTGCAGGGAGTCGTGGCGGACGGTGAGGGTCTCGCCCTCGCCGCCGAGCAGGACCTCCTGGTGGGCCAGGAGACCCGCCAGGCGTACGGAGTGGACCCGGACGCCGTCGACGTCGGCGCCGCGCGCGCCCTCCAGGGCGGTGGCGGTGGCGTCCGGCTGGGCGCCGAGTCCGGCCTCGGCACGGGCGGCGGCGATCAGCTGGGCCGTCCGGGCGGCGGTGCCCGAAGGGGCGTCCACCTTGTGCGGGTGATGCAGCTCGACGACCTCGACCGACTCGAAGTACGGGGCCGCGAGCTGCGCGAACCTCATGGTGAGGACCGCGCCGATGGAGAAGTTCGGAGCGATGAGGACGCCGGTCTCCGGGGAGGCGGCGAGCCAGGTCCGCAGCTGCGCGAGGCGCTCCTCGGTCCAGCCGGTGGTGCCGACGACCGCGTGGATGCCGTGGCGCACGCAGAAGTCGAGGTTCTCCATCACCGAGGCGGGGGTGGTCAGCTCGACGACGACCTGGGCACCCGCCTCGGTGAGCGTCTCCAGCTTGTCGCCGCGGCCGAGGGCCGCGACCAGATCCATGTCCTCGGCGGCCTCGACGGCCTTGACCGCCTCCGAGCCGATACGGCCCTGGGCACCGAGGACCGCCACGCGCAGCTTGCTCATTGCTCTGATTCCTTAGGGGAGCTCGGGGTCAGGAGACCGCTTGGTGGAGGCGGTCCGCCTGCTTGTCCTTCAGCGGGCCGATCACCGAGAGCGAGGGCCGCTGGGTCAGTACATCGCGGGCGACCTCCCGGACCTCGTCCGGGGTGACGGCCGCGATCCGGTCCAGCATGTCGTCGACCGACATCTGGGTGCCCCAGCACAGTTCGCTCTTGCCGATGCGGTTCATCAGCGCGCCGGTGTCCTCCAGGCCGAGCACCGTCGACCCGGACAGCTGGCCGACGGCGCGGGCGATCTCGTCGTCGGTGAGGCCGTCGGAGGCCACCTTGTCGAGTTCGTCGCGGCAGATCTTCAGGACGTCGTGGACCTGACCCGGCCGGCAGCCCGCGTACACCCCGAAGAGGCCGCAGTCGGCGAAGCCCGAGGTGTACGAGTACACGCTGTAGGCCAGGCCGCGCTTCTCGCGGACCTCCTGGAAGAGGCGGGAGGACATGCCGCCGCCGAGGGCGGTGTTCAGCACGCCGAGGGCCCAGCGGCGCTCGTCGGTGCGGGCCAGGCCCGGCATGCCGAGGACCACGTGGGCCTGCTCCGTCTTGCGGTTCAGGAGCTCGACGCGGCCCGCCGTGCGCAGGTTCCGCACGCCGTCGCGGGGGGCGACGGGAACGGCGTCGGTACGGGTGAGGGCGCCGGCCTTCTCGAAGGCGCGGCGGACCTGACGTACCACCGTGGCGTGGTCGACGTTGCCCGCGGCGGCGACGACCAGGTGGGTCGGGTCGTAGTGCTTCTTGTAGAAGCGGGCGATCTGGCCGCGGCTGAGCCCGTTGACGGTGTCGACGGTGCCGAGGACCGGGCGGCCCAGCGGGGTGTCGCCGAACATCGTCTGCGCGAACAGCTCGTGCACGACGTCACCGGGGTCGTCCTCGGTCATCGCGATCTCTTCGAGGATGACACCGCGCTCGGCGTCCACGTCCTCTTCGAGGACGAGCGAGCCCGTGAGCATGTCGCAGACGACGTCGATCGCGAGCGGCAGGTCGGTGTCGAGGACCCGGGCGTAGTAGCAGGTGTACTCCTTCGCCGTGAAGGCGTTCATCTCGCCGCCGACCGCGTCGATCGCGGCGGAGATGTCGAGGGCGGACCGCTTGTGGGTGCCCTTGAAGAGGAGGTGCTCCAGGTAGTGGGTGGCGCCGTTCAGCGCCGGGGTCTCGTCGCGGGAGCCGACGTGGGCCCAGATGCCGAAGGTGGCGGAGCGCACGGAGGGGAGGGTCTCGGTGACGATCCGGAGGCCGCCGGGGAGGGTCGTGCGCCGGACCGTGCCGATGCCGTCCTTGCCCGGGAGAAGCGTTTGGGTACGGGCGACGGCCCGCCCCTCCGAAGAGGGGCGGGCCGTCGTCACGGAACTACGGGACGTCACTGGTCGGTGTCGCCCTTGTCGTCGGCGGCGCCGGCAGCGTTCTCGTCGTCTGCCATGACCGGAACGAGGGAGAGCTTGCCGCGCTGGTCGATCTCGGCGATCTCGACCTGGACCTTGGAGCCGATCGCCAGCACGTCCTCGACGTTCTCCACGCGCTTGCCACCGGCGAGCTTGCGGATCTGCGAGATGTGCAGCAGACCGTCCTTGCCGGGCATCAGGGAGACGAAGGCACCGAAGGTGGTGGTCTTGACGACCGTACCCAGGTAGCGCTCGCCGACCTCCGGCATGGTCGGGTTGGCGATGCCGTTGATCACGGCGCGGGCGGCCTCGGCCTGCGAGCCCTGGGCGGCACCGATGTAGATGGTGCCGTCGTCCTCGATCGTGATGTCGGCGCCGGTGTCCTCCTGGATCTGGTTGATCATCTTGCCCTTGGGGCCGATGACCTCACCGATCTTGTCCACGGGGATCTTGACGGTGATGATCCGCGGGGCGTTCGGGGACATCTCGTCCGGCGTGTCGATCGCTTCCATCATCACGTCGAGGATGTGGAGGCGGGCGTCGCGGGCCTGCTTGAGGGCCGCGGCCAGGACGGAGGCCGGGATGCCGTCCAGCTTGGTGTCGAGCTGGAGGGCGGTGACGAACTCCTTCGTACCGGCGACCTTGAAGTCCATGTCGCCGAAGGCGTCCTCCGCACCGAGGATGTCGGTGAGGGCGACGTAGTGCGTCTTGCCGTCGATCTCCTCGGAGATCAGGCCCATGGCGATGCCGGCGACGGGGGCCTTGAGCGGCACACCGGCGTTCAGCAGCGACATGGTGGAGGCGCAGACCGAGCCCATCGACGTCGAGCCGTTGGAGCCGAGGGCCTCGGACACCTGACGGATCGCGTAGGGGAACTCCTCGCGGGTCGGGAGGACCGGCACGAGGGCGCGCTCGGCGAGGGCGCCGTGGCCGATCTCGCGGCGCTTGGGCGAGCCCACGCGGCCGGTCTCGCCGACGGAGTACGGCGGGAAGTTGTAGTTGTGCATGTAGCGCTTGCGGGTCACCGGGGAGAGGGTGTCCAGCTGCTGCTCCATGCGGAGCATGTTGAGGGTGGTGACGCCCAGGATCTGGGTCTCGCCACGCTCGAACAGCGCCGAGCCGTGCACGCGCGGGATGGCCTCGACCTCGGCGGCGAGCGTACGGATGTCCGTGAGCCCCCGGCCGTCGATGCGGACCTTGTCCTTGATGATCCGCTCGCGGACCAGCTTCTTGGTCAGCGCGCGGTAGGCGCCCGAGATCTCCTTCTCGCGGCCTTCGAAGGCCGGGAGGAGCTTCTCGGCGGCGAGCTCCTTGATGCGGTCGAGCTCGGTCTCGCGCTCCTGCTTGCCGGCGATGGTGAGCGCCTTGGCGAGGTCACCCTTGACGGCGGCGGAGAGCGCCTCCAGCACGTCGTCCTGGTATTCGAGGAAGACCGGGAACTCGCCGGTGGGCTTGGCGGCCTTGGCGGCGAGGTCCGACTGGGCCTTGCAGAGGACCTTGATGAAGGGCTTCGCGGCCTCGAGACCGGCGGCGACGAGCTCCTCGGTCGGCGCCTCGGCGCCGCCCTTGACGAGCTCGATCGTGCGCTCGGTGGCCTCGGCCTCGACCATCATGATCGCGACGTCGCCGTCCTCGAGGACGCGACCGGCGACGACCATGTCGAAGACGGCGTCCTCGAGCTCGGTGTGCGTCGGGAACGCGACCCACTGGCCCTTGATCAGGGCGACACGGGTGCCGCCGATCGGGCCGGAGAAGGGCAGGCCGGCCAGCTGCGTGGAGCAGGAGGCGGCGTTGATCGCGACCACGTCGTACAGGTGGTCGGGGTTGAGCGCCATGATCGTCTCGACGATCTGGATCTCGTTGCGCAGGCCCTTCTTGAAGGAGGGGCGCAGCGGCCGGTCGATCAGGCGGCAGGTGAGGATCGCGTCCTCGGAGGGGCGGCCCTCCCGGCGGAAGAAGGAGCCGGGGATCTTGCCGGCCGCGTACATCCGCTCCTCGACGTCCACCGTGAGGGGGAAGAAGTCGAGCTGGTCCTTGGGTCGCTTCGAGGCGGTGGTCGCCGAGAGGACCATCGTGTCGTCGTCCAGGTAGGCGACGGCGGAACCGGCGGCCTGCTTGGCGAGGCGGCCGGTCTCGAAGCGGATGGTGCGGGTACCGAAGGCGCCGTTGTCGATGACGGCCTCGGCGTAGTGGGTCTCGTTCTCCACTATGGGTTTCTCCTACGTGTTCGTCTTTGCGTCCCGGGCCCGTGTGGCGGGGGACGGTGTGCGACGGGGGCGGAGAAGCTCGCTTCGGGGCTGGCCGGTCTTCGATCGAAGCACCCGGGGATTCGTGTCCGGGGGCCACTACCGAGGACCGGCGGCGAGCCGGCGGCTCCTCGCTCGTCGTATGGGGTTGTGCCACCAGCCTAAGTGCCGGTGTCCACTTTCCGCACGTACAGCAAAGGGAGCGGCCCCCTGAAAGTGGGAACCGCTCCCTCAACGGCGTGTTACTTGGCGCCGCCGGCCGCACCGCGGCGGATGCCGAGGCGGTCGACCAGCGTACGGAAGCGCTGGATGTCCTTCTTGGCCAGGTACTGCAGCAGGCGGCGGCGCTGGCCGACCAGGATCAGCAGACCACGACGGGAGTGGTGGTCGTGCTTGTGCTGCTTGAGGTGCTCGGTCAGGTCCGAGATGCGACGGGAGAGCATGGCGACCTGGACCTCGGGAGAGCCGGTGTCGCCCTCCTTGGTGCCGAACTCGGTCATGATCTGCTTCTTGACAGCGGCGTCGAGAGCCACGCTGATCTCCTCTTAGGTGTTCGTGCGCCCGTGAGTGCCCCTGGTCTTGATCTCAGGGGAAGCTTCCGTGACTGACGGGCGAAGGTCCGATGGGCGCAGCTTCCAGGGCCTGGGAAGGCTTCCGGGAGCGCGTACACAAACGGCCGTCACACAGCGTACCAGCTCGCCGGAGCGCACCTGCTGCCCCTTTGCGCGAGGGGCCTACTTGCTGGTGAGGGAGCGGACCGCCGAGAACACGTCGAGGACGGCGAGGCAGAGCGGGACGAGGGAGAGCAGGACGAAGCCCTCGGCCAGGTCGAGGAGCCGGCCCCAGAACGGGGAGAGGCCCTTCCTCGGGATGATCAGGCCGATCGCGGTGATCAGCGCGGCGCCGGCGGCGACGGACGCGGTGAGCCAGATCGTACGGATGTCCAGGCCGCCCCGGTCCCCGTACATGAGGAGGTCCTTGACGAGGTCGGCCGGCGGGTTGAGGGACAGGCCGAGGACGAGCAGCGCGATGGCGGAGATGCCGGCGACGAGGACGCAGGCGACCTGCGAGGTGTAGCGGAACAGGCGGGCGCGCAGCAGCATCGCCAGGCCGGCGGCGAGGGCGAGGAGCTGGCCCCAGACGTTTCCGGCGAAGCCGAGGACGGCGGCGGAGCCGACGACGACGGCCGCGCAGCCGCCGACCAGGCCGAGGAGCATCTCGTGGCCGCGGCGGGCCTGGAGCGCGATGCGCTCGCCGTCGACGGGCTGCGCCTCCTCGCCCGCCGGGTACTGCTGCTGCTCGCCGAGGAACTCGTCGTCGGCGGCGCTGCGCGGGGCGGCGTAGCCGATGGGGAGCCGGGCGAAGCGGGCGGAGAGGCCGGGCAGGAAGGCGACGAGGCCGATGGCGACGGGGGCGCAGACGGCGGCGGTCTCGGTCGCGGTGGCCTCGGTGAGGATCATGAGGAAGGTCGCGAGGGTGCCGACGGCCGCGAGGAAGGTGGCGGCGACGAAGGGCGCGTCACCGCTGGGGGTGAGCGCGACCAGGGCCACCGAGGCGACGAGGACGGTGACGCAGCCGAGCAGGAACTGCAGGCGGCCGGGGCCCGCCCCCGCGTCGGGGCCGATGATGCCGGAGCCTGCGATGAGCAGCAGCGGCAGGGCGCCGAGGCCGAGGGCGACGGCGGTCGCCCGGTCGCCGTACACGCGGGCGCGGACGCCGGCGAACGCGGTGAGCAGGAGGCCGGCGGCGCCCGCGATGATCCCGGGCAGGCTGTGCATGTCGTGGCGGACCGGGTCGGCGAACCAGAGGACGAAGCCCATGAGGACGAGGAGCAGCACGCCGCCGAGGAGTCCGGCGCCGCGCAGCAGCTCGTCGCTCCACAGGTGCCGGTCGCGGGTGACGGCGGAGGCGACGGCGTCGGACACGTCGTCGTAGACGGCCGGCGGCAGGGACTGCGCGAAGGGGCGCAGCGAGAGCACCTCGCCGTCGAGTACCTGCTGGGCGGCGAGGGTGCGGGCTCCGTCGAGGACCGACCCGTCCCGGCGGACCAGGTGGTAGCCGGTGGGGGTGCCGGCGGCCTGGGTCTGCCCGGTGAGCCGCAGGATCTCCGGGTAGACGTCGGCGACGGCGATGTCCTCGGGGAGCGCGACGTCGATGCGGCTGTCCGGCGCCACGACGGTGACGCGGCAGAAGCCGGTCGCTGCGGTCGTACTCACGTGTGTGGACCCCCTGATTCGCGGTTGCGCACGATGCGCGCGCCACCCTACCGGGGACGGCCGGTGGGGGCTGCAAGTAGGATCGCCGTCCCATGGGGGAAGTCCGTGCGCCCGGCTGCCGACAGGGGTGCCGAGCGGATGCTCCCGCCACGAACCCGCCTCCAACGAGGGATTGATGCGCCGGTGAGCCAGATCGTCGTCAAACGCCCGCCGAGGTCTCTTCCGCCGGAAGTGCCCGGTGGGGAACTGGTCCTGGAGTCTCCGCCGGAACTCCCGCGGGGACAGCAGGAGTCGGCGTTGATGCAGCTCCTGCCGATGCTCGGCATGGGTTCGTCGGTCGTTTTCTTCTTCATGACGCCGTCCGCGATCATGCGGATCATGGGCACCCTGATGCTGGTGTCGACGATCGCGATGGCCGTCGCCCAGTTCGTCAGATTCCGTCGCGGTACGCAGGGGCAAATGTCCGATGTCCGCCGCGACTACCTCAAATACCTCGCGCAGACCCGGCGTACGGTCCGGCGCACGGCGCGCAGGCAGCGGGACGCGCAGCTGTATCTGCACCCCTCGCCCGAGCAGTTGTGGTCGGTGGTGGCCGAGGGTTCGCGGGTGTGGGAGCGCCGGGTCGGCGACCATGACTTCGGGCAGGCGCGGATCGGCCTCGGGGCGCAGCAGTTGGCGACCCCGCTGGTGGCGCCGGACACGGCTCCGGTGGACGAGCTGGAGCCGCTGTGCGCGGGGGCGATGCAGCAGTTCCTCGCGGTGCACGGCACCTTGGACGGGCTGCCGATGGCGGTCTCGATGCGCGCCTTCTACCACGTGACGGTGTCGGGTGAGCAGGAATCGGCGCAGGCCGCGGCGCGCGCCCTGGTGGCGCAGCTGGTGACCCTGCACTCCCCCGACGACCTGATGCTCGCCGTGGTGGCGGCGCGGCCCGCGCAGGAGCGCTGGGACTGGACGAAGTGGCTGCCGCACACGCAGGTGTCGGGTCAGTCCGACAGCTACGACGGGGCCGGTACGAAGCGGCTGTTCGGCGATGACCTGGGCGAGCTCGAGAACCTGATCCGGTCGAAGCTGGACGGGCGGCCGCGGTTCTCCCGGGAGAACCAGCCGGTGCTCGACCAGCCGCACGTGGTCGTGGTCCTGGACGGTGGCATGGTGCCGCCGGACTCGCTGCTGGCGGCGCCCGAGGGCCTTCAGGGCGTGACGATCGTGGAGGTCGTCCCGGGTGACCTCGACGAGCCGCGCGGTGGACTCTCCGTGGTCGTACGGCCGGGCAGGCTGCGCCTGGAGTCGGGCGGCGGCTTCGCCTACGAGGGGCTGCCGGACGGCATCTCGCTGCCGGCGGCCGAGGCGCTGGCCCGGCAGCTGGCGCCGCTGCGGATGGGCGGCGGGGACGACGACGAGCCGCTGCTCGCCAACCTGGACTTCACGGATCTGCTGAGCCTGGGCGACGCGGCCTCGGTGGACGTGGCGCGGACCTGGCGGCCCCGGTCGGTGGCCGAGCGGCTCCGGGTGCCGATCGGTGTCGGCGAGGACGGCCAGCCGGTCATGCTGGACCTGAAGGAGGCCGCCCAGGAGGGCATGGGCCCACACGGTCTGTGCGTGGGCGCGACGGGTTCCGGCAAGTCGGAGCTGCTGCGGACGCTGGTCCTCGGGCTCGCGGTGACGCACTCCTCGGAGACGCTGAACTTCGTCCTCGCGGACTTCAAGGGCGGCGCGACCTTCGCGGGCATGTCGCAGATGCCGCACGTGGCGGCGGTCATCACCAACCTGTCGGACGACCTGACCCTGGTCGACCGCATGGGCGACGCGATCCGCGGCGAGCTCCAGCGGCGCCAGGAGCTGCTGCGGTCGGCGGGCAACTACGCGAACATCCACGACTACGAGAAGGCGCGGGCGGCGGGTGCTCCGCTGGAGCCGCTGGCCTCGCTGGTCCTGGTGATCGACGAGTTCTCCGAGCTCCTCACCGCCAAGCCGGACTTCATCGACATGTTCATCCAGATCGGCCGCATCGGCCGCTCGCTGGGTGTGCACCTGCTGCTCGCCTCGCAGCGCCTGGAGGAGGGCAAGCTGCGCGGTCTGGACACGTACCTCTCGTACCGGATCGGTCTGCGGACCTTCTCGGCGGCGGAGTCGCGGACGGCGATCGGTGTGCCGGACGCGTACCACCTGCCGTCGGTGCCGGGTTCGGGGTACCTGAAGTTCGGCACGGACGAGATGACCCGCTTCAAGGCGGCGTACGTCTCGGGGACGTACCGGACGGGCGGGCCCCGTCTGGAGATCGGTCAGATGCCGGTGGAGCGGCGTCCCGCACTGTTCACGGCGGCGCCGGTGCCCGTGGTGTACGCGGCGCCGGACCCGGCGTACCTGACGGCGCTGCGGGCCGAGGAGGACGACGCGCTCGCGGACACCGTCCTCGACGTGATCGTGCGGCGCCTGGAGGGCCAGGGGGTGCCGGCGCACCAGGTGTGGCTGCCGCCGCTGGACCAGGCGCCCTCGCTCGACCAGCTCCTGCCGGGTCTCGCGCAGACGGCGGACCGGGGGCTGACGGCGACGGAGTACACGCGTCAGGGCGGGCTCACGGTGCCGCTCGGTCTCATCGACAAGCCGTTCGAGCAGCGGCGCGAGGTGCTGTACCGGGACTTCTCCGGCGCTGCCGGTCACATGATGGTGGTGGGCGGTCCGCAGTCCGGGAAGTCGACGATCATGCGGTCGCTGATCTCGTCGTTCGCGCTCACCCACACCCCTGCCGAGGTGCAGTTCTACTGCCTGGACTTCGGTGGCGGCGGCATGGTGTCGCTCGCCGACCTGCCGCATGTCGGCGGGGTCGCGTCGCGGCTCGATCCCGAGCGGGTGCGGCGGACGGTCGCCGAGGTGCTGGGCGTGCTGAACCGGCGGGAGGAGTTCTTCCGTACGCACTCCATCGACTCGATGACGACCTACCGGCGCAAGCGGGCCGCGGGCGAGCTGCCGGGCGAGGCCTGGGGTGACGTCTTCCTGGTCGTCGACGGCTGGGGCGGCTTCCGCAACGACTACGACATGCTGGAGCCGATCGTCGCCGACCTCGCGGCGCGCGGTCTGGGCTACGGCATCCACGTGGTGATCACCGCCTCGCGCTACATGGAGGTGCGGGCGGCGCTCAAGGACCAGATGCTGGGCCGTCTCGAACTGCGGCTCGGTGACGTCATGGACTCCGAGTTCGACCGGAAGGTCGCGGCGAACGTGCCGCCCGGGGTGCCGGGGCGCGGCCAGGTGCCGGAGAAGCTGCACTTCATGGGGGCGCTGCCGCGGATCGACGGGTCGAGCTCGGCCGCCGACCTGGCGGAGGGCACGGCGGCGTTCGTCCAGGCGGTACGGGCGAGCTGGACCGGGGCGCCGGCCCCCGCGGTGCGGCTGCTGCCGCGCAAGCTGCCGGCGGAGCGGCTGCCGAAGGGCTTCGAGTACCCGCAGCACGGCATCGCGATCGGTATCGACGAGACGAACCTGGAGCCGGTGTTCGTCGACTTCGAGTCGGATCCGTTCTTCCTGGTCTTCGGCGAGAGCGAGTCCGGCAAGACGGCGCTGCTGCGGCTCATCGCGAAGCAGCTGTGCGAGCGGTACACGCCGGAGCAGGCGCGGATCGTGGTGGGCGACTACCGGCGGACGATGCTGGAGGCGGTGGCGCCCTCGCACCTCCTGGAGTACGCGCCGATGGCCTCGGCCATGCAGATGCACATGGAAGCGATCAACACGGTGATGACGAAGCGGGCGCCGAAGCCCGACATCACACCGCAGCAGCTGCGGGACCGCAGCTGGTGGACGGGGCCGCAACTCTTCGTCCTGGTCGACGACTTCGAGCTGGTGGCGACCAACTCGGGGAATCCGCTCGCCGTCCTGGTGGAGAACCTGCCGTTCGCGCGGGACGTCGGCATCCGGTTCATCGTGGCGCGCAGCCAGGCCGGTGCCTCGCGGGCGATGTACGAGCCGTTCATGCAGCGCATGCGGGAGCTGGGCGCGCAGGGCATGATCCTCTCCGGCGATCCGCAGGAGGGCGACATCCTGGGCAGCGTCCGGGCCCGTCCGATGCCGCCGGGCCGGGGCACGTTCGTGTCGCGGAAGCGGGGCACGCCGCTGGTGCAGCTGGGCTGGCTTCCGGAGCAGCACTGACCGTCGGGCGGGCCGCAGGGCCGGCACTCGTTTCCGGCTGAACGGAACGGTCCCTCCCAACTAGTCTGGGAGGGACCGACGTACCACCGCGAAGGGAACGCGCCGATGACTGACGCAGGCACCAGCACGAGCAGCGCCGACAGTGCGGCGGACAGCGCTCTGGCCGCCGAGAAGCAGCGCCAGAAGGACGAGCTGTACGCGCTGGACATCTCCGGCGTCGAGTGGGAGGGCGCCCCGGGGACCAGCCCGGACGAGGAGCGCGTGGAGATCGCGAAGCTCCCCGACGGGGCCGTGGCGATGCGTTCGTCCCTCGACAAGGAGACGGTGCTTCGCTACACGAAGGCCGAGTGGGACGCGTTCGTGCTGGGGGCCCGTGACGGCGAGTTCGACCTCCGCTGACACCAGCGGGTACGCGTGAGGGGGTGGCCCGTCGGAACGGGCCACCCCCTCGCGCGTGCTGCACGGTCTCACATCATGCGGAACCGGGCGGCGTTGCCCTTGTCGGTGTCCTGGTAGCCCATGACCGACTCGTCGAGGAGCTGGGCGATGCGCGCCAGGTCCTGGTTCATGCCGGCCATGTCGCGGGTCAGGCGGTCCTGGCTCTCGCGGTAGGCGACCTTTGCCTCACCCTCCCAGTTGGAGGCGACGCGGTTCACCTCGGCCATGAGGTCGTCGAGCTTCTGGGTGAGCGTGCTGGAGGTGAGGCGGGTGTCGGCCGCCGCCTGCGTCACGGTGTCGTAATTGACCGCAGTGGTCATGATGATGACTCCTGAAGTTGAGTGGCGCGGAGGACTGGTCGGGTCGGACGGCTCAGATGCCGAGGATGGCGCTCTGGCCGCCGGAGCTGTCCATGGTGCGGAAGGACCGGAGGCGGTCCTCCTCCTCCTGCGTGAACCCGTCGGCGCTCATGCGCATGATCTCCTCGAGCTTGGTGAGCTCGGCGCGCATGCTGCGCAGACGCATGTTCAGGTCGTTCTGGACCCGGTCGTACTCCTTGCTCGCAGCGCCCTGCCAGCCCGCCTGGACGCGGTCCACCACGCCGTTGAGGGAGGTGATGCGGGACTGGAGCTCGTCGGAGAAGTCCTGGATCCGGCCGGCGAGCTTGACTTGTTCGGCACTGGTTACGTTCAGGTCTTTCGACATCTTGCCCCTTCTTCCTTCGGCGGCGTCGACGGCTGGACCGTCGGGCCGTCCGGTCGTGATGCGGACGGGAATCTTCTGATGCCGCCCCCGTGCTGGGATCGCACTGCCGTGCGCCCAGCGGTCACTTTATCCATTGACGGCGGCAGTTCCAACTGCAAAGGAGGGTCCGGATACTTGACCGGTACGCGCGTCAACGGGCCCCCCTCCGGCGGTGGGTGTCGCGGATCACGGTGGCGGTTCCGGCGACCACGGCCACCAGGACGACACCGATCCCCAACGCGTAGGTGGCGAGCCGTTCCGAGCGCTCCTGAGGCGTCTCCGACAGCGCCAGACGGGCCGGCTCGGGGGCCGGCGGCTTGGGCGGCCCCGGATCGGGCGTGGGCGAGGAGGGCGGCGTGCCGGGGGCGTCGGCGAGCGCCCGCACCGGGTCGACCACTCCCCAGCCGACGTGGTTGTCGCGTCCGTTGACGGAGCGGACCGCGGTCTGCTGGATCCGGGTGACGATCTGCGCGACCGTCCACTCCGGGTACTTGGCGCGGAGCAGGGCCGCGACACCGGCGACGTAGGGGGCGGAGAAGCTGGTGCCGTTGTCGACGCACTGGCCGCCGCCGGGGACGGTGGAGACGATGTCGACGCCGGGCGCCGCGACGCCCACGAAGGTGCCGGACTGGGAGAACGCGGCGCGCTCGTTGTTGCGGTCGGAGGAGGCGACGGCGAGGACGCCGGGGAAGGCCGCCGGGTACGTGTTCTTGAGCTTGCCGTCCATGCCGTCGTTGCCGGCGGAGGCGACGACGACGACGCCCGCCTTGATCGCGCGGGCGATCGCGAGGCCCATGGGCGAATCGGCCTTGAGGGCCTGGGTGGTGTCCTGCGAGATGTTGATGACGTCCGCGCGCTTGGCCACGGCGTGGTCGATCGCGAGCGCCATCGTGTCGGACTTGCCGCTGTTCTTCTCGTCGTTCTGCCGGATCGGGATGATCGTCGCCTCGGGGGCGATGCCGACGAAGCCGGTGCCCGGGCGGGGGCGGGCGGCGATGATGCCGGCGACCTTGGTGCCGTGGCCGACGTCGTCGACGGTGCCGTCGGTCTTGCCGCGCTTCTCGTCGCCGAAGCCCGGGTTCTCCTTGTCGGGCTTCAGGTAGTCCTTGCCGGCCTTGGCGTCGACGGCGGTCCGCAGCTGCTGGTTGACGTCGTCGACTCCCGTGTCGATGACGGCGACCCGGACGCCCTTGCCCTTGGTGTCCTGCCACAGCTCGTCCAGGAGGACCCGCTGGAGCGGCCAGGGGGTGCCCTCGATCTGCTTCTTCATCGGGAAGGTGCACTCGCCGCTGCCGTCGAGGGCCGGTCCGTCCTGGCGGGGCGCGGCGGCCGCCGCGGGCGCCGCGAGGAGGGCGCTGAGGGTGCCCGCGGCGAGCAGGGCTGCCGTGCGGTGGGCCACAGGGCGGTACGCGGCCGTGCGGTACGTCGTCGTCACCGGTGCCACCCCCTAGGAACCCTGCGGCTGACGCGCGCTGTTGGTGTCGAGCCGGGGACCCTTCGACAGGAACTCCGACCATTCGATCGGGACGCGGGCCGGCATGACCTTCTCGTAGCCGAGACGCTTCTGGGCGTCGCTGGGTTCCGGGCGTTCGTCGGTGGGCTGCTCCTTGTCGCCCGCGCCGATCTCGGAGCGGGCGGAGTCGCTGTCGCCGTTGGCCTGGACGGCGTAGCGCAGGCCGGTGTCGGTGACGAGGAACAGCGAGCCGTCGGGCGTCTGCTGGCCGCTGCCCTGGGTCTGGGTGTAGAGCAGGCCGGTGCCCGGGGTGACGTACGTGCTGGTGCCGCCGGCGGTGATGTCGGCGGGGTACTCGGTGCCGGCCCAGGTGGTGAGGGTCGTCCCGCCCTTCTCGTCGACGCCGGTGAGGACGCTGCAGACGGTGTCGCGGGCGCCCGCGCCGGTGGCGGCGTTGACCGTCTTGGACTTCAGCCGCGGCCAGCGCGCGGCGGCGTGGAAGACGGTGGAGTCCGGGACGAAGGAGGAGGCGTCGACGGTGGTCGGCCGGCCGTCCATGTCGAGGACGTTGGTCTGCCGGGAGCTGATGAGCAGCCAGGCGGTGAACGGGGTGACCGGCTGGACCTTCCCGGCGAGGACGACGTAGTGCTGGGGTCCGGAGCCGGTCTGGGCGAGGAGGACCATGCCGATCCGGCTCTCGGTCCCGTTCAGGGTGCTGCCGGGGACCTCGGTGGGGGCGCCGACCTCTCCGTCGATGCGCGGGAAGTCCACCTCGTCACCGGTCTTCAGGGTGGCGAGCCAGTCGTCGGTGACGGCCTGCGGCTCCTTGCCGGGGCCGACGAGGGCGGTGAGCAGCCCGATGGAGTCGGCCTTCAGCGGGTACTTGGTGCCCGTGTGGTCCACGAGGAACTGGGCGGCGCCCTTCTGTCCCTTGACGTAGAGGACCTCGCCGTCCTTGAGCCGGCCGGCTCCCTCGGTGCGCTTGAGGTCCCGCTCGGCGAAGAGGAAGGTCGCCTTCTGGACGCCGGCGCCCGCACCGCCCCCGGGCTGCTCGCAGACCGCCCAGCGCTTGGACTTGCCGGCTTCGTCGGCCGTGGGCAGCCGGTCGGGGGCGTACGGGATGCCGAGGATCGGGCCGCGCGGCGGCTTGCCCTTGTCGAGCTCCTTGTCGGCGACCTGCACGACCTGGAACTGGTCGGGGTTGAGGAGGAGCCGCGCGGAGGCGAGGTTGAGGACGGGGTGGAGCAGGGTCTTCTTGTCCTTGCCCTTGCCGGTCTCCAGGACCACGTACCGGGTCGTCGACTGCTTGCCGACGATGACCCGGGTGCCGGGGGTGTCCCAGCCCTTGGGGGCCTGGGGGCTGAACATGCCCCAGGCGCCGAAGCCGGCGACGACGAGCGCGGCGACGATCAGTCCGGGGACGATCGCGCGCAGCGGCCTCGGTGCCCCCTCCTCCGTGCCGGAGGGCGAGGGTTGGAGGAATGCCGCCACCGTGCGCTTCTTCGCAAAGGTGTACGCGTTGAGCTCGTCCCGCCGCGATGCCATGAGTCCCCATTCTCGTCAGGCGCGATCTTCGCGCGGGAGCCGGGGAGTGGCACCCGGGCCCCGGCCGTCGGACCGGCCCCCTACTATGCCTGCTGTCCCGTGGTGTTCGTGGGGCGGGTAGGGTGATCCGGCCGCCAAAGCCCTGGCAGGCCAGGGTGATCGGGACGAATTGAGGGGGATTCTCCATCATGGCTTCCGCGACGCGGACGCGGCCCGCCGCGGCCACCGCCTCCGAACCCCCGTCCACGGGACCCGTCTCCTCGGTCTCACCGAGGCTTCAGGCACGTCCGGGACACTTCGGTTCGTTCCGATTGCAACAGCTCGTACTGATCGAGGTGGCGGCGGCCCTGCTCGCGGTCGCCTGGGTCGTCGATCCGATGCTGCTGGTGCCCGCGGGCGTGGTCGCCGTCGTGCTCCTGCTCCTCGCGGTCGTACGCCGCCACCGGCGCTCGCTGCCCGAGTGGCTCGGCACCTTCCTCGCGCTGCGGGCCCGCGGCCGCCGGGCGTCGTCGTTCACGGTGCCGGAGGGCACGGAGCCGGGGTTCGCCCCGGTCGTGGAGTGCGACCCGGCGCTGCGGACCTACGTCTACAGCGACCGCGACCGGCGGCCGGTCGGCATGGTCGGCGACGGCACCTTCCTGACCGCCGTCCTGCGGGTCGAGTCGGACGGCACGGCGCTGCGTCCCGACCGGGCGGCACGGCCGCTGCCCGTCGGGATCGTCCGGGACGTGCTGAGCGTGGACGGCATCCGGCTGGAGTCGGCGCAGATCGTGCAGCACACCCAGCCGGCGCCCGCGCCGCACCTGCCCGCGCAGTCGATGGCCGCGCGCAACTACGGGCCGCTGCAGGCGCAGACGGGTTCGCCCGCGGTACGGATCACCTGGATCGCGCTCAAGCTCGACCCCGAGCTGTGCCCCGAGGCGGTCGCCGCGCGCGGCGGCGGCCTGGCGGGGGCGCAGAAGTGCGTGGTCCGGGCGGCCGACCAGCTGGCGAGCCGGCTGGCGGGCGCCGGTTTCCGGGCGAGCGTCCTGACGGAGCAGGAGCTGACCTCGGCGATCGCCACCTCCACCTGTGCGAGCCCGATGGCGATAGCGCAGGCGGGCCGGGGGCAGGCGCAGGGGCGGCGGACGCAGGAGACCGCCAGGACCTGGCGGGTCGACGACCGGCGGCACACGACGTACTGGGTGGGGCGCTGGCCCCAGCTGGGCGGCCAGGGCGGCTCGGGGGCCTCGATGCCTCAGCTGGTGGCCCTGCTGACCTCGCTGCCCGCGCTAGCGACGACGTTCAGCCTGACGCTGAGCGGTGGGGACCGGCAGGAGGTGACGGTGGCCGGACACGTACGGATCACCGGACGGAGCGACGAGGAACTGGTGGCCGCGCGGCACGAACTGGAGCGTGCGGCGCGCGGGGTGAGGACGGGCCTGGTGCGACTCGACCGGGAGCAGGTGCCCGGAATCCTCGCGACGCTTCCGCTGGGGGGTGCGCGCTGATGTCCGCTTCCTCTTCGTCCTTCGGTACGCCGGCCCGTTCCGGCCGGTCGGCCTCGCGCGGTACGGAGCCCCGGGGTGGTTCCCGGGGCGCGGATGCCCGGGGTACGGGGCGGGGCGCGCGGCCCCGGTTCGGTTTCGGGCTCGTCGGCCCGCGCCGCGACCGGCACTCCGTCCCCGTCGACCAGCTCGACGCGCTGGCCCTGCCGGTCGGCGACGACGGCATGGTGATCGGCGTCGACGCCGAGAGCCGCCCCGCCGTGCTGGGCATCAACCGGCCCGTCCCGTACGACATCACCCTCATCGGCGGTCTGTGGACCGCGCAGGTGCTGGCGCTGCGGGCCGCCGCCACGGGCGCCCGGGTGGCGGTCGAGACGGGCCGCGCGCAGGCGTGGACGGCGCTCGCGCAGGCCGCGGGCGGCGGACAGCCGTGCATCTCGCTGCACGACGTGGGGCGGGTGCCGCCGCAGGGCGCGTCCGCGGGCAGTCCGGTGGTCGTGGTGCGCGACTGCGGCATGCGGCCGCCGCGCGGCCGGGTCGTGTCGGCGCCCTGGCAGTCGGTGCTGACGCTGCTGCCCTATCTGAGCCCGGTGGCGCCCCGGCTCCTGGAGAAGTCCTCGCTCGTCGGCGTACAGCGGGTGTCGCCCGACGAGGCCGCGCAGATCGGCCGCATCATGAGCCTGCCGCGCCACGAGTACGAGGCGCTGTCCACGCTCGCGGACGGGGTGACCCTCTGGTGCACGCCGGGCGACCGGCAGTTCGTGATGACGCAGGCGACGGACGCCGAGACCGGATTGTTGGGCGGCGCGCGCCGGATGGACTGAGCGGCGACGGAGCGGCGCGAAGTCGTTCAAGTACGTCCACTTTTGCAATGTTTTGAACGGTGGGGGTTTTCACTCTGTGGCGCGGTCAGGTCACTTGGGCCCCGGACCGGTTCACGGGGAGGGGCGCGGAGGGGCCTTCGGGCCTGCCCGGGGGTTGCCCGCGCCGATTAGGGTGGAAGGGCCCCGCCCCACCACGGCACAAGGGTGCTCGACCACACCAGGAGGCAAAGTGAACGGCGATCGCGACGAGATCCACGGGGGTTGGAATCCGCCCGCCGACGATCAGTCCGACGCGGATCCCGCCGAGATGACGGGTGAGTTCACCATCGACTACACCCCGCCCGCCTGGTACACGCAGAACGCGTCGGGCGGTGCGGGGGCGGGCGGTGCCACTCCCCCGCCGCCGAGCGGAGCTCCGCTCCCCGTACCGGGCCTGCCGGCGGGCAGCGGCTTCGAGCCGAGCTGGAACGCGGGGGCTCCGCCGGCGGGGACGGGCGAGGTCGCGGTGCCGCCCGCGGCGCCGGTGGTGCCGGTTTCTCCTGTGGCCCCTGCGACTCCCTTGACTCCTGCGACTCCCTCGGCTCCGGTTGCTCCCGTGGCTTCCGTCGGTACGAATCCGCCGGGTGCGGAGGTACCTCCGGTGGCCGGCGCGGGCGCTTCGGTGCTCGCTCCCGCCGCCGCGCCGGAGGCCTCCACGTCCGGTGCCTCCTCCGGCGGTGGGGACATCGAGAGCGGCGCGACCATGCGCTTCTCCCCCGCCGCGCTCCAGCAGGAGATCGCGGAGCGTGCGGCCCAGGCGGAGGCGACGGCCGCCGCGGCGACGCCTGATGCCACGACCGGCACGACGGACACGACCGACACCGGTCAGGCGCCCGTCTCGGGTCCTGAGCGTCAGGACGGCGACGCGACTCCGGTCGCGAACGCCGACGGTTCCGACGCGATCGGTTCCGGCGTCAACGGCCCCGGCCCCGGCCCTGACGGTGCCTCCGCGGCAGACTCCGCCGACGCCGCCACCGACGGCAGCGTGTCGGCGCAGGCCGAGCCCGCCGCGGATGCGGCCGACGCGAACGAGCCCGGCGCCGAGGGCGCCGGGGCAGAGGCGGTCGCAGACGCCGAAGGGGAGTCCGGAGCGGTCACCGACGCCGTTGTTCCCGCCGAGGCGCCCGTCGAGGTCCCCGGCGAGTCCGCGGCCCCCGAGATCCACCCGGCCGCCGCCGCTCCCGCGGCACCCGCCCCCTACCCGCACCCCGAAGCACCGCAGGGCTTCGGCCCCGGTGCCGCTCCCGGGCCCCTCCCCGCCGCCGGTCCGCAGGCCGGTCCCGGGGCCGGACTGCCGCCACTGCCGCCCTCCTTCCAGCCGGCCGCGCCCGCACCCGCCCAGCAGTGGCCCGCGCAGCAGGCCCAGGGTGCCCAGCCCGCGCCCCAGGCCGCGCCGCTGCCGCCCGCCGCCGCCTGGCCCTCGCCCGGGACTCCCGCCGCGCCCGGCCCCGTACCGCCGCAGGCCCAGCCGTACCCCCAGGCGCAGGCCCAGCCCCAGGCCCAGCCGCCCGGCTCCTACGGCTATCCGCAGGCCCCTCAGGCGCCTGCTCCCGGCCCGCAGGGCGGTTACGGCTACCCGCAGTCCGGGACGCCTCCGCAGCAGGGCGGTTACGACTACCCGCAGCAGCCGGGTGTCCCCGGTGGCGTGCCTCCGCAGGCCCAGGTGCCCGGCGGCGGGTACGGCTACCCGCACCCCGCCGCCGTACCCCCGCAGGCCTCCGCGCCCCAGCCGCCGCAGGATCCGCATCAGCCGGTCGACCCGCGGACCGGGGCCGCGTGGCCCTCGCCCGTGACGCACGACCAGCGCGAGCGTTCCGTGCCGGGTGCCCCGCTCGGGTACAACGCGGCCGTCGAGCTGTCCTCGGACCGGCTGCTGCGGAACAACAAGCAGAAGCCGAAGTCCAGCCGGACGCCCGGTGGCGCCGCCCGTTTCAAGCTGGGCGGGAAGAAGGAGGAGGCGGAGCGGCAGCGCAAGCTGGAGCTGATCCGCACGCCGGTCCTCTCCTGCTACCGGATCGCGGTCATCTCGCTCAAGGGCGGTGTCGGCAAGACCACGACGACCACCGCGCTCGGCGCGACCCTGGCGACCGAGCGGCAGGACAAGATCCTGGCGATCGACGCCAACCCGGACGCCGGCACGCTGGGCCGCCGGGTGCGGCGCGAGACCGGGGCGACCATCCGCGACCTGGTGCAGGCGATCCCGTACCTGAACTCGTACATGGACATCCGCCGGTTCACCTCGCAGGCGCCCTCGGGTCTGGAGATCCTCGCCAACGACGTGGACCCTGCCGTCTCGACGACCTTCAACGACGAGGACTACCGGCGCGCGATCGACGTCCTCGGCAAGCAGTACCCGATCATCCTCACGGACTCGGGCACCGGCCTGCTGTACAGCGCGATGCGCGGGGTGCTCGACCTCGCCGATCAGCTGATCATCATCTCCACACCCTCCGTGGACGGCGCCTCCAGCGCCTCGACGACGCTGGACTGGCTCTCCGCGCACGGCTACGCGGATCTGGTGCAGCGCTCCATCACGGTCATCTCCGGGGTCCGCGAGACCGGCAAGATGATCAAGGTCGAGGACATCGTCCAGCACTTCCAGACCCGCTGCCGCGGTGTCGTGGTCGTGCCCTTCGACGAGCACCTGTCGGCCGGCGCCGAGGTGGACCTCGACATGATGCGGCCGAAGACGCGGGAGGCGTACTTCCACCTCTCGGCGATGGTGGCCGAGGACTTCGTACGGGCGCAGCAGGCGCAGGGGCTCTGGACCGGCGACGGCCAGGGCGCGCTGCCTCCGCACATGGCCCCGCCCATGCCGGGCGGCCAGCAGATGCCGGGACAGCCGGTGCCGGGCGGACAGCCGATGCCCGGTCAGCCCATGCCCGGTCAGCCCATGCCCGGTGGTCAGCCCATGCCCGGACAGCCGGTGCACGGCCAGCCGATGCCGGGGCAGCCCGCGCCGGGTCAGTTCGCGCCGGGTCAGTTCGCGCCCGCGCAGCCCGTACCGGGTCAGCCGTACGGGGCGCAGCCCGCCCCCGGGCAGCCGTACCCGCCGCAGCAGCCCTACGGACAGCCGCCGGCTCCGGGGCAGCAGTACGGCGCGCAGCCCGCGCCCGGACAGCCGTACGGAGCACAGCCCGTCCAGGGACAGCCGATGCCCGGGCGGCCCATGCCGGGCGGCCAGCCGATGCCGGGACAGCCGATGCCGGGTCAGCCCGGGCCGGTTGGGCAGCCGATGCCCGGGCAGCCCGCGCCGGGTCAGCCGTACGGAGCACAGCCCGCGCCCGGACAGCCGTACGGGACTTCCCCCGGCCAGCCCGGGATGCCCCAGGGCTGGCAGCAGCCGCAGCCCGGTCAGCCGCTGCCTCCGCAGGCGGATCCGCAGGACCACGGCTCCGGGTTCGGTCAGGGACCCGGTCAGGGGCACGATCAGGGACAGTCCCAGGTCCCGCCGCCCGAGTGGCACGCCGAGCAGCCTCCGCAGGCTCCGCCAGCCCCTCAGCAGTAAGGCGTCACAGGAATAGACCAATGAGGCCCCGTACCGGTCCCCCGGTACGGGGCCTCTTGGCATTCCCGCAGCCCACAAGGGGTTTGACGGATCGTTGACGACGGCAGACCACCGCTGATAAACCTTCGCTTCACCCATCGTCAGCCCAAGATCCACGACAGATCCCCCGACGCGAGGTCACGTCCCATGGTCATGGTCACGAAGGCTCCACCCCGTCCCGCCCCCGTCGCCCACAGAGCGCTCCGCCTGCTGCTCGCCTCCGGTGTCACCGCCGTCTCGCTCGTGGCCGCCCCCGGTACCGCCGCCGCGGAGGACGACAAGTCCGCCGCCCCGAAGACGCTCACCGTCGCCGTCTCGCAGAGCATCGACTCGCTGAGCCCGTTCCTCGCGCAGAAGCTCACCTCGACCAGCATCCACCGGCTGGCCTACGAGTACCTCACCAACTACGACGCGAAGGACGCCCGCCCGATCCCGGGCCTGGCGACCGCGTGGACCCCCTCGCCGGACAAGCTGACCTGGACGTACACGATCCGCGAGGACTCGACCTGGTCCGACGGGAAGCAGGCCACCGCCGAGGACGCGGCCTGGACCTTCAACAAGATGATGACCGACCCGAACGCCGCCACCGCCAACGGCAGCTTCACGGCCAACTTCGCGAAGGTCACCGCTCCCGACCCGCGGACGCTCGTCATCCGGCTGAAGAAGCCGCAGGCGACGATGGCGGCGCTCGACGTGCCGATCGTGCCGAAGCACGTCTGGGAGAAGGTCGGCGACTTCTCGAAGTTCAACAACGACAAGCAGTTCCCCATCGTGGGCAACGGCCCGTTCGTCATCACGGACTACAAGGTCGACCAGTACATCAAGCTCAAGCCGAACAAGACGTTCTGGCGGGGCGCGCCGAAGTTCGACGAGCTGGTCTTCAAGTACTACAAGGACGGGGACGCCGCCGTCGCCGCCCTCCAGAAGGGCGAGGTGTCCTTCGTACCGAACCTGACGCCCGCCCAGGCCGACGCGCTCAAGACCCAGAAGAACATCAAGGTCAACGACGCGCCCGGCCGCCGCTTCTACGCCCTCGCCACCAACCCGGGCGCGAAGGCGCAGGACGGCAAGACCTTCGGCAACGGGCACAAGGCGCTGCTCGACCCGGCCGTACGCAAGGCGCTCTTCCTCGCGGTCGACCGGACGGCCCTGGTCGACAAGGTCTTCCAGGGCCACGCCGTCGAGGGCGAGGGCTACATCCCGCCGCGCTTCGGCTCGTACTTCTGGAAGCCGGCGGACGGACAGAAGCGGGCGTACGACCCCGCCGGGGCGCAGAAGGTCCTCGACGCGGCCGGGTACCGGAAGAACGCCGAGGGGAAGCGCGTCGGCAAGGACGGGAAGCCGCTGGACTTCCGGATCCTCTGCCACGCCACCGACCCGAACGACAAGGCGGTCGGCAAGTACCTCACGGAGTGGTGGGGCAAGCTCGGCATCGGACTGAAGGTCGAGTGCCTCGACAGCGTCTCGGACCCGTGGGTCAAGGGCGACTACGACCTCGCCTTCGACGGCTGGTCCGTGAACCCCGACCCGGACTACGTCCTCTCCATCCACACCTGCGGGACGCTCCCGGCCACCCCGAAGGACACCGGCGCCACCGACAACTTCATCTGCGACAAGGAGTTCGACGGGCTCTACGCGCAGCAGGCGGTGGAGTACGACGCCGCCAAGCGGGCGGATCTGGTGAAGCGGATGCAGTCCCGGCTGTACGACACGGGGTACATGAACGTCATGGCCTATCCGAACGCCCTGGAGGCGTACCGCACGGACCAGATCGCGTCCATCACGACCATGCCGGAGGCCGCCGGCAACCTGTGGGGACAGGACGGCTACTGGAGCTGGTGGTCGGCCGCGCCCACGGCCTCGGCCGCCGGGGAGAAGGAGAGCTCCTCCTCGGCCGGTCTCTGGCTCGTCGTCGGCCCCGCCGCGGTCGTGCTCCTCGGCGTGGGCCTCTGGGCCGCCCGCCGCCGCCGCTCCACCGCCGACGACCGCGAGTAGGAACGTGACGACGGCAAGCACCCCCGCCGACGTGGCGCGGGCCGAGAAGGCCCGCGCCACGGACGGCGCACCCCGCACCGGTTCCTCCCTCGGCTATCTCCGCCACGCGGCGGGGAAGCTGGGCGGCGCGCTCGTCTCGCTCTTCGCCGTTCTCGTCACCAGCTTCTTCCTCTTCCGGATCATCCCCGGTGACCCGGTGAAGGCGATGACACACGGCGTGCCCACCTCCGCCGAACAACTGGCCACGCTCCGCCGCCAGTTCGGCCTCGACCTGCCGCTGTGGCAGCAGTTCACCGACTACTGCGCCAAGGCGCTGAGCGGGGACCTCGGCACCTCGTTCCAGTTCCGCGCCCCGGTCGGGGACCTGATCGCGGAGAAGCTGCCCGCGACCCTGCTGCTCACCGGGGTCGCCGTGGTGATCTACTCGGCGCTCGGGCTCTGGCTCGGCACCCGTTCGGCCTGGCGCCACGGCGGTCTCGGCGACAAGCTGAACACCGGCCTCGCGCTGACCCTGTGGTCGGTGCCGTCGTTCTGGCTCGGACTGCTGCTGATCATCGTGTTCTCCGTGGGCATGGGGCCGGTCCCGGGGCTGTTCCCGACCGGCGGCATGGAGTCGGGCACGGGCGAGACGGGATTCGCGTACGTCCTCGACGTGGCCCACCACCTGGTGCTGCCCGTCGTCACGCTCGTGGCCGTCGGGTACGCGCAGACCCTGCTCGTGATGCGCTCCTCGCTCCTCGACGAGATGGGAGGCGACTATCTGACGACGGCGCGGGCGAAGGGCCTGCGCGACGACGCCGTGCGGCGTCGGCACGCCGTACCGAACGCGCTCCTGCCGACCGTCACGATGATCTTCATCAATCTGGGCCATGTGGCAGCAGGTTCGATCCTGGTGGAGACGGTGTTCTCCTGGCCGGGGCTCGGCGGGCTGTTCTACCAGGCGCTCAGCGTGCCCGACCTGCCCCTGGTCCAAGGACTCTTCGTGGTGTTCGCCGGAGCGATGATCCTGATGAACCTGATCGCCGACCTGCTCTATCCGCTGCTCGACCCCCGGGTGGGCCGATGACCTCCACGAAACCGACGCCCCCGTCGGCGTCGTCACTGACCTGGGAACGCCGCCGGGGCACGGTGGCCCGCTTCTGGAAGGCGTACCGCACGCATCGCGCCGGGCTCTTCGGCCTCGCCGCGCTGGCCCTGATCGCCCTGCTCGCCCTCACCGCCCCGCTGCTCGTCGGCGCCGACGTGCAGTCGGTGACGAAGGCCCCCGGCACGGCCCTGGAGTCGCCGAGCGCCGAATTCCCGCTCGGGACCGACCAGTTCGGTCGCTCCCTACTCGGGCTGCTGATCTGGGGGGCGCGGATCTCGCTGATCGTCGGTCTGCTCGCGGCGGCCCTCTCGGTCGCCATCGGCACCCTCGTGGGAATCATCGCCGGGCACTACGGCGGCTGGTTCTCGACCGTTGTCATGCGGATCACCGACTGGTTCCTGGTGATGCCCACCCTGGTCCTCGCGATCGTGCTCGCCACCGTCATGTCCCGGTCGATGTGGACGGTGGTCCTGGCGATCGGCGTGACCTCCTGGCCGACCACCGCCCG
The DNA here is from genome assembly GCA_000717735.1 of Streptomyces griseoluteus. Classification (GTDB taxonomy): domain Bacteria; phylum Actinomycetota; class Actinomycetes; order Streptomycetales; family Streptomycetaceae; genus Streptomyces; species Streptomyces griseoluteus_A. The sequence goes on along the minus strand of JOBE01000006.1, from coordinate 150,387 downwards.
CCTGGTCCGGGCCCAGACCATCGCGGTCGAGTCCCGCCCGTACATCGAACGGGCGACGGCGCTCGGCGGCGGTCACCGGCACGTCATGAGCCGGCACGTGCTGCCCAACGTGATGCCGCTGGTCCTCGCGCAGACCACGCTCGGCATCTCCACCGCCATCCTCACCGAGGCGACCCTCGCCTTCCTCGGGCTCGGCGATCCGACGGTCGTCTCGTGGGGCGGGATGCTCCAGGACGCCCGCGAGGCGGGTGCGGTCTCCTCCGGGCACTGGTGGTACCTGGCCCCGCCGGGCATCGCCATCGCGCTGGTCGCGCTCGCGTTCACGCTCTGCGGCCGGGCCGTCGAGTCCGTGCTGAACCCGAAGCTGGGGGTGGGTCGATGAGTACGCGAAGCCTCCTGGAGGTACGCGGTCTGCGCGTGACGTACGGGTCGGGCGCGAGCGCCGTGCCCGCCGTCCGCGGGGTCGACCTGACCCTGGAGGCGGGCAGCAAGATCGGCGTGGCGGGCGAGTCCGGCTGCGGCAAGTCCACGCTGGCGCTCGCGCTGCTGCGGCTGCTTCCGGCCTCCGCGCGGATCGAGGGCCGGATCCTGCTCGACGGCGACGACGTCCTCGCCATGCGGTGGGGACAGCTCCGGGCCGTGCGCTGGGCGGGCGCCTCGATCGTCTTCCAGGGCGCGATGCACTCGCTCAACGCGGTGCACCGGATCGGGGACCAGATCGCCGAGCCGCTGCTCGTCCACGGCCGCGCCACCCCCGCGGCGGCCCGCCGGCGCACCGGCGAGCTGCTCGAACACGTCGGCCTGCCCGCGGCGCGGGCGGCCGCCTACCCGCACGAGCTGTCCGGCGGGCAGCGGCAGCGCGTGATGATCGCGATGGCCCTCGCCTGCGATCCCCGGCTGATCGTCGCGGACGAGCCGACGACGGCGCTCGACGTGATGATCCAGGCGCAGATCCTGCGGCTGATCGAGCGGCTGGTCGCCGAGCAGTCCATCAGCCTCCTGATGATCAGCCACGACCTCGCGGTCCTCGCCGACACCTGCGACCGGCTCGCCGTGATGTACGCGGGCCGGGTCGTCGAGGAGGGGCCGGCGCGGTCGGTGTACGAGGCCGCCGTGCACCCCTACGGGCGAGCCCTTTCCTCGGCGTTCCCGCGCGTCGGGGACCTCGCGTCCCGGCGGGCGCCGCGCGGACTGCCGGGCGACCCGCCGGATCCGGCGGACCTGCCCGGCGGCTGCACCTTCCGTCCGCGCTGCCCGGTGGCCGTCGACGCCTGCGGGGAGCACGACCAGGAACTGCGGGAGGCGGGCGCGGGACACCGGGCCGCCTGCCTCCATGTGGGGAGCTCGTCACCGGGGAGCACGACACCCGGGAGTACATCGCCGGGGAGCACGTCACTGGGGAGCACGTCATGAGCACGAAGACATCCGCGGGGCCGCTGCTGTCCGCGCGCGGGCTGCACGTCACCTTCCCCGGGCGGCGGGGCGCGGCCACCGCGCGCGCGGTCGACGGGGTGGACCTCGACATCGGCGCGGGCGAGATCGTGGCCCTCGTCGGGGAGTCGGGCTGCGGCAAGACGACGCTCGCGCGCTCGCTGCTCGGCCTGGTCAGACCCACGTCGGGCACGGTCGCGTTCGACGGGCAGCCGCTCGGGTACTCCTCCGGGGCCCTCAAGGCCTACCGGAAGCGGGCGCAGCTGGTCCTCCAGGACCCGAGCGGTTCGCTGAACCCCCGGCACACCGTGTACGACGCGGTGGCGGAGGGGCTGCGGATCCACGGGGTCCACCGGACGGGGACCGACGAGCGGGAGGCCGTCGCCGGGGCCCTCGCGCGGGCCGGACTGCGGCCCCCCGAGCGCTTCTTCCTGCGCTATCCGCACGAGCTGTCCGGCGGGCAGCGGCAGCGCGTGGTCATCGCGGGGGCACTGGTCCTGGAGCCCGAACTCATCGTCGCCGACGAGCCGGTGGCCTCCCTCGACGCGTCGGTACGGGGCGAGATCCTGGCGCTGCTGCTGCGCCTGCGGGACGAACTCGGCCTGTCCGCCCTGGTGGTGACGCACGACCTGGGGCTCGCGTGGAACATCGCGGACCGGGTGGCGGTGATGTACCTCGGCCGGGTGGTGGAGACCGGCACGGTGGAGTCCGTACTGACCAGTCCCCAACACCCGTACACCCGTGCCCTGTTGTCGGTGCTGCCGGAGTCCGGGGGCGCTCCGGTGGTGCTCACCGGTGAGCCCCCGGACCCGTCCCGCATCCCGTCCGGGTGCCGCTTCCACGCCCGCTGCCAGGTTCTCGCCTCGGGCGAGGCCGCGGCGGTCGCGGACCGCTGCCGCGGCGAGAACCTGCCGGTTCTCGGGGGCAGCGGGGCCCAGGCGGTGGCCTGCCACTGGGTGACGCGGGAGGCGGTGGTCTGAGCCCGGGGGCTCAGCGCGCGGCGGGGTGCGCCGGCTTGCCCTCGGGCTTCGACGGCTTTCCTGCGGGCTTCGCGGCGCCGTCCGCGGGCGGCGCCGCCTTCGGCATCACCTCGCAGGAGCTGATGGACGTCCGGGTGGAGACCGACTTCACCGTGCAGGTGTCCTTGCCGACGCCGGCGTCCACCGATCCCCAGTGCTCGCCGACGATGAGGAGCCCGCCGTCGGGGCCGCTGATCCTGTCGTCGCCGGGGCCCGACTGGATGAGCCCGCCGGACTCGGGGCCGAGGGCCTTCGCCTCGATGATGTCCGCCTCGCTGCCGCCGAGGACACGGCCGGAGAAGTCGATCGTGCCGACCTTGATGGTGTCGGCGCCGTCGTTCCCGGTGACGATGCCGCCCCCCCGGTTGAACTTGCCGGGGGCGCCGGTGACCGAGCCGGTGGTGATCTTGTCGTCGCCGTCGTCGCCGTGGACGACCGCGCCGTGCTCCGCACCGTCGCCGGCGACGGTGGCGACCTTGATCACGTCGTTCCCGCGGTTGCCACGGACCATGCTGGAGGCCTTCTGCGGCACGAGGTGCTTGGTGCGGATGACGTCGTCGCCGTCGCCGCCCATCACGGCCGAGTCGATGACCAGGCCGCGCACCTCGATCATGTCGTTGCCGTCGCCGCCCCACACGGTGACGTTCTCCAGGTCGCTGTCGCAGAAGATGTGGTCGTCACCCTTGGTGCCGCTCACGAGCTCACCGGGCGGGGCGGAGACCCCGTTCACCCAGCACTGGTGCATGGGCACCCGGACCGCGCGCGGCGCGGACGCCTCGGCGGGCGCGCCGGCGAGCGAGGCCGCGGCGGCGCCGGCGAGCAGCGCGGTGATGGCGGCGGGGCCGCGCAGGGCCCGTGGGCGCTTCCGGGAACGGGAGGGTGGCGTGGCGGACATAGGGCTCTCCTCTGCTGGGGCTGTTCGGTGGGGTGGCGTCCGGGGACGCGGTGCTCGTGCGGGTGCGCGCACTCGTACGCGCGCCGGTCCTCGTACGCGGTGATCGGGGCTCGGCGGCGGACGCTCAGGCGGCGGGCGTACGGGCCGGACGGAACGGCGGCGAGTAGCCCACGATGCGGCGGGTGCCGAGGCTCGGCTCGGGCGAGACGGGGGCGTTCGTCCACCGTCCGAGGCACATCTCGGCGGTGATGCCGGGGCCGAACCCGGCGAGGATGCCCCGCGCGCCCTCGGCCTGCCCGCCCTCCTCGAAGAGCCGGCGGACGGCGTCCAGGACGACGGCGCTGGCGATGTTGCCGTACTCCGTCAGCGTGGCGCGGCTGAAGCGGAAGGCCTCCGGGGGCACTTCGAGGAAGCGGCTCAGGTCGTCGAGGATGCGGGGGCCACCCGCGTGGATGATGTAGAAGTCCAGCGCCCCGGCGTCCCATCCGTGTGCTCCCGCGACCTCGCGGAGCGCGGGGGCCAGCGGTTCCATCGTTCCGGGCACCCGCTTGTCGAGCAGGAAGTGGAATCCGGTGGCGCGGACGCTGTAGGCGATCCAGTCCTCGGTGTCGGGCACGAGGTGGGAGCTGTTGCGCTCCAGGCCGATGCCGGTGCCGCCCCGACCGCGCACCACGGCGGCGGCGACGGCGTCGCCGAACAGGCCGTTGGAGAGCAGCGAGCCGACACCGAGATCGGTGGGCTGGTAGCAGAGCGAGCAGAACTCGCAGGCCACGACGAGGACGTTGGCGTCCGGGTACGCGGTGCAGAAGTCGTGCGCGCGGTTGATCGCCGCTCCGCCGGCGGCGCAGCCGAGCTGCGCGATGGGGACCTGGCGGGTGTGGCTGGGGAAGCCCATGGTGTTGATCATCCAGGCGGTGAGCGAGGGCATCATGAAGCCCGTGCACGACACGTAGACGATCATGTCGATGTCCGCGGGACGCAGCGCCGCGTTGTCCAGCGCCTCCCGGACGACCGCCGGGACCCGGGCCTTGGCCTCGGCCTCGTAGCGGATGTTGCGTTCCTCGAAGCCCGGGTGCTTCAGGGTCTCCTCGATGGGCTGGACGATGTGTCTCCTGGTCACCCCGGTGTTGCCGATCAGGCGTAGTGCCAGGGCCAGTTGGGGATGCCCCTCATGGTGTGAGCGGGCGAGGTCGAGGGTCTCCTCCATCGTGATCACGTGCTCGGGCACGGACACAGCGGGCTTGCACAAAGTCACCACGACACTCGCTCCTTCGTCTCGTTCGCGTGAACTGCGGCCCACACTCACCCGGTGATCGCGAGCCCGCAACCGCGAGCGCGACCGGATGGCCACTCAGGGTGAGCAGCGGGGTGCTCCGTTCAGGGGGCTGTCGGCGCTCGGCGTATCGCCGCCGTCCGCCGCCGGGAACAGGCACCACATGACCTCCGAGACGACCTCCGAAGCGCCCTCCACGAGAACGGCGCCCGCCGGTACTGCCCCCGAGCCCCCGGCCGCCCCTCCGCCCGTCCGTGACTGGGCCGTCGACGACCTTCCGGCCCTCGCCTTCGACCCCCTGCTCACCGAGCTCCTCGCCAAGGAGCCCGTCGCCCGCATCCGGCTGCCGTTCGCCGCGGCCAACGAGGCCTGGCTGGTGACGCGGTACGAGGACGTGCGCGCGGTGACCTCCGACCCCAGGTTCAGCCGGACGGCCCTCCTCGACCGCCAGGTCACGAAGATGACCGGGCACATGGTGGCCTCGAAGGCCGCCCTCAACTACGCCGATCCGCCGTACCACACCCAGCTGCGCAAGGCCGTCACCAAGGCCTTCACCGGGCAGAACACCAAGCGGCTCCGCCCGGCGGCCCAGGTGACCACCGACCGGCTCCTGGACGCGATGGAGGCGGCGGGCCGACCCGCCGACCTGGTGAAGCACCTGCACGGCCCGCTGCCGATGGCGGTGGTGTGCGACCTGCTCGGCATCCCGGAGGAGGACCGCGCGGAGCTGGCCTCCTGGCCCGACCTCATCCTGTCGTCGGGGCCGGGTCCGGAGAGCAGCCGGGCGGCCAAGGCACAGATCCACGGCTACATCACCCGGCTGCTCGACCGGCGGCTCGCCGAGCCCCGGGACGATCTGGCGGGGGTGCTCGCCGAGTCCCTCGCGGACGGCAGGATCGACGTGGACGAGGCCGTCTCGCTGGCCATGGCCGTCCTGATCAGCGGCGCCCACGCGGTGCGGAACAACAGCGCCAACATGGTCTACGTCCTGCTCACCCGTCCGGAGCTCGCGGACCGGCTGCGCGCGGAGCCGGAGCTGATCCCGCAGGCCGTGGACGAGCTGCTGCGCTGGATCCCGCACCGCAACGGCGTGGGGCTGCCCCGGATCGCCACGGAGGACGTCGAGATCGGCGGGGTGCGCATCCGGGCAGGTGAGGCGGTGTACGCCTCCTACCTGGCGGCCAACCGGGACCCGGAGGTCTTCGAGGACCCGCACGCCATCGACTTCGACCGGGAGGGCACCGGGCACGTCTCCTTCGGGCACGGGCCGCACCACTGCATGGGCGCGATGCTCACCCGGATGGAGTCGGAGGTGATGCTGTCGACGCTGCTGAGCCGCTATCCGGGGCTGCGGCTGGCTGACGGCCCCGAGGACGTGGTGTGGCAGTCGAAGGGGCTGATCCGCGGTCCGAAGGAGCTCTTCGTCACCTGGTGAGCGGTACGGGGCAGGCGGGGGCCTAGGGTCTGTCGTTTGGATCAGGCCGGATCGGGGAGTGGGGTCTGGTGCATGGGGTCTCCCCAGGCCCGCAGGGCCTGGGGGACGCATCGCAAGGCGGAGGAGGGAGTCATGGCGGAGCCATGGCAACCGACGACAACGCGGCGAGGCGCGGTGCCAGACCCCGCGAGCCCGGCATGATCCAAACGACAGGCCCTAGCTCAGGCCCCCGCGTGCTCCCGGTCGTACGCCTCGGTCAGCTCCCGGCAGCGCTTCACGTCGCCCGCCATCGCCAGGAGCAGGTCGTCCAGGGTGTCGAACTTGAGCATCCCGCGCACGTACTCCAGGAAGTCCACGGCCACGTGCAGCCCGTACAGGTCGAGCCCCTCGCGGTCGATGGCGTACGCCTCCACCGTCCGCTCCGTGCCGTCGAACTGCGGGTTCGTGCCGACCGAGATGGCCGCCGGCATCCGCTCGCCCGCGGCCGTCAGCCAGCCCGCGTAGACGCCGTCCGCCGGGATCGCCGTGTGCGGCAGGGTCTCGACGTTGGCCGTCGGGAAGCCGAGCTCGCGGCCGCGCTGCGCGCCGCGGACCACGATGCCCTCGACCCGGTGCGGGCGGCCGAGGACCTCGGCGGCCCCTCCCATGTCGCCCTCGGCGACCAGCCGGCGGGTGAGGGTGGAGGAGAAGGGCTCACCGCCGCCCGCCTCGCCGCAGACGTACAGGTCGATGACCTCGACCTCGTAGTCGTAGGTGGCGCCGAGCTCGGACAGGTAGGCGACGTTCCCTGCGGCCCGGTGCCCGAAGCGGAAGTTGGGGCCCTCGATGACGGCCTTCGCGTGCAGCTTGTCGACGAGCACCTTGACGATGAAGTCGGCCGGGGACAGCTGGGAGAACTCGGCGGTGAACGGCAGGACCAGCACCGCGTCGACCCCGAGGTCGGCCATCAGCTCGGCGCGCCGGTGGTGCGGGGCGAGCAGCGGCGGATGGCTGCCGGGCCGTACGACCTCGGAGGGGTGCGGGTCGAAGGTCACGACGACGGCCGGCACGCCCAGCTCCCGGGCGCGCTCCACGGCCCGCCCGATGATCAGCTGGTGTCCGCGGTGCACCCCGTCGTAGGAGCCGATGGTGACGACGCTGCGCCCCCAGTCCTGGGGGATGTCCTCCAAGCCACGCCAGCGCTGCACTGTGACCGCTCCTCGTCCGCCTGTTCGCCGATTACGCAGGTCTAAGACTGCCATGCCCACGGCCGTCGGTTCGCATCGGCATGGAAGTGCCGTGGCTCCGCAGCGCCTGGAGGGACTCGGGGCCGAGCAGCGGGACCCAGTCGGTGGGGGCCGCGACCGTCCAGCGGGCGAGCAGCACGGCGAACGCGGGCCGCCCGCGGGCGAGTCCCGCGAGGACCGGGTCGAGCTGCCCCGCGCCTTCCGCGGTACGGGCCCACAGGCCGCCGGCCCGATGGGTGAGCTCCCTGGTGCGCGGCTCGCTGCGGAGCTCGGAGCCCTCGGCCGCGGCCCTCAGGAGGGCCTCCAGGACGGTGAACTCGCCCGCCTCGGCCTCGTACCGCTCGTGTTCGAGGAGTACGTCGAGCAGTTCGGCCCGCAGATGGCGGGAGGCTCCGGTGCCGGGGGCGGCGAGGACGGGGGCGAGGGCGCGGCGGACGGTGGCGGGGCGACCCCGGATCAGCCCGGCGACCAGCGGGAACAGCACGGCCCTGGCCGCCGGGCCGTCCTCGAACCGCCGGTCGACGAAGTCGGCGGCGTGTCCCGCGCCCTCGGGGTGGCGGGCCACGTAGTCGCGGACGAGGGCGGCGACCCGGCGGGCGAGGGCGGGCGTGTCGACCTCGGCGAGGGCGCGCAGGGCGGCGGCCGGAGCCTCGCCCGTGCCGTGCAGCCGGGCCCGGAAGGCGGCGAGCACCGGCCCGGGATCGGCCGCGAGGGCCTCGGCGAGCGCGTCGGCGGGCACCCGGGGCTCGGCGAGGGCGCGGGGCAGGTGGCGGGCCCGGGTGTGCGGGTCGCGGATCAGGAGGCCGAGGGCGGCGCCGTGGAGGGCCTGGTCGCCCGGGCGGGCGAGCAGGGCGAGGGCGGCGTAGCGGAGGAGTTCGCGGTCGGCGGAGGTGGCGGCGTGGCCGGCGACCAGATGTCCGTACGCGGCGGCGGCGACGCGTCGCTCCGGGCGACCGTCGTCGTGGGCCCAGCGGTCGACGGCCCGGCAGAGGGCGGCGGACTCGTCCTCGGCGAGGGCGGCGAGGAGACCGTCGGCGAGCGGGTGGGCGGTGGCGACGAGCGCCTCGCACAGGTCGTCGACGGCGAGCGCCCGATGGGTGTGCAGCAGGGCCTGGGCGGCGGTGGCGACGGTCGCGTGCGGGGCGGAGGGAAGGGGGCGGTCGTCGCCGAACCAGCGGCAGAGGAGGGGCTGGACGCCCCGGGGGTCGGCGGCGAGCATCCCCGCGACGGCGTCGAGGCTCCGTTCACCGCCGGTTTCGGGGCCGGGCGGCGGGTCGGCGGGCACGAGCCGCCGCAGCAGGTCGATCCGCTCGTCCTCGCCGAGCGGGAGCCCCAGCCAGAACTCCGGCCCGAACGCGGCGAACACGGCGGGGCGGCCGGGGCGGGCCCCGATCCGGTCGGCGAGCAGTCGCAGGACGGGCAGATACGGCCGGGGGTCGGGCAGCCGCCGCAGGCTCTCCCCGAACAGCCGGGCGGCCCACCAGGGCCCGTCACCGGCCGGCGGCCCTTCGGGGTCCGCGGCCGCGAAGCGGGCGAGGGAGTCGGCGAGTGCGGTGAGGTGGGGCGCGAGGGCCGCCGGGCCGCGTTCGCGGTGGAGCAGCAGGAGTGCCTGGAGCACGGGACCGATGCGGTGGCGCGGGACGGGCGGCCGGCCGGGCGGGAGCGGGTCCTCGGGGGTTCGCTGCCGGGGCACCGCCGCGGTGGGAGGGGCCGGGGGAAACGTCGGGGGGACGGGGCCGAGCGGGTGGAGGGACGAGCCGGGCGGGCCCGGCCGGTCCTCGCCTCCGGGCGCCGGGTAAGCGGTGCCCGCGGAGAGGAGCGCGGGGAGGGCCGCGTCCAGGTCCAGGTGGGCGGCCTGCACCCAGTCCGCGAGCTCCTCGTGGGCGAAGCGGTAGCCGCTGCCGGCGGGGACGAGCAGGCCTTCGGTGAGGACCGCCGAGGCCCAGCCGTCCCGCCAGGGGAAGAGCTGCTCGAAGGAGGCCCGGTCGAGGACGCCGTGCCCCGGGCCGAGGCACCGGCGGGCCGCCTCGTGGATCTGGCCGGTCACGCGCGCGGCGAGCCGGCGTACGGCGGCCCCCCGGACGAGCGGCCGGGAGCCCGCGGTGATGCGGACGGCGATCCGCAGGCACATGAGGTCCAGGTAGGCGGTGAAGATCTCCTCGCGTCCCGGACGCCCGGGTACGTGCCCCGGCAGCGCGGCCCGCACCTCGGCGAGCAGCCGCAGGGCGAGCGGGTGGCGGGCGTCGCACTCGGCGAGGTCCGTCTCCCGGAGGCCGTACCCCTCGCGCACGGCACGTGCCTCCGTCGTGGAGTACGGCCCGAGGACGAGGGCGGCGGGCGCCGCCTCCCCGAGGCCGGGTCCGAGTCCGCCTCCCTGTCCGGCCGCCGGCCGGTGGAGCGCGCCCGGGGTGTAGAGGGTCCCTGCCAGTTCCCAGTGCTCGGGGCGGCAGGCGGTCACGAGGTGGACGTGGTGGGCGCGGAGCCAGTCCTCGGTGGCGGCGGTCCAGTCGGCGAGTCGGTGGGCGAGGAGCGGCGGCATCTCCTCGGGGCCGTCGACGACGACGAGGAGCGGGCGGCCCGCCTCGTGGGCGAGGGCGGCGGCCCGTTCGGGGGTGGCGGTCGCGGTGTCGCCGAGCGCCCCGGAGGCGGCGACGATACGGCCCGCCTGGTGCAGGGCGCGGCCGACGGCGTCGGCGAGTGAGCGGTCCTCGGCGCGCAGGTCGGCGCCGCGCAGCCGGACGGTGGGGGCCGGGGCGGCGCCCCGGGCGCGGCGTGCGCACAGCGCGGCGAGCGCGGTGGTACGGCCGGTGCCGGGGGCGCCGACGAGCGCGAGGACCGGTGCGTCGCCCGCCGCGAAGCGGGTGAACTCACGGACGCACTCGGGCCGTTCGACGGGCTCGGGCCAGGGGTCGGGCTCCCGTACGGGCCCGGCGGAGGTGGCGGTGAGCTCCAGGATGCCGGCGAGGTTGAGGTCGGGGCCGTAGGCGGCGACGGTGGCCGCGTTGCGCCGGAGCAGGGCGGTGAGGGGGCCCTCGGGCCGGATCGGGACGGCGTATCCGGCGGCCTTGCGGTGGCCGTGCAGGGCGGTGCCGAGGACGGCGAGGACGGTGCCTGTGGTGGTGTCGAGGACGGGGCCTCCGGCGGCCTGTCCGCTGAGGCGGAGGGCCTCGGCGCCCTCGGTGCCGATGGCGAGCTCGAGGGCCTCGGCGAGGTCGTGGCAGCGGTCTGTGGCGACGTACGTGACGGCGGTGGGGCCGAGGACACGGGCCTCGCGCCAGCCCTGGGCGGCGATCCGCACGTACGTGCCGGGTTCGATCCGGTCGCGGGTCGCGAGCGGCAGCGGGCGGACGCCGAGCCCTTCGGTGCGCACCAGGGCGAGGCCCCGCTCCGGCAGGGAGGTGACGGCCTCGGCCTCGGCGAACCAGCTCCGGTCGCCGGGGGCGCGCAGGAGGACACGGCTGAGCCCGTCGACGGCTTCGTGGCTGGTGACGACCGTTCCGTGGTGGTCGGCGAGGAATCCGGTGCCGCGCGGCCGGCCCGCCAGATCGCAGATTCGTACCAGCGTCGCCAGGTCCCCGCGTCCCATGGTGTCGACGGTAGGTCGCCTGTGATCACCCGGAGGCGCACGAGGGGAAACGCGCCCCCTGGCACTCCCCCATTCACTCCGAGCGCCTCCCCGATGGGGTGATTCCGCGGCTTCCGCCGGACAGACTCTCCCGGGGGATGGGGGGACAACGGTGGGGCGGGCACGCGCGCGTGCCCGCCCCACCGTGAAGCCCTACGTCCTGGTCCCAGAGGCCCGTGTCTCAGCCGAAGACGGCGAGGCTCTTGGCCTTGCCCCGCTGGTCCTCGACGAGCGCGAGGAGCTTCCCCTCCGGTCCGTAGACCGCGACGGGTCCCGCCGGGTACTCCGGCATCTCCAGGCGGACGCCGTTGAGCAGCAGCGCGGCCCGCTTCTCGTCGACCTCCCACCGGGGGAACGCCGCCGCGGCCGCGTCGGCGACCGGCATGACCGTGAGCTCCTCCTGGAGCTGGTCGAGCGTCTTCGCCGAGTCCAGCTTGTACGGGCCGACCCGGGTGCGGCGCAGCGCGGTCAGATGACCGCCCACGCCGAGCCCGGCGCCGAGGTCCCGGGCGAGCGCCCGGATGTACGTACCGGAGGAGCAGACGACGGAGACGACCAGGTCGACGACGGGGGTGCCGTCCTCGGCGGTCGCCTCGCGGACGTCGTACACCTGGAAGGAGGAGACGGTGACCGGGCGGGCAGGGATCTCGAACTCCTCGCCGCCGCGCACGCGGGCGTACGACCGCTTGCCGTCGATCTTGATCGCGGAGACCTTCGACGGCACCTGCATGATGGCGCCGGTCAGCTCGGCGACGCCCGCGTCGATGCCTTCGCGGGTGACCTTCGAAGCGTCGGCCGACGCCGTGATCTCGCCCTCGGCGTCGTCGGTGATCGTCGTCTGGCCCAGGCGGATGGTGCCCAGGTACTCCTTCTCGGTCAGCGCGAGGTGACCGAGGAGCTTGGTCGCCCGCTCCACGCCGAGGACGAGGACGCCCGTGGCCATGGGGTCGAGCGTGCCGGCGTGGCCGACGCGGCGGGTCTTGGCGATCCCGCGCATCTTGGCCACGACGTCGTGCGAGGTGAAGCCCGACGGCTTGTCGACGATGACAAGGCCGTCGGGCGTCTTTGCTGCGTTGCTCATTCGGCGGCTTCGTCCTCGCCCGGCTTCTTGTAGGGGTCGGCCTCGCCCGCGAAGGCGGCGCCCGAGGACGCCTCCCGCACCTGGGCGTCCGAGGCCCGCGCCTTGTCGAGGAGGTCCTCGATGGTCTTGGCGGTCTCCGGGAGGGCGTCGGCCACGAAGGTCAGCGTCGGGGTGAACTTGGTCTGGGCCGCGCGGCCCACGGCCGAGCGGAGGATGCCCTTGGCACTCTCCAGACCGGCGGCGGCGCTCGCCCGCTCCTCCTCGTCGCCGTAGACCGTGTAGAAGACCGTGGCCTCCCGCAGGTCGCCGGTGACGCGGGTGTCCGTGATGGTCACGTGCGTGCCCAGGCGGGGGTCCTTGATGCCGCGCTGCATCTTCTCGGCGACCACCTCCCGGATGAGGTCTGCCAGCTTCTTCGCCCGCGCGTTGTCGGCCACTGGTCCTTCTCCTTCTTTGCCTTGCTCAAATCAGTCTTCATCAGTGTGGAGCCTGCGGCGCACCGACAGCAGCTCCACCTCGGGGCGGGCGGCGACGAGCCGCTCGCACCGGTCCAGTACGTCGCTGAGATGTGCCGTGTCCCCCGACACCATCGCGACGCCGATCTCGACCCGCCGGTGGAGGTTCTGGCCGCTGACCTCCGCCACGCTCACCGCGAACTTCCGATGGAGCTCGGCGACGATCGGCTTGACGAGGGAGCGTTTCTCCTTCAACGAACGAACGTCGCCGAGGAGCAGATCGAAGGACAGTGTCCCCACATACATGTGTGTCCGGATGTCCCGCCGGTTCGGGTTCGGTGTTCCCGCCGACCACTCGGCGGGGACACCGGAAACCGTACACGCAACGGCCGGGGCCGATCGACGGAATACTTTCCGCCGACCGGCCCCGGCTCACCGCTGCGATGGGACGCGATCAGCCGCGCGGCTTCTCGCGCATCTCGTACGTCGCGATGACGTCGTCGATCTTGATGTCGTTGAAGTTTCCGAGGTTGATACCGCCCTCGAAGCCTTCGCGGATCTCGGTGACGTCGTCCTTGAAGCGGCGCAGACCGTGGATCGTGAGGTCCTCGGCGATGACCTTGCCGTCGCGGACCAGACGCGCCTTGGTGTTGCGCTTGACCTCGCCCGAGCGGATGAGGACACCGGCGATGTTGCCCAGCTTGGACGAGCGGAAGACCTCGCGGATCTCCGCCGTACCGAGCTCGACCTCTTCGTACTCCGGCTTGAGGAGGCCCTTGAGCGCCGCCTCGATCTCCTCGATCGCCTGGTAGATGACCGAGTAGTACCGGACGTCGACGCCCTCGCGCTCCGCCATCTGCGCGGCACGGCCGGCCGCACGGACGTTGTAGCCGATGACGATGGCGTCGGAGCCCATGGCCAGGTCGATGTCCGACTCGGTGACCGCACCCACACCGCGGTGCAGGACACGGATGTCGACCTCTTCGCCGACGTCGAGCTGGAGCAGCGAGGCCTCGAGGGCCTCGACCGCACCGGACGCGTCGCCCTTGATGATGAGGTTGAGTTCCTGGACGAGACCGGCCTTGAGCACCTTGTCGAGGTCCTCGAGGGACACCCGGCGGACGCGCTTGGCGAAGGCGGCGTTGCGCTCACGCGCAGCGCGCTTCTCGGCGATCTGACGCGCCGTACGGTCCTCGTCGACCACCAGGAGGTTGTCGCCGGCACCCGGCACGTTGGTGAGACCGAGCACCAGGACGGGAGTCGACGGGGTCGCCTCCTCGACGTTGTTGCCCTTGTCGTCGAGCATCGCCCGGACGCGGCCGTACGCGTCGCCGACCACCACGGTGTCGCCGATGCGCAGCGTTCCGCGCTGGACCAGGACGGTCGAGACGGCACCGCGACCACGGTCGAGGTGGGACTCGATCGCAATACCCTGCGCGTCCTGGTTCGGGTTGGCCCGCAGGTCGAGCGAGGCGTCGGCGGTGAGGACGACGGCCTCGAGCAGGGAGTCGATGTGCAGACCCTGCTTGGCGGAGATGTCGACGAACATCGTGTCGCCGCCGTACTCCTCGGCCACCAGACCGAACTCGGTCAGCTGACCGCGGACCTTGGTCGGGTCCGCACCCTCGACGTCGATCTTGTTGACCGCGACGACGATCGGGACGCCGGCGGCCTTGGCGTGGTTGAGCGCCTCGATCGTCTGCGGCATGACGCCGTCGTTGGCCGCGACCACGAGGATCGCGATGTCGGTCGACTTCGCACCACGGGCACGCATGGCGGTGAACGCCTCGTGACCCGGGGTGTCGATGAAGGTGATGCGACGCTCTTCGCCGTTGACCTCGGTACCCACCTGGTAGGCACCGATGTGCTGGGTGATGCCACCGGCCTCGCCCGCGACGACGTTCGTCTTGCGGATCGCGTCGAGCAGTCGGGTCTTACCGTGGTCGACGTGACCCATGACGGTGACGACCGGCGGACGGGAGACCAGAGCCTCTTCGCCGCCCTCGTCCTCGCCGAACTCGATGTCGAAGGACTCGAGGAGCTCGCGGTCCTCTTCCTCCGGCGAGACGATCTGAACGGTGTAGTTCATCTCCTCGCCGAGCATCGTCAGCGTGTCGTCGGAGACGGACTGCGTCGCCGTGACCATCTCACCGAGGTTCATCATCACCGCGACGAGCGACGCCGGGTTGGCGCCGATCTTCTCGGCGAAGTCGGTGAGGGAGGCACCACGCGACAGACGGATGACCTCGCCGCCACCGCGGGGAAGCATCACGCCGCCCACGGACGGGGCCTGCATGGCCTCGTACTCCTGACGCCTCTGCCGCTTCGACTTGCGACCGCGACGCGCGGGACCGCCGGGGCGACCGAAGGCGCCCTGCGTGCCACCACGTCCACCCGGACCGCCGGGACGGCCACCGAAGCCACCGGGACGACCGCCGAAGCCGCCGCCACCGCCGCCGGGACCACCCGGACGACCGCCGCCACCACCGGGACCACCGGGACGGCCGGCGAAGCCGCCACCGCCACCGCCGGGACCTGCCGGACGACCGGTGAAGCCGGGACGACCGCCGCCGCCACCGCCGGGACCTGCCGGACGGCCGCCGGGGCCACCGGGGCCACGGCCGCCGGGACCGGGACGCGGGCCGGCAGCGGGACGCTGCGGCATCATGCCCGGGTTCGGACGGTTACCGCCGGGCGCGCCGCCCGGACGGGGAGCCTGCGGGCGGGGCATGCCGCCCGGGGTCGGACGGGCGCCGCCCTGACCCTGCGGACGCGGGGCGCCACCGGGGCCACCCTGCGGACGCGGAGCGCCCGGAGCGGCGCCGGGGCCACCCTGCGGACGCGGGGCACCGCCACCGGGACGGGGCGACTGCGGCCGCGCCATGCCGGTGGAGCCACCCGAGGTGAAGGGGTTGTTGCCGGGACGCGGACCGGCCGGACGGGCACCGCCCGGACGGGGAGCGCCCTGACCCTGCGGACGCGGCGCACCCTGACCCTGCGGGCGGGGAGCCTGCTGGGCCGGACGGGCCGGACGCTCGCCGGTGGGGCGGGGACCCGAGGCACCGGGGCGCTGACCGGCGGCGGGAGCCGACGGAGGCGCGGTGAACTCGGGGGCGGCCGGAGCCGGAGTGACCGGCTTGGGCGCGGGCTTCGGGCCCGGGCGGGGGCCCGAGGCGGCCGGAGCCGGAGAGGGGGTGCTGCTCGCGGGCGCGGCCGGAGTCACCGGAGTGACCGGGGCGGGCGCCGCAGGCGCGGCGGGGGCCGGCTTGGGAGCCGGGGCGCCGGGCTTCGGGGCAGCGGGACGAGCCGCGGCGGCCGGGGACGGCGCCGCGGGGGAGGGCGCCGCCTTGCGGGGCGCGCCAGGCTTGGCAGCGGTCTTGCCGGCGTTGCCGCCGGGACCCTGCAGTGCGTCAGTCAACTTGCGCACGACCGGCGCCTCGATCGTCGAGGACGCCGAACGGACGAATTCACCGAGTTCTTGGAGCTTGGCCATGACGACCTTGCTCTCCACACCGAACTCCTTGGCGAGTTCGTATACCCGGACCTTAGCCACTTTGCTCCTTTGTGAGGTCCGGTTACCGCCGGACCGTCGCTACTTCATGGGCGTACTCATCGCGTACTCATCGAGTGCTCATCGCAATCTCGACCTACTTCCAACTCGCGAGGTACCTGACCGCACGGTGTTCCGTGCCGTACTTCTTCACTGCGGTGTCGGCCGCTCGACGTGGTGACGGAGTTCCGCGGTGTCGAGCGGGCCCTGGACCCTGAAGGCCCTCGGGAACGCTCGGCGGCGGACCGCCAGGTCGAGACAGACCACGGCGGGGTGCAGGTACGCACCCCGGCCGGGCAGCGTACCGCGATGATCAGGAACGCATTCGTCCTTGCTCACCACGATCCGCAGCAGATCGCTCTTGGCCGCTCGCTCCCGGCATCCCACACAGGTTCGCTCAGGGCACGCACGGGCCTGCGTCCGGCCAGACACGATTAAGTCTACCTCCCCGTACCGACCTCACCTGTTTGGGGCAAGAATCGAACAGTCGTTGGCCAAAAACGGTCTCAGTCCTCCGGACCGCTCGGCTCCGTGTCCGGCCGGATGTCGATCCGCCAGCCGGTCAGCCGCGCGGCGAGGCGGGCGTTCTGGCCCTCCTTGCCGATGGCGAGCGACAGCTGGTAGTCCGGCACCGTCACGCGGGCGGACCGGGCCGCCATGTCGACGATCTCGACCCTGGAGACCCGCGCCGGGGAGAGCGCGTTCGCCACCATCTCGGCCGGGTCGTCCGACCAGTCGACGATGTCGATCTTCTCGCCGAGCAGCTCGGCCATCACGTTCCGCACGCGGCTGCCCATCGGGCCGATGCAGGCGCCCTTGGGGTTCAGACCCGAACGGGTGGAGCGGACGGCGATCTTGGTGCGGTGACCGGCCTCACGGGCGATCGCCGAGATCTCGACCGATCCGTCGGCGATCTCGGGCACCTCGAGGGCGAACAGCTTCTTCACCAGATTGGGATGCGTACGCGAAAGAGTGACGGACGGACCGCGCACACCCTTCGCCACCCGGACGACGTACGTGCGCAGCCGCAGACCGTGCGTGTAGTCCTCGCCCGGCACCTGCTCCTGCACCGGAAGGATGGCTTCCAGCTTGTCGTCGAGGCGGACCAGGACGTTCTTCGGGTCCTTGCCCTGCTGCACCACACCGGCGACGACATCGCCCTCGCGGCGCGCGTACTCGCCGAACGTCACGTCGTTCTCGGCGTCCCGCAGCCGCTGCTGGATGACCTGGCGGGCGGTGCTCGCCGCGATCCGGCCGAAGTCGGACGGGGTGTCGTCGAAGTCCTTGGGCTCCTGGCCCTCCTCCAGGTCGGAGGGGTCTTCCTTCGCCCACACCGTCACGTGCCCGGTGGCCCGGTCCAGCTCCACGCGCGCGTGGCGGCGGGCGTCGGGGGTGCGGTGGTAGGCGATGAGGAGGGCCGACTCGATCGCCTCGACCAGCAGGTCGAAGGAGATCTCCTTCTCATGCGCCAAGCCCTTGAGCAGCTTCACGTCGATGTCCACGGCTACGCCTCCTCTTCCTTCTTGTCCTTGCGGTTGAACTCGATCTCGACACGCGCCTTGACGATGTCGGCGAACTCGACCCGGCGGGCGGTGGGCTTGCGCCCCTTCACGCCCGGCACTTCGAGGTCGAGGCCGTCCGCGTCCACGGTGAGGATCCGCGCGACCAGCTCTTCGGAAGCATCGTCGGCGGACAGCTGGAGCTTCACCAGCCGGCCGACGGCCCGCTCGTAGTGGCGGTGCTGGGTCAGAGGACGGTCGGCGCCGGGCGAGCTGACTTCGAGGACGTACTCGCCCTCGCCCATCGCGTCGGTCTCGTCGAGCTTCTCGGAGATCGCGCGGCTCAGCTCGGCACAGGCGTCCAGCTCCACGCCCTCGTCCGAATCGACGACGATCCTCAGCAGTCCGCGGCGGCCGGCCCGGGACACCTCGATCTCTTCCAGATCCAGGTCCCTCGCGTGGACGAGCGGCTCCACGAGTCCGCGCAGCCTGTCGCTCTGGGTGGTGCTCATCCGGGTGACTCCTCGGCCGCGTGTGCTGTTGTGTGTTCGTCGCGTGTCAGACCAAAGGGTATCCGGTCCGGGAGGGTGTTGCCGTCCACCGCCCCGGGGGCCGCGGGTACGCTCGCCTGCGGTGATCCGACGATCTTCGACGACATACCACGGCTGAGGAGAGAGCGTGACGACGACGGGCAGGCGCGCACTCCTGACGGCGGGGGTCTCGGCCGCCGCCACGGCGGTCCTCACGGGCTGCACCTCAAAGGCCCCCGGTCCGCGGCGGCCCAGCGCCGCCGAACAGGAGGCCGAACGGGTGGCGCGGGCCGAGGCGGCGCTACGGCTCCGCTCGGTGACCGCCTCCCGGAGCCTGCTCGAACGGTACGACGCGACCCTGGCCGCCCACCCCGCGCTCGCACCCCGGCTGACTCCACTGCGACGCTCCGTGGCGGCGCACGCGAAGGCCCTCGGCGAGGGCGGTACGACGGTGCGGCCCGCGACGGCCACGCCGACCGCCGAGCCCGCCACCGCCACGACCTCCCCGGAACCCGCCCCCGTCACCGGCGACCCGCGGGCGGCGCTCAAGGAGCTCGCGGCGGCCGAGCGCACGGCTGCCGACGCGCACACCGCCGCCCTGCTCACCGCGCCGCCCGAGTACGCCAGGCTGCTCGCCTCCGTGGCCGCCGCCGGCGCGGCCCACGCCTACCTGCTGACCGAAGGAGCACGGGCATGAGCGCCCTCGAAGCGACCCAGGCCGCGCTGGCCGCCGAGCACGCGGCGGTGTACGGCTACGGGGTCGTCGGCGGCCGGATCGGAGCCGAGCGGCGGGCCGAGGCCGCGGCGGCCCACGAGGCCCACCGGGGGCGCCGTGACGCGCTGCGCAGGGCCGTGCGCGACCTCGGCGGCACGCCGGTGGCGGCGGCGGCCGCGTACGAGCTGCCGTTCCGGGTCGCGGACCCGGCCGGCGCGGTACGGCTCGCGGCGACGCTCGAGGACCGGGTCGCCGGGGTGTACTCCGACCTGGTCCGGGCCTCCGAGGGCCCACGGCGGCGCGAGGCGGCCGCCGCGCTCAGGGAGGCGGCGGTACGGGCCGTCCGCTGGCGCGGCAGCGACGTAACCTTTCCTGGGCTCGCCGAGCGGGTGTGAGCCCCGCCCCGACCGAAGGAACAACGCACGTATGGCTTTCGAACCGCCGCAGCGACTGGTGAAGGCGCTCGGTGAGACGTACGGGGACGCCGCCGCGGCCGAGTGGCTCGGGAAGCTGCCGGACCTCGCCGAGCAGGTGCTCGACCACGCCTCCCTGGACGCCGAACGCGTGCTGGCGCCGGGCGGGCGGAGCAGTCTGGTCGTGCTCGTCCGGCGCCCGGACGGCTCCCCCGCCGCGCTCAAGATCGCCCCCCCGTTCAGCGGGCCCGATCGGGAGCGGGAGGCCCTCGCGCACTGGAACGGCTGGGGGGCCGCCCTGCTGCTCGACGGGCCCGACGAGACCGCCGTGACCGGGGCGGGCGCCCTCGTTCTCGAACGGCTGCACCACGAGGTCTCCCTGCGCTCGCTGCCCGAGGCGAAGGCGCTCCTGGAGGCGGCGGGGACCGTACGCAAGCTGTGGGTCGAGCCCCCGGTGGGGCACGGCTTCGAGACGGTGGCCGAGCGGACGGCCCGGCAGGCGGAGGCGATGCGCCCGCACCTGTCCGACGCGGCGACAGGCGAACTGACGGCGGCGGCGCTCGCGGCGCGCGAGGAGCTGGTGGCGGGCGAGGCGGAGACGCTGCTGCTGCACGGGAACTTCCGGCAGGGCAAGGTCCTCGCCGGGGACCGGGCGCCCTGGCTGGCCGTCGGGCCCGAGCCGCTGGTCGGCGAGCGGGCGTACGACCTGGCCCGGCTCGTACGGGACCGGGTCGAGGACCTGGTGGCCGCGTCCTCGGGCGCCTCCGCGGCCCGGCGGCGGGTCAACAAGCTGGCGGACTCGCTGGACCTGGACCGGGAGCGGCTGCACGGCTGGACCCTGTTCCGCGCGGTGGAATCGGGCACGCGGGCACTCGCGGCGGGGCGGCGGCAGGACGCCGAGCTGCTTCTCGAGTTCGCGAGCTGGCTGTAGGGGAATACCCTTTTTGTACCGTTCGCCGGTTCGCGGCGTTCGGCGGCTCGATCTCCAGGGGGCCGTGATGATCGAAGAGCTGCTGATGGCGGCGGCCGGCGCGGCCGCGGCGGTCGCGGTGTACACGGGCGCGGCGGCCCGGGTCGTGAAGCAGTACGAGCGAGGCGTCGTCTTCCGCTTCGGCCGGCTGCGCAACGAAGTCCGCGCGCCCGGCTTCACCATGATCGTTCCGGGCGTGGACCGCCTGCACAAGGTGAACATGCAGATCGTCACGATGCCCGTGCCCGCACAAGAGGGCATCACGCGGGACAACGTGACGGTCCGGGTCGACGCGGTGGTCTACTTCAAGGTCGTCGACGCGGCGGAGGCGCTCGTCCGGGTCGAGGACTACAAGTTCGCGGTCTCGCAGATGGCTCAGACCTCGCTGCGGTCCATCATCGGCAAGAGCGACCTCGACGACCTGCTGTCGAACCGGGAGAAGCTCAACCAGGGGCTCGAACTGATGCTGGACTCCCCCGCGATCGGCTGGGGCGTGCAGATCGACCGGGTCGAGATCAAGGACGTGTCCCTGCCGGAGACGATGAAGCGCTCCATGGCCCGGCAGGCGGAGGCGGACCGGGAACGCCGGGCGCGGGTGATCAACGCCGACGCGGAGCTCCAGGCCTCGAAGAAGCTGGCGGAGGCGGCGGCGGTGATGTCCCAGCAGCCGGCGGCGCTCCAGCTGCGGCTGCTGCAGACCGTGATGGCCGTGTCGGCCGAGAAGAACTCGACGCTGGTGCTGCCGATCCCGGTGGAACTGCTGAGGTTCCTGGAACGGGCGACGCCCGGGGCCTCCGCGGGGCACGCCGAGACGATGATGCACGTACCGCCGGTGCCCCCGCCGGTTCCGCCGCGCTCGGACGCGTACCTGGCGGGGCGGGCGGACGCGGCGGACGCGATCGAGGACCTGACGGGGACGTCGGTGGAACCGGCGCCACGGGAGGAAGGCGGCTGAGGCCCCCGCACCCCGGAGACGGAGAGGTGGCCGGACCCCGTGGGGCCCGGCCACCTCTTTCGCTCACGCCGTCAGACGGGCGATCGCCTCGTCGACGGTCAGCTCCTCGCGCTCGCCCGTGCGGCGGTCCTTCAGCTCCAGGACGCCCTCGGCCGCGCGGCGGCCCGCCACCAGGATCTGCGGGACGCCCATGAGCTCCGAGTCGGTGAACTTGACGCCCGGGGAGACGCCCGCGCGGTCGTCGACCAGGACCCGCAGACCGGCCGCGGCCAGCTTGTCGGAGACCTCGAGGGCCAGCTCGGTCTGGAGCGCCTTGCCGGCGGCGACGACGTGGACGTCGGCCGGGGCGACCTCGGCCGGCCAGCACAGGCCCTTCTCGTCGGCGGTCTGCTCGGCGAGCGCCGCCACCGCGCGGGAGACGCCGATGCCGTACGAGCCCATGGTCACGCGGACCGGCTTGCCGTTCTGGCCGAGGACGTCGAGCTTGAGGGCGTCGGCGTACTTGCGGCCCAGCTGGAAGATGTGGCCGATCTCGATGGCGCGGTCCAGCTTCAGGCCGGTGCCGCACTTCGGGCACGGGTCGCCCTCCTGGACGACGACGACGTCGACGTACTCGGACACCTCGAAGTCACGGCCCGCGACGACGTTCTTCGCGTGCATGCCCTCCTTGTTGGCGCCCGTGATCCACGCCGTGCCCGGCGCCACGCGCGGGTCGGCGATGTAGGTGGCCTTCTCCAGGCCCTGCGGGCCGACGTAGCCCCGGACCAGGTCGGGACGGGCCGCGAAGTCCGCCTCGGTCACCATCTCGACGGTCGCCGGCGCGAAGTGCTCCTCGACCTTGCCCAGGTCGACCTCGCGGTCGCCCGGCACGCCCACGGCGACGATCTCGCCGTCGACCCGCACGAGGAGGTTCTTGAGCGTGGCGGAGGCCGGCACGCCGAGCGAGGCGGCGAGGGTCTCGATCGTCGGGGTGTCGGGGGTCGGGATCTCCTCGGCGGCCGGGACGGCGGAGCCGTCGACCGGCCGCAGGTCGTAGGAGATCGCCTCGGTGTTGGCCGCGAAGTCGCAGTTCGGGCAGTCGGCGAAGGTGTCCTCGCCGGCCTCGGCCGGGGCCAGGAACTCCTCGGACTTCGAGCCGCCCATGGCGCCGGCGGTGGCGGCGACGATGCGGTAGTCGAGGCCGAGGCGCTCGAAGACGCGCTGGTACGCCTGGCGGTGCAGGGCGTACGACTTGGCCAGGCCCTCGTCCTCGGTGTCGAAGGAGTACGAGTCCTTCATCAGGAACTCACGGCCGCGCAGGATGCCGGCGCGGGGACGGGCCTCGTCGCGGAACTTCGTCTGGATCTGGTACAGGATGACCGGCAGGTCCTTGTAGGACGAGCACTGGTCCTTGACGAGCAGGGTGAAGATCTCCTCGTGGGTGGGGCCCAGGAGGTAGTCGCCGCCCTTGCGGTCGTTGAGGCGGAACAGCTCGGCGCCGTACTCCTCCCAGCGGCCCGTCGCCTCGTACGGCTCGCGCGGCAGCAGCGCGGGGAGGGAGACCTCCTGGGCCCCGATGGCGTCCATCTCCTCGCGGACGATGCGCTCGACGTTGGAGAGGACCTTCTTGCCGAGGGGCAGCCAGCTCCAGATGCCGGCGGCGGTGCGACGGACGTAGCCGGCGCGGACGAGGAGCTTGTGGCTGAGGACCTCGGCGTCGGCCGGGTCGTCGCGCAGCGTCTTCGCCATCAACTGGGACATGCGCTGGACCGGTGCGTTGGCCATGGTTCTCGTACTCCTGCCGGGACATGGGGGTCCCCCTGCTCGAGCGAAGCCGAGAGCTCGGGGGAGGTGATGGCCCCGAGGTTAGCCGGGTGGCACCGCGTCGGAGAAATCAGTTCCGGCGCTTGAGCGGCAGGGGCGCGCCCATCACGGCGTACGGGCGGGCGGCGCTCGGGAAGTGCACCTGGCGGGCGAGGTCGGTGTAGCCGAGGGAACGGTAGAGGCCGCGGGCCGGGCTCTCCGTGTCGATCGCGGAGAGGATCGAGCGCGGCTCGGCGGCCGTGTCGGTGATGGTGGTGATCAGCTCACGGCCGAGGCCCCTGCCCTGGTGGCCCGGGTGGACGTGCAGTTCGGTGATGACGAAGGAGTCGTCGAGCCAGTCGGCGGTGCCGGTGGCGCGCAGGTACGGCTCGACGACGGTGGACCACCAGTGGGTGCGGTCGTTGGGCATCCCGTACACGAATCCGACGAGCGCCCCGTCAGGGGTGGTGGCCCCGTAGGCGCGGGCGCCACGGCACAGCAGGTGGCGCAGCACGATGTGCCGGCGTACGGCGATCTCGTCCTCGTCCAGGCCGAAGGCGAGCGCCTGCACGGCGAGCGCCTCGTCCACCCGGGCGGCGAGATTGACCGGTCCGATCATGACCTCTGCGTCATCCATGCGGCGCACCCTACAAGCGGCCGGGGCCTCAGAACAGCACGCTCATGAAGGCGCCGGTCTCCTGGAAGCCGACACGGCGGTACGCGGCCCTCGCCGGGGTGTTGTAGTCGTTCACGTACAGGCTGACGAGGGGTGCGACGTCGGCGAGCGCGTACTGGAGCACGGCGGCCATGCCGGTCTCCGAGAGGCCCTTGCCGCGGTGTTCGGGGGCGACCCAGACGCCCTGGATCTGGCAGGCCTGGCGGGTGGCGGCGCCGATCTCCGCCTTGAAGACGACCTTGCCGTTCTCGATGCGGGCGAAGGAGCGGCCCGAGCCGACGAGTTCGGCGACCCGGGCCTGGTAGAGCAGGCCGCCGTCGTTGGCGAGCGGGGAGACGCCGACCTCCTCGGTGAACATGGCCACGCAGGCGGGCATGATCACGTCCATCTCGTCCTTGCGGACGCGGCGCACCAGCGGGTCGGCGGGGACCGTGGTGGAGGGTCCCTCGGCGACCATCAGCGGCTGGCGGGCGCGGATGTCCCGCGCGGGGCCCCAGCTGGGTTCGAGGAGCCGCCACAGTTCGCCGGTGGGCTCGGCGGGGCCGACGATCGAGGAGCAGCGGCGGCCGACCCTGCGGGCCCGGTCGGCGAAGGCGCGGACGGCCTCGGGGGTGGCGCAGAGGGGCACCAGGTTGGCGCCGGAGTAGCAGAGGGAACGCAGCCGGCCCTCGCTGTACCAGCCCCACATCTCGCCGCCGAGGCGCCACGGGTCGAGCCCGGCGACCTGGACGCGGGCGGTCACGAAGGCGTTCTCGACGGGGGCGCTCTCCAGGACGGCGAGGGCGGCGCCGAGGTCGGCGGGTTCGAGGACCCGGGTGGTGGGTTGTGTCAACACGAGGGGGGCCTCACGGTACGTTCTGCTGATTCCCGCACTGTACCCGGAGGCTCCCGTACCACGCCTGCGGCAGCGAGAAGCCCCGCTGCCCGGGGCGGGCGGCGGGGCTTCGCGGGAGGGTCGTACCCGTCAGCCCGCGATGGCGACCGACGGCTCGCCGCTGGCGACGCCGTCCTTCTCCATCTGCTCGGCGATCTTCAGCGCCTCTTCGATGAGGGTCTCGACGATCTTGGACTCGGGGACGGTCTTGATGACCTCGCCCTTGACGAAGATCTGGCCCTTGCCGTTGCCGGAGGCGACGCCGAGGTCGGCCTCGCGGGCCTCGCCGGGGCCGTTGACGACGCAGCCCATGACGGCCACGCGCAGCGGGACGGTCATGCCGTCGAGGCCGGCGGTGACCTCCTCCGCGAGCTTGTAGACGTCGACCTGGGCGCGGCCGCAGGACGGGCAGGAGACGATCTCCAGGCGGCGCTGGCGCAGGTTCAGCGACTCCAGGATCTGCATGCCGACCTTGATCTCCTCGGCCGGCGGCGCGGAGAGCGAGACGCGGATGGTGTCGCCGATGCCCTGGGAGAGCAGGGCGCCGAAGGCGACGGCCGACTTGATGGTGCCCTGGAAGGCCGGACCGGCCTCGGTGACGCCGAGGTGCAGCGGGTAGTCGCACTGGGCGGCGAGCTGGCGGTAGGCCTCGACCATGATGACCGGGTCGTTGTGCTTGACCGAGATCTTGATGTCGCGGAAGCCGTGCTCCTCGAAGAGGGACGCCTCCCAGAGGGCGGACTCGACGAGCGCCTCGGGGGTGGCACGGCCGTACTTCTTCAGGAGCCGCGCGTCGAGCGAGCCGGCGTTGACGCCGATCCGGATCGGGGTCCGGGCGTCGGAGGCCGCCTTGGCGATCTCCTTGACCTTGTCGTCGAACTGCTTGATGTTGCCCGGGTTGACGCGGACGGCCGCGCAGCCGGCGTCGATCGCGGCGAACACGTACTTCGGCTGGAAGTGGATGTCGGCGATCACCGGGATGGACGACTTCCGGGCGATGACCGCGAGGGCGTCGGCATCGTCCTGGGTGGGGCAGGCCACCCGCACGATCTGGCAGCCGGAGGCGGTCAGCTCGGCGATCTGCTGGAGCGTCGCGCCGATGTCGGACGTGCGGGTCGTGGTCATCGACTGCACGGAGACGGGGGCGTCACCGCCGACGGCCACGGTGCCGACCTGGATCTGGCGGCTCTTGCGCCGCTCGGCGAGCCGGGTCGGAACGGTCGGGATACCGAGAGAAATCGCGGTCATCTTCTGTGCAACCTCAAGGTTGTGCGTCGGCGGGCTCAGGTCTCCGAGGTTACCGCCCCGGGCGCGGGGGGCCGGACACCGTGGTGTCCGGCCCCCCTGGGAGCTACGAGATCCTCACCGGGTTGACGATGTCAGCGGCGAGGACGAGCAGGGTGAAGCAGACGAAGACGCCGGCCACCACGTAGGCGGCGGGCATCAGCCTGGCCACGTCGAACGGGCCCGGGTCGGGGCGCTTGAAGATCCGGGCCGTGTGGCGGCGTACGGACTCCCACAGGGCGCCCGCGATGTGGCCGCCGTCGAGCGGCAGCAGCGGAAGCATGTTGAACAGGAACAACGACACGTTGAACATGACCAGGAGGTCCATGAACATCACGAGGATCGTCGTCGGCGGCGCCTCGATGTTCATGAGTTCGCCGGTGATCCGGGCGGCGCCGACCACGCCCACCGGCGAGTCGTCGGCGCGCTCGCCGTCACCGAAGGTGGCGTCCCAGAGATCGGGGATCTTGCCCGGGAGGGCGATGACCGAGTGGACGCTGCTCTCCAGGCGATCGGTCATCCGTTCGGTGGTCTCGCCGAAGGTGAGCGGCGCGACCTCGGACTTGGAGGCGAAGCCGAGGTAGCCGGCGTCGATGTAGGTCAGGGGCTGGACGACCTTGCCGTCCTCGTCCTTCTTCGGGACCTTGTTGGAGACGAGCGTGGGGTGCAGTTCGACGCGCTGTCCGGCCCGCTCGACGGTGATCGTCGCGGGGCCGATGGTCTCCCGGATGCGGTCGGAGAGGGCGTCCCAGTCGTTCACCGGCGTGCCGTTGAAGGCGACGATCTTGTCGCCGTCCTTCAGGCCGGCCTTGAACGCCGGGGAGACGGGGTCGCCCGTCGCGCACTTCTCGCGCTTCTCGCTCTGCTTGATGACGCACTTCTGGACTCCGGCGACCTCGGTCGTCTGGCCCGCGATGCCCAGCGTCATCATCGAGCCGAAGAACAGCGCGAGGGCCAGGACCAGGTTCATGAACGGCCCCGCGAACATCACGATCACGCGCTTCCACGGCTTGCGCGTGTAGAAGAGGCGGGTCTCGTCGCCGGGCTTGAGCTCCTCGTACGAGGCCTCCCTGGCGTCCTCGATCATGGAGCGCCAGGGCGAGGTGGAGCGGGCCTCGATGCGGCCGTCGTCGCCCGGCGGGAACATGCCGATCATGCGGATGTAGCCGCCGGCCGGGATGGCCTTGATGCCGTACTCGGTCTCGCCGCGCTTCTTCGACCAGATGGTGGGGCCGAAGCCGACCATGTACTGCGGCACGCGGATGCCGAAGAGCTTGGCCGTGGAGAGGTGGCCGAGCTCGTGCCAGGCGATGGAGACGAGCAGGCCGAGCGCGAACAGCACGATACCCAGGGCGTACAGGATCATTTCGGTCATGCGCGGGCCTCCGCTGTTGCCTTCGCTGCGAGCTCTCGGGCCCGGGCGCGCGCCCAGGTCTCCGCTTCGAGGACGTCCGGCACGGTGAGGGAGGTTCCCGTACCGGGAACGCCGTGCTCCGCGACGACCGCTGTGACCGTATCCATGATTCCGTTGAACGGCAGCCTTCCGGCGAGGAACGCCTCCACGCACTCCTCGTTCGCCGCGTTGAAGACGGCGGGGGCGGTGCCGCCCAGCTCGCCGACGTGCCGGGCGAGACCGACGGACGGGAACGCCTCGGTGTCGAGCGGGAAGAACTCCCAGGTGGAGGCCTTGGTCCAGTCGAAGGAGGGGGCCGCGTCCGGGACCCGCTCGGGCCAGCCGATGCCGATCGCGATGGGGCCGCCCATGTCGGGCGGGGTGGCCTGGGCGAGCGTGGAGCCGTCCGTGAACTCGACCATCGAGTGGACGTACGACTGGGGGTGGACGACGACCTCGATGCGGTCGAAGGGGATGTCGTAGAGCAGGTGGGCCTCGATGACCTCCAGGCCCTTGTTCACCAGGGTCGCGCTGTTCACCGTGATCACCGGGCCCATGGCCCAGGTCGGGTGGGCGAGCGCGTCCTCGCGGGTGACACCGGCCAGCTGCTCGCGCGTACGGCCGCGGAAGGGGCCGCCGGATGCGGTGACGACCAGCTTGCGGACGTCGGCGCGGGTGCCTGCGGCGAGCGCCTGGAAGAGGGCCGCGTGCTCGGAGTCGACCGGGATGATCTGACCCGGCTTGGCGAGCGCCTTCACCAGCGGGCCGCCGACGATCAGCGACTCCTTGTTGGCGAGCGCCAGGGTGCGGCCGGCTTCGAGCGCCGCGAGCGTCGGCGCGAGGCCGATGGAGCCGGTGATGCCGTTGAGGACGGTGTGGCACGGCGAGGCGGCGAGCTGCGTGGCGGCGTCGGGGCCCGCCAGGAGCTCGGGCAGCGGCTCGGATCCGTACAGCGCCTTCAGCGCGTCGCGCAGCTCCGGCAGCACCTCCTCGCGGGCCACGGCGACCGCGGCGACCTTCAGCCGGTGCGCCTGCTCGGCGAGCAGCGCGACCCGGCCGCCCGAGGCGGCCAGGGCGGTGACCCGGAAGCGGTCGGGGTTGCGCAGCACCAGGTCGATGGCCTGGGTGCCGATGGACCCGGTCGAGCCGAGGACGACGATGTCCCGGCGTCCTTCGGACACGTCGAAGGCGATATGCGGATCGGCGAGAGGAGAGGGGCGGTCGCTCATGCCCCCCATTCTTGCGGCAAACGCCGTGCGCTCTTCACGGGGGCGGGCTCACGGCGTGTGGACGAAGGTGTCGAAGACCCGGTGGAAGTCCGGGAAGGTCTTCTTCACACAGCCCGGGTCGTCGAAGGTGATGCCCGGCGTGCGCAGGGCGGTGACCGCGAAGGACATGACGATGCGGTGGTCCCCGTGGGTGGCGATCTCGGCCGGTCCGGTGGGCGTGCCGGGGTGGATCTCGATCCAGTCGGGCCCTGTGTGGACGGTGATCCCGAGGCGGCGCAGGTTCTCGGCGCAGGCGTCGAGGCGGTCGCACTCCTTGACCCGGGTGTTGGCGACGTCCTCGATGCGGACCGGTCCTTCGGCGAAGGGGGCGAGGGCGGCGAGGGTCGGCATGGTGTCGGAGATGTCCCGCATGTTCACGGTCAGGCCGCGCAGCGTGCCGGTGGAGCGGACGGTCGTCCCGGCGTCGGTGATCTCGACGGCGGCGCCCATGCGGCGCAGCACGTCGACGAAGGCCAGGTCACCCTGGAGGGCGCCGGTGCCGAGGCCGGGGACGGTGACGGAGCGGCCCGGTTCGAGGGCGGCGGCGGCGAAGAAGTAGCTGGCGGTGGAGGCGTCGGGCTCGATGCCGTAGGTACGCGCCCGGTAGCCGGTGGGGGCGACCCGGTACGTACGGCCCTCCTGGCACACGTCGGCGCCGAAGGCCCGCATCATCGCGAGGGTGATCTCGACGTACGGCTCCGAGACCAGGTCCGTGACGGTGATGTCGAGGCCCTCGGCGGTCAGCGGGCCGAGCATGAGCAGGGCCGTGAGGTACTGGGAGGACTGCCCGGCGTCCAGGGTGAGCGCGCCGCCCTTGACGCCGCGGGCGTGGACGTCCAGCGGGTGATGCCCCTCCTTCTCGCCGTGTCGCAGATCGACGCCGAGGGTGCGCAAAGCATTCGTCAGGGGGGCAAGGGGTCGCACTCGCATCTGCGCGGAGGCGTCGAAGCGGTACGTGCCGTGGCCGGCGGCGGCCAGCGTCGGCAGGAAGCGGGCGGTGGTGGCGCCGTCGCGGCAGTACACGTCGGCGGTGTCCGCGCCGGGGCCCGCCGGGCGGCCCTCGATGTGCCAGGCGCCGGGCTCGCGGCGGACGGCGTAGCCGAGGGCGGTGAGGCCCTCGGCGAAGCCCTCGGTGTCGTCGGAGACGAGCGGCCCGAGGAGGGTGGTGGTGCCCTCCGCGGCGGCGGCGAGGAAGAGCGCGCGGGCGGTGACGGACTTGGAGCCGGGGATGTCGATGACGGTCACGGGGTCATGGTGCCGTCTCGTGCCGCCGGAGGGACCCGCGTTCCGCATGGCGGAACGCGGGCGGGCGGCTCACGGGACGCGAGCGGGTCGCTCACGGAGCGCGGGTGGGTCGCTCACGGGATGCGGCGGTGGACGTCCTGTTCCGTCGACGGGCCCGGAGTCGCGTCCGCGATCCACGGGCCCTCGCCGCTCGGGTCGACGATTCCGGCCTCCAGCCACGCGTAGCGGCCGGCGAGGACGCCGTCGACGACCCGCCGGTCGAGGTCGTCCGTGTTCGACCAGAGGCGGCCGAACAGCTCCTCGATCCGCAGCCTGGCCTGATGGCAGAACGCGTCCGCGAGCTGGTGGGCCTCCGGGCCGTGGTCGCCGGTGGTGCGGAGGAGTTCGGCCCGTACGCACGCGGCGCTCATCGCGAAGAGCTCGGCGCCGATGTCGACGATCCGGCCGAGGAAGGCCTGCTTGAGCTCCATGCGGCCCTGCCAGCGGGACATCGCGTAGAAGGTGGAGCGGGCCAGCTTGCGGGAGGTCCGCTCGACGTACCTGAGGTGCCCCGCGAGGACACCGAACTCCCCGTAGGAGTGGGGCAGTTGTCCCGATCCGGTGACGAGCCCCGGCAGCCAGCGGGCGTAGAAGCCACCGGCCCGCGCGCCGGCCTTCGCCTTGTCGGCGAACGACTTCCCGGGGTCGATGAGGTCCCCGGCGACGGAGAGGTGGGCGTCGACGGCCTCGCGGGCGATCAGCAGGTGCATGATCTCGGTCGAGCCCTCGAAGATCCGGTTGATCCGCAGGTCGCGCAGGAGCTGCTCGGCGGGGACCGCGCGTTCGCCGCGGGCGGCGAGCGAGTCGGCGGTCTCGTAGCCCCGGCCGCCCCGGATCTGGACGAGCTCGTCGGCGATGAGCCAGGCCATCTCGGAGCCGTACAGCTTGGCGAGGGCGGCCTCGATGCGGATGTCGTTGCGGTCCTCGTCCGCCATCTGGGAGGCGAGGTCGACGACCGCCTCCAGGGCGAAGGTGGTGGCCGCGATGAAGGAGATCTTGGTGCCGACGGCCTCGTGCCGGGCGACGGGACCGCCCCACTGCTCGCGGACGCCGGCCCACTCGCGGGCGATCTTCAGACACCACTTCCCGGCGCCCGCGCAGGCGGCGGGGAGCGAGAGGCGGCCGGTGTTGAGGGTGGTGAGGGCGATCTTGAGGCCGGCGCCCTCGGGGCCGATGCGGTTCTCCGCGGGCACCCGCACGCGGTGGAAGCGGGTGAGGCCGTTCTCCAGTCCGCGGAGGCCCATGAAGGCGTTGCGGTGCTCGACGGTGATGCCGGGCGAGTCGGCCTCGACGACGAAGGCGGTGATGCCGCCGCGCCCGCCGTCGGAGGCGGGCACCCGGGCCATGACGACGAGCAGGTCGGCGACGACGCCGTTGGTGGTCCAGAGCTTGACCCCGTCGAGGACGTACGCGTCGCCCTCGTCGTCCCGGACCGGTACGGCGGTGGTGGCGAGGCGCGCCGGGTCGGAGCCGACGTCGGGCTCGGTGAGGAGGAAGGCGGAGATGTCGGTCCTGGCGAGCCGCGGCAGGAAGGCGTCCTTCTGTTCCTGGGTGCCGAAGAGTTTCAGCGGCTGCGGTACGCCGATCGACTGATGCGCGGAGAGCAGGGCGCCGACGGCGGGGCTGGCGGAGCCGACCAGGGCGAGGGCGCGGTTGTAGTACAGCTGGGTGAGGCCGAGACCGCCGTACTTCCGGTCGATCTTCATGCCGAGCGCGCCGAGCTCCTTGAGGCCGGTGATCGTCTCGTCGGGGATGCGGGCCTCGCGCTCGATGCGGGCGCCGTCGATCCGGGTCTCGCAGAACGTGCGCAGGGACGCCAGGAAGGCATCGCCGCGCCGGGCGTCCTCCTCGGCGGGGAGCGGATGGGGATGGACGAGGTCCAGGCGGAACCTGCCGAGGAAGAGCTCCTTGGCGAAGCTGGGCTTGTGCCAGTCCCGCTCACGTGCGGCCTCGGCGGTCTGCCGGGCTTCGTGTGCGGTGACCTTGGGCCGCTGGGTGGGCGCGGACATGGACACCTCCTGGGGGTCTTTGTCCGTCGTACCCGATTTCCGGCTGTCCGGAAAGACGAGAAGACGGCCTGAGCCCCCGCACAGTGGGCTCAGGCCGCCTGGTCTCGTAAATCCGTACCCGGCGGGGCTACGGGTTACAGGGCGAGGCCCGTCAGGACGAGGACGCGCTCGTAGGTGTAGTCGTCCATCGCGAACTTCACGCCCTCGCGGCCGACGCCGGAGCGCTTGGCACCGCCGTACGGCATCTGGTCGGCGCGGTAGGACGGGACGTCGCCGACGATCACGCCGCCGACCTCGAGGGCGCGGTGGGCGCGGAACGCGGTCTGCAGGTCGTGGGTGAAGACACCGGCCTGGAGGCCGAAGTCCGAGTCGTTGACCGCGGCGAACGCCTCGGCCTCGCCGTCGACCTTGGCGAGCGTCAGGACCGGGCCGAAGACCTCGGCGCGGGCCAGGGTGACGTCCGCCGGGAGGTCGGCGAGCACGGTCGGGGCGTAGGTCGCGCCCTCGCGCTTGCCGCCGGCGAGGAGCTTGGCGCCGGCCGCGACGGCCTCGTCCACCCAGGACTCGACGCGCTTGGCGGCGGCCTCGTCGACCAGCGGGCCGACGTCGGTGGCGGCGTCGGACGGGTCACCGGTGACCTGCGCCTCCACGGCGGCGACGATCTTCGGCACCAGGCGGTCGTAGACCGAGGCGTCGGCGATCACGCGCTGCACGGAGATGCAGGACTGGCCGCCCTGGTAGTTGGAGAAGGTGGCGATACGGGTCGCGGCCCAGTCCAGGTCGGCCTCGGAGGACCAGTCGGGCAGGACGACGGCCGCGGCGTTGCCGCCGAGCTCCAGGGTGCAGTGCTTGTGCGGCACCGACTCCTGGATGGCGTAGCCGACCTTGTCCGAGCCGGTGAAGGAGATGACCGGGAGGCGCTCGTCCTTGACGAGGGCGGGCATGCGGTCGTTCGGCACGGTCAGGATCGACCAGGAACCGGCCGGCAGGTCGGTCTCGGCCAGGATCTCGCCCAGGACCAGGGAGGAGATCGGGGTCGACGGGGCCGGCTTGAGGATGATGGGGGCGCCGACGGCGATGGCCGGGGCGACCTTGTGGGCGCTGAGGTTCAGCGGGAAGTTGAACGGCGCGATGCCGAGGACGACGCCCTTGGGGATGCGGCGGGTGAGGGCGAGGCGGCCAGCGCCACCGGCCTCGGTGTCCAGGCGCTGGGCCTCGCCGGCGTTCCAGCGGCGGGCCTCCTCGGCGGCGAAACGGAAGACGGAGACGGCACGGCCGACCTCACCGCGGGCCCACTTGATGGGCTTGCCGTTCTCGGCGGAGATCAGGAGGGCGATCTCCTCGGTGCGCTCGGCGAGCCGCTTCGACACGTGGTCGAGGGCGGCGGCGCGGACGTGCGCCGGGGTCGCGGCGAACTCGTCGACGACGGCGTGCGCGGCGGCGACGGCCTCCTCGACCTGGGCCTCGGTGGGCACGCTGACCTTGCCGACCAGACGTCCGTCGTACGAGTTCGTGACGTCGAAGGAGGCGTCGCCGGTGGCCTCGCGGCCGGCGAGCCAGAAGGCGTGGGTGGTCGTCATTGCGTCCCGGCCCTTTCCGTTTCGGGGAGCGAGCGATTGCTCTGGTGCCACGTTAGGGCCGGGACGGCGGGCGCGGGCTTGTCCGGTATGGAGTAGTGGAGCCGCGGCTCTGTCCGCCCCGGACAGGGGACGCGTGGTCAACCGCGCCGTTCGGTCGACACGATGAGCCAGACGCCGCCGACGACGATCGCACCGCCGAGGAGGATGGGCCAGGTCAGGGCCTCGTTCAGGACGAGCGCGCCGAGCAGGACGGCGACGACCGGGTTGACGTAGGCGTAGGTGGCGGCGAGCGAGATCGGGGCGCTCTGGAGGAGCCAGGCGTACGCGGTGAAGGCGACGATCGAGCCGAAGACGATGAGGTACGCGAGGGCGCCCCAGGAGCGGCCGGAGACGGCGCCCAGGTCCAGGCCGTGGTGTTCGCCGCGCGCGAGGCCGAGCAGGAGTGCGCCGAGGCCGCCGGCCAGCATCTCGTACACGCTCGCGGTGAAGGGGTTCGCGGGCATGGGCAGCCGGGCAGAGGAGACGGTGCCGACGGACCACAGCAGGGCCGCGACGACCACGAGCAGCACGCCGCCGATCTTCACCTCGCCGCTCAGGCCGGGGACGGTGAGGACGCCGAGGCCCGCGAAGCCGAGCAGGACTCCGCCGAAGGCGCCGAGGCCGGGGCGCTCGCCGAAGGCGGCGCGGAGCAGGACGACCCAGACGGGGACGGCGGCGACGAGGAGCGCGGCGAGGCCGGAGGGGATGGAGGTCTCGGCGAGGACGACGAGGCCGTTGCCGCCGAGGATGAGGAGCAGGCCGACGAGGACGGCGGAGCCGAGTTCCCTGCGGCTCACCTTGAGGGCGGCGGGGCCCTGCCGCCAGGCGACTATCGCGGCGAGGAGCAGGCCGGCCGTGATGAAGCGGGCGCCGCCGGAGAGGAACGGCGGGAGGGTCTCGACGACGATCCGGATCCCGAGGTACGTGGACCCCCAGACGACGTACACGATGCCGAGCGCGGCCCAGACGGCCCCGCTGATCCGGCGGGCGGGCACGGCGGGGGCGGAGTCGGCGGAGGAGGCCGCGGAGGCGGTACGGGGCTCCGGGGCATCCGGGTGCGTCTCGGGGGCCGGGTCGACGGCGGGGCTTGTCATGAGCAGGAGAGTAGGGAGCACGGGCCCCGATGACCAAGAAAATTGCCCGAATCCGGGCAGGGGTAGCGGATTCTGGACACGGGAAGGCTCCGAAAGGGGCTCCCAATGGGCGCTCCGGAGGAATGGGAGGATGACCCGGACCGCAAGAGCACAGGGGGAAAGCATGATCCTTTACGTACTGATCGGCGTCCTGGTCCTCGCCGTCGCGGGCTGCGCCTGCGTCGTGTGGGCGGCGCGGGGAGGCCCCCGCTGGGTCCGCGCGGTGGCCACCGTGACCCTGCTCGGCGGCGAGGTGGCGCGCGCCGGACAGCGCCGGGGCGGGCGACGGGCCGGCGGGGGCGACGACGGGGGCGGCTCGGACTAGGGCCTGTCCGGCGGATCAGGGTCGGACAGGCCGCGGCGTCTGGTGCATGGGGTCTCCCCAGGCCTGCAGGGCCCAGGGGACGCCTCGCAAGGCGCCGGAGCGTCCTCATAGCGGAGCTGTGCGGGCGTTTCGGCAACGCGGCGAGGTGCCGTGCCAGGCGTCGCGACCCCGGCCATGATCCGCCGGACAGGCCCTAGCCGGACCCGGCGGGCCCGCGTGGGCCGGCAGGCGCTGACCGTCGGGGTCGTCGGCGGGCCCGGCAGCCGTTACTCCGTGCCCTCGCCCGTCGCCTTGAGAGCCAGCCACAGCTCCATCCGTACGTCCGGATCGTCCAGGGAGCGGCCGAGGATCTCCTCCACGCGCCGCATCCGGTAGCGCAGGGTGTGCCGGTGGACGCCCAGGTCGGCCGCCGCCGCGTCCCACTGCCCGTGCCGGGAGAGCCAGGCCCGCAGGGAGGCCACCAGGTCGCCGCGGCCCGTCGCGTCGTGCTCCCGCAGGGCGCGGAGCATCCCGTCGGCGAAGGCGCGGACGGCGTCGTCGGCGAGGAGCGGCAGCACCGAGCCCGCCGCCAGGTCCTCGTGCTCGACGAGCGCCTTCCCCCGCCGCCTGGCCACCGAGAGAGCCTGCTCCGCCTGCTTGTACGCCGCCGCGGCCACGATCGGTCCGGCCGGGGCCGAGAGTCCGATGGTGACGCCGACGTCCTCCGCGTCCCGGTCCGCGTACCCGCCGCAGGCGGCGACGACCGCGCCGCCGTCCCCGGCGAGCACGACGAGCCGCTGCTCGCTCTCGGGAACGGTGAGCACCGCCTCGCCGGCGCGTGCCGCCGCCGCCTCCAGGGTCTCGGCGAGCGCCGGGAGCGCCGGTTCGCCGGTCGGGTCGCCGCCGGCGGCTTCCGCGACGATCAGCCGGAAGGGGGCGTCGAGCAGCCCGCCGTACACGTCCCCCGCCACCGCGCGCGCGTGGTCCGGCTGACCCGCGAGCATCATCCGCAGGACCGCCGCGCCGAGCCGCTGTTCGGCGGCCTGGAGCGAACGCGAACGCTCGGTCGTGAGGGTGAGCAGGGCGATCGCCGAGTGCACCGCGTACCGCTCGGCAGTTCCGAGCGGCGCGCCCGTCCCGACGGCGAGGGCGCCGCGCACCCGCCGACCGGTGCCGAGCGACTGGAGCTCGACGCGGTCGTCCGTACCGCCGACCACGGCGCTGGCGGGCGCCGGACGGTCGCGCAGCCGCTCCACGTCGGAGGTGAGCCGGGCGGCCCGGCGTGCCGCCCAGTCGGGCGAGACGGCGACGACCGTGCCGGAGGTGTCGTAGAGCGCGGCCCAGCCGTCGACGTGCGCGGCGAGCCGGGCGACGACGGCCTCGGGGCCCTCGGCGAGCGCGGCCCTGGTCAGCTCGCGCTGGGCCTCGAAGCCGGCCGTGACGGCCCGGTACTGGTCGGCGGAGATGGCGGCGGACACCGCCTTGCTGATGGCGAGGAAGGGGGTCCTGCGCGGCACCTCGAGAAGCGGCAGGTGCTCGTCACGGGCCGCTTCGAGCAGCGCCGACGGGATCTCGTCGTAGTTGACGCCGACGGCGAAGCCGAGCCCCACCACCCCCGCGCCGAGCAGCCGCCGCACGTAGCGGCGCATCGCCTCCAGGTCCTCCGCGTCGAGCGTGAGCGCGGTGGTGAGGAGGAGCTCGCCGCCCTCCATGTACGGGACGGGGTCGGCGAGCTCGCTGACGTGCGCCCAGCGGACGGGGGTGTCGAGACGGTCCTCACCCGCACGGACGATGAGCTTCAGGGAGGAGTGCTGGACGAGCGAGGCGAGGGTGGGCGGCATGGGGAGACCGTCGGACCTTTGAGCGAGGGGTCGCCGCTCAGCCGAGCGGCGCCCCCGATTGTGCCAGTCCGCCCGGAGGGCCGCGCTCAGCCTCGCAGGTCGACGAGGAGCGGCGGCATGTGCTCGCCCCGCACATGGGTGAGGGAGAGGACGGCGTGCCCGGGGGGCACGGCGTGCGCGAGATCGGAGGCGGACCACCGCTGCCGCTCCACCTCCCGCACGGTGACGGCCTCCGCGGTGGCCGCCTTGCCCGTCACCATCCGCCGCATGGCATGCAGGACCTTGGTGAGCGGCTCGTCGGAGATGATCTGCCGGTTGGTGACGTCTTTCGTCTGTACCCATTCGGTGCCCCATGTGTCGGCGAACCGTCCGCCGTCCCAGGGCGCGATGCCCGCGAAGGCCATCCGGCAG
Source organism: Streptomyces griseoluteus (assembly GCA_000717735.1). Lineage (GTDB taxonomy): Bacteria > Actinomycetota > Actinomycetes > Streptomycetales > Streptomycetaceae > Streptomyces > Streptomyces griseoluteus_A. The sequence continues at coordinate 113,437 of JOBE01000006.1, read as the reverse complement.
CCGACCGCGCCGAGCAGCGGATCGCGCAGCGCCTCGGGCACGTCCTCCAGGCTGCGGAGGGCGAGGAGGACACCCGCGTTGACGGAACGCAGCCTCTGCAGAGCTCGTACGGATTCGCCGGTGACGGTGTAGGTGGCGTCGTCGAGGACCAGGCAGGCGAAGAGGGAGCGGTCGCGGCGGGCGAGGGCGGCCTCCGTGAACTGGGCGAGGAGGAGCCGGGAGACGATCCTGGAGGCCTCGGCGTGGCCGCGCTCGGGCAGATCGACGCGGACGCGCAGCGGATGTTCGACCGCCTTGAGCGAGAACTGGGGTCGGTCCTGGCCTTCGCCGCGACGGGACCCGCCGTCCGTGCGGAAGAAGCCGACGAATGCGGGCCGGTCGAGGAACGTGATGCGTTCGGCGAGGAGGATGCCGACGTCGTCGCCGCGTTCCGTCTGCCGCCGGCGTGCGTCGAGCTCGCGCAGCTGGGTGGGGTCGTCGGCGACGGCGGCCCGGAGCGTGGCGAGCGCCTCGGGCGCCCCGCCGAGCAGTTCGCGCAGCTCGGGTACGCCGGGGAAGCGGCCGTACGCGCTCAGGAACGGCCCGATCAGCTGGGCGAGCACCGTGGCGGCCCGGCGGCTGTCGGTGACCAGGTCCCCCACGAGGGCCTCGGCAAGGATGCGAGCGGCCTCGTCCGGGTCCTCGGCGCCACCGTACAGATCGAGGTCGTGGGTGGACTCGCGCCGCCCGACGGAGACGACGACGTCGAAGGCCTCGTCGGGGCCGAGCAGACTGCCCTGGGCGGTGACGGCGACGACGGCGGCGCGGTTGGCGAGCGCCTGGAGACAGAGCGCCTCGACGGCGGGCCGCACCAGGCGCACGGTCTTCCCCGACCCGGCGGGCCCGACGGCGAGCAGCGAGGTCCCGAGCACACCCGGCTCCAGGGCCACGCCGGTGGTGCGTCGCGCATAGGGGTTGCGCGGGTGGTCGGCGGCGGTGCCGATGAGGACCTGGCCGGTGGCGAGGTCGTGGGTGGCGCTGCGGACCGGCAGGTCGCGCAGCCCGGAGGGATGGCCGCATGCGGCCGCGCCACGGGTGCGCACGGCTTCGGTGAAGGCGGCGAGGCGTTCCGGTCGGCTCCGCACGCCCTGCCAGGCGCGACGGATCCGGGCGTAGTCGACGTCTCCGAGCACGCCTTGCCGGGTGGCCTCCGCGAGCTGTGCCGCGGTCTCGGTCAGTCCGGCGTCACGCAGCTCCGGCCACTCGGCGGGGTCGGCTCCCGGCGGAGTGGAGGGCCGCGGGGTGGCCGCGGCGGGCCCTCCGGTTCCGAAGCGTCGCCGTACGGGGGGCCAGGTGCCGACCCGGCCGAAGGCCGCGACGAGGGCGGCGATCAGCAGCACGTAGTAGATGTTGGACACCCAGGTGAGCCAGGTGAGCGTGCGGGGCAGCTCGCGCCAGACGCCCGGCAGGAGTACGAACAGGGGCCAGACAGGAACGCCGTACCGCTGCCAGATGTCCCGCCAGTTGCCGACACGGCCGAAACCGACGGCGAACAGGACGAGGAGCACGGCGTACCAGAGGTACTGCGCGGCGATGTACATCTCGAAGTCGGGGCTCTCGGGGTTCGTCCAGTCCGAGGGGACGAGCCACAGCATCGGCAGCAGCCACCAGTCGTCGACGAAGATCCATCCCCCCTCCAGGTAGCCGTTCCACAGCAGCGACCAGAGGAGCCAGCCGCAGAGGTACGCGATGAAGGCGCCAGTGATCAGCTGTCGGCCGGGCACGAGGTCAGGTTCGCGCTCGGGCCGCTCGCGGTGCCCGAGCCGCCAGATGCCGGTCGCCGCGGTGGGACGGGGGATCCTGAGCCACTCGGCGACCCCGAGTCGGGTGGGCGCGTGCGTGGGGGGCGGCGGTACGAGCGGCGGGGCGGCGGGCTGCGGGTCTGCCCCGGCCCGCTCCGGCTGTCCGGCCTGCGGCCCGGGCCCGGTCGGACCGGTGTGCGAGACCGGAGGCGGCCCCTGGGCCGGAGGAGTGGAGGGCACGGGCGGCCCCGCCGGACGCGGAACCGCGCCTCCCCGGCTGTCGCGCGACTCGTACGTGCCGTCCGTCTCCATGAACCCCTGCCCCCTGACCAGCCAGGTCGCCGTCTCTGTGCCACCGTCAATCTAGTGGCCCGGGGACGCCCCGGAGGGGTTTCGCCCAGCCGTGTGCTCGTGCAGCGCGGGGAGGCGGCCCGCGGGCGGGTTCCGGGTCGCCATGTCCATCCCGGACAACGACACACCCCCACCACTCCCGATCGGCGCATGCCGCCGGGCCTCCCCCGCGCCTAGCCTGCGGAGGAAACCCGCAAGTGCGTCCAGAACACCCCCAGGAGCCCCGCATGAACGCTGTCCCGCAGGAGCGGCGCGTCGTCACCGCCATTCCCGGTCCGAAGTCGCTGGAGCTTCAGGCCCGCCGGCTCGACACGGTCGCCGGCGGCGTCGGCTCCACGCTCCCCGTCTTCACGAAGCGGGCCGGTGGCGGCATCATCGAGGACGTCGACGGCAACCGTCTGATCGACTTCGGTTCCGGCATCGCCGTGACCTCGGTCGGCGCCTCCGCCGAGGCCGTCGTGCGCCGCGCCACCGCGCAGCTCCAGGACTTCACCCACACCTGTTTCATGGTGACGCCGTACGAGGGTTACGTGGAGGTCTGCGAGGCGCTCGCCGAGCTGACCCCGGGCGACCACGCCAAGAAGTCCGCGCTGTTCAACTCCGGCGCCGAGGCCGTCGAGAACGCGGTGAAGATCGCCCGCTCGTACACCAAGCGCCAGGCCGTCGTCGTCTTCGACCACGGCTACCACGGCCGTACGAACCTCACGATGGCGCTGACCTCGAAGAACATGCCGTACAAGCAGGGCTTCGGTCCGTTCGCGCCCGAGGTCTACCGCGTGCCGGTGGCGTACGGCTACCGCTGGCCCACCGGTGCCGAGAACTGCGGCCCCGAGGCCGCCGCCCAGGCGATCGACCAGATCAGCAAGCAGATCGGCGCCGACAACGTCGCCGCGATCATCATCGAGCCGGTCCTCGGCGAGGGCGGCTTCATCGAGCCGGCCAAGGGCTTCCTGCCGGCGATCGTGAAGTTCGCCAACGACAACGGCATCGTCTTCGTCGCCGACGAGATCCAGTCCGGCTTCTGCCGTACGGGCCAGTGGTTCGCGTGCGAGGACGAGGGCATCGTCCCTGACCTCATCACCACCGCCAAGGGCATCGCGGGCGGTCTGCCGCTGGCCGCCGTCACCGGCCGCGCCGAGATCATGGACTCCGTCCACGGCGGCGGTCTGGGCGGCACCTACGGCGGCAACCCGGTGGCGTGCGCCGGTGCGCTCGGCTCCATCGAGACGATGAAGGAGCTCGACCTCAACGGCAAGGCCCAGCGCATCGAGGAGGTCATGAAGGCCCGCCTGTCGGCGATGGCCGAGAAGTTCGACGCCATCGGTGACATCCGTGGCCGCGGCGCCATGATCGCCATCGAGCTCGTCAAGGACCGCGCGACCAAGGAGCCGAACCCGGAGGCCGCCGGCGCCCTGGCGAAGGCCTGCCACGCCGAGGGTGTGCTGGTCCTGACCTGCGGCACCTACGGCAACGTGCTGCGCTTCCTGCCGCCGCTGGTCATCGGCGAGGACCTGCTGAACGAGGGCCTCGACATCATCGAGAACGCGTTCGCCCAGATCTGAGCGCAGAGGGTCGGAGCGCACTCCGTGTGAAGACTCTGTGGGGGGCCGATGGCGGGTTGCGTTTCCCGCTGTCGGTCCCCTCTTCTCTGCCGTACGGTTTCTGCAGATGAGAGAAACACCCCGGGCGGAGCCCCCCCAGCCCCGCCCGACCCGTGCCGTCGCGCACACCGCTGGAGCCTCGTGCTCCGGAACTCCTCACCGATCGGATGGCCGCCCGCCCCACACCCCCCGGGGCGTGCGGCAGCCCGATCCCCTCGGCCGCCCTGGAACCACCCCCCCTGTTCCAGGGCGGCCGGCTCTCTTCTCGGCGCTCGTCGCCCTCGCCGTCGTGACCTGGCAGGTGCTCGTCCACGGCCCCTTGGCCAGGCTCGACGAGCGGGTGTCCCGGGCCCTGGTGGACACGGTCCCCCGGCCCCTCTCCGAACTCGGCGCCGACCTCGGCGGCCTGGCCGTCGCCCTGCCCGTCCTCGGCTGCGCGATGGCGTACGCGGTGTGGCGCGGCCGCCGGATCGCCGCCCTGTACGCGGGGCTCGCCATGGCCCTCGTACCGCTCCTGGTGATTCCGTTGAAGGAGTGGACGGCCCGGCCCGGCCCGCTGGAGCCGTGGGCGCAGGGCTACTACCCCTCCGGCCACACGGCCACCGCGATGGTCGCCTACTTCGGCACGGCCTTCCTCGTCTCGAACCGGCTGGTCCCCGTCGCCGCCGTACTGACGGCGGCGACGGGGACCGGTCTGATCCTGCGCGGCTATCACTGGCCCCTGGACGTGCTGGCCAGCCTGTGCCTGGGGATGCTGATCCTGGCGGTCAGCTCCACGTGTACGCGTCGGAGTTCCGGCTGAACTCCCACTGGTTGTAGCGGTCCCAGTTGATCGACCAGGTCATCAGGCCGCGCAGGGCGGGCCAGGTGCCGTGGGTCCGGTACGTGCCGCAGTCGGTCTTCCTCGTCAGGCAGTTGAGGGCCTCGTTCACCTCGGCGGGGGTCGTGTGGCCGTTGCCCGCCCGGGTGGAGGCGGGGAGGCCGATCGCGACCTGGCCGGCGCGGAGGGCCGGGAAGAAGCGGTCCGTGTTGCCGGCGACGGGGAAGCCGGTGAGGAGCATGTCGGTCATCTCGATTTGACACCCTCCCCCTCCTGGAGGGGGATTCCAGCACCAGTGGGGTGCTGAGGTTCACGGGCACTCGACCGCTGGTGCGATGTTGCCCCTCCGGTACCGGCACGTTTACGCCGGGGCCTTACGGCCTGTCCTACCGCGACGTTGTTGGCGGAGTTCTCATCCGCGTTACAGGTGAAGCCGCAGGATACGCAGGCGAACTCGGCTTGGCTCTTGCGCGAATTCTTGTCGATCCATCCGCAGGCACTGCACCGCAGCGAGGTGTACGGGGCGGGTACGTCTTCGACCCGTCCGGGGGCGCCTTGTGCTTCCGCCAGTGCGCGTGCGTGACTCCAGATCCGCCCCCGCCCATCAGCCACCCCCGCCAGGCCGCTGCCTGGCCAGCTGCCCCGCCGCCTCGTGCATCGCCAGCTCGAGGAGTGTCGCGTCGGTGAGGGTGCCCGCGCCGTCCGGTGTCACCAGCCAGCGCATCGCGCCGGTCACCCGGCCCGGGTACGGGACGACGATCCAGGTCCCGGCGCCCGCGCCCCGCACCCCGCTGCCGAGCCAGCGGGTGACGGTGCCCGGCGGGACGAAGAAGCCCATCCGGGCGTCGCCGAAGTCGGCGAGGACCGGGCCGGGCCGGTCCACAAGCCGTCCCAGCACGTCGAGGGTCGGATAGCCGAGCTCCGACGGCAGGATCAGGACGTCCCAGCGCCTGCCGGCGGGCAGCAGCGCGACCCCGTGGGGGTTGCGCTCCCACTCCCACCGGCAGACGTCGGGATCCGGCGCCACCGACGCCAGCCACTCCACGGCACCCCTGGCGCCTGTGGCCCCCGTATCAGTCATCGCAACGGTCTCCTTCCGGGTGGACACGGTGTCCACCCGGAGAGAGCGGGGTCGGCGCCTTCTCTTACGCGACTTCGAGCCGCCAATAGGAAGTGATCTGGATCACATGACCGGGGGTCCGATCGGGTGGACCGGTACCGGGCCTGGTCGACGGCTTCCCTCGCTCGCCCCTCCCCCGTGTTCGTATGAGCCTTCGCCCGGTATCACCACCCTCGCCACGGGAGTACCCATGCCGTTCCCCCAGTCATCGGGTGGTGCCGGAGCGCCGGCACCGGACGGCGCGCGTCGCTCCGGCAAAGGGCTGCTGCGCCGCCTCGGCGAGTGGTCTGCCCGTCACTTCGTCGTCGTGCTGGTCGCCTGGGTCGTGGCCCTGGGCGCCCTGGTGGGGCTGAACCACGCGTACGGCGGCGAGTACTCCGACAACTACTCGCTGCCGGGCACCCAGTCCCAGGAGGGGCTCGACGTGCTGCGTGCGCACGAGCCCGCCGCAGGCGGCTACAGCGCCCAGGTGGTGCTGCGCGACGACGCCAAGCCGCTCACGGACGCCGGTGACCAGATCTCGTCCGCCGTGGCCTCGCTGGAGAAGCTCCCGCACGTCCTGAACGCCACGAGCCCGCTGCCGGCGTCCGGCACCCCGCCGCCCTCCCCTCCCCCGGGCACCCCGGACGTCGGCCCGCTGTCCACCGACGGGAAGACCGGCTACATCACCGTCCGCTTCGACGTCCAGCCCGGCACTCTCGGCGACGACTACCTGACCGGCGTGGACAGCGCCGTGGCGCCCCTGCGGGCCGCCGGGGTCCAGGTCGAGTACGGCGGGGCGCTGGGTGAACTGGCCCGGCCCGAGGCGGACGACCGGACCAGCGAGGCGATCGGGTTCGGCGTCGCGATCATCGTCCTGATCATCGGCTTCGGCAGCCTGATCGCCGCCGTACTGCCCCTGGTCACCGCCCTGGTGGCGGCTGTCTGCGGCCTCATGGTCCTCGGCCTCCTCGCCGCGGTGTGGAACTTCGCTACCGTCTCCCCCACCCTGGCCACGATGATCGGCATCGGCGTCGGCATCGACTACGCGCTCTTTCTGATCACCCGGCACCGGCAGCTGCTGATGAACGGCCAGGATCCGGTCGCGGCCGCCGGACTCGCCACCGCGACCAGCGGGCGGGCCGTCCTCGTCTCGGGCTGCACCGTCGTCGTCGCCCTCGGCGGACTGTGGGTTTCCGGACTGAGCTTCATCGGACTGCTCGGCCTGGCCGCGACCTCCACCGTCGTCACCGCCGTCGCCGGAGCCCTCACGCTCGTTCCGGCGATGCTCGGGCTCATCGGTCGCCACATCGACCGGCTGCATCTGCGCGCACCCGTCGCCGAGAGCGACGGGACGGGCGAGACGACCGACGAGGCGCACGGCACCTGGCACCGCTACGCCCTGCGCGTGGAACGCCGCCCCTGGTGGTTCCTGACCTCGGGCGTCGCCGTCCTCGTCGTGCTCGCCATCCCCCTGTTCTCCATCCAGCTCGGGCACATCGGCGACGGCGCGGACCCGAAGTCCTTCACCGACCGGCGCGCCTTCGACCTGATGTCCTCGGCCTTCGGACCCGGCTCCAACGGGCCGCTGACCCTCGTCATCGACCAGGCCTCGGTCCCCGCCGCCGACCGCTCCGCCCTGGCGAGCCAGGCCCAGAAGGCGCTCACCGGGGTGCCCGACGCCGCCCTGATCACCCCGCTCACGCCGACCTCGGACGGCGACGTCCTGATCGCCACGGCCTACTCGGTCGCCGCCCCGCAGGACGAGAAGACCACCTCGCTGACCAACCACCTGGCCGACGACGTCCTCCCACAGGCGGTCGGCGGCACCACAGCGGCCACGTACGTCACCGGCACCACCGCCGCGCAGGTGGACTTCCTCGACATCGTCTCCAGCCGGCTGCTGTTCATCATCGCCGTGGTCGTCGCGCTGGCGTTCCTCGTCATCCTGGTCGTCTTCCGGGGCCCGCTCGTGGCCGCCAAGGCGGCGGTGCTCAACCTGCTGTCCATCGCCGCCTCGTACGGCGTGGTCGTCGCCGTCTTCCAGTGGGGCTGGGGCGGCCCGGCGCTCGGCGTCTCCGGCGAAGTGCCCATCGAGAGCTACGTGCCGATGATGATGTTCGCCATCGTCTTCGGCCTGAGCATGGACTACGAGATCTTCCTGCTGTCCCGGGTCCACGAGGCGTGGCTGCGCACCGGAGACGCGAAGGCGAGCGTGGCCCACGCCCTGGAGATCACCGCGCGGGTCATCACCTGCGCGGCGCTCATCATGGTGAGCGTCTTCGCGGCCTTCGTCCTCAACGACAGCATCGTGGTGAAGATGATGGGGCTCGGGCTGGCAGCGAGCGTGCTCATCGACGCGACGGTCGCGCGCTTGCTGCTGGTGCCCGCGGTGATGACCCTGCTCGGGAAATGGGCCTGGTGGACCCCGCGCTGGCTGGACAGGATCCTGCCGCACGTCGACACGGAGGGCGAGGGCGAGATGGCCGCGGCGGGCGGGAACGGCGCGGCGGGGCCACGGCAGACCCCGTGACCCCGCCGCGTCACCGGCCCTGGCGCGCGTGCCAGACGCCGCGGCTCAGGCGGGACCTGCCGGACACGGCCTAGCTGTCGAAGCCGAGGCCCACCCGGTCCATGACCTTCAGCCACAGGTTGCGCCGGCCGCCGTTCTCGTCGGCACGGGCCATCGACCACTTGGTGATGCCGATGCCGGCCCAGGCGACCGGCTCGGGCGGGAACGGCAGCGGCTTGGAGCGGACCATCTCCAGGTCGGTGCGCTCGGTGCGCTCCCCCGCGAGCAGGTCGAGCATCACGTCCCCGCCGAAGCGGGTGGCGCCGACACCGAGGCCGGTGAACCCGGCCGCGTACGCCACCTTGCCCTGGTACGCCGTACCGAAGAAGGCGGAGAAGCGGGAGCAGGTGTCGATCGCCCCGCCCCAGGCGTGGCTGAAGCGCAGCCCTTCCAGCTGCGGGAAGCAGCGGAAGAAGTGCTCGGCGAGCTTGAGGTACGTCTCCGGGCGGTGGTCCATGTCGGCGTTGAGCTTGCCGCCGAAGGGGTAGATCGCGTCGTAGCCGCCCCAGAGGATCCGGTTGTCGGCGGTGATGCGGAAGTAGTGGAACTGGTTGGCGGAGTCGCCGAGGCCCTGCCGGTTCTTCCAGCCGACGGAGGCGAGCTGCTCGGGGCTGAGCGGCTCGGTCATCAGGGCGTAGTCGTAGACCGGGACGGTGTACGCCCGGACCCGCTTGACCAGGGACGGGAAGACGTTGGTGCCGAGCGCGACCCGGCGGGCGACGACCCGGCCGTACGGGGTGCGGACGCCCATGCCGGCGCCGACGGAGACCAGTTCCAGACCGGGGGTGTTCTCGAAGATCCGTACGCCCAGGTCGAGGCAGGCCCGCTTGAGACCCCAGGCCAGCTTGGCGGGGTTCAGCATGGCGACCCCGCGGCGGTCGAAGAGGCCGCCGAGGAAGGTCGGCGAGTCGACCTCGGCGCGGACGGCGTCCTGGTCGAGCAGTTCGAGGCCGTCGGCGAGACCGAGCCGGTCGATCTCGGCGTAGACCTCGGCCAGTTCCTCGACCTGGTACGGCTCGGTGGCGACGTCGATCTCGCCGGTGCGCTCGAAGTCGCAGTCGAGGGAGTAGCGGGCGACCGCCTCCTCGATGGCGTCGAGGTTGCGGTCGCCGAGCTCCTCCAGCTTCGGCAGCTCGCCCGGCCAGCGGGCGAGCCCGTTGCCGAAGCCGTGGGTGAGGGAGGCGGCGCAGAAGCCTCCGTTGCGGCCCGAGGCGGCCCAGCCCACCTCGCGCCCTTCGATCAGTACGACGTCCCTGGCGGGGTCGCGCTCCTTGGCGAGGAGTGCGGTCCAGAGTCCGCTGTAGCCGCCGCCGACGACGAGGAGGTCGCACTTCTCGGTGCCGGTGAGGGCGGGCAGGGCTCCGGGCTTGCCGGGGTCTTCCAGCCAGAAGGGGACGGGCTGGGCGTCGGAGAGAGATTGTGCAGCGAGACGCATGGCGACTGGGGCCATGGTTTCCAACTCCTTCGGTGCCTGAGCTGCCTATTGCTCAGGCCGTTGCTGTTTTCTTGCGCCGGTTCGTAATGATTTGCCCGGCCATGACCACCAGTACCGCGAGGACGAACATCGCGGTGCCGATGACGTTGATCTGAACGGGGGTTCCGCGCTGCGCCGAGCCCCAGACGAACATGGGGAAGGTGACCGTGGACCCCGCGTTGAAGTTGGTGATGATGAAGTCGTCGAACGACAGCGCGAAGGCGAGCAGCCCGCCGGCGGCGATGCCGGGCGCGGCGATCGGCAGGGTCACGCGCAGGAAGGTCTGCGTCGGCCCGGCGTAGAGGTCGCGCGCCGCCTCTTCGAGGCGCGGGTCCATGGACATGATCCGGGCCTTGACCGCCGTGACGACGAACGACAGACAGAACATGATGTGGGCGATCAGGACCGTCCAGAAGCCCAGCTCGATCCCCATGTTGAGGAAGAGGGTGAGCAGCGAGGCGGCCATCACGACCTCGGGCATCGCCATCGGCAGGAAGATCAGCGAGTTGATCGCGCCGCGCGCCCGGAAGCGGTAGCGGACCAGCGCGAAGGCGATCATCGTGCCGAGGACGACCGCGCCGAGCGTCGCCCAGGCGGCGAGCTGGAGCGAGAGCGAGAGCGACTCGCACATGTCGGCGACGCCGCAGGGGTCCTTCCAGGCGTCGAAGGAGAACTCCTGCCAGGAGTAGTTGAAGCGCCCCTTCGGCCTGTTGAAGGAGAAGGCCATCACCACGAGGTTCGGCAGGATCATGTACGCGAGCGTCAGCAGGCCCGCGATGACGACGAGGTTGCGTCGTATCCAGCGAATCATCCCCATTAGACCAAGTCCTCCGTTCCCGCTCGGCGGATGTAGACGGTGACCATGGCAAGCACGATCGCCATGAGGATGAAGGAGAGCGCGGCCGCCGTCGGATAGTCGAGGACCCGCAGGAACTGTGACTGGATGACGTTGCCGACCATCTTGGTGTCGGTGGAGCCGAGCAGCTCGGCGTTGACGTAGTCGCCGCTCGCCGGGATGAAGGTGAGCAGGGTGCCGGAGACGACGCCGGGCATCGACAGCGGGAAGGTCACCTTGCGGAAGGTGGTCGCCGGGGAGGCGTACAGGTCCCGCGCGGCCTCGTGCAGCCGTCCGTCGATCCGCTCCAGGGAGGTGTAGAGGGGCAGGATCATGAAGGGCAGGAAGTTGTACGTGAGACCGCAGACGACCGCCATCGGGGTGGCGAGTACGCGGTCGCCCTCGGTCCATCCGATCCAGCTGGTCACGTCGAGGACGTGGAGGGTGTTCAGCACGTCCACGACGACGCTGTCGTCCGCGAGGATCGTCTTCCAGGCCAGGGTCCGGATGAGGAAGCTGGTGAAGAAGGGCGCGATGACGAGGACGAGCAGGAGGTTGCGCCAGCGGCCGGCCTTGAAGGCGATCAGGTACGCCAGCGGGTAGCCGAGCAGCAGGCAGAGCAGGGTCGCGGTCCCGGCGTACAGCAGGGAGCGGACGAACTGCGGCCAGTACTCGGTGAAGGCGTCCCAGTAGGTCTGGAAGTGCCAGGTGACCTCGAAGCCCTTCTCCAGGGAGCCGGTCTGCACGGAGGTCGAGGCCTGGTAGATCAGCGGCAGCGCGAAGAAGACGAGCAGCCAGATGATGCCGGGCAGCAGCAGCCAGTACGGGACGAGCCGCTTACGGGCGGAGGGCTTGCGCAGAACCGGTTCGTCTGTCGGCGGCGCGTCTTTCACCAGCGTTGCGGTCATGCGGCGTCCTCCACCGTCTCCACGCCCGCGTCGATGTCCTGGGCCGCGTCGAGACCGAAGGTGTGCGCCGGGTTCCAGTGCAGCACCACCTCGGCACCCGGGACGAGCCGGGTGTCGCGCTCGATGTTCTGCTCGTACACCTGCAGCTCCGCGCCCGCCGGGCTGTTCACCACGTACTGCGTGGAGACGCCGATGAACGAGGAGTCGGCGATCCGGCCGGTGACCCGGTTGCGGCCGTCGGCGATCTTCCCCGCGTCGTCGGCGTGCGCGAGCGAGATCTTCTCGGGTCGCACGCCGACGAGCACCTTGCCGCCCTGGCGGACGGCGGAGGTACAGCGGTCGCCGGGGACGCGGAGCTTGCCGCCGCCCGCCGTCACCACCACGTCGGTGCCGGTCTCGACGACCTCGGCCTCGATGAGGTTGGAGGTGCCGAGGAAGTTGGCGACGAAGGTGGTCTGCGGGTTCTCGTACAGGTCGGCGGGGGCGCCGAGCTGCTCGACCCGGCCGCCGTTCATCACCGCGACCTGGTCGGCCATCGTCATGGCCTCCTCCTGGTCGTGGGTGACGTGCACGAAGGTGATGCCGACCTCGGTCTGGATCCGCTTGAGCTCCAGCTGCATCTGCCGGCGCAGCTTGAGGTCGAGGGCGCCGAGCGGCTCGTCGAGGAGCAGCACCTGCGGGTGGTTGATGAGCGCGCGGGCCACGGCGACGCGCTGCTGCTGGCCGCCGGAGAGCTGGTGCGGCTTGTGCCGGGCCTTGTCGCCGAGCTGGACGAGCTCCAGCATGTCGTCGACCTGCTTCTTGACCGACTTGATGCCGCGCCGGCGCAGGCCGAAGGCGATGTTCTCGGTGATGTCCATGTGCGGGAAGAGCGCGTAGGACTGGAAGACGGTGTTGACCGGCCGCTTGTACGGCGGGAGGTCGGTGACGTCCTTGTCGCCGAGGAAGACGGTGCCGGTGCTGGGGTCCTCCAGGCCGGCGATCATGCGCAGCGTGGTGGTCTTGCCGCAGCCGGAGGCGCCGAGGAGGGCAAAGAAGGAGCCCTGCGGGACGGTCAGGTCGAGCGGGTGGACGGCGGTGAAGGAGCCGTACGTCTTGCTGATCCCGGTGAGACGGACGTCGCCGCCGCCAGTGTTCTTTCCGGTGTGAGCAGTCTTGTCAGTCATGGGTTCTGATCCCAGGGGAGTGAGAGAGGTGGACGACGTGGGCCTCAGGCGCCGATGAGCTTGGCGAACTTCTCCTCGTACGCCGTCTCCTCCGCGCTGGTGAGCGAGCGGAAGGCGCGCGACTTCTTGGCCATGGCCTTGTCCGGGAGGATCAGCGTGTTGTTCGCGAGCTCCGGGTCGATCTTGGCGAGTTCGTCCTTCACCCCGTCGACGGGGCAGACGTAGTTGATGTACGCGGCGAGCTGGGCGGCGACGGGAAGCTCGTAGTAGTAGTCGATGAGCTTCTCGGCGTTCGTCTTGTGCCGGGCCTGCGCGGGGACGAGGAGGTTGTCGCTGGAGGTGATGTAGCCGGCGGACGGGATCGCGAACTTGATGTCCGGGTTGTCCACCTGGAGCTGGATGATGTCGCCGGCCCAGGCGAGACAGGCGGCGATGTCGCCCTTGTCCAGGTCGGAGGTGTAGTCGTTGCCGGTGAAGCGGCGGATCTGCTTCTTGTCGACGCCCTTCTGGAGGCGTCCGATCGCCGCGTCGTAGTCGGCGTCGGTGAAGTTCCCCGGGTCCTTGCCCATGTCGAGCAGCGTCATGCCGACGGAGTCGCGCATCTCGGTGAGGAAGCCGACCCGGCCCTTGAGGGCGGGGTCGTCGAGGAGCTGGGTGACCGAGTCGACCTTCTTCCCGCCGGTCGCCTTCGCGTTGTACGCGATGACGGTGGAGATGCCGGTCCACGGGTACGAGTAGGACCGGCCCGGGTCCCAGTCGGGGCGGCGGAACTGGCTGGAGAGGTTCGCGTACGCGTTGGGGAGGTTGGCCGGGTCGAGCTTCTGTGCCCAGCCGAGCCGGATGATGCGGGCGGCGAGCCAGTCGGTGACGCAGATCAGGTCGCGGCCGGTGTCCTGGCCGGCCGCGAGCTGCGGCTTGATCTTGCCGAAGAACTCGACGTTGTCGTTGATGTCCTCGGTGTACTTGACCTTGATCCCGGTGCGTTTGGCGAACGCCTCCAGGGTGGGGCGGGACTTCTCGTCCTCGCTGACGTCCATGTACTCGGTCCAGTTGGAGAAGGCGAGGGTCTTCTCCTTGGCCGAGACGTCCGTGGAGGCGGGCCCCTGGCCCTCCCGCTTGGCCGGCGGGATGCCGCAGGCGCTCAGTCCGGCGAGGCCGCCGACGGTGAGCGCGCCGACGCCGCCCGCACGCAGCATCGAACGGCGGCTGAGGGCGCCCCGGCCGCTCGTCATGCTGCGCCGTATCGCCGCCAGCTGCGCGGCGGACAGGCTTTCGGGCTCGTACTGCTCCATGCGCTGTGCCCTTTCGGGATGGTTCGTCGCTGGTCCGGCGACGGATTGCTATCGGTCCCCGAAGATCGTGCGGTGCCAATCCTTCGCGGCGACCGCGGTGTTGTCGAACATCACGTGCTTGACCTGCGTGTACTCCTCGAAGGAGTACGCCGACATGTCCTTTCCGTAACCCGATGCCTTGGTGCCGCCGTGGGGCATCTCGCTGATGATCGGGATGTGGTCGTTGACCCACACGCATCCCGCCTTGATGTCCCGGGTGGCGCGGTTGGCCCGGTAGACGTCACGGCTCCAGGCCGAGGCGGCCAGGCCGTACGGGGTGTCGTTGGCGAGCCGGATGCCCTCGTCGTCGGTGTCGAAGGGCAGGGCCACCAGGACGGGTCCGAAGATCTCCGACTGCACGACCTCGCTGTCCTGGGCGGCGCCGGTGATCAGGGTCGGACGGTAGTACGCGCCGTCCTTCAGGTCTCCTCCCGGGGCCTCGCCGCCGGTGACGACGGTGGCGTAGGCGCGGGCGCGCTCGACGAATCCGGCGACGCTGTCGCGGTGCCGGTGGCTGATCAGCGGGCCGAGGTCGGTGGCGGGGTCGAAGGGGTCGCCGACGCGGACGGTCTCCATCAGCTCCGCGACGCGCGCGACGAAGGCGTCGAAGAGCGGGCGCTGGACGTACGCACGCGTGGCGGCGGTGCAGTCCTGGCCGCTGTTGATGAGGGAGGCGGCGACGGCGCCCTGGGCGGCGGCCTCCAGGTCGGCGTCGTCGAAGACGACGAAGGGGGCCTTGCCGCCGAGTTCGAGGTGGAGGCGCTTGACGGTGGCGGTGGCGATCTCGGCGACCCTCTTGCCGACCGGGGTGGAGCCGGTGAAGGAGGTCATGACGACGTCGGGGTGTCCGACGAGGTGCTCGCCGACGGTCCGGCCCGCGCCGCTGACGACGTTGATGACCCCGTCGGGGATCCCGGCCTCCTTCGCGGCCTGCGCGAACATCAGGGAGGTCAGCGGGGTGAGTTCGGCGGGCTTCAGGACGATCGTGTTGCCGGCCGCGACGGCCGGGAGGATCTTCCAGGCGGCCATCTGGAGCGGATAGTTCCAGGGGGCGATGGAGCCGATGACCCCGATCGGTTCGCGCCGGATGTACGAGGTGTGGTCGCCGCTGTACTCGGCGGCCGACTGGCCCTGGAGGTGACGGGCGGCCCCCGCGAAGAAGGCGGTGTTGTCGATGGTGCCCGGCACGTCGAACTCGGTGGTGAGCTTGAGGGGCTTGCCGCACTGGAGGGACTCCACGCGGGCGATGTCGTCGGCCCACTCGGCGAGGACGCCGGCGAAGCGGTGCAGCGCGTCGGAGCGCTCGCCGGGGGTGGCGCCCGCCCAGCCGGGGAAGGCGGCCTTGGCGGCGGCGACGGCCTCGTCGACGTCGGCGGTGGAGGCGAGCGCGTAGGTGTACACGCTCTCCCCTGTGGCCGGGTCGATCACGCTGTGTTCCTGGTCCGACGTTCCGGCACGGAGCCGCCCGCCGATGTACTGCGCGCCGGCCGCGAAGCGGTCCGACACCTGGAAGCGGTTGCCCATGACGCTCTCCGTTGTCCAAGCTCGAATTGAGTGCCGATCCTGACAGAGGGACGACCCTCCAACAAGGGATTCCGTTGTTGCCTTTTGGTTACGCGACGGAATCGGTCGACCATGTGTCGAGGTGCCCGGAAAATCTCCGTACGGAGTGTCCGTGGCGGCTGCCAGACTCGCATGCATGAGCAAGATCGAGGAGCTGACGCAGCAGGTCAACAGGGGTGACAGGGTCAAGTGGCTGCACTTCTGGGGCCACCGCCCACACCCCGACGGACGCCTCTCGGCGAGCTGTCTGAGCCAGTGGTGGCCCGCGCCCTTCGAGGTGGCCGACGTGCGCTACGCGACGGCCGAGCACTGGATGATGGCGGCCAAGGCCCGCCTCTTCGGGGACTCGGACGCCGAGCGGGCCGCGCTCGCCGCCCGTACCCCCGCCGAGGCCAAGAAGGCGGGACGGCTCGTGCGGGGCTTCGACGAGACGGTGTGGGAGCGGGAGCGGTTCGACATCGTCGTCGAGGGCAGCGTCCACAAGTTCGCCTCTGACGAGGCCCTGCGCGCGTACCTCCTGGGCACGGGCAACCGGGTCCTGGTGGAGGCCAGCCCCGTGGACCGCGTCTGGGGGATCGGTCTGGCGGCCGACGATCGCCGCGCCCACGACCCGGCCGGCTGGCGCGGCCTGAACCTCCTGGGCTTCGCGCTCATGGAGGCGCGGGAGCGGCTGCGGAGCGGGTGAGACGCGCCGGGCCCCGCACCTCGGTGAGGTGCGGGGCCCGTCACGGCATCGGAGACTCAGCGCGGAGCGCTGAGGGAGGTCCCGGTCGACGACCAGGGGTCCTCACCGCTCTTGTCCCACTCGTCCGCCTTCGTCGCGAGGAAGATGATGAGCGCGATGCCCGCGAGGCCGAGGGCGATGCCGATGGAGCCGAGCGCGATGCCGGCGACGGCCTGCCCCTTGTTGCTCGCCTCGCCCCGCAGGTGCCGCTTGCGGCCCACGATCCCGAGGGGCAGCGCGATCCCGCCCAGGATCAGGCCGAGGATGCCGTACGAGCAGAAGGACAGCACGACGGCGCAGATGCCCAGCACCATCGAGGCGATGCCCATCCCGTTGTTCGGCTGCTGCCAGCCGGCCTGGGCGTATCCCGGGTAGCCGTACCCGGAGGCCGGCGGTGGGGTCGGGGCGGCCGGATAGCCGTACGCGCCGGAGGTGTTGGCCGCCGGGTAGCCGTACGCCCCGGGGGTGTTCGCCGCAGGGTAGCCGTACGTACCGGGCGCGGCCGCCGGGCCGCCCGGGGCCACCGGCGGCGGTGGCACGTCACCGCCGGGGCCGGTGGCGGCCGGCATCGACGTGACCGTCATCTGGTCGTGCACGGGTGGCGGCGTCGGCGTCGCCGGCTTGCTCAGTTCCACCCCGTCGCGGTTCGGCGGAGCCCACGGGTCCGTCGGGTCGTAGCCACCCCGCGACTGGTCTCGGTTGTCAGACATGGGCCTCCCCCATCATGGTCCCGCCATGCTACGACCTCACCCCTCCGGGGGAACCGCCCGGCCTACGATGACCTGATGACCGACCTCCATCCCTTCATCGCGGGCCTGCCCAAGGCCGAGCTGCACGTCCACCACGTCGGCTCCGCCTCGCCCCGCATCGTGGCCGAACTGGCGGCCCGGCACCCCGACTCCAAGGTCCCCACGGACCCGGAGGCGCTGGCCGACTACTTCACGTTCACCGACTTCGCACACTTCATCGACGTCTACCTGTCGGTCGTCGACCTGGTCCGCACGCCGGAGGACGTCCGGCTGCTCACCTTCGAGGTCGCCCGTGACATGGCCCGGCAGAACATCCGGTACGCCGAGCTGACCATCACCCCCTACTCCTCCACCCGCAGGGGCATCGACGAGCGCGCGTTCATGGCGGCGATCGAGGACGCCCGCAAGGCGGCGGAGGCCGAGTTCGGCACCGTCCTGCGCTGGTGCTTCGACATCCCGGGCGAGGCCGGCCTCGTCTCCGCCGAGGAGACCGCCCGCCTCGCCACGACCGACGGGCTCCGCCCCGAGGGCCTGGTCTCCTTCGGTCTCGGCGGCCCGGAGATCGGGGTGCCGCGTCCGCAGTTCAAGCCGTACTTCGACCTGGCGCGGGCGGCGGGTCTGCGCTCCGTCCCGCACGCCGGCGAGACGACGGGACCGCAGACGGTCTGGGACGCGATCAACGACCTGGGCGCCGAGCGCATCGGCCACGGCACCAGTTCGGTCCAGGACCCGGCGCTCCTCGCCCACCTGGCGGAGCACCGCATCGCCCTGGAGGTCTGCCCGACCTCGAACATCGCCACGCGCGCCGTCGCCACCCTGGACGAGCACCCGATCCGGCGGATGGTGGAGGCCGGGGTCCTCGTCACGGTCAACAGCGACGACCCGCCGATGTTCGGCACCGACCTCAACAACGAGTACGCGGTCGCCGCCCGTCTCCTCGGCCTCGACGAGCGCGGTGTCGCCGCCCTCGCCAAGAACGCCGTGGAGGCCTCCTTCCTCGACGCGGCCGGCAAGTCGAGGATCGCCGCCGAGATCGACACGTACACCGACAGCTGGCTCGCACGCTGAGGGCGGCGAGAATGGGGCCATGGACTCCGACACCGCCATGGACCCGACCGCCGCGAGGGACCTGACCGCCGCGAGGGAAGCCGCGGGGAGACCGCCCGTCACCGTGGTCGGTCATCGCGGCGACCCGTACCGCGTCCGCGAGAACACGCTCCGCTCGATCGGCTCGGCGATCGAGCGGGGCGCGGGCGCGGTCGAGATCGACGTCCGGCTGACGAAGGACCGGGTGCCGGTCCTCCTCCACGACGACACCCTCAAGCGCCTGTGGCGCCACGACCGGCCCCTCGCCGCGCTCACGTACGAGCAGGTCCGCGAGCTGACGTACGGCGGGGTACCGACCCTGCGCGAGGCACTGCTGACCGCCGGCGAGAACCGTCTGATGCTGGACCTGCCGGGCGGCGACGAGAGCTCGGTCCGCACGATCGTGGGGACGGTCCGCGAGTGCGGCGCCGGGGAGCGGGTCTACTACTGCGCCGGGGCCGTCGCCATGCTCCAGGTGCGCGCCGCCGACCCGAACGCCGAGATCGCCCTGACCTGGACCTCGCTCGCCCCGCCCCGGCCCGTGCTGCTGGACGTGGTACGGCCGCGGTGGCTCAACTACCGCTTCGGCCTGGTGAGTCGGGGGCTGACCGAGCGGGTGCACCGGGACGGGATGCTGGTCTCGGCCTGGACCGCGGACACCCCTCGCACCATGCGTAAGCTGATCATGAACGGGGTCGACGCGGTCACCACGAACCGGGTCGACGCACTCACCGCCGTCCTGCGAAAGGCCCAGGCAGCATGAACGACCGGATCAGGACCGACGTCGCCCACAACGCCCGGGTGTGGAACTACTGGCTGGGCGGCAAGGACAACTACCCGGTGGACCGCGCCGTCGGCGACCAGGTCACCGCCTTCTACCCGAGCATCGGCGAAGTGGCGCGCGCGGACCGGGCGTTCCTGGGCCGTGCGGTGACCCATCTGGCCGCCGAGGCGGGCGTACGCCAGTTCCTGGACATCGGTACGGGCCTGCCGACCGCCGACAACACCCACGAGGTGGCGCAGCGGGTCGCGCCCGACGCCCGGATCGTCTACGTCGACAACGACCCGATCGTCCTCACCCACGCCCGCGCGCTGCTGACCGGTACGCCGGAGGGCAGGACCGAGTACGTGGACGCCGACGCGCACGCCCCGGAGAGGATCGTGGCGGCGGCCGCGGCGACGCTCGACCTCTCCCGGCCGGTCGCGGTGATGATGCTCGGCATCCTCAACTTCGTCCTGGACACCGAGGAGGCCCGGTCGATCGTGCGGACCCTGATGGCCGCCGTCCCCTCCGGCAGCTATCTGGTGCTGACCCATCCGACGCTGGAGCCGGAGCTGGGCGGCGAGGGCAACAAGGCCGCGATGGCCTTCTGGAACGAGAACGCGACCCCGCCGATCACCGCACGCGACCGTGCCGAGTTCGTCTCCTTCCTCGACGGCCTCGACGTCCTGGAGCCGGGCGTCGTGTCCTGCGCGCGCTGGCGCCCCGCCTCCGCCGCGGGGCACACGGTGGCGCAGTTCGGCGCCGTGGGCCGCAAGCCGTAATGGGCATACGGGGGCCGGGGGGCATCCGGGCGGACGTGCGCGGCCGGTGGGAACGGGCGCGCGTCTGGGGCGCGGCGAACCCCTGGGCGGTGGACGTCGGGATCGCCCTGCTCGTCCAGGCGGCGATGACGATGCCGTTCGTGGTGCCGCGCGCGCCCGGACTCGAACCGGCGACCTGGGCCGCGTACGGACTCACGACGCTCACGGTGCTGCCCCTCGTCTGGCGGCGGCGGGCTCCCGTCGCCGTGCTGCTCGCGATCACGGCGGCGAGCGCGCTGTACAAGGTGGCCGTGGAGGGGCCCGGGCAGCCGCTGCCGTACACCGGACTCGTCATCGTCTACACGATCGCGCTGCTCTCCTCCCCGTGGAAGCGGCTCGCGACGGCGGGGCTCATGCTGGTCGCGGTGCCGGTCTCGGTGTGGCTCAACACCCAGTCGGTGCGTGAACTGACGTTCTCGCTCTTCGTGTTCGTCGCCGCATACGTCTTCGGCCGGCTGCAGGACGCCCGGCAGCGCGCCCATCTGATCGAGGCCGAGCGGGCCGCCGCGCGCGAACGGGCCAGGATCGCACGGGAGATGCACGACATCCTGTCGCACGCGGTCAGCCTGATGATCGTGCAGGCGGAGGCGGGCCCGGTGGCGGTGCGGGCGGCTCCGGAGCGCGCCGAGGCCGCGTTCGAGGCGATCTCGGAGACCGGCCGCGAGGCGATGACCCAGCTGCGGCAGATGCTGGGACTCCTGCGCGACGGCGCGGAGGGAGCTGGGGGCGCAGCGCCGAGGGAGCCGCAACCGGACCTCGCCGCGCTCCCCGAGCTGTTGGCGCGGGTCAGGAGCAGCGGCCTGGACGTCTCGTACACGACGGAGGGCGGGGTACGGGCCCTGCCCACGGCGACGGGCGCGCACGCCTACCGGATCGTGCAGGAGGCGCTGACGAACGTCGTCAAGCACGCGGCCGCCCGCACGGTCGAGGTACGCCTCGCCCACGCGGACGGCGTCCTGCGGGTCACGGTGACGGACGACGGGCGCGGCCCGCAGAGCGGCCCCGGCGGGCACGGTCTCGTCGGCATCAGGGAGCGGGCCGCCGCCCACGGCGGGTCGGCGACGACGGGCCCGGGACCGGGCGGCAGAGGGTTCGAGGTGCGGGCCCTGCTTCCCGTACCGCGCACGGCGGAGGTGGGGACATGACGATCCGGGTGGTGGTCGCGGACGACCAGGAGCTGGTCCGCAGCGGCTTCGCGATGATCCTGGACGTGCAGCCGGACATCGAGGTGGTGGCGGAGGCCGGGGACGGGGCGGCGGCGGTCGAGGCGGTGCGCCGGCACGCGCCGGACGTGGCGCTGCTCGACATCCGGATGCCCGGGACCGACGGCATCGAGGCCTGCCGGGCGATCAGCGCCATGGGCTCCGCGTGCCGGACGGTGATCCTGACGACCTTCGACACCGACGCGTACGTGTACGAGGCGCTGCACGCGGGGGCGAGCGGCTTCCTCCTCAAGGACGTGCGGCGGGACGACCTGGTGCACGCGGTGCGGGTGGTGGCGGCGGGCGACTCGCTGCTCGCGCCGTCCGTGGCCCGGCGGCTCGTGGAGCAGTACACGGCGGGCGGCCCGCGCCGGACCGCCCCGGGCCCTGACCCCCGGCTCGACGTGCTGACGGGCCGGGAGCGCGAGACGCTGCTGCTCCTCGCGCGCGGTCTGTCCAACGCGGAGATCGCGGCGGAGCTGGTGGTCAGCGACCACACGGTGAAGACCCACGTGGGGAACGTGCTCGCCAAGCTCGGTCTGCGCGACCGGATCCAGGCGGTGATCTGCGCGTACGAGACGGGCCTCGTGGCCGTGGGCTCTCCCCCGGCGGAGGGAGGCGGCTCCCCCGCGCCGGGGAGGAACTGACCCGCCGAAGACCGCCGGTGCGGGCGATCCGCTCGTCGTCCCTGGTCAGCAGGATGGAGCCATCGAGAACAAGGGCTCACACCACCGGAGTTGACCATGAGGAAGTCCACCCGCACGCTGCTCGCCGCGACGCTGCTCCTGGGCGTCGCCGCAGGACCGGCACTGACCCCGGCCTTCGCGGCGCCGGTTCCGGCGACGGCCGCGTCCCAGGCACCCCGCACGACGAGTCCGGACCTGAGCGCGGTCATCGCGGGACTCCCCCGCGCCGACGCCACCGCCGCGCTCGTCCGGGTCGGCGGCACCGAGGGTTCCTGGCAGGGCAGTTCGGGCGTCCACGACCTGGTGACGAACGCCCCTGCGGACCCGGCCGCCCGCTTCCGGGCCGGTTCGGTGACGAAGGTGTTCACGGCGGCGACCGTCCTCCGGCTGGCCGCCGAGGGCCGGATCGACCTGGACCGCACGGCCCGCTCGTACCTCCCGGACCTGATCCCCGGCCGCTACGCCACGGTGACCGTCCGCCAGCTCCTGAACCACACCCACGGCATCCCGGCCCCCGACTTCCAGGGCGAGACGGTGGAGGAGTGGTACGCGAACCGCTTCCAGGTCCACACGCCGGAGGCGATGATCCGTTCGGCGACGGCGAAGCCGCGCGAGTTCCGGCCGGGCACCCGGCAGCACTACCTGAACATCGGCTACACGGTCGCCGGCCTCATCGCGGAGCGGGCGACGGGCGCCTCGTACGAGAGCCAGGTGGAGCGCCTCGTCCTGCGCCCGCTCGGCCTGCGGGACACGTACTTCCCGGGCACGGCCGCCGAGATGACCGGACCGTACAACCACGGCTACCAGACGATGCGGCTCGACGACGGGACGACCGGCCTGCGGGACGTGTCCGTCTGGGGGACGACGGACGGCTGGGCGGCGGGCGATCTGGTGTCGACCACCGCCGACCTGGAGCGGTTCACCCGGGAGCTGTTCGCGGGCCGACTGGTCCGCGGGCCGCTCCTGGAGGAGATGTTCACCCTGCCGCGGGTGCCGGACGTGAAGACCGGCGCCCCGGCCGCGTACTCCGCCGGCCTGTCGATGAAGCGGCTCGGCGGGCGTGAGGTGTGGGGCAAGACGGGCGGCCGCTGGGGCTACAACGCGGCCGTCGCCTCGACCCGCGACGGCGCGCGCACCCTCGTCTACAGCGTCAACTCCACCGACGCCAAGGGCCAGGACATGAACCCGACGGCCCTCGGCCTGATGGTGGCGGCCTACGGCCTGCCGGACTGAACGGTCTCGGTGCCGGTCCCGGCCTCAAGCCGTTTGATCATCCGGCGTACGTGGAGCAGCGGCAGGATCCCGATGACGCCGAAGGACATGTCGATGACCGACCACCAGAAGGGGATGTCCCTGAGGGGTCCGCAGATCAGGGCGAGCGGGATGATGCCGACGCAGGCGATCATGCCGAACTCGACGACCCAGACGTTGCGGACGGGGTCGCGGTAGGCGCCGTAGAAGGCGACGGCGATGACGAGATGGGCGAAGGCCAGCCAGTCGGTGCCGTAGAGCAGGTACGGGGCCTGCTCGTCGGCGGTCTCGAGCCCGCCCCTCACCCGGTCGATCCACTCGGCGAGCCCGGGAAGGAGTTCGGCCACGGGCGCCGCCCACCCGTCGAGCGAGTCGTCGAGGAGGCGGAGTTCGGTGACGAGCGGGAAGGCGGTGACCCCGCTCAGGACCAGGCAGACGACGAAGACGATCAGCCAGACGCGTATACGCCGAAGAAGGGCTCTCGGCCCGTTCGTGTCGCTCATGATCGCAGCGTACGCCTTTTATGAACGTGTTCAAAACTTGAGTGTGCGGGCCCTCAGAGCCCCACGATCGCGTTCCACCTCCTGGCGAAGGACTGCCGCTCCTCCGCCGTGATGTCCCGGGCGATGGCGAGCCTTCCCCGCATGGCGGCGTCCGGGAAGACCAGCGGGTCCTCCGCGAGGGCCACCAGTTCCTCGTCGCCGGAGTCCGCGAGGACGTCCTGCGCGGCCGGCACCGGGCAGACGTAGTTGACCCAGGCGGCGAGTTCGGCGGCGACCTCGGGCTCGTAGTAGTAGTCGACGAGCTTCTCCGCGTTGGCCTTGTGCCGGGCCCGGTTGGGGATCAGCAGGGACTCGGCCCACAGCTCACCGCCCTCCTCGGGGACGACGAACTCGATGTCCGGGTTGTCGGCCTGGAGCTGGATGACGTCACCGGAGTACGCCTGGCAGGCCAGCACGTCACCGGTGGACAGGTCCTTGATGTAGTCGTTGCCGGTGAAGCGGCGGATGTGCTTCGCGCGGACCAGCCGCTCGACCTGCTCGCACAGGGCGTGGAAGTCGTCGCCGGTCCACCGCGTGACGTCGACGCCGTTGCCCTGCATGAGCAGGGCGAAGGACTCGTCGAGCCCGGAGAGCAGGGTCACCTTGCCGCGCAGGTCGTCGGCCCACAGCTCCCCGGTGGAGCGGAGTTCGCGGCCGAGCTTCCGCCGGTTGTACGCGATGCCGGTGATCCCGGACTGCCAGGGGACGCTGTGCCGCCGTCCCCGGTCGAAGGCGGGCGTCCGCAGCTGCGGGTCGAGGTGGGCGGCGACGTGCGGCTGCTTGGCGCGGTCCATCTCCTGGGCCCAGCCGAGACGGACGAAGCGGGCGGCCATCCAGTCGCTGACGACGATCAGGTCGCGCCCGGTCTCCTGGTGGTTCATCAGGGACGGGCCGATCTTGCCGAAGAACTCGTCGTTGTCGTTGATCTCCTCGGTGTACCGGACGGAGATCCCGGTGCGCCCGCCGAAGGCGTCGAGGGTCGGCCGCTTCCGGGTGTCCTCGTCGTCGGTGTCGATGTAGAGCGGCCAGTTGGCGAAGTCGAGCGTCCGTTCGCGCGCCGAGAGGTCGCGGCCCGCCCGGTCCCGCTCGTCGACGTACGCGGCGGGGACGCCGCAGCCGGCGGCGAGCAGGCTCGCGGCACCGCCGATGCCGCGCAGCAGGGACCGGCGGGACATGTTCTTGCTGGCTGTCGCTCTCACCCGAGCAGCTTCCCGGCCGGCCGGCGCCTGCGGCAATGGACGGTCCGTCGAGCGAAGCACCGCGGCCCCGACACCCTGTCGATCAAGGTGTCGGGGCCGCGGCGGCGGGGCCGGAGGATCAGCCCAGGGAGGTCATGACGTGCTTGATGCGCGTGTAGTCCTCGAAGCCGTAGGCGGAGAGGTCCTTGCCGTAGCCGGACTTCTTGTAGCCGCCGTGGGGCATCTCGGCGACCAGCGGGATGTGGGTGTTGATCCACACACAGCCGAAGTCGAGCGCCTTGGACATGCGCATCGCGCGCGCGTGGTCCTTGGTCCAGACGGAGGAGGCGAGGGCGTACTCGACGCCGTTCGCGAACTCCAGGGCCTGGGCCTCGTCCGTGAAGGACTGGACGGTGATGACCGGGCCGAAGACCTCGTTCTGCACGATCTCGTCGTCCTGCGTGAGGCCGGAGACGACGGTCGGGGCGTAGAAGTAGCCCTTGTCCCCGACGCGGTGACCGCCGGCCTCGACCTTGGCGTGGGCTGGGAGGCGCTCGATGAAGCCGGCGACCTGCTTCAGCTGGTTGGCGTTGTTGAGCGGGCCGTAGAGCACGTCCTCGTCGTCCGGCCGGCCGGTCTTCGTCTCGGCGGCCGCCTTGGCGAGCGCGGCGACGAACTCGTCGTGGATGGACTCGTGCACGAGGACGCGGGTGGCGGCCGTGCAGTCCTGGCCGGCGTTGAAGTAGCCCGCGACCGCGATGTCCTCGACGGCCTTGTCGATGTCGGTGTCCTCGAAGACCACGACGGGGGCCTTGCCGCCCAGCTCCAGGTGGACGCGCTTGACGTCCTTGGACGCCGACTCGGCGACCTGCATGCCGGCCCGGACCGAGCCGGTGATGGAGGCCATCGCCGGGGTCGGGTGCTCGACCATGGCCTTGCCCGTCTCACGGTCGCCGCAGACGACGTTGAAGACGCCCTTGGGGACGATCTGGCCGATGATCTCCGCCATCAGGACGGTCGACGCGGGGGTCGTGTCCGAGGGCTTGAGGACGACGGTGTTGCCCGCGGCGAGCGCCGGGGCGAACTTCCACACGGCCATCATCATCGGGTAGTTCCACGGCGCGACCTGGGCACAGACGCCGACGGGCTCACGGCGGATGATCGAGGTCATCCCCTCCATGTACTCGCCGGCGGACTTGCCCTCCAGCATCCGCGCCGCACCGGCGAAGAAGCGGATCTGGTCCACCATCGGGGGGATCTCCTCGCTCGCGGTGAGGGCGACCGGCTTGCCGGTGTTCTCGACCTCGGCGGCGATCAGGTCCGCGGCACGGTCCTCGAAGGCGTCCGCGATCTTGAGGAGCACCCTCTGGCGCTCGGCCGGGGTGCTGTCTCGCCAGGCGGGGAAGGCGGCCGCGGCGGCCTCCATGGCGGCGTCGACGTCGGCCTGCCCGGAGAGCGGGGAGGTGGCGTACACCTCGCCCGTGGCCGGGTTGACCACCTCGATGGTGCGGCCGTCGGCCGCGTCGCGGAACTCCCCGTTGATGTAGTTACGCAGCCGGCGCAGCTCGGTGGTCACTTGCCACCCCTCCTGTCACGTTCTGTCGTCGCACGTCCTTGTGCGGTGTCCCGATGGGCGAGACACCTCAGCCTAGTCGCTCGACTGACGCTTTCAACAGCCCCGACCCCCCTCAACTTCGGATTCAGTGAGATCTGGACCCGCTGACAACGAATTACATCACTTCGGGCTTGCGCGACAGACAATCTCGGTGCACAGTGAAGTCGTGGCCAGTCGAAGCACAGACTCCAGAACCGGAAGCGGTTCCTCCCCGACGATCGACGCCGTCTCCCTGGCGATCATCGAACAGCTCCAGGAGGACGGTCGCCGCCCCTACGCGGCGATCGGAAAGGCCGTCGGCCTCTCCGAAGCCGCCGTGAGGCAGCGCGTCCAGAAGCTGCTCGATCAGGGCGTCATGCAGATCGTCGCCGTCACCGACCCGCTCACCGTGGGTTTCCGACGGCAGGCGATGGTCGGCATCAACGTCGAGGGTGACCTGGATCCGGTCGCGGAAGCGCTCACGGCCATGGCCGAGTGCGAGTACGTGGTGATGACCGCGGGCTCCTTCGACCTCATGGTGGAGGTCGTCTGCGAGGACGACGACCACCTGCTGGATGTGATCAACAAGCGCATCCGCACCCTCCCCGGCGTGCGCTCCACCGAGAGCTTCGTCTACCTCAAGCTCAAGAAGCAGACCTATATGTGGGGAACTCGATAATCGTGACCCAGTCCCGAAGCGACCTCTCAAAGACCGCGTACGACCACCTGTGGATGCACTTCACGCGCATGTCGTCGTACGAGAACTCGCCCGTTCCCACCATCGTGCGTGGTGAGGGCACCTACATCTTCGACGACAAGGGCAAGCGCTACCTCGACGGTCTCGCGGGTCTCTTCGTGGTCAACGCCGGACACGGCCGCGAGGAGCTGGCCGAGGTCGCGTACAAGCAGGCCAAGGAGCTCGCGTTCTTCCCCGTGTGGTCGTACGCGCACCCCAAGGCCGTCGAGCTCGCCGAGCGTCTGGCCGACTACGCCCCCGGTGACCTGAACAAGGTGTTCTTCACCACCGGTGGCGGCGAGGCCGTCGAGACCGCGTGGAAGCTCGCCAAGCAGTACTTCAAGCTGCAGGGCAAGCACACCAAGTACAAGGTCATCTCGCGTGCGGTCGCCTACCACGGCACCCCGCAGGGCGCCCTGTCCATCACCGGTCTCCCGGCCCTGAAGGCCCCCTTCGAGCCGCTGGTCCCCGGCGCGCACAAGGTGCCGAACACCAACATCTACCGCGCCCCGATCCACGGCGACGACCCCGAGGCCTTCGGCCGCTGGGCCGCCGACCAGATCGAGCAGGAGATCCTCTTCGAGGGCGCCGACACCGTCGCCGCCGTCTTCCTGGAGCCGGTGCAGAACGCCGGCGGCTGCTTCCCGCCGCCGCCCGGGTACTTCCAGCGGGTCCGCGAGATCTGCGACCAGTACGACGTGCTGCTCGTCTCCGACGAGACCATCTGCGCCTTCGGCCGCCTCGGCACGATGTTCGCCTGTGACAAGTTCGGCTACGTGCCCGACATGATCACCTGCGCCAAGGGCATGACCTCGGGCTACTCCCCGATCGGTGCCTGCATCGTCTCCGACCGCATCGCGGAGCCGTTCTACAAGGGCGACAACACCTTCCTCCACGGCTACACCTTCGGTGGCCACCCGGTGTCCTCGGCGGTCGCGATCGCCAACCTGGACATCTTCGACAAGGAAGGCCTGAACCAGCACGTCCTCGACCAGGAGGGCAACTTCTTCGACACCCTGAAGAAGCTGCACGACCTCCCGATCGTCGGCGACGTCCGCGGCAACGGCTTCTTCTACGGCATCGAGCTCGTCAAGGACAAGGTCACCAAGGAGTCCTTCACGGACGAGGAGACCGAGCGCGTCCTGTACGGCTTCCTCTCCAAGGCGCTCTTCGAGAACGGCCTGTACTGCCGTGCCGACGACCGCGGCGACCCGGTCATCCAGCTGGCCCCGCCGCTGATCGCCGACCAGGGCACCTTCGACGAGATCGAAGGCATCCTGCGCTCGGTGCTCACCGAGGCGTGGACCAAGCTCTAAGGGTCCCCCCAGCATCACGCCGCCCTCACGGCGTGACCCCGGCCCGGGCATGACTCCATCCGAGTGGATGGAGGCGGCCCGGGCCGTGTGCTGTCCGTATGAGCGGATCTGAATCCTTACGGTGCCCAGTGACCGACAGGCCCGTCCTTCGTTCCCCCGGACGGGGGAAAGCGAGTATCGGATCCGACATCGAGGTGTACGCGATGGCCCCACCGGACAATGACGTGCTCTGGGCGCGTTCCCTGCACTGCGCCCTGGGCGGTTCCGACGCGCTCAGCGGCGTCTCGCTCGGCGTCCGCGAAGGCGAGATCCTCGCCCTCGTCGGGCCGCGCGGCAGCGGCAAGACCACCCTCATGCGCTGCCTGTCCGGCCAGCTCCTCGCCCAGCAAGGCGAGGTCTGGTTCAACAGCAGCCCCGTCCACACGCTCGGCCCCGCAGACCGCGAGCGGCTCCGGCGCGACCGCTTCGGCTGGATCGACCCCGAACCGGGCCTCGTCCCCGAACTCACCGGCTGGGAGAACACCGCCCTGCCCCTGCTGCTCCGCGGGGTCTCCCACCGGGCCGCGAAGACCGCCGCCATGGAATGGCTGGAGCGCCTCGACATCGGCGTCTGCGCCCGCAAGCGCCCGCACGCCCTCACCCACTCGCAGCGCCAGCGCATCGCCATCGCCCGCTCCCTGGTCACCACCCCCACGGTGCTCTTCGCGGACGAACCCACCGCCACCCTGCACCGCGCCGACGGCGCGCAGGTCCTGCGCACCCTGACGGCCGCCGCCCGCTCGCACGGCATCACCGTGCTCCTCGCCACCCACGACGGCGAGGTCGCGGCGCTCGCCGACCGCACGGTCGCGCTCCTCGACGGACGACGGGTCGGCGCCGTACCCCCGGTGTCAGGGGCGGAGGGCGTCGCCGCGTGCTCGCTCTCCGTCTAGCCCGCGGGGCCCACCCCCTCGTCATGACCCGCCGGCTCCTCGTCGCCGCCGCAGCCGCGGGGGTGGGCTTCCTGCTGCTCTGCACCCTCGGGTACGCCGTCGGGCACCCGGAGCGGTCCTCGGCGTCCGTGCTGCGGCTCCTCTGGTGCGTCCTGCCGCTCGCCGCCACCGTCCAGTTCGCCGTCGCGGTGGCCCGCACCGATCCCGCCACCCGCCCCCGGCCCGGACTCTCGGCGGTCGGCCTCGGCCCCGCCCGCCTCACGGCCATCGCCGCCGCCTCCACCGCCGTGGCCTGCACGCTCGGCTCCATGGTCGCGCTGCTGTTCTACCTGCACCTGCGCGGCGACATCACCGGCCTGCCCTTCGACGGGGCCGCCGCCGAACTCCTCGCCGCCGACCAGCCGATCCCGCTCGCGGCCGCCCTCACCCTGCTCGCGGTCCTCCCGGTCGCCGCCGCCACGGCCGCCGGCCTCGCGCTGCGCCCGCGCACCGCGCCCGCCCCGGCCGAGGGCGCGGCGAAGCCGGTGCCGTCCGGCCTGCCGTGGGGCGTCGCCCTGGTCGCGGTCGGCCTGGCCGTCGAGACCTACGCGGGCCGCGGCGGCTCCGGGAGCGCGCTCCCGCTGCCGGGACGCTTCGACGGCAACCCGGCGGGCGTCCTGGCCGGCTGGGTCCTCACCGCGATCGGCCTCGCGATGGCCGGCCCCGGCATCACCCACGGCTGCGGGCGCCTCCTCCAGGCGGTCAGGCCCGGCGCCATCCGACTGCTCGCCGGCCGCGTCCTGATGGACGAGTCCCGCCGTATCGGCCGCCCGCTCGGCGTGGTCAGCGCGGTGCTCTCCGGCACGCTCGCGGCGGCGGCGCTGTACGACTCGAACACGAGCTCCGACGCGTTCGGCCCGCTCACCAGCCTCGGCGCGGCCCTGATCCTGGGCTGCACCACGGCCACCCTCCTGACCGCCGCCCTGGAGTCCAAGCAGGGCCGCGCCCACACCACCGAGGCCCTCCTGCGCATCGGCGCCCCTCCGACGGTCCTGCGCACCGCGGCCCTGATGCGGGCGGGCGTCCTGCTCGCGGTCTTCGTCCCGCTGACCTGGGCGGTCGCGGAGCTGGCGGCGCTGCCCCTCACCGGCTGAAACCCCGCACGCGGGGTCGTCCCACCGACGACGGCCCGCTCGAACGGGTGGACTCGATCGACGAGGCCCCGGACGGGCGGGAACGCCGCACGAAGGCGTAGCCGGTCTCCGCCGCACGGCGGAGCGGGACCAGCCCCGGGGCCGACGCCCCCGGGGCCCGGCGCCGAGACGCTCGGAGCATGACTCCGAAGAGACTCCTGGCCGACTGGCCGACCTGGGCAGGTCCCGCCGCCCTCCTCTGGTCACTGCTGTACGCGACGGGCGCGGCCCTCGCCGCCCTCACCGGGCCCTCGTTCGGCTACGCGCTACTGGCCAAGGGAACGGGCACGGCCGCCGAGGCGACCGCGGCCGCGCTGTACGCCGCCACCGCCGTCCTCGCGTACGCCCTGCTCCGCCGCCCGGACACGCGGTGGCTGTCCACGGCGGCGTGGCCGGTCGTCGGGCTCTGTCTCACCTCGGGCTTCGCCGCCCTCCTCAGCCCCATCCACCTGCTGTCCTTCCTGTCCCGCAACCAGCCGCCGGTCGACTGGGCGGCCCTGGCCAACCAGAGCGCCGCCGTCCTCGGCGCGGTCCTGTGGGGGTACGCGGCCCTCGCCCACCGCCGCAGGGCGCTCGGCACCTGCCCGCACTGCGGCGGACGCGCCCCCGCCCCGGCCGGTCGCTCCCGCACGCGCGCCGGCCTCGTCGCCGTCGCCGCCCTGGTCCCGTACACCGCCCTGAAGACGGCCTGGGCGCTGGGCCTCCCCTCGGCCACACCGGCACCGGCCGCCCCGGCGTCGACCCGGCGTACACCAGCGACCTGGGCATCTGGCTGTACGACAACGGGGTCGACGTCACCGCGGTCCTCGCCGTCCTCGGCATGCTCCTCGCCCTCGCCCTGACCCGCCCCTGGGGCCGGCGGCTGCCCCGGCTTCCGCTGCTCGCGCTCGGCTGGGCCGGGGCGGGCGCGCTCGCCCCCTTCGGGGCCTTCCTGGCCGCGCTCGGCGTGCTCGCCTGGACGGGGGCGGTCGGCACCGGTCTCGCCGACCACGCCCCCTGGGTGGTCGCCATCGCCTACGGCGGCTTCTCCTGCTACGGCCTCGCCCTGGCCCGCGCGACCCTCGCCTATCAGCGCGCGGCCCGCGCCGCGTGCGGACGGTGCACCCCCTAGGGTCACTTCCGCCAGTACAGGTGGTGGATCACCCCGCCGCTCGGACTGGGCACGACATCGCGGTGGAACCGGTCGAGCAGCTCGTCGGGCGACTCCCAGAGCCGTGCGCCGGAGCCGAGCTTCACCGGCGCGACGGCGACGTGCAGCGTGTCGACGAGGTCGGCGTCGAGGAACTCCCGGACGGTGGTCGCCCCGCCGCCGAGGCGGACGTCCTTGCCCCCCGCCGCCTCCCGCGCCCGGTCGAGCACCGTGGCCGGGTCGGCGTCGACGAAGTGGAAGGTGGTGTCGGAGAGGGTGAACGAGGGACGCGGGTGGTGGGTCAGGACGAACACCGGGGTGTGGAACGGCGGCTCGTCGCCCCACCAGCCGAGCCACTCGTGGTCCTGCCAGGGCCCGCGCTGGGGCCCGAACTTGTTGCGGCCCATGATCTCGGCACCGATGTTGCGGGAGAAGTCCCGCGTGAAGTAGTCGTCGAGGCCACGGCTGCCCCCGGGGTCGGTGCGCCGGGGCCAGCTCGCCGTGGCACCGGCCCAGGAGAACATCTCCCCGGGATCGGCGTGGCCGAACGGCCGCTCGAGGCTCTGGCCCTCACCGGCACCGAACCCGTCCGACGAGACCATGAAGTTCTGGACTCTGAGCAGCTGACTCACGGCTTTCCTCCTGAGTGGTCGACACGTGTGGTCGACGAAGAGACGACCGCACACCCATGAGACTCCCCGTGCGGAGAAAACTCATCGCACCCGCTATGGGTTTCTCCCGCTCGCACCTCTACGGGCCGTCGTCCCCCAGCACCACCACGTCCTCCGCACGGAACGCCACCCCCACCCCGGCGCCCTCCTCCGGCACCTCCCGCAGCGGAAGCTCGGCCTCCAGCGGCGGGCCGTCCGCCGGGCGCAGCCGTACGGCCACCCGGCTGCCCCGGAACGTCCGGGACTCCACCGTCCAGCCCCGCGCCTCCGCCTCCGCCGCCGGTACGAGCCTGACCCCGCCCGGCCGGACGAGGAGCCGCCGCTCGCCCTGCGGCGAGCCCTCCGGCACCGGGACCTCGCCCCACACCGTGTCCGCGACCGTGCCGCTCACCCGCGCGGCCACCACGTTGTCGAAGCCGAGGAAGCGGGCCACGAACTCCGTCGCCGGCCGGGACCAGACGTCGACGGGCGCACCCGACTGGGCGATGCGCCCGTCCCGCATGACCACCACCCGGTCCGCGAGCGCGAACGCCTCGCCCTGGTCGTGGGTGACCGCGAGGACCGTCGTGCCCAGCCGTCCGAACAGCTGTCGCAGCTCCACGACGAGCCGCTCCCGCAGCCCCCGGTCGAGCTGTCCGAGCGGTTCGTCCAGCATGAGCAGCCGGGGCCGGGGCGCGAGCGCCCGGGCCAGTGCGACCCGCTGCTGCTCCCCGCCGGAGAGCGCGGCGACGGAGCGCCGTTCGGCCCCCGGCAGGCCGACGAGGTCGAGCAGCTCCCGGACCCGCTCCGCCCGCTCGGCCTTCCCGTCCCCGCGCATCCGGAGGCCGAAGGCGACGTTGCCGCCGACGTCCCGCTGCGGGAACAGCTGATGGTCCTGGAACATCAGGCCGAGGCCCCGCCGGTGCGTCGGCACCCCGCTCTGGTCGGCGCCGCCGAGCAGCACCCGGCCGCGGTCGAGAGGCTGGAGTCCGGCGACGGCCCGCAGCAGCGTGGACTTGCCGCTGCCACTCGGTCCGAGGACGCACACGATCTCGTGGTCGGCGACCTCCAGGTCCACGGCGTCGAGCGCGGCCCGCTCCCCGAACCGTACGGTCGCCCCGTCGAGTCTCAGCATCAGAACTCCCCCGACGTGCGGTCGGTCCGGAGCCGTTCGAGCAGCAGCAGGGACACCGCGCACACCACCATGAGGATCGTCGAGAGGGCCATGGCCTGGCCGTAGTTGAGTTCGCCCGGCCGACCGAGGAGCCTGGCCACCGCGACCGGGAGCGTCGGGCTGTCGGGCCTGGCGATGAAGACCGTGGCGCCGAACTCGCCGAGCGAGACGGCGAAGGCGAACCCGGCGGCGATGAGCAGCGCCCGCCGCACCAGCGGCAGGTCCACCTCCCGCCAGGCCCGCCACGGGGACGCGCCGAGCACGGCCGCCGCTTCCCGCAGCCGCTCGTCGACCGCGCGGAGGACCGGCAGCATCGTCCGTACGACGAAGGGGACGCCGACCAGGGCCTGTGCGAGGGGGACGAGGATCCAGCTGGCCCGCAGGTCGAACGGCGGTTCGTCGAGGGTGATGAGGAAGCCGAAGCCGACGGTGACCGCCGAGACCCCGAGCGGCAGCATGAGCAGCGCGTCGAAGCCCCGCACGAGCCGCCCCGCCCTCCTGGTGAGGGCCGCCGCCGCGAGCCCGCCGATCAGCACCGCGATGCCGGTGGCGGCGACCGCGTACCGCAGCGAGTTCCCGATCGCCTCAAGGGGCGGTACGAGGAAGGTGCCGGACTCGTCGAGCGAGCCGAGCGCCCGGTAGTAGCCGAGCCCGTACCCCTGCGGCCCGGCGAAGGAACGTTCCACGAGCACGCCGAGCGGCAGCAGGATCAGCAGCGCCACCGAGAGCAGGACACCGCCCAGGAGCGCCCACTGTCCGGCGCCGCGCGGCCGCCGGGCGGTCCGCTCCGGCGGTACGAGCCGCAGCGCGGTCTCCCGTCGCCGTACCGTCCGGGCGTGCACGGCCAGGATCGCGCCGACCGCCGCGAACTGCACGAGGGTCAGGACGGCGGCCGTCGGCAGGTCGAGCAGCCGCGCGGTCTGCCGGTAGATCTCCGCCTCCAGGGTGGAGTACGTGGTCCCGCCGAGGATCTGCACGACGCCGAAGGAGGTGAAGGTGAAGAGGAACACCATCAGGGCCGCCGCCGACACCGCCGGCACGAGCGCGGGCAGCGTCACCGTCCGCCAGGCCGTCCACCGGGACGCGCCGAGAACCCGGGCGGCCTCCTCCTGGCGCGGGTCGAGCTGGGACCAGAGGCCGCCGACGGTCCGCACGACGACGGCGTAGTTGAAGAAGACGTGCGCGAGGAGGATCGCCCAGACACTGGTGTCGAGCCGCAGCCCCCACAGCTCGTCCGTGAGGCCGCCCCGGCCGACGAGCGCCAGGAACGCCGTGCCGACGAGGACCGTCGGCAGCACGAACGGCACCGTGACCACGGCCCGCAGCACGCTCTTGCCGGGGAAGTCGAAGCGGGCGAAGACGTACGCGCCGGGCAGGGCGACGAGCAGCGTCAGACCGGTGGAGGCGAGCGCCTGCCACACGGTGAAGCCGAGCACGTCGAGGATGTCCGGCCGGCTCAGCGTCTCGCCGATCCGCCCGAACCGCCAGGTCCCGTCGGGCCGCAGCCCCCGCTCGACGATCGACGCCACGGGCCAGGCGAAGAAGACCCCGAAGAACGCGACGGGCAGGGCCATGAGCCCGAGCCGCGCCGCGCTCCCCCGGAGGTCCCGCACTACTTGAGGACGAGCGACGACCACTGCTGGATCCACGCGTCACGCTTCTCGGCGATCTTCTCGGGCGCCATGGTCTCCGGCTTCTCGACGACCACACCGTGCTTCGTGAACAGCTCCGGCAGCACCGCGTCCTTCGCCACCGGGTTGACGAACATCTGGAGCGGCATGTCCTCCTGGAACTTCTTGGAGATCAGGAAGTCGATCAGCGCCTTGCCGCCCTCGGGGTTCTTCGCCCCGTTCAGCAGGCCCGCGAACTCGGTCTGCCGGAAGCAGGTGCCGGTGGAGACTCCGGTGGGCGCCACCTTCGGCTGCGGCTCGCCGTACAGCACCTCGACCGGCGGGCTGGAGGCGTACGAGACGACGAGCGGCCGGTCGCCCTTGGCCTGCTTGCCGCCGGCCGAGCCGGAGAACTCCTGGTTGTAGGCCAGCTCCCAGCTGTCGACGGTCTTCACGCCGTTGGCCCTGAGCTTCGTCCAGTAGTCCTGCCAGCCGTCGTCGCCGTACTTCGCGGCCGTGCCGAGGAGGAAGCCGAGGCCCGGGGAGGACCGCTCGGGGTTCTCGACGACGAGGAGGTTCTTGTACGCGGGCTTCGCCAGGTCGTCGAAGGTCTGCGGCGGCGCCAGCTTCTTGTCGGCGAAGTACTTCTTGTCGTAGTTGACGCAGATGTCGCCGGAGTCGACCGGCGTGACCCGGTTCTCCTTGTCGAGCCGGTACTCCGCCGGGACCCGCTCCACGCCCTCGGCCTCGTACGGGACGAAGATCCCGTTGTCGAGGGCGCGGGAGAGCAGCGTGTTGTCGACGCCGAAGAAGACGTCGCCCTGCGGGGAGCCCTTGGTCAGGATCTCCTTGTTGACGGCCTCGCCCGCGTCGCCGGCCTTGAGGACCTTGACGGTGAGACCGGTCTGCTTGGTGAACTCCGCGAGCACCTCCTTGGAGGCGTTGAAGGAGTCGTGACTGACGAGGGTCACGGTCTTCGGCGTGGGCGCGCCGGACTTGCCGGCGGCGTCGCGGGTTTCCTCCGTGCCGCAGGCGGCGAGGGTGGTGACGCCTAGCGCCGCGACGATCGCGGCGGCAGCGGTCTTCTTGATGGTCACTGAGATTCCTCCTGGGTATGACCAGGAAGAGACGCGGCCCTGCCCGCGACCGGCGGAACCGGACGCGGGCAGGGCGCAACAGCTTGAGTTAACGACCGAACTTCCTACCCAGAATGACCTGGGCAAGGTTCAGAGGGTCTGCGGTCCTACGGTGACCGCACTCTCAGCGCTGTGGCGCTCCCCTGTCGGAATATGGAGATGTGTTCGAGCTCAGAGTACAAGGTCAGCGTTCGGACGCCGCGAGCTGTCCACAGGCACCGTCGATCTCCTGACCACGGGTGTCCCGCACGGTCACCGGCACGCCGTGGCGCGCGATGGCCTCGACGAAGGCCTTCTCGTCCTCGGGACGGGACGCCGTCCACTTCGAGCCCGGCGTCGGGTTCAGCGGGATCAGGTTGACGTGCACCCGCTTGCCCTTGAGCAGCCGGCCGAGCAGGTCTCCGCGCCAGGCCTGGTCGTTGATGTCCCGGATGAGCGCGTACTCGATGGAGATCCGGCGCCCGGACTTCTCCGCGTACTCCCAGGCCGCGTCGAGGACCTCGCGCACCTTCCACTTGGTGTTCACCGGCACGAGGGTGTCGCGCAGCTCGTCGTCCGGGGCGTGCAGCGAGACCGCGAGGCGGCACTTGAAGCCCTCGTCGGCGAAGCGCAGCATGGCCGGTACGAGTCCGACGGTGGAGACGGTGATCCCGCGCTGCGAGAGGCCGAGGCCGTCCGGCTCGGGGTCGGTCAGCCGCCGGATGGCGCCGACGACCCGCTTGTAGTTGGCGAGCGGCTCGCCCATGCCCATGAAGACGATGTTGCTGAGCCGCGCCGGGCCTCCGGGGACCTCGCCGTCGCGCAGCGCGCGCATGCCGTCGACGATCTGGTGCACGATCTCGGCCGTCGACAGGTTCCGGTCGAGCCCCGCCTGCCCCGTCGCGCAGAACGGGCAGTTCATCCCGCAGCCGGCCTGCGAGGAGATGCACATGGTCACCCGGTCCGGGTAGCGCATGAGCACCGACTCCACGAGCGTGCCGTCGTGCAGCCGCCACAGCGTCTTACGGGTGGTGTCGTCGTCGCACGAGATGTGCCGCACCACGGACATCAGGTCGGGCAACAGCTCCCCGGCCAGCTTCTCCCGCGAGGCGGCGGGGATGTCCGTCCACTCCGCGGGGTCGTGCGCGTACCGCGCGAAGTAGTGCGTGGACAGCTGCTTGGCGCGGAAGGGCTTCTCGCCGATCGCGGCGACGGCCTCCTTCCGCTCCTCGGGGGTGAGGTCGGCCAGGTGCCGCGGCGGCTTCTTGGCTCCACGGGGGGCGACGAAAGTGAGTTCTCCGGGCACGGGACGGGCCACGATCGGGTGTCTCCTCAGACGGCACGAGGTCTGGCATCCCCGGAAGACGGGGACCGCGGCATCGCGATGCCGGAGCCAGGAGACCTCACTGGAACATCCCCGCAGCGGCGAGGACGACGGAAGGGCCCGCGGCGCACGCGCCACGAGCCCTTCCAGAGTACCCGGTGTCCGTCAAGCCGTTCCGACGAACAGTGCGAGCAGCAGCCAGACCACCGGCGCCGTCGGCAGCAGCGAGTCCAGCCGGTCCATGATGCCGCCATGCCCCGGCAACAGCGTTCCCATGTCCTTGATGCCCAGGTCACGCTTGATCATCGACTCGCCGAGGTCACCGAGCGTCGCGCTCGCCGCCACCGCGAAACCGAGCACCAGGCCCTGCCACCAGACACCGTCGTCGATCATGAACTCCATGCACAGCGCGCCCGCCGCCATCGCGAACGTGACCGCGCCGACCAGGCCCTCGCGGGTCTTGCCGGGGCTGATCCGCGGGGCCAGCTTGTGCTTGCCGAAGCGCCAGCCGATGGCGTACGCCCCTGTGTCGCTGACCACGGTCAGGATCAGGAAGGTCAGCACCCGCTGCGGACCGTCGTCGGCGGTGAGCAGCAGTGCCACGAAGGTCGCGAGGAACGGCACGTAGAACGCGGCGAACACACCCGCCGTGACGTCCTTCAGATAGCCCTCGGGCGGCTCCGTCATGCGCCAGACGAGCACCGCGAGCGCCGTCAGCGCCATCGCCACCCAGGCGCCCTCGGCACCCCGGACGTAGCCGGCGACGACCATCGCCGCACCGCCGACCGCGAGCGGGACCAACGGAGCCTTGATCGCCTTGCGCTCCTGGAGGCGGGAGGTGAGCTCCCAGAGCCCGACCACCACGGCGACCGCTATCACCCCGATGAACGCCGGCTTCCAGATGAACAGCGAGGCGATGATGACGGCGCCGAGACCGACCCCGACCCCTATGGCCGCACCCAGATCGCGCCCCGCGCTCTTCTTCTGCCGTGGCGCCGACGGCGCGGGCGGCGGAGGCGGGGTGGGGCTGGGCATGGGCTCCTGCGGGTGCTCGTGCGGCGTCTCGTCACGGAACAGGGGACCGCTCGGGTGAGCGGCCCCCCGGCCGTGACCGTCCTGGAATCCGCCGGCGGGAACGTCGGGCACGATGGGCATGGGCCGAGTCTGCGCCGCCTGATGCCGATCGTATGCGGGACCCGCCGGGGCAGGCCCCTGGTCGGGTCCCCGGCGGCCGGTGCCGCCCGGGGCCCCCCAGGAAGAGTCGTTCATCAGACCTCGAGCAGCTCGGCTTCCTTGTGCTTGAGCAGCTCGTCCACCTGCGCGACGTACTTCGCGGTGGTGTCGTCGAGCTCCTTCTCGGCGCGGCGGCCCTCGTCCTCGCCGACCTCGCCGTCCTTGACGAACTTGTCGATGGTCTCCTTGGCCTTGCGGCGGACCGCGCGGATCGAGATCTTCGAGTCCTCGGCCTTGCCCTTGGCGACCTTGATGTACTCCCGACGGCGCTCCTCGGTCAGCTCGGGGAACACCACCCGGATGATGTTGCCGTCGTTGCTCGGGTTGACGCCGAGGTCCGAGTCCCGGATCGCCTGCTCGATGTTGCGCAGCGCGCTCTTGTCGAACGGGGTCACCACGGCCATGCGCGGCTCCGGAACGGAGAACGACGCGAGCTGGTTGATGGGGGTGATGGCACCGTAGTAGTCCGCCACGATCTTGTTGAACATCGCCGGGTGCGCACGGCCGGTGCGGATCGCGGCGAAGTCCTCCTTGGCGACCACGACGGCCTTCTCCATCTTCTCCTCGGCCTCGAGGAGGGTCTCTTCGATCACCACATGCTCCTGCGTGTCGTCGCGTTGTGTCCTGCACGGTGTACGACCGGCAGGGCTCTGTCCATCCCCTTGCGGGGCGGTTCCCCGGTTCGGGTCAGGCCCGGGTGCCCTGGTCGCTCACGAGCGTGCCGATCTTCTCACCCTTCACCGCGCGAGCGATATTGCCCTCGGTGAGCAGTTCGAAGACGAGGATCGGGAGGTTGTTGTCCCGGCACAGGGTGATGGCGGTGGCGTCGGCGACCTTGAGGTCGCGGGAGAGCACCTCGCCGTACTCCAGCGCGTCGAACTTGACCGCGTCGGGGTTGGCCTTCGGGTCGGAGTCGTAGACGCCGTCCACGCCGTTCTTGCCCATCAGCAGGGCCTCGGCGTCGATCTCCAGGGCACGCTGGGCGGCCGTGGTGTCGGTGGAGAAGTACGGCATGCCCATGCCCGCACCGAAGATGACCACGCGGCCCTTCTCCAGGTGCCGGACGGCGCGCAGCGGGATGTACGGCTCGGCGACCTGGCCCATGGTGATGGCGGTCTGGACGCGGGAGTCGATGCCCTCCTTCTCCAGGAAGTCCTGGAGGGCGAGGCAGTTCATCACGGTGCCGAGCATGCCCATGTAGTCGGAGCGGGCCCGGTCCATGCCGCGGACCTGCAGCTCGGCGCCGCGGAAGAAGTTGCCGCCGCCGATCACGACCGCGATCTCCGCTCCGTCGCGGACGACCGCGGCGATCTCGCGCGCGATTTTGTGCACGACGTCGGGGTCGACGCCGAGCGCGCCGCCGCCGGCGAACGCCTCGCCGGACAGCTTCAGCATGAAGCGGCCGGACTTTTTGCCGTGGATGTCGTCGCTCTGGGCGGCGGACTGGTTCATGGAGATCTCCTCGTGCACATACGACGAAGGCCATTGCCGGTGGATCCTCGCGGTATCCCGTACGGCAATGGCCTCCTCGTCAGATCTGCGGTCGTCCTGCGCGGGCGCGGACGACTGCCTCAGACCCTACCGGGGTCCGGTGTCCGTCGCGTTCGCGTACGGACTCAGATGCCGACCTTGATGCGGGTGAAGCGCTTCAGGGTGACACCGGCCTCGTCCAGGATCTGCTGGACGGACTTCTTGTTGTCAAGGGCGTACGGCTGACCGAGCAGCGTCGCGTCCTTGAAGAAGCCGTTCACGCGACCCTCGACGATCTTCGGGAGCGCGGCCTCGGGCTTGCCCTCGGCGCGGGTGGTCTCCTCGGCGACGCGACGCTCGGTCTCGACGACCTCGGCCGGAACGTCCTCACGGGTGAGGTACTTCGGCGCGAAGGCGGCGATGTGCTGGGCGACACCCTTGGCGACGGCGGCGTCGGCCTTGTCGAACTCGACGAGGACACCGATCTGCGGCGGGAGGTCCGGCATCGTGCGGTGCATGTACGCGAAGACGAAGCCGTCGGCGTACTGCGCGAAGCGGTCCAGGACGATCTTCTCGCCGAGGTTGGCGTTGGCCTCGTCGACGAACGCCTGCACGGTCTTGCCGGCCTCGATCTCGGAGGCGAGCAGCGCGTCCAGGTCGGCCGGGGAGGTGGCGGCGACGTGGGCGGCGAGCTTGTCGGCGACGGCCTGGAACTTGTCACCCTTGGCGACGAAGTCCGTCTCGCACTTCAGCTCGACGAGGACGCCGGAGGTGTTGTCGTCGGCGATGAGGGAGACCACGGCGCCGTTCTCGGCGGAGCGGCCCTCGCGCTTGGCGACGCCCTTCTGGCCCTTGATGCGCAGGGCCTCGACGGCCTTGTCGACGTTGCCGTCGGCCTCGTCGAGGGCCTTCTTGCAGTCCATCATGCCGGCGCCGGTGAGCTCGCGGAGCTTCTTGACGTCAGCGGCGGTGTAGTTCGCCATGAGTCTGTTTCTCTCTCGAAGTCTGAAAGATCGGGCGGGTCCACGGGTGGACGGCGGGGGCTTCGTGGGCCCCCGCCGTCGTCACCCGAAGGTCCTGAAGGGTCAGGCCTGCTCGGCGTCCGCGGCCGGAGCCTCGGTGGCGACCTCGGCAGCGGCCTCGGCCGGAGCCTCGGTGGCCTCGGCGGCCGGCGCCTCGGCGGCGGGGGCCTCGGCAGCGGGGGCCTCGACAGCAGCCTCGGCGACCTCCTCGGAGGCCTCCTTCTTCTCACCCTCGAGCAGGTCGCGCTCCCACTCCGCGAGCGGCTCGCCGGCGGCCTTCTCGCCCGGCTTCGAGTCGCCGGTCGCGGCGCCGGAGCGGGCGATGAGGCCCTCGGCGACGGCGTCGGCGATCACGCGGGTGAGCAGGGTGACGGAGCGGATCGCGTCGTCGTTGCCCGGGATCTTGTAGTCGACCTCGTCGGGGTCACAGTTGGTGTCGAGGATCGCGACGACCGGGATCTTGAGCTTGCGCGCCTCGCCGACGGCGATGTGCTCCTTCTTGGTGTCCACGATCCAGACGGCGCTGGGCACCTTGGACATCTCGCGGATACCACCGAGGGTCTTCTCCAGCTTGGCCTTCTCGCGCGAGAGCACGAGAAGCTCCTTCTTGGTGAGACCGGAAGCGGCGACGTCCTCGAAGTCGATCTGCTCGAGCTCCTTGAGGCGCTGCAGACGCTTGTAGACGGTGGAGAAGTTGGTGAGCATGCCACCGAGCCAACGCTGGTTGACGTACGGCATGCCGACGCGCGTCGCCTGCTCGGCGATGGCCTCCTGGGCCTGCTTCTTCGTACCGACGAACATGATGGAGCCGCCGTGGGCGACGGTCTCCTTGACGAACTCGTAGGCGCGGTCGATGTACGACAGCGACTGGAGCAGGTCGATGATGTAGATGCCGTTGCGCTCCGTGAAGATGAAGCGCTTCATCTTCGGGTTCCAACGACGGGTCTGGTGACCGAAGTGGACGCCGCTCTCCAGCAGCTCCCGCATCGTGACGACGGCCATGGCCGTATCTCCTTGGGTTTCTCGGTTGTGTTCCTGACGCCCCGGCGCGCCATGCCCACGAGGGACCGAAAGGCGCTGCCATCACCGATGAGGCAGTGGCGGGGCGTGCGAAGTCGACCCGGTGACCCGAGTCGCCATAGGAAGTGTACGGGACCCCGGGAGCGTCGGGTGACGGCCCTGTCCACAACCTGCGAGTAGTGCACAGAAACGGTCCGGGACCCGTCCGGAGCGGTCGCGCCGGAGAGCCTCTTCCCATGCTCCTCACGACACTGATCCTCACGCTCGGGCTGCTGTGGCCGGTGGGTCCGCCCCCTCCCGAGATCCTCCGCGGCTGGCAGCCCCCGGCCGGCCCGTACGCCCCCGGTCACCGCGGTGTCGACCTGGCCGCCCCGGCGGACGCCCCGGTCCTGGCTCCGGCGGCCGGGACGGTCACCTTCGCGGGGCCGGTCGGCGGACGCGGGGTCCTCACCCTCACCCTCCCGGGCACGGGCAGTCCCCCGCTCCGCACGACCTTCTCCCCCGTGACGCCCCTGGTGAAGGCGGGCACCCCGGTCCGCGCGGGCACCCCCGTCGCCCGGGTCGCCCCGGGCACCCACTGTCCCCGGACGTGCCTGCACTGGGGCCTCCTCAGAGGCGACCGGTACCTGAACCCCCTGCTCCTCACCCCCCGCCCGCCGTCACGCCTGCTGCCGCTCTGGGGGTGAGGAGGGGGTGCCGCTTCCGCTCCGCGAGGGGCGGCTGTGCGTCGGCTCAGCGCAGCCGTGTGGCGGCGTAGGCCTCGATGGCGTCGCGCTGGTACGCGGCCAGACCCGGGGCGATCGCCTCGTACGCGGTGCGCCAGGCGTCGTTGTCCACGCAGGAGCGCCCGATGGCCCGGTACTCCTCGACGGAGACGGTACGCAGCCGGGTCAGCGCCCGGTACTGGGCGTCGATCTCGGCCTGCACCGGGTCGGCGTCGGCCGGGTGGCCCGCGGCCATGAGTTCGGCCAGCCGGATCATCTGCGCGGTGCGCTCACGGTGCCCGGCGTCGGCCTCGGCCTGGCTCATCGTTGCGGCGCGCCGTCCGACCTCCTCGGCGAGCTCGGGGAAGTCGCGCATGTTCTCCGCGTAGTGGGAGGGCTGGATGCCCTCGAAGAGGTTCTCCGGTCGGTTGATGGTCATGGGGTTGCCGTCCTTCCTGGACTGCTCCAGTGCCGCGATCGTGCGGGAGACGGTGGCGGCCAGGGCGTCGAGCCGGTCCCGCTCCGCGAGCAGCCGCCGATGGTGGCCGCGTAGCGCGTCCACCTCGTCGACCTGGGCGGAAAGGATCCGGCCGATCTCCGGCAGCCCGACGCCCAGCGCCCGCAGCACGAGGATCTGCTGCAGCAGCAGGAGCTGGTGCTCCTCGTAGTAGCGGTGGCCGTTGGCACCGATCCGGGCCGGTGGCAGCAGGCCGGTCTCGTCGTAGTGGCGCAGGGTCCGGGCGGTCACGCCCGACATCCGGGCGACCTCGGAGATCGGCCAGTCCATCGCCACTCCCGCACGTGTGTCTCGCCTGGCCGGTCTCTCCGGCCCTGGTCACGACGGTAGGAGCTGCCGCAGCGGCAACTTCAACCCCGAGTTCCAGGGGGAGGCCCTCCCCCGTGCCGAGCGCTCAGGCCGTGGTGCCGTTGACGCCGTGGAGGGCCATCGTGACCGCCGCCTCGGCGATCTCCGTCGGGTCCTCGGCCGCGCCGAGTTCGATACGGCGGACGGCGGCGTCGACGACGCCCTGGAGCAGCATGGCG
This sequence comes from Streptomyces griseoluteus, assembly GCA_000717735.1. GTDB lineage: Bacteria > Actinomycetota > Actinomycetes > Streptomycetales > Streptomycetaceae > Streptomyces > Streptomyces griseoluteus_A. Next base: position 69,689 of record JOBE01000006.1, on the reverse strand, counting down.
CCCAGCCGGGGCTGGGGCTGGCCGAGGGCGGCGAGCGCTTCGACGATCAGGGCGACGAGGCCGCCGTGGGCCGCGCGGATCTTCTCGCGGGCACCGTCGTCGAGCTCGCTCGCCGAGATGGCGACGACCGCGCGGTGGCGCCGGTCGCCGACCAGCTCCAGCTGCTTGCGGACGTACGCCTCGACCTTGCCCTGAGGGGTCTGCGCCCCGTCCATGGCGGTCTCGACCTCGGCGGCCCAGACCGGGAAGTCGACGGCGCAGAGTTCCTCGACGACGGCCGCGCGCGACCGGAAGTACTCGTACACCGAGGACCGGGCGAGGCCCGTGCGCTCGGCGAGGGCGGGGAAGGTCAGCGCCTCCGTACCGCCCTCGGACAGCAGGGAGCGCGCGGCGTCCAGGAGGGCGCCGCGCTGCATCGTCCGGTGCTCGGCCACCGAGGCCGCTCTGATCCTGGGCACGGCTCCACTCTACGACCGGCTCGCGGCGGGTCAGCGTCCGACGTCGGCCAGCTTGGCGCGGAGCTGGAGGACGGACTTGGTGTGGATCTGGCTGACTCGGCTCTCGGTGACGCCCAGGACGTGCCCGATCTCGGCGAGCGTGAGGCCCTCGTAGTAGTAGAGCGTGACGACGGTCTTCTCCCGTTCCGGGAGCGTGTTGATGGCGCGGGCGAGCAGTCGGCGCAGCTCGCGGTCCTCGGCGACCTCGACGGGGTTGTCGGCGGCGGTGTCCTCGAGGGTGTCCATCAGGGAGAGCCGGTCGCCGCCCTCTCCGCCGACGTGGAGCAGCTCTTCCAGGGCGACGACGTTCGCCAGGGACAACTGGCTGAAAACCGCGTGCAGGTCCTCCAGCGTGATGTCCATCTCCGCGGCGACCTCGCTCTCGGAGGGGGTGCGCCGGAGCTGGGCTTCGAGGGTGGCGTAGGCGCGCTCGACGTTGCGCGCCTTCTGCCGGACGGAGCGGGGGATCCAGTCGAGGGCGCGGAGCTCGTCGATCATGGCGCCGCGGATACGGGTGATGGCGTACGTCTCGAACTTGATCGCCCGCTCGACGTCGAACTTCTCGATGGCGTCGATGAGGCCGAAGACGCCGGAGGAGACGAAGTCGGCCTGTTCCACGTTGGACGGCAGCCCGACGCTGACCCGTCCGGCGACGTATTTGACGAGCGGCGAGTAGTGCAGGATCAGCTGTTCCCGCAGCCTCTCGTCTCCCGTGTCCTTGTAGGACCGCCACAGTTCGTCGAGGGAGGTCGGTGCGGGCGGTCGCACGGTGCCCCGGGCTGCTGGGGGCACCGCAGCGCGGTCAGACCCGGAGGTGTGCTGGGGCATGCGTTGCCTTGAGCCGTTCTGCTGTCGGGTGTGTCGGTGGGAGTGTCCTGGACGGAATCCTGGTGAGCGTAGCGTGAGTGCGTGGTCGCGGTGCGCGAACAGAGGTGGATCGCGCCGCTCCGGGGGGACGCCTTCGGTCGCGTTGTCGAACCCGGGCCGTGGCGCGTGTCGGCCCCTCGGGTGCGGCCGAGAGAACTCGATTGTTCATCGTCATCACCCTTTCACCCGAATGCTCCAGGTCAAGTACCGCCTCGCCGGGCGTTCGACGCGTCCGTGGCCGTGTTCGTCAACTGCCAGCCCTCGCCGTGCCGTTCGACGAACCCGAGCGAGTGGAGCTCGTACAGCTTGGCGAGGGTGTCGTCGGGGCCGGTTCCGGCTCGGCGTGCGATGACGGTCGTGGGGGTGGGTCCGCGGGCGGGGACCGCTTCCAGGATGTGCGCCGCGGCGGGGGCGAGGAGGTCGCGGGGCAGTACGGGTCCCCGGCGCGCCGGGGCGAGCTGGCCCATGTCGCCGACGAGTTCGATGACCTCCTCGGCGTCGGTGACGAGGGTGGCGTCGCCGCGCAGGAGTTCGTGGACGCCCGCGGAAAGCGCGCTGGTGACGGGTCCGGGGACGCCCATGGTGTGGCGGCCGAGGCGGGCGGCGGCACGGGCGGTGACGAGGGAGCCGCTGCGATGCTGGGCCTCGATGACGACGGTGCCGCGGGTAAGGGCGGCGATGACGCGGTTGCGCAGGATGAAGCGGCTCGGAGTGGGATGACTGTCGGGCGGCAACTCCCCTACGACGAGGCCTTGTTCGGCGATGCGCCGGATGAGCTGGTCGTGGCCGCGGGGGTACGGCGTGTCGACGCCGCAGGCGAGGACGGCGACGGTGGCTCCGGCTGCCGCGAGTGCGCCGCGGTGGGCGGCGCCGTCGATGCCGTAGGCGGCTCCGGAGACGACGACCCAGCCCTGACGGGCGAGGCCGGTGGCGAGGTCGGCGGCGGTGTGGGCGCCGTACGGGGTGCAGGCGCGGGCGCCGACGAGGGCGACGGAGCGGAGGGCCCAGGTGCGGAGGTCGGCGGGGCCCCGGACCCAGAGGCCGAGGGGGCGGGCGTCTCCGAGGTCGTCGAGTTGACGGGGCCATTCGGTGTCGCCGGGGACGAGGAAGCGGCCGCCGAGTTCCTGGATGGTGTCGAGGTCGCGGTCGGGGTCGGCCGCGGTGGCGCGCAGCCGCCAGGAGGCGACGCGCTTGCGGCCGGTGCCGGGGAAGGGCTCGTCCCCCGAGATGTCGGCGGAGTCGACGGTGTGGAGGAGTCGGTCGAGGAAGCCGGTGGCTCCGTGCCGGCGGAGCCAGCGGCCGGCGTGTTCGTCGCCGGGTTCGACGGCTCGGCTGAGTGTGGCGCGGGCCCGCCGTTCGTCCATGGCGGTGGTGCCGGTCATGCGCGCTCCCCCGCCCCTACGGGTACTCCGCGGGTGATGCCGGTGCGCAGTTCGAGGGCGAGGGCGATGTCCTGGCTGTCCGGCCGGTCGTGTCCGGCGAGGTCGGCGACGGTCCAGGCGACGCGGAGGACCCGGTCGACACCGCGAGCGGTGAGGAGTCCGCGTTCGATGTCGCGTTCGGCGGTGGCGAGGGCTCCGGGTGCGGCGAGGTAGCGCGTGCGCAGTTCGTGGCCGGGGATCTCGCTGTTGACGTTCCAGGGGGTGTCGGCGAGGCGTGCGGCGGCGCGGGCGCGGGCCTCGTGGACGCGGGCGGCGACGGCGGCGGTGGTCTCGCCCCGGTCGCCCTGGCCGAGGAGGTCGGCGCGGGTGACGGGTTCGACTTCCACGCGCAGGTCGACACGGTCGAGGAGGGGTCCGGAGAGGCGTGCCTGGTAGCGGCGGACGAGCGCGGCCGGGCATTCGCAGCCGGCGCCGTGCAGGGTGTGCCGTCCGCAGGGGCAGGGGTTGGCCGCGAGGGCGAGGAGGAAGCGGGCGGGGAGGCGTACGACCCCGGCGGCACGGGCGATGACGACGTGCCCGGATTCGAGGGGCTGGCGGAGGGCGTCGAGGGCCCTGCCGGAGAACTCGGGGGCCTCGTCGAGAAAGAGGATCCCGCGGTGTGCCAGGGAGACGGCACCGGGCCTGGGGAGGCCGTTTCCGCCGCCGACGAGGGACTGCATGGTGGCGGAGTGGTGGGGTGCGCAGTAGGGCGCGCGTCGGACGAGGGGTTCGCCGGGCGGGAGGATGCCGGCGACGGAGTGGACGGCGGTGACTTCGAGTGATTCCTGTCGGGTGAGCGGCGGGAGGATACCGGGGAGGCGCTCGGCCAGCATGGTCTTCCCGGCGCCGGGTGGGCCGGAGAGCAGCAGGTGGTGGCTGCCGGCGGCGGCGACTTCCAGGGCGCGGCGGGCGCGGTGCTGGCCCGCGACATCGGCGAGGTCGGGGCCGTCGGTGGCGGCGGGGGCGAGTCCGGTGCCGATGCCCGCTCCGGGGACGAGGAGGCCCGCGAGCATGGCGTCGGGCCTGCCCGCTTCGGTGGGTTCCTCTTCGGGGACGGGTTCGTCGGTGAGGACGGCGATGAGTTGGCGGAGGCTGCGGACGCCGAGGACGGACACTCCGGGGACGAGCGCGGCTTCGCCGGCGGTCTGTTCGGGGACGACGACCTGGCGGTATCCGGCGTCGGCGGCGGCGAGGACGGCGGGCAGGATGCCGCGGACGGGCCGGACGCGTCCATCGAGGCCGAGTTCACCGATGAGGACGAGGTCGGCGATGGCGCGCGGGTCGATGCGTTCGGCGGCGCCGAGCACCGCCGCCGCCACGGCCAGGTCGAATCCGGAGCCGCCCTTCGGGACGGACGCCGGGCTGAGTCCGACGGTGAGCTTCTTCTGCGGCCATTCGGCGCCGGAGTTGACGACGGCGGCGCGGACCCGGTCGCGGCTCTCGGTGAGGCTCTTGTCGGGGAGGCCCACGAGGGTGAAGGCGGCGACGCCGGGTTCGAGGTCTGCCTGGACCTCGACGACGACGCCTTCGACGCCGACGAGGGCGACGGAGCAGGTGCGGGCGAATCCCATCTCAGGCCACCCCCTGGGCGTGGGTGAGGACGGGGGCGCCGCGGCGGGGCAGGACGATGCCGACGAGGTCGATGCGGACGCCGCCGGAGGGCGCCGGGCTGTCGTGGTGGTCGAGCCAGCAGGCGGCGAGGCGGCGGAGCCGGTCGGCCTTGCGGGGTGTGACGGCGGCCATCGGGTGTTCGTAGGTGCCCAGGCGCCGGGTCTTGACCTCGCAGACGACGAGGGTGTCGCCGTCGCGGGCGACGATGTCGATCTCGCCGGTCCGGCCGCAGCGCCAGTTGCGGGCGAGGATGTGCAGGCCGAGGGCGGTGAGCCGGCGGGCGGCCAGTTCTTCGCCGTACCGCCCGAGGGCCCGGGTCGTCCGGGACCGTCCGGCGGTCGGATCCGTGCTGGTGTTCTGGTCGGTCGCGTCGATCGCGTTCATGCGGTACCACCTCCGTCACCGACTGTGACGGCTGGGTGGGTTCCGCGTGTGGCGCTGTGGAGGACCGTGGGCCTGTGGAGAACCCCCTCACCCTTGCGGGTGAGGGGCGCTCTCAGCTGCCGGGGAGTTCGAGGTCGCTCTTGTTGAGCTCCTCGATGTTCACGTCCTTGAAGGTGAGGACGCGGACCTGCTTGACGAACCTGGCCGGCCGGTACATGTCCCAGACCCAGGCGTCGGCCATGCTGACCTCGAAGAACACCTCGCCCTGCACCGAGTGCACCTGCATCTCGTAGTCGTTCGTGAGGTAGAAGCGCCGCTCGGTCTCGATGACGTATTTGAACAGCCCGACGACATCGCGGTACTCCCGGTAGAGCTTCAGCTCCATCTCGGTCTCGTACTTCTCGAGGTCCTCGGCGCTCATGGCATGTTCCCCTTCAGCCGTGCGTCCCCCTATTGTGCGCCAGTCGAACGTGCCCCTAAACGATTTCCGGGGCGAGATCGACCGGGGCACTCGGAGGCCCCTCATCGAGCAGCGTGCGCAGCAGCTCGGCGAGTCTGGTCGGGTACACCGTCTCACGGGCCGCCGACAGTTCGGCGGAGGTCCACCATCTCAGGCCCGCGATGCTGCGGTTCTCCAGCTCGGTGAGGGCCTGCGGCCGGGGCGCGGCCCCGGTTCCGCGGGTGCGGGCGAGGTAGTACCACTCGTCCTGGTCCCAGCGGCGCCCGTCGAAGGGGAATGAGCAGTACCGCTTCCAGAGCACCGGTCCGAGGTCGACGTCGGTGATGCCGGTCTCCTCGGCGAGCTCGCGCAGCGCCGCCTGCTCGTGGGTCTCGGCGCCCTCCAGGCCGCCGCCGGGGGTGAACCACCAGGTGTCGGCCGGGTCGTCCGGCTCGTATCCGTGCAGGAGCAGGACGCGGTCGTCGGGGTCGAGGAGCACGACCCGGGCGACGCGCCGACGCGGAGGCCCCGACTCCGAAACCCGCGCCGCGTCGAAGTCCGTCATGTACCCACCTTCTCCCGACCCCGGGCCCCCGGTCCCGCCGGGCGCCGGCGCGTGAACAGACGGGCCACCGGTCCGTACGCCCCGCCGCCCAGGACCAGGATCGCTCCGGCCGCGATGGCGACGAGGAGCGGTCGTACCGGCCCGGGTTCCGAGATCCCGCCCGGAAGGCCCGCGAAGCCCGTGGGGCGGTCCAGGAGGCCCTCGGCGGGCCAGACCACGGCGTCGACCCGGGAGACGACGGCGGAGCGCGGGACGGAGCCCTGTCCGGCCTCCTCCATGTGCGTACGGGAGTCGAGCGAGGTGTGCCGGTCGTCGCCGAGGAGGAAGAGGTTGCCCTGCGGGACGGTGACGGAGAACTCCGTGCCGGAGGCGACGGTCCTGCCGTCGGGTCCCTGCCGCAGGTAGGGCTCGTCGACGGGGGTGCCGTTGACGGTGAGGCGTCCGTCGCGGTCGCAGCAGGCGACGGTGTCGCCGCCGACGGCGGCGACCCGCTTGACCATGGGCGCGCCGCCCCAGAGCGGGTCGGTGAAGACGACCACGTCCCCGCGCCGCACCTCGTCGCCGTCGATGCGCTGGGCGAGGATCTTGGACCCGACGCCGATGGTCGGGGTCATGGAGTCACTGGGGACGGTGTAAGGCTGGTAGAGCAGCGCTCCCCAGACGAAGCCGCCGAGGAAGAGCACACAGCCGACGGCCACGGCCAGCCCCGACAGCACGCTGCCGAGGCGGCCGAGGCCGTCCTGGGTCCGTATCTTTCCGCTCATGCGCGCACCCCGTAGGTCTGTCGGCGGGCCGTGGGTCTGTCGACGGTCCGGGTCGGCACCCTACCCGCGGGTCACTACGCGGCGGTATGCCGTGCGGCCAGCTTCTTCCGGCGCCACAGCACCAGCGGGAGCGCTCCGGCGAGACCGGCGGCGCCGACGGGGGCGGCGGCCACGGCCTGGTCGAGACCGGGCTGGTCGAAGACCTCCGGCACGGGGAGGGTCGCCCAGCGGGTGACGGGCCAGGCGATCACGACGGCGCGGCCCACGACCTCGTCCTCGGAGACGGTGCCGCCGCCGGGGAGCTGCTGGTGGAAGCGGGAGTCCAGCGAGTTCTGCCGGTTGTCGCCCATGACCCAGATCCGGTTCTCGGGGACCTTGATGGGGCCGAAGGAGTCCTGGCAGGGCACGGAGCCGGGGTAGAGGTAGGCGGTCTCGTCCAGCGCCTTGCCGTTGAGGACGACCTTGCCGCCCTCCTTGCAGGAGACGGTGTCCCCGCCGACGGCGATGACGCGCTTGATGAGGTCCTTCTCCTCGGCGGACGGCATGAGGCCGATGAAGCTGAGGAACTTCTGCACCACGTTCGGCGTGGGCGTCTGCTGGCCTTCGAGCCAGCCGCCCGGGTCGTGGAAGACGACGACCTCGCCGCGCTCGGGCTCGGAGCCGAACCAGGGGGTCAGCTTGTCGACGAGGACCCGGTCCCCCTTCTGGAGGGTGTTCATCATCGATTCCGAGGGGATCGAGAACGCCTGCACCAGGAAGGTCTTGATCAGCAGGGCGAGCACCAGCGCGATGCCCACGAGGAGGGGCAGTTCCTTCCAGAAGGAGCGCTGCTTCTTCGGGCCCCTGCCGGACCCGCCCGCCGTGTCGTCGTCGCCCTCGCCCGGCGTGCCACCGCCCGGTGGCTGCGCCTGCTCGTCACCCGTCACGTCGTCACCCGTCGTGTCATCGCCGAAGGCCCCGCCGGCCCTCTTGTCGGGCTCATCGTGTCCGGATCGTGCGCCGACGGCCAAATCCCCCACATCCACTCCTCAGTCCGTGCGAACGCCTGCCCCGGGTCAGGGACAGGCCCACCACTCCCATAACGAGCAGAAGTTCCGCAGGGGTCGGGAGCCCGGGCAATCCGTTCAGATTCCGCTGGGACACACTATGCGACAGACCGAGCGCGGACCCGGAACCCGTACGGGCGTCCGGTACGGCGGCGAAGGTGCCCCGCTCCTCCAGGCTCCGCCAGTGCCCGACGGGCCAGGCGATCACCACGGCACGCCCCACGACCTGCTCCTCGGAGACGGTGCCGTGGTCCTTCTCGTCGAGGTGGAAGCGGGAGTCGGCCGAGTCCGAGCGGTGGTCGCCGAGGACGAAGATCCGGCCCTGGGGGACCTTCACGTCGAAGGGGATCGTGGACGGCTGGTTCCCGGGGTGCAGGTACGGCTCGTCGATCGGTACGCCGTTGACGGTGATCCGCCCGTCCTCGCCGCAGCAGCGGACGGTGTCGCCCCCGACGGCGACGACCCGCTTGATGAGGTCCCGGTCGTCGGCGGAGGGCAGCAGCCCGATGAAGGTGAGGGCCTGTTTGGCCTGCTTGACGCCGACCGGGTCGTCGGCGGGCGGCGCGGCCTCCTGCTGGAGCCAGTTGCCGGGGTCCTTGAAGACGACGACGTCGCCGCGCTGCGGGCGGGAGCCGAACCAGGGGGTGAGCTTGTCGACGAGGACCCGGTCGGAGATGCGGATCGTCTGTTCCATGGAGCCGGACGGGATGACGAACGCCTGGACCAGGAAGGTCTTGAGCACGAGCGCGATGAGCACGGCCACGGTGATGAGGACGGGGATCTCGCGGACCGCGGAGCGCTGCCGGCGCCGCTTGACCTTGCGGGCGAGCCTGCGCCGCTCGGCCCGTCCCGGTCGGGCGGTGCCGTCGTCGGCGACGGGACCGGATCCGCCCGGCCGTCGGCCCCGGCTACCCATGGGCCCCCGCCCCGTGTCCGCGGGCGGGCGCGGCCGGTACGCCGTCGAAGGCGCCGGACCCCGGCACGGTGGACCAGCGGGCGAAGGGCCAGGCGATCCAGTCGGCCCGTCCGACGACCTTGTCGACGGGGACCATGCCGCCGCCCGGGCTGCCCAGGTGGTCGCGGGAGTCGCTGGACTGGCTGCGGTGGTCGCCCATGACCCAGAGCCTGTCCTGCGGTACGACGATGTCGAAGGGCACGCTGGACGGCTGGTCGCCCGGCATCACGTACCGCTCGTGGACGGGGGCGCCGTTGACGGTGAGCCGGCCGTCCTTGTCGCAGCAGACCACCCGGTCGCCGCCGATGCCGACGACCCGCTTCACGAAGTCGGTCTCGTCGGGTTCCGCGAGCCCGAGGGCGGCGGCGCCGTCGTGCAGGAGCCCGGTCACCGGATTGTCCCGGGGCCGTTCCCGTACGAAGGAGCCGGTGCCGTCGAAGACGACGACGTCACCTCGGCCGGGCTCGCTGCCGAAACGGTACGCCAGCTTGTTGACCAGGATCCGGTCGCCGATGTGGAGCGTCGGTTCCATGGAGCCGCTCGGGATCAGGAAGGGCTGTGTCACGAAGTGACTCAGGAGCAGCAGGAAGGCCACGCAGACGCCGCCCACGAGGGCGGTGCGCCGCCAGGAGAACAGGGTCCCGCCGGCCGGGGCCTCGTCCGGCTCCGTCGTCCCGGAGTCCTCGGAAACGCGCGCGGAGCGCGACCCTTCCTCCGGTTCGGAAGAGGGGTCGCGCTCCGTGTGCTGTGCTTCGGTGTCCATCGGGGGCAGAGCCTATCCGGCGTGCCTGTGCGAGGGCTCGGAAGCGTCGAGCGTGCCGGGAGCCGAAGCTCAGCGGTCGCGCTTCTCCTTGATCTTGGCAGCCTTGCCGCGCAGCTCGCGCAGGTAGTAGAGCTTGGCGCGACGGACGTCACCGCGGGTCACGAGCTCGATCTTCTCGAAGATCGGGCTGTTCACCGGGAAGGTGCGCTCGACGCCGACGGAGAACGAGACCTTGCGGACCGTGAAGGTCTCGCTGACGCCCGAACCCTGGCGGCGGATGACGACGCCCTTGAACTGCTGGATACGCGAGCGGTTGCCTTCGATGACGCGCACGTGGACGTTCACGGTGTCGCCGGGGCGGAAGGCGGGGAGGTCGGAGCGGAGCGAACCCGCGTTGACCTGGTCGAGCAGGGAGGCCATGGAGGTCTCTTTCCTCGCTGATGCCACAGGTCATCAGCGGTACGTTCGGATGATGGGGATGCCGTGCGTCTCTGGCGGGCGTCGTCCCCCTGTGGCAGGGGCGCGCGCCGGACGGACGGCAGCGGCCTATTCTTCCACGTCGTGGAGCCTGCGCCAAAATCGGCCGCCGGGCTCGGGCGCCCAGCCCATCATGGAGAGGATCTCGCGGTCCTTCTTGTCGAAGGCCGCCGGATCGCAGCGCTCGATGAGGTCCGGCCGGTTGGCGGCGGTGCGCCGGAAGGCCTCGTCGCGCCGCCAGCGGGCGATCTTGCCGTGGTGCCCGCTGAGGAGGACGTCGGGGATGCCCCGGCCGCGCCACTCGGGGGGCTTGGTGTAGACGGGGCCCTCGAGCAGGTTGGCCATGGCGCCGGGGGCGAAGGAGTCGTCGCGGTGGGACTCGGCGTTGCCGAGGACGCCGGGCAGGAGGCGGGCGACGGCCTCGGTGACGACGAGGACGGCGGCCTCTCCGCCGGCGAGGACGTAGTCGCCGATGGAGACCTCGTAGACCGGCATCCGGGTCGCGTACTCGTCCATGACGCGGCGGTCGATGCCCTCGTAACGGGCCGGCGTGAAGATCAGCCAGGGCCGCTCGGAGAGTTCGACGGCCAGCTCCTGGGTGAAGGGGCGGCCGCTGGGGGTGGGGACGACGATGACGGGGCCGTGGGCGCCGCTCTCGTAGCCGTCGGCGAGCGTCTGGTCGAGCGCGTCACCCCAGGGGTCGGTCTTCATGACCATGCCGGGGCCGCCGCCGTACGGGGTGTCGTCGACCGTGTTGTGCCGGTCGTACGTCCACTGGCGCAGGTCGTGCACGTGGACGTCGAGCTGCCCACGCGCGCGTGCCTTGCCGACGAGCGAGACGTTCAGCGGTTCGAGGTACTCGGGGAAGATCGTGACGACGTCGAGCCTCATGCGTCGTCACCCGGTTCGTCGTCCCGGGAGGAGACGATCACGGCCTGGTCGTCGATGAGGCCGGGCGGCGGGTCGATGACGGCCCGCTGCTCCTCCAGGTCGATCTCGGTGACGATCGACGAGACGAAGGGGATCATCAGCTCGGTGCCGTCGGGCCGCTCGACGATGAAGAGGTCCTGGGACGGCAGGTGGGAGATCTCGGTGATCCGGCCGACCTCCGTACCGTCGGCGAGGACGACGTCGAGATCCATGAGCTGGTGGTCGTAGTACTCGTCCTCCTCCTCGGGCAGCTCCGCGGGGTCGATCTCGGCAATGAGAAGGGTGTTGCGCAGAGCCTCGGCGGCATTGCGGTCGCGGACGCCCTCGAAGCGCAGCAGCAGCTTGCCGCTGTGCACCTTGCCGGACTCGATGGTCAGCGGCCCGGCGGAGGCCGGGTCGGTGAGCAGTACGGCTCCGGGACCGAGCCTGAGCTCGGGCTCGTCCGTCCGCACCTCGACGGTGACCTCGCCCTTGATGCCGTGGGCGCGGCCGATCCGCGCGACTACCAGCTGCACTGCTCCACACTCTCCTGTCACGCAGTTCGTACGACGGAAAACGACAACGGGCCGGGGTGGGCTCGTAAGCCCTCCCCGGCCCGTGCCGGCACATCAATCAACCGATGTGGCCGACTTTTCAGCGGACCTGGTCCACGTCGACGAGGTCGACCCGGATCCCACGGCCGCCGATGGCGCCCACGACGGTACGCAGCGCACGCGCGGTGCGGCCGTTACGGCCGATCACCTTGCCGAGGTCTTCGGGGTGTACCCGGACCTCCAGCACGCGGCCACGGCGCAGGTTGCGCGAGGCGACCTGCACATCGTCGGGGTTGTCGACGATGCCCTTCACGAGGTGCTCGAGAGCCTCCTCGAGCATGCTCAGGCCTCGGTCGACTCGGTCGACGCGGCCTCGGCCTCGTCAGCCTTCTTGTCGGCCTTCTTGGCCTTCGGGGTGATGGCCTCACCCTTGTCGTCGCCGGACTCGAGGGTCTTCGCGAACTCGTCGAACGAGGCGCGCTTCGCCTCCTTCGTCGCGGGGACGAGCAGGGCCTTCTCGGGGGCCGGGAGGCCCTTGGCCTTCTGCCAGTCACCCGTGAGCTTCAGGATGGCGAGGACGGGCTCGGTCGGCTGGGCGCCGACGGACAGCCAGTACTGCGCACGCTCGGAGTCGACCTCGATACGCGACGGGTTGTACGTCGGGTGGTAGAGGCCGATCTCCTCGATCGCGCGACCGTCCCGGCGGGTGCGGGAGTCGGCGACGACGATGCGGTAGTGGGGCTGACGAATCTTGCCGAGGCGCTTGAGCTTGATCTTGACTGCCACTGGAGTGGTGTCTCCTGGTCTTGACGTGGTTGGGCACTTTGAGATGCCACGTGGGGTTGCGGTACTCGGATGCCCGATGGACGCGTCAGCCGGAGGAGAGAGGGGTCCTGTGCGACTGTCGAGTACAGCTAGCCATTGTGCCACACGCCGCGGGGGTGCCTGATCGGCGAGGCACCCCCTGGGGGTCAGCCGACGGCGCCCACCGTCTCCGGGATGCGGAAGGGCTTGCCGCAGCCGCCGCAGACGATCGGGGCCTGGGCGAGCACCGAGGGGACCACGCGCACGTTCCGCCCGCAGTCGCAGACGGCCTTGACGCGCACGCCGCCGCCGGAGGAGCCGTGCCGGGCGGCCGGTCCACGGAAGGAGCGCTTGGTGTCGGCCGCCGTGGCGACCGTGTGGGCCTTGAGGGCGCGCTGCAGCCGCTCGATGGTGGGCCGGTAGCGCCGCCGCGCCTCGGGGTTGAGCGTGACCAGGGAGAAGCCGCTGCTGGCGTGTGGCTCCTCGGGGTGGTCCAGGCCCATCTCCTCGGCGATCGCGAGGAATCTGCGGTTGTGGTAGCGGCCGGCGCGGGAGGTGTCGCGGACACCCCGGGCGGCGGCGATGCCGTGGACTGCCTCGTGGAGCAGTCGTTCGAAGGAGAGTTCGGCGCCGCAGGCGGACGAGGACTCTCCGATCAGGGACTCTGGCGCGGCAAGATCGGGCAGCTCGGGGTGGTGCCGCTGAATGTCGGCCCACGCCTGTGCCAGCTCTGCGGCGAGAACAGGTGGTGTCGTGCTCACGTCGTGTACAACGAGCCGATGTGCCGCCGGGTTCCATTCCGGGGCATCCCAAATATTTTGCACGTACCCGTCAGTTGCCGTTGATGCGTCCTGACGAGGGCCAGTGCGCAGAACTGCGGAGAAGTCACGCAGGGCGCGTCAAGGTGGTGCGTAGTGGCGCATACGCTCCGGCGCGCATTCATGGGGTGCGCGCCCCCCTTGAGGGGCCTGAGCGGTCCGGAGGACTGTGCGAGGACATTACCGGGTTCGTACGCAAGGCGGCGCACCGGCCCCACCCCGGGCGAATCGGTGCGCCGCGAGCACTGGACGCCGCCCGGGATGCGCAGTTCCCTGGCTACGGGGGCTTTCGTCCGAGCACGGATCGGAGCACTTTTCCATGACACCTACGCTCGTCCCGCACCACCCCGCGCGTGACTGGGCCGAGATCCAGGAACGCATGCTCGTCCCGCTCTACGAGGCGGTGTACGACCGCCTCGGCGTGGGCGCGGGCTCACAGGTGCTCGGCCTCGGCTGCGGCTCCGGCCTGGCGCTTCTCATGGCGGCCGCGCGGGGCGCCCGGGTGGCCGGCGCGGACCGGGACCACGCGCGCGCGGAGCTGGCCAGGGAGCGGCTGCCGGAGGGCGTCGCGGTCACGGAGGCGCCGCCGGAGGCGGGTCCGTACGACGTGATCACGGCCTTCCACGCGACGGACGCGCTGCTGCCGGAGCTCGTCGCACTCACCCGTACGGCGCAACGGGGTGCGGCGGTCGTGCTCGCGGGGTGGGGGCCTCCGGAGCGGTGCGCCACGGAGCCGGTGCTGCGGGTCGCGGCCCGGCTCGCGGACCGCCGGCCGGCGGCCGGGACGGACCTGGACGGGCTGGTGGCGGCAGCGGGGCTGCGGCCGACGGGTTCGGGGCGGGTCGCCTGTCCCTTCGGATACGCGAGCGAGGGCAGCGCGGTGCGCGGTCTGCTGTCGACGGGAGCGTTCGACCAGGCCGTCCGCGCGACGGACCTCTCGCAGGTGGCGAAGGAGGTCGAGGAGGCCCTCGCCCCGCACGTGCGGGCGGACGGGACGGTGTGGATGCCGAACGTCTTCCGGTACGTCGTGGCCCGCGTGCCGTAGAGCCCAGGACAGGACGTGCCCCGGCCCCGACCGGCACCCGGCTCAGCCGGCGCCCGGCCCCGCCGGGCCGCCGGCCACGGCCCCACCCCGCACCGCACCGGCGTCAGTCCTGTCGCTCCGCGCGCGTGATGCCCGCCGCCCGGTAGGCCTCCGCCTCCTCCAGGGTCTCGTTCTCCAGGAGGGCGGCGGCCAGCGCGTCCAGCTGGTCGCGGTGCTCACCGAGCAGGCGTACGGCCTTCTCGTAGCACTCGTCGACGATGCGGCGCATCTCCGCGTCGACGGTGTCGAGGGTGGCGGGGGCCGCCGAGAGGCCGTACGCCTGCTGGGCGTCGCCCGGGATGGCGGTGAGGCGGCCGACGAGCGCGCTCATGCCCCAGCGTCCGGCCATGCCCCGGGCGATGTTGGTGACCTGCTCCAGGTCGCTCTCGGCGCCGGTGGTGACGACGCCGAACACGACCTGCTCGGCGGCCATGCCGCCGAGCGCGCCGATGATCCGGCCGCGCAGGTAGTCCTCGGTGTAGGCGTACTTGTCGGAGTCGGGGGTGGAGAGGGTGACGCCGAGGGCCCGGCCGCGGGGCACGATGGTGATCTTGCGGACCGGGTCGGCGCCGGGCTGCAGCATGCCGAGCAGGGCGTGACCGCTCTCGTGGTACGCGGTCCTGCGCCGTTCGTCGGCGGGCATCACGAGCGGCCGTTCCGCGCCGAGCTGGACCTTCTCCAGGGCGTCGGAGAGGTCGGACCGGGTGACGGCCTTCTGCTCGCGCTTGACGGCGAGGAGGGCGGCCTCGTTGGCGAGGTTGGCGAGTTCGGCGCCGGTCATGCCGGGGGTCGTGCGGGCCACGTGCTCCAGGTCGACGTCCTTGGCGAGCGGGATCTCCCGGGTGTGGATCCTGAGGATGGCCTCGCGACCGCCCCGGTCGGGCGGGTTGACGTGCACGATCCGGTCGAAGCGGCCCGGCCGGGTGAGGGCGGGGTCGAGGACGTCGGCGCGGTTGGTGGCGGCGAGCACGATGACGCCCTCGGAGCCGGTGAAGCCGTCCATCTCGGTCAGGATCTGGTTGAGGGTCTGTTCGCGTTCGTCGTGCCCGCCCATCCCTGAGCCGCCGCCACGGACCCGGCCGATGGTGTCGATCTCGTCGATGAAGATGATCGCGGGGGCTACCTTCCGGGCCTCGGCGAACAGCTCGCGCACCCGGGAGGCGCCGACGCCCACGATCATCTCGATGAACCCGGACGCCGAGGCGGAGAAGAACGGCACCCCGGCCTCCCCCGCCACGGCGCGCGCGAGCAGGGTCTTGCCGGTGCCGGGCGGGCCGGCGAGGAGCACGCCGCGGGGCATCTTGGCGCCCATCTCGCGGTAGGCCCGCGGGTTCTTCAGGAAGTCGACGACATCGTTGAGTTCGCCCTCGACCTCGTCGATGCCGGCGACGTCGGCGAAGGTGGTGCGCCTGCCGCCCTCCAGCTCCACGGGCTTGGGCGGCGTCTTGCGGCCGAGCATGCCTCCCGCACCGCCCATGCCCGAACTCATCCTGCGGGCGATGAACACCCACAGCACGACGAGCAGCAGCATCGGCGCGAGGGAGATGAGGAGGTTGGCGAGGAAGCTGCGTTCCCGGACGACGGGCTCGGCGGTGACGGTGACGTTCTGTTTGGTCAGCTGCGCCCACAGGTCGTCGTCGGCGAAGGCGGGGCGCTGGGTGGTGAACTTGGTGTAGTCGGCCTTGTCGCCGTTGGGCAGAGCCTGTTTGTTCTTGAGCTCGCCCTGGATGGCGTCGCCCTTGGAGTAGATCTTGGTGACGTTGCCCGCGGCCACCTGCTTGCTGAACTCGGTGTACGAGATCGTCGGCTCGTCGCCCCGGTTGAACAACGACAGCACGAGGTTGGCGACGAGGTAGACGATCAGTGCGGTGAGGATCAGCCCTCGCCAGCCGCCGGGCATCTTCCTCTTCGGCGGCTGGGGAGGCGGGGCCCCCTCCGAGCGCCACGGCTGGTCGGTCCGGTCGCGCGGAGGCACGGGGTTGACCACGCTGAACTCCTCAAGCCGACGTCGGATCCAGTATCCGAAGGTCGGCCGGAACCGGCATGCCGGGCGGCCCGGAGGAGTGAAAAGGGCCCGGGACGGTTCATACCGTCCCGGGCCCCTCGCACGTATCGGATCAGCTCATGAACTTCTTGAACTCGTCCGGGAGTTCGAAGTCCTGCGGGCTCTGGCCGGCCGCCGGGAGGCCGAAGGCGCCGCCCTGCTGGGCCTGCTCGCGGCGCTCGGCCGCGGCCTGCTCCTCGGCCTTCCGCTTCATCGGGTTGCCGCTCTTGCGCTTGCCCTTGGCCTGCTTGATCTGCTTCTTCTGCCGACCGGGACCGCCACCCATGCCCGGCATGCCGGGCATCCCGGGCATGCCGCCGCCCTGGGCCATGCGGGACATCATCTTGCGGGCCTCGAAGAACCGCTCGACCAGGCCCTTGACCGCGCTGACCTCGACGCCGGAGCCCTTGGCGATACGGGCGCGGCGGGAGCCGTTGATGACGGTCGGGTCCTGGCGCTCGGCCGGGGTCATCGACTTGATGATGGCGGCCGTGCGGTCGACGTCCCGCTCGTCGATGTTGGCGATCTGCTCCTTCATCTGGCCCATGCCGGGCAGCATCCCGAGCAGCTTCGAGATGGAGCCCATCTTGCGGACCTGCTCCATCTGGGCCAGGAAGTCGTCCAGGGTGAAGTCCTGGCCCTTCTTCGACGCGAGCTTGGAGGCCATCTTGGCGGCCTCTTCCTCGTCGAAGGTCTGCTGCGCCTTCTCGATGAGGGAGAGCATGTCGCCCATGCCGAGGATGCGGGACGCCATGCGGTCCGGGTGGAACGCGTCGAACTCGTCCAGCTTCTCGCCGTTGGAGGCGAACATGATCTGCTTGCCGGTGACGTGCGCGATGGAGAGCGCGGCACCACCGCGGGCGTCGCCGTCGAGCTTGGAGAGCACGACGCCGTCGAAGCCGACGCCGTCGCGGAAGGCCTCGGCGGTGTTGACCGCGTCCTGACCGATCATGGCGTCGACGACGAAGAGGACCTCGTCGGGCGAGACCGCGTCGCGGATGTCCGCGGCCTGCTGCATCAGCTCCTGGTCGATGCCGAGGCGGCCGGCGGTGTCGACGATGACGACGTCGTACATCTTGGTCCGCGCGAACTCGATCGAGTCCTTCGCGACCTGGACCGGGTCACCGACGCCGTTGCCCGGCTGCGGGCCGTAGAAGGCCACGCCCGCACGGTCGGCGACGACGGAGAGCTGGGTGACGGCGTTGGGGCGCTGGAGGTCGCAGGCGACGAGCAGCGGGGAGTGGCCCTGACCCTTCAGCCAGAGGCCGAGCTTTCCGGCGAGGGTGGTCTTACCGGCACCCTGGAGACCGGCGAGCATGATCACGGTCGGCGCGGTCTTGGCGAACCGCAGGCGCCGGGTCTCGCCACCGAGGATGGCGACGAGCTCCTCGTTGACGATCTTGATGACCTGCTGGGCCGGGTTCAGGGCCTGGGAGACCTCGACGCCGGTGGCGCGCTCCTTGACCTGCTTGATGAAGGACCGGACGACCGGCAGGGCGACGTCCGCTTCGAGCAGCGCGATGCGGATCTCGCGGGCGGTGGCGTCGATGTCCGCCTCGGACAGACGGCCCTTGCCGCGGAGGTTCTTGAAGGTCGCTGCAAGGCGGTCGGAGAGGGTATCGAACACGGCGGTCGCGGATCCTCAGGTGTCGGGGGCGGTGGGACTGCCCTCCAGGGTATCGGGCCGCTCGAAGTGTGTGCCCCCGCCCGCCGGATCCGGCGGGCGGGGCGGGTCGGTACGGGGCTCAGCGGAGCGCCGCCTCGAGGGTCCTGGCCAGGTCGATCGCCTCCTCGTCCGGCAGCAGGCTGCCGTCCGGCCGTGTCACGTACAGGGTGTCCACGGCGTTGGCGCCGAGGGTCGACACATGGGCGCTGCGGACCCGTACGGCCGCTCCTTCCAGGGCGCGGCCGATCCGGTGGAGGAGGCCGGGGGCGTCCTGGGCGCGGACCTCGATGACGGTGGCGAGGCGGGAGCCGGCGGCGGCGACGGTGACGCGGGGCGGCGGGGCGGTGAGGCCGCGCCTGCGCGGGTAGGCGGCCTCACGTTCGGCGAGGCGGGCGGGGATGTCGAGGGTGCCGTCGAGGGCGCGGACGAGATCGGCGCGGAGCCGGGCGGCCTCGGGGAGGGAACCGTATTCGGCGGCGACCCGCCAGTCGAGGACGAGGACGGGTCCAGGTCCCGCACCGAGTCCGGCGGGGAGTTCCACGGCGCGCAGGTCGGCGGCGCGGACGGTGAGCCGGTGCAGGGCGAGGACGCCGGCGACGGCGGGGAGGACGCCGGGCTGGTCGGGCAGGGCGATGACGAGCTCGACGCCGACGGGCTCCGGTTCCTCGGGCTCCGCGGCGAGCGGTTCGGTGTGGAGGGCGAGGACGGGTTCGCCGGTGCGCAGGGCCTCGACCGCGAGGCGTTCCTGTTCGGCGCTGGGGGCGGCGGCCTCGGGGTCGGGCGGGGTCTCGCCCGCGAGGACGCCCGTGACCCGTTTGACCAGGTCGGCGACGAGGGAGGCGCGCCACGACGACCACGCGGCGGGCCCGGTGGCGAGCGCGTCGGCCTCGGTGAGGGCGTGCAGCAGCTCCAGGGTGCCGACGGTGCCGACGGCGGTGGCGACGGAGCGGACGGTGGCGGGGTCGTCGAGGTCGCGCCGGGTGGCGGTCTCGACGAGGAGCAGGTGGTGGCGGACGGCGGTGGCGAGGGTGGCGACGTCGGCGCGGTCGAAGCCGATGCGGGTGGCGAGGTCGCGGGCGATGGTCTCCCCGGCGACGGAGTGGTCGCCCGGCCAGCCCTTCCCGATGTCGTGGAGGAGGGCGGCGACGAGGAGGAGGTCGGGGCGGCCGACGTGGCGGGTGAGTGAGGAGGCCCGTACGGCGGTCTCGACGAGGTGGCGGTCGACGGTCCAGGTGTGGACGGGGTTGCGCTGGGGGCGGCAGCGCACGCGTTCCCAGTCGGGGAGCAGCCGGGTGATCAGCCCTTCGGCTTCCAGGGCCTCCCAGACCGGGATGGTGGCCTCGCCCGCGCCGAGCAGGGTGACGAGTTCTTCGCGGGCCTCGGCGGGCCAGGGCACGGGCAGGGCTTTCGTGGTGGCCGCGAGGTGGCGTACGGCGTGCAGGGAGATCGGCAGGGCGGACTGGGCGGCCGCGGCGGCGGCCCGCAGCGGCAGTACGGGGTCGCGCTCGGGGCGGGCGGTGCGGGCGAGGACGACCTCGCCGTCCATCTCGACGACGCCTTCGGCGAGCGGGGTGCGTTCGACGGGCGGTTTCCCGGCGCCGGCCCGGCCGCTTCCGGCGCGGCCGGTGAGGAGGGCCCGAAGGCGGGGCCGGGCGGAGCGTGCCTTGAGGACGCGGTTGACCTCGCGCCAGGTGACGTCGGTGGCGTACGAGATGGTCCGGGCGGCCTCGTACACCTCGCGGAGCAGGGTGTCGGCGTCGAGGAGGCCGAGTTCGGCGGCGACGGCGTCCTGTTCCTGGAGGGCGAGCCGGTCGGTGGCGCGGCCGGTGGTGAGGTGGAGGGCGTCGCGGACGTCGAGGAGCCGGCGGCGGGCCGCGTCGAGGCCTTCGCGGGGGGCGTCGGCGAGCCAGGAGGCGGCGACGGCGCGGAGGACCTGGGCGTCGCGGAGTCCGCCTCTGGCCTCCTTGAGGTCGGGTTCGAGGAGGAACTGCAGCTCGCCCATGCGTTCGGCGCGTTCCCGGCAGAGCTCGTCGAGCTCGGGGAGGCGTTTGGGGGCCTGGTTGCGCCAGTCCGCGAGGATCGCGGTACGGAGGGCGGCGACGAGTCCGTGGTCTCCGGCGAGGGGCCGGGCGTCGAGGAGCCCGAGGTGGACCTTGAGGTCCTCGCCTGCCGTGGCGCGGGCTTCGGCGGGGGTGCGGACGGAGTGGTCGAGGGCGAGTCCGAGGTCCCAGACGGGGTACCAGATCCGGTCGGCGAGGGCGGCGATCGCGGCCTTGTCGGCGCTGCCGTCGTGGAGCAGGACGAGGTCGAGGTCGCTGCGGGGGGAGAGTTCGGCGCGGCCGTAGCCTCCGACGGCGACGAGGGCGACCCCGCGGGGCGGTGCGGCGGCCGTGAAGAGCCCGGCCAGCCAGTCGTCGGTGAGCCGGGCGAGGGCGGTACGGCGCGGCGGCCCGGACCGCTCCTTCTCGTGGAGGAGGAGCAGCCGGGCCGCCGCGTAACCGCCGGGTCCCGAATCTTCGGTCTCTTCGCTGACTTCGAGGCTCGTCACCCGGCGGCTCCTTCGTGTGCTTACAGTGCGTCCGGACCGCGCTCGCCGGTGCGGACCCGTACGGCGGTCTCGACCGGCACGCTCCACACCTTGCCGTCACCGATCTTGCCGGTTCGGGCGGCCTTGACGACGACGTCGATGAGCTGTTCGGCGTCCTCGTCCTCGACGAGGACCTCGATGCGGATCTTGGGGACCAGGTCGACGGTGTACTCGGCGCCCCGGTAGACCTCGGTGTGGCCGCGCTGGCGGCCGTAGCCGCTGGCCTCGGTGACGGTGAGGCCGTGGACGCCGAACGCCTGCAGGGCCTCCTTGATCTCGTCGAGGCGGTGCGGCTTCACGACCGCGGTGATGAGCTTCATGCGTCCACCTTCTTGTTCTCCGTGACGGCCGGGGCGGGGGCGGCGGTGCTGCGCGAGGACGCGCCGCCGCCGGCTCCGCTGAAGTCGTACGCGGTCTCGGCGTGCTCGACCTGGTCGATGCCGGAGACCTCGTCGTCCTCGCTGACCCGCATCCCCATCGTCTTGTCGATGACGAGGGCGAGGATCGCGGAGGCGATCAGAGAGTAGGCGAGGACGGCGAAGACGCCGATGGCCTGCTTGCCGAGCTGTTCGAGGCCGCCGCCGTAGAAGAGGCCCTTGACGTCGGACTGGACGCCGCCGGTGGCGAAGAGGCCGACGAGGAGGGAGCCGAGGACGCCGCCGACGAGGTGGACGCCGATGACGTCGAGGGAGTCGTCGTAGCCGAACTTGTACTTGAGGCCGACGGCCATGGCGCAGAGGAGACCGGCGATGACACCGATGGCGATGGCACCGAGCGGGCTGACGGCGCCGCCGGACGGGGTGATGGCGACGAGGCCGGCGACCGCGCCGGAGGCGGCGCCGAGGGTGGTGAAGGCGCCGTGGCGGATCTTCTCGTACGCGAGCCAGGCGAGCATGGCGGCGGCGGTGGCGACCTGGGTGTTGACGAACATCACCGCGCCGACGCCGTCGTCGTTGCCGAGCCAGGAGCCGGCGTTGAATCCGAACCAGCCGAACCAGAGGAGACCGGCGCCGAGCATGACCAGCGGGAGGCTGTGCGGGCGCATCGGGTCCTTCTTGAAGCCGACGCGCTTGCCGATGACCAGGATCACGCCGAGGGCCGCGGCACCGGCGTTGATGTGGACGGCCGTGCCACCGGCGAAGTCGATGACGCCCATCTCGAAGAGCCAGCCGCCGGCGCCCCACACCCAGTGGGCGACGGGGAAGTAGACGACGGTGACCCAGAGGGTGATGAAGAGGGCCCAGGCGGTGAACTTGACGCGGTCCGCGAGGGCGCCGCTGATCAGGGCGGGCGTGAGGATCGCGAACATCAGCTGGAAGGCGGCGAAGACGTACACCGGGATGGTGTAGCCGTCCCACAGTTCGGTGACGCCGATGCCGCTGAGGCCGACGTAGTCGGAGGACCAGCCGATGATCGAGCCGATGTCGGTGCCGAAGGCGAGGCTGAAGCCGAAGAGCACCCACAGGATCGTGACGATCCCGAGGCTGATGAAGCTCATCATCAGCATGTTGAGGGTGGACTTGACGCGGACCATGCCTCCGTAGAAGAAGGCGAGTGCCGGGGTCATCAGCATGACCAGGGCGGAGCAGATGAGCATGAACCCTGTGTTGGCGGCGGACAGCTCGGGGGCGTCTGCTGCCAGGGTCGTGATGGCTGGTGCCATCGGCGTCTCCTCGTCGTCGAATGCGGCCTGTGCGGGGGCGGGGCCGGAGAGCGGCTCGGCCGTGAGGGGTGGCCGGTTATGGGCCAGAGATTCGCGCAGCGCGGTTTCCGCCGATGCCGCTCGATGTTTCGGAGCGGTGACGAAGGGGTGGAGCGTGTTACGTGGCCGTGAACGCCCGGGTCACAGGCATGTAACGGGCTCCTCCTCCCGAAGTCACCCCTCTCAGTCCGCAACCATCAATTGACGAGCCACGACGGCGATCAGCCACATCCGCGAGAGCGGCGCCGGTTTAGGCGCAAAAAGGAGAAACCGGCCGCGCCGACGTCCGTGTGACCTTGCGGCGGGGGAGCCGAGTCGGGCAGTACGGGACGTCCGGCGCGGCCGGAGTCTGTGCGGGCCCGCGAAGCCGGGCCGGGGGCGCTTCGTCAGACCGCTTCGGCGGCCTCGGGCAGCAGCTGGGTGAGCCGGTCGGTGAGCTGGACGACCTCGGCGACGTCGCCGTAGCCCCGGGCCGCCTGGTCGACGGTCTTGCGGAGCCGGGTGTTGACCCGCTCGGAGCGGATGCTCTTGGCGACTCCGAGGGCCTTCTCCGCGAGGACGACGGACTGCTCGGGCTCGCGCTTGAGGAGGTGGACGGTGGCCATGCCGATGAGGTTGAGCGCGTACGACCGCTGGTGGTCGGGGTCCTTCTCGAAGAGCTCGACGGCCCGCTCCATGACGGGTTCGGCGAGCGAGGCGTAGGTCGGAGAGCGGCCCGCGACATAGGCGAGGTCGCGGTAGGAGTGGGAGTTCTCGCCGCTGAGCTCGGCCTCGGAGAAGAAGCCGATCCAGTCGGGCTCGGGCTCGCCGTCGAGGCCGACGTCGGCGAAGGTGTCCTCGGCCATCCGGACGGCCCGCTTGCACTTGGACGGCTGGCCCATGTTGGCGTAGGCGCGGGCCTCCATCGCATACAGCATGGCCTGGGTGCGCGCGGTGGCGCAGTCTCGACTGCCGTACTGGGCCAGATGGATGAGTTCGAGGGCGTCGTCGGGCCGGCCGAGGTGGATCATCTGGCGGCTCATCGAGGACAGGATGTACGAGCCGAGGGGCTTGTCGCCGGCTTCCTTGGCAGCGTGCAGGGCGAGGACGAAGTACTTCTGGGCCGTGGGCTGGAGGCCGACGTCGTAGCTCATCCAGCCGGCCAGTTCGGCGAGTTCGGCGGCACAGGTGAAGAGGCGCTTGGCGGTGGCGGCGGGCTGGGACTCCTGGAGGAGGTCGGTGACCTCGTGGAGCTGTCCGACGACGGCCTTGCGGCGCAGTCCGCCGCCGCACTGGGCGTCCCACTTGCGGAACATGGCGGTGGTCGACTCGAGGAGGTCGAGTTCGAGCTCGGAGAGCCGGTTGGGGCGGCGGGCCTCCGCGGCGGGGTCGGGCCGCTCGATGTCGCCGACGGGGGTGGGGACGAGCCAGCGCTGCATCGGTTCGATGAGGGCGGGGCCCGCGGCGAGCGACAGGGAGGAGCCGAGGAAGCCGCGCCGGGCGAGCATGAGGTCGCTGCGGGAGAACTCGCTGAGCAGGGCGACGGTCTGCGGGCCCGCCCAGGGCAGGTCGACGCCGGAGACGGAGGGCGACTGGTGGGCGGTGCGCAGACCGAGGTCCTCGACGGCGACGACGGAGCCGAAGCGCTCGGAGAACAGCTCGGAGAGGATGCGCGGGATGGGCTCCCGGGGCTGCTCTCCGTCGAGCCAGCGGCGTACGCGCGAGGTGTCGGTGGAGATGTGGTGCGCGCCCATCTGGCGTGCCCTGCGGTTCACCTGCCGCGCGAGTTCGCCCTTGGACCAGCCGCTGCGCACGAACCACGAGCCCAGCTGCTCGTTCGGGCGCTTGCCGGCAGTCGTACCGTCTGCGCCGTTGCCGCCCACTGGAACGCCCCCATCCACCTGATTGCCTGTCATCCGAAGCCTTACCAGAATGCCGCGTCTCGCGGCACCCGTCCGGCGTTCGCACTCCTTCGAACTGGAAACCGGGTTGCCTCCGGCATACCCGCGGGCTCAACGGCCCCCGGTGGTTCGAGTACCGAAAGTAATCCTACGATCACCCCTCCACGAGGGGGATTCAAGAAACGCCACCATTCGCCACCCCATCGAATGAACTCGCCGCCCATGGAACGCGATTCACTTGACATGCGACGAACCGGAGTCGGCGGACGGATGCGCGGAGAGGCGCACGCACCGGCCCGCACCACCCCGAGCACGACCGCACGCCACATGGGGCGGACGGACCGTGACGAAGGGTGACGATGATGCTCCGAGTCGTAACCACCGGCGCGCTCGACCCGTTGGAGGGGGCATGGGTTTCACGATCGGCGGCATTCGTGAGATGCGGACCGGCGCACGCCGCCGCGTGCGCACCACGGAGTGCACTGCGGTGGCCGAGTACACAGGACTGTGGGGCTGGGACGTGGTTCCCGGCACACGGGCCCTCTCCGGCCAGTGCTCCTGCGGGGATCCGGCGTGTACGGCCCCCGGCGCGCACCCCCTCTCCTTCGCGGAACCGGTCCCGGCCGGCGCCGGACTCGACGACGCGGCCAAGGCGTGGTCTGAGTATCCGGGCGCGGCGCTGCTGCTGCCGGTGGGCCGTGCCTTCGACGTGATCGAGGTGGCCGAGGCGGCGGGCAGGCCGGCGCTCGTACGGCTCGAGCGCATGGGGCTGCCGCTGGGGCCCGTGTGCGTGACGCCGACCGGCCGGGCGCGGTTCTTCGTGGCGCCGGGCGCGGCGGCGGAGCTGCCGCAGCTGCTGTACCGAATGGGCTGGGACGACGCCGATCTGGACCTGCACGGCCTGGGTCCCGGCAGCTACGTCACCGCTCCCCCTTCGGACCTGGGCGGGCTCGGTCCGGTGCGCTGGCTGCGGCCCCCGACGCTCGACACGGCGGGCGCGCCGCCGCAGGCGCGGCTGCTGCTCGGCACTCTGGCGTACATCTGCCACAGGACGCACTTCTAGTACCTCTAGTACCTACGTGAGGGCCCCCGGCACCGGATGGTGACGGGGGCCCTCACGCGTGCGCGTGGACGGCGGTCAGTCGCCGATCAGGGCGTCGACGAACGCGCCCGGCTCGAAGGGAGCCAGGTCGTCCGGGCCCTCGCCCAGGCCGATCAGCTTGACCGGGACGCCCAGCTCGCGCTGGACCGCGATGACGATGCCGCCCTTGGCGGTGCCGTCGAGCTTGGTGAGCACGATGCCGGTGATGTCGACGACCTCGGCGAAGACGCGGGCCTGGGTCAGGCCGTTCTGGCCGGTGGTGGCGTCGAGGACGAGCAGGATCTCGTCCAGCGGGCCGTGCTTCTCGACGACGCGCTTGACCTTGCCGAGCTCGTCCATGAGGCCGGTCTTGGTGTGGAGCCGGCCCGCGGTGTCGATGAGGACGACGTCGGCGCCCTCCGCGATGCCCTCCTTGACCGCGTCGAAGGCGATCGAGGCCGGGTCGCCGCCCTCCGGGCCGCGGACGGTCCGGGCGCCGACGCGCTCGCCCCAGGTCTGGAGCTGGTCGGCGGCGGCGGCCCGGAAGGTGTCGGCGGCGCCCAGGACGACGGACTTGCCGTCGGCGACGAGGACGCGGGCCAGCTTGCCGGTGGTGGTGGTCTTGCCGGTGCCGTTGACGCCGACGACCATGACGACGCCGGGTACGTCGGTGGGGCTCTCGGTGTGCACCGTGCGGTCGAGCTCGGGGTCGAGGAGCGTGACCAGCTCCTCGCGGAGCAGGCCGCGCAGCTCGTCGGGGGTGCGGGTGCCGAGGACCCTGACCCGCTCGCGCAGCCGCTCGACGAGTTCCTGGGTGGGGGCGACGCCGACGTCGGCGGTGAGGAGGGTCTCCTCGATCTCCTCCCAGGTGTCCTCGTCGAGGTGCTCGCGGGACAGGAGCGTGAGCAGCCCCTTGCCGAGCGAGTTCTGGGAGCGGGCGAGCCGGGCCCGGAGGCGGACGAGACGGCCGGCGGTGGGCTCCGGGATCTCGATCTCGGGGGCGGCGGGCTCGGCGACGACGGGGTCCTCGACGGCGACCGGCGTCCCGACGGCCTCATCGGCGGGGAGGGTGACCTCCTCGACCGTGCGGCGTGGTTCCTCCCGCGGTGTCTCCGCCTCCTCGCCGACGTGCGGTTCGGCGGGCGGAGCGGTGATGGTCGGCGTGGTGGACGGCGGCTCGGCCGGCGGCAGCTGCTTCTTCTTGCGACCGCTGATCACGAGCCCGCTCGTCACGGCGACCGCGACGACCAGAGCGATGACTACAGCAAGGATGAGTTCCATAACTCGTCCAGTATGGCGTGACCCCCACTGCTCCCCGTCGTTACCAGCGCGAGGCAGTGCCTCGCGGGCCGGGCTGGTCCGCCGTTCGGCAGAGCCGACGGAAAGCCCATATGGGTGGAGTCACAACCTCACCAGTATCGGTAGAGGTAGAGGTAGGTGCGCGAGCCGCACCAAAGGGTGCGTCAGCCCATTCTGTGGGCTGACACACCCTTTGCTCATTAAGGCGTGAATGTACGATGTTCAGACCCCCCACCTCTGTACGGAGTACCCCCATGCCCCACGACGCCTCCGAAGCCGCAGGCGCGACGCACGACGGCGCCATGGAGACCCGCGGTCTCGAACCCGTTCCCGACAGCGAGCGGACCGGTCGGGTCCGGGAGTTGTTCCCCACCTGGGTCGCCGCGAACATCAGTGTGCTGCTGCTCACGATGGGCGCGGGTCTCATCGTCTTCAACGGCCTGAACTTCTGGCAGGTCCTGGCCGTGGCGGTCGCCGCGCCGGTCCTGTCGTACGGGATCGTCGGTGTGATCTCGATCGCGGGCAAGCGGGGCGGGGCGCCGGGGATGGCGCTGTCGCGGGCCGTGTTCGGACAGCGCGGAAACCTTTTCCCCGGTGCGCTGATCTGGGTGGCCAGGTGGGGCTGGGAGACGATCAACGCGGTGACCGGCGCCTACGCGGTGCTGACCGTCCTCGACCTGCTCTTCGGCGTGAAGTCGAACACGCTCCTCATCGTGGTGACGCTGCTGCTCTTCGTCACCTGCACCTTCCTGGTCTCCGGCCTCGGCATCAACGCGCTGCGGGTGTGCAGCAAGTGGTCCACGTACCTCTTCGGCGCCTTCTCGGTGCTCGTCCTGGTCTATCTCGTGGCGAACACCGACTGGTCGGCGGTCTTCGACAAGCCGGCCGGTTCGACGGCGATGATGATCGCCGGCATCGGCACGATCGCGGCCGGCGGCATCAGCTGGGTCCCGTCGGGCCCGGACTTCACCCGCTACCTGCCCCGTACGGCCTCCTCGAAGGCGATGGTCGGCTCGACGGTCGGCGGCGCCGGGATCGTCGTCCTGCCGATGGTCCTGATGGGTGCGGTGATGGCGGTGTCGACGCCCGACCTGGCCTCGGCGCAGGACCCGGTCTCGTTCATCGGTGAGCTGCTGCCGATGTGGATCTCCGTGCCGTACCTGGTGATCGCCCTGCTCGGGATGCTGCTGATCAACTCGATGTCGATGTACTCGGCCGGGTTCACGGCGCAGACCCTGGGCATCAAGGTGTCGCGGGCGGCCGCGGTGAGTGTGAACGCGGTGATCAGCCTGGTCTTCGGCTTCCTGCTGATGGTGGTGGCGACCAGCTTCATCGGCTCGTTCATCTCCTTCCTTACGCTGCTCGCGGTGGCGTTCTCGGCGTGGATCGGCGTCTTCGGCGTGGACATGCTGCGGCGCCGGACGTACGACGCGGTGGCCCTGATGGACACCACCAGGACCAGCGCGTACTGGTACCGGGGCGGGTTCGCCTGGCAGGCGATGACGGCGTGGGCGGTGGCCCTCCTCGTGGGCCTGCTGTTCACGAAGGTCGACTGGTTCGCCGGTCCGCTGGCCTCCTCCTGGATCGGCGAGAACGGACTGGGCTGGGCGGCGACGATCGTGGTGGCGGGCGTGCTGTACGCCGTTCTTCCGCGTACGCCGGAGAAGGCTCCCGCTGACCGGGTCGACGTCCGCGAGACCGTTTCCATCTGACGCCACGTCAGATAATGTCCCCCTTCGCAGGCACCCACCCGCGGAGGGGGACTTCCCATGCCCTTCACAGTCGTCCGGTTCAACCTCGTCGATCCGCGCGCGACCCCCGGATCCCTCTCGGAGCGCTACCGGGCGGCCCTCGCCATGGCCGCGTACGCCGACGAGCACGGAGTCGACACCGTGCAGACCGAGGAGCACCACGGGGTCGAGAACAACTGGCTGCCCTCCCCCTTCGCCTTCGCGGGCGCGGTCTTCGGGGCGACGCGCAGGATCGCCGTCACGATCTCGGCGATCATCGGGCCGCTGCACGATCCGCTGCGGCTCGCCGAGGACATCGCGGTCCTCGACCTGCTGAGCGGGGGCCGGCTGGTGACGGTCGCGGGGATCGGCTACCGGCCGGAGGAGTACGAGGAGCGCGGGGTCGACTGGGGCCGGCGCGGCAAGCTCCAGGACCTGCTCCTGGAGACCCTGCTGACGGCCTGGACCGGGGAGCCGTTCACGTACCAGGGCCGTACGGTACGGGTCACCCCGCGCCCCTTCACCCGGCCGCATCCGCTGCTGCTCGTCGGGGGTTCCTCACGGGCCGCGGCGCGGCGGGCGGCGCGGCTGGGGCTGCCGTTCTTCCCGAGCGCGCATCTGCCGGACCTGGAGACGTACTACCGGGAGCGGTGTGAGGAGTACGGTACCGAAGGCTGGACGATGATGCCGGCCGAGGAGACCCCGTTGCTGCATCTGTCGGAGGACCCGGACCGGACCTGGGCGGAGCACGGGGAGCACTTCCTGCACGAGGCGCGGACGTACGCCTCCTGGCAGTCGAAGGACATCCGCTCGGCGGTGCGCTCCACGGCGACGACCGTGGCGGAGCTGCGCGCGGAGGGCGTCTACCGGGTGGTGACGCCGGAGGAGTGCGCGGGCCCCGGCCTGGAGAGCCTGGTGCTGCATCCGCTGTGCGGCGGGATGCCGGTGGAGGAGGGGTGGCGGAGCGTGCGGCTGTTCTGCGACGACGTACTGCCCCGGCTGAAGGCGTAGAGCCGGCCGGGGACGGCGTACTGCCCCGGCTCGGGGCGTGACGCCTCGGGCCGGGGCAGTTCCGTGGGTGAGGAGAGGGGCAGCGGGGATCAGCCCATCTCCTCCAACGCCTTGCCCTTGGTCTCCTTGACGTACCTGAGCACGAAGGGGATCGAGAGCACGGCGAAGACCGTGTAGATGACGTAGGTGCCGGAGAGGTTCCAGTCCGCGAGGGACGGGAAGCTGGCGGTGATGGCCCAGTTGGCGATCCACTGCGCGGAGGCGGCGACGCCGAGGGCCGCGGCGCGGATCCGGTTGGGGAACATCTCGCCGAGGAAGACCCAGACCACCACGCCCCACGAGAGGGCGAAGAAGAGCACGAAGACGTGGGCGGCGACGAGGGCCACCACGCCCTGGGTCTCGGGCAGCTTGCCGTCGACGAGGTCGGCGGAGAAGGCCCAGGCCTCGAAGGCGAGGGCGATCGCCATGCCGATGGAGCCGACGAGGGCGAGCGGCTTGCGGCCGACCCGGTCGACCAGGACCATGGCGATCACGGTGCCGACGATGTTGATGATCGACGTGGTGAACGAGTAGAAGAACGAGCTCGACGGGTCGATGCCGACGGACTGCCAGAGGGTCGCGGAGTAGTAGAAAGCGACGTTGATGCCGACGAGCTGCTGGAAGACCGAGAGTCCGATGCCGACCCAGACGATGGGCAGCAGCTTGAAGCGGCCGCCGGCGACGAGCAGGTCCTTGAAGGTGGACTTGTGCTCGCTGCGCATGGCCCGGTCGATCTCGGCGACGCGGAGGTCGAGGTCGACGTCGTGGCCCTCGACCTCGGCCAGCACCTCCTTGGCCCGGTCGGTCTTCCCGACGGAGATGAGGAAGCGGGGCGACTCCGGGATGGCGAAGGAGAGCATGCCGTAGAGGAGCGCGGGGACGACCATCACGCCGAGCATCCACTGCCAGGCTTCGAGTCCGCCGAGCTCGCCGCGCTGGTCGCCGTCGGCGAGCTGGAGGATGCCGTAGTTGACCAGCTGGGAGATGGCGATGCCGATGACGATCGCGGCCTGCTGGAAGGAGCCGAGCCGGCCGCGGTAGGCGGCGGGGGCGACCTCGGCGATGTAGGCGGGGCCGATCACGGACGCCATGCCGATGGCGAAGCCGCCGACGACCCGCCAGAGGGCCAGGTCCCAGAGGGCGAAGGGCAGCGCCGAGCCGACGGCGCTGATGGCGAAGAGCACCGCGGAGATCTGCATGCAGCGGATGCGGCCGATGCGGTCGGCGATCCGGCCGGCGGTGGCGGCGCCGATGGCACAGCCGATCAGGGCGACGGCGATGACCTGGGCGAGGGTGCCGGAGCCGATGTCGTAGCGGTCGCGGATCGCCTCGACGGCGCCGTTGATCACGGAGCTGTCGTATCCGAAGAGGAAACCGCCCATGGCGGCGGACGCCGTGATGAAGATGACGTGGCCGAGGTGATCCGGGTGGGCGGCTCGGCCTTCGGAAGGCGGCGGCGTGGGCGCCTGCGCGGTGTTGGTCACATGGACTCCTCGGTGGGGGGAAGCCCTTCCAGTGGCGCACAACATCACGCCGCCCACCACGTGAAGGTAAAAGCAACGTTGCAGACCCTATGCCTTCAAGTTTCGAAATCAATAGTCGATGTCATGTGACTTTATGAGCACATCGGGAGCGGATGAGTTCAAGACTCGAACAAGCGCAGCTGGAACGGATACCTCAGCGCAGCCGCTGGCTGATGACCTTCGAGACGCCGTCACCCTGCATGGACACCCCGTACAGCGCGTCCGCGACCTCCATCGTCCGCTTCTGGTGGGTGATCACGATCAGCTGCGAGGACTCCTGGAGCTCCTGCATGATCCGGATCAGCCGCTGGAGGTTGGTGTCGTCGAGCGCCGCCTCGACCTCGTCCATCACGTAGAACGGGCTGGGCCGCGCCTTGAAGATGGAGACGAGCAGCGCCACGGCGGTGAGCGAGCGCTCGCCGCCCGAGAGCAGCGAGAGCCGCTTGACCTTCTTGCCCGGCGGGCGGGCCTCCACGTCGACGCCGGTGGTGAGCATGTTCTCCGGGTCGGTGAGGATCAGCCGGCCCTCGCCGCCCGGGAAGAGCCGCGAGAAGACACCCTCGAACTCACGGGCCGTGTCCCGGTACGCCTCGGTGAAGACCTGCTCGACCCGCAGGTCCACCTCCTTCACGACCTGAAGCAGGTCGGTCCGGGTCTTCTTCAGGTCCTCCAGCTGCTCAGAGAGGAAGCGGTGCCGCTCCTCCAGGGCCGCGAACTCCTCCAGGGCCAGCGGGTTGACCTTGCCGAGCTGGTGGTACGCCCGTTCGGCGGCCTTCAGCCGCTTCTCCTGCTCCGAACGGACGAACGGGCGCGGCTCCTCCGCCACCGACGGCTCCACGCCCTCGGCACCCCCGCCCTCGACGGCCGGCGACGGCGGCACGGGCTGGTCCGGACCGTACTCGGCGACCAGATCGGCCGCCTCCACACCGAACTCCTCCAGGGCCTTCGCCTCCAGCTGCTCGATCCGCAGCCGCTTCTCGGCGCCGAGCACCTCGCCCCGGTGGACGGAGTCGGTCAGCTTGTCGAGCTCCGCCTTGAGGTCACGGCCCCGGGTCCTGGCGGCCGTCAGGCCCTGCTCCCGCTCGGCGCGTGCCGCCTGGGCAGCCACCCTCTCCCGCTCGGCGCGGACGAGCGAGACCTCGACATGGGCGAGGAGACCCCGGGCGCCGGCGGCAACCGCGCCCGCGACCCGCTCCTCGTGGCGCAGCCGGGTCCGGCGCTGCTCGGCACGCGCGCGTGCCTCCCGTTCGGCGCGGGCGGCCCGGTCGAGCGAGTCGGCCCGCCCGGCGAGCGCCTTGACCCGCTCCTCGTGGGTACGGACCTGGAGGCGCGCCTCCATCTCGGTCCGGCGCGCGTGGGAGCCGTCGACGGCGAGCCGGTCACGGGTGGCGGTGTCGGGCTCCTCGTCGCCGCCGTCCCTCCCGTCCCCGAAGGCGGCGGCCTCCTGGGCCACCAGGAGCCGTTCGGCCAGTTCCTCCGCCTCGGCGGTCGCCCGCTCCAGGGCCTCCTGGGCGCGGGCGGCGGCCGCCGCGGTCCGCTCGGCCTCCCCCGCCGCCGCCCGGGCCTGCCCGGCGAGCCGCCCGAGCTCCTTGGCGACGGCGGACTTCTCGCGTTCGGCGGTACGGCGGCGGGTGTCGAGTTCCTCGACGAGCGCGGCGGCGGTACGGCGACGCTCGTCGGCCTCCCGCTGAGCCGTCGCCAGCTCCTCGCAGCGGACAACGAGTTCGTCGAGCTCGGCGGCGGCCTCGGCGACCGCGGCCTGGACTTCGAGGAGGCTCGGCGCCCCCGCGGAGCCTCCGCGCGCGAAGTGCGCACCGAGCAGGTCGCCTTCGGCGGTGACGGCGGTCAACGACGGCCGGCTCCTGACCAGCTCCTCGGCCTCGTCCAGATCGCCGACGACCACGACCCCGGCGAGCAGGCGCCGGACGGCGCCCATGAGTTCGGCGGGCCCCCGGACGAGGTCGGCGGCGTACGGGCGGCCCTCGACCGCCTGCGGGGAATCCGGTTCCGTGGCCTCGGTCAGCAGCAGCGAGGCGCGGCCCGCGTCCTGCTTGCGCAGCAGGCGGAGGGCTTCCGCGGCGGCGGAGGGCCCGGTGGCCGCCACCGCGTCGGCAGCGGCGCCGAGGGCCGCGGCGACGGGGATCTCGTAACCCGCGGTGACGGTGAGGAGCTCGGCCGCCGGGCCGAGGAGTCCGCCGAGTCCCGAGGTCAGCAGAGCGCCCGTGCCGTCCTTGCGGCGCAGTCCGAGGGCGAGGGTCTCGTGCCGGGCCCGGGTCGCGGCGCGGCGGCGCTCGGCGGCGCCCGCGGCCTCACGGGCGGCGCTCAGCCCGGCCTCGGCCTCGGCCAGTTCGCGGCGGGCGGCCTCGTACCGCTCACCGTGCTCGGTGTCCGCCGCGTCGAGTCCCTCGACCTCCGCCTGGAGCTGCTCGTACTCCTCCTGGGCCGTGACCGCCCGCTCCCCCGCCTCGTCGCGGGCGGCGGCGAGCCGGTCGATCTCGGCCTGGGCCGAGGCGGCGCGCGAGCGGGCCGCGTTGACCTGGCCGTGGAGGCGGGCCAGGCCCTCGCGCCGGTCGGCGAGGGCGCGGGCGACGTCCTTGAGGCGGCGCTCCTCGGCCGCCAGCGCCTGTTCGAGCTCGGCGCGGCGGGCGACGGTGTCCTCCAGGGCGCGCTCGGCCGCCTCGAGGGCGGCTTCCAGCTCCGCCTCCTGCTCGCGGACGCGGGCCGCTTCCCGCTCCAGGTCCTCCGGGTCGCGGCCCCGGCGCTCCTCGGCGGGTGCCGCGGTGGCGCTCTTCACGCGCGCGTCGGCGAGGGAGACGGTGCCGCGGACACGTTCGGCGAGCTGGGAGAGGGCGTACCAGTTCTGCTGGGCGCGCTCCAGACGGGGCACGAGGGCGCCGGCCTCCGCTTCGAGCTCGGCCTCGCGGGCGAGCGCGGCGCGCAGCTCGGCCTCGGTGGCCTCCTTGCGGGCGAGCAGGGCCGCCTCGTCGGCGACCTCGGCGGTGAGGGCCCGCTGGAGGTGGACGAGGTCGTCGGCGAGGAGGCGGAGCCGTGCGTCGCGCAGGTCGGCCTGGATGACGACGGCCCTGCGGGCGACGGCGGCCTGCCGGCCGAGGGGCTTGAGCTGGCGGCGCAGCTCGTCGGTGAGGTCCTGCACGCGCGCCAGGTTGGCCTGCATCGCGTCCAGCTTCCGCAGCGCCTTCTCCTTGCGCTTGCGGTGCTTGAGGACGCCGGCGGCCTCCTCGATGAAGGCGCGGCGGCCCATCGGGTCGGCGTGCAGCACCGAGTCGAGCTGCCCCTGTCCGACGATGACGTGCATCTCGCGTCCGATGCCGGAGTCGGAGAGCAGGTCCTGGAAGTCGAGCAGCCGGCAGGTGTCGCCGTTGATCTGGTACTCGCTGCTGCCGCCGCGGAACATGATCCGGGTGAGGGTGACCTCGGCGTAGTCGATGGGCAGCGCGCCGTCGGAGTTGTCGATCGTGAGGGAGACCTCGGCACGGCCGAGCGGCGGGCGCCCGGTCGTGCCGGCGAAGATGACGTCCTCCATCTTGCCGCCGCGCAGCGACTTGGCGCCCTGCTCGCCCATCACCCAGGACAGGGCGTCCACGACGTTGGACTTGCCCGATCCGTTGGGGCCCACGACACAGGTGATTCCCGGCTCGAACCGCAGGGTGGTGGCCGAGGCGAACGACTTGAATCCGCGTAGTGTCAGGGCCTTGAGGTGCACCCCGGCGACTCTACCGGGGCTCGTGCGTTTCACCCGCGAAGGCGCAGGGCAGATCCTCGGATGAGAAGGGGGGTACGCGGGGGAAACGGCGGGTGAAAGAAAGAAGGGACGCCGAAGCGCCCCTTGAATGTCACCGTCGGCTGTGCCGGCGAGTGTCTCCCACCTGGCCCCGGGGGGCTGGGTTGTCAGGTGAGCGCAGGCTCCGCCTGGGGTACGTCGAGGTCGATGCTGTTCAGCAGCGACTCTCCCTGGTGATGAGCGGCGGCAGCGGCAAGCGAGTCGTTCTCGGACTGGATCCGTACCAGCTCGGATTCAAGGTCCTGGACGCGCTGCTGTAGCCGTCGCATCTCGGCGAGGAGTCGCGGGTCGGAGCCGCCGACGTAACCGAGAAGCGCCTTTGCCATGATGGATGGTCCTCCACAATGAGTGACCGACCGAAGCGGTTGGGTCGTGAGGGATTCGCACCCGCGGTGCTCGGCAGTACTGCTTGTGGTGCCGGTTCCAACTGCCAAACAGCTAAGGTGCGCGGGGCTTCCAGAGTCTCACCAAAAAGTTTGACGGTCAACACGATCACGCCCCGTTTGCAAGGGGCGACCGAGGAGTCCACAGCCGCTCAGTGGGCGGCGGGGCCTCGCAGACTCGGTGCCTCAGGGCGTCGCGATCATCCTTACCAGGCAGCCTTCCACGAGGCGCGCTTCTTGGCAACCACCAGGAGGTTTCCCCTTCGCCCGGCCGTTACCGCGCGTCCGTTCGAGGCCTCTCCCGGTCACCGGACCGGGGGTCCGGGGCGACCGCCTCAGCGGATGGCGAAGCCGTCGTAGCCGCCGCGCGGGGTGGCCCAGATCTCAGTGACACCGTCCACGCGCCCGGGTGTGTCGGCGGAGTGGAGCCAGGCGAGCAGGCGGTGGCAATTCTCACGCGCCCCTTCGGCCACCACCTGCACCCGGCCGTCGTCGAGGTTCAGGGCGAAGCCCACGAGGCCGCCGATCTCCAGTGCGTTTGCCCTGGTGAACCAGCGGAAGCCCACTCCCTGTACCCTGCCGCGCACCCAGGCGGTCATCCGTACGTCGTCGTTCATGACTGCACGCTAACGGGCGGATTGCCAGATGAGCACATCGCCCCGGCCGTCCATGGACTACAGTCCCGACCGAACACGCCTCACCCATTCGGGCCCGCACTGTTCGACCGGCGGCCCGAAACGGTATCGAGAGCAAAGATCAGCAAAGACCGGTCGCAAAGATCGGCAGGCCTCGCAGGACCAGCAGAGGAAGGCAGAGCAGATGGGACGCCACCGTCGCGCCGGAGCCGCACCCGCCGCAGAAGACTACGCGGCCGGTACGGACGGCCCGCACCGGGGTGCCCGCCGCAAGCGGCGCGGCACGCCCGTGCGCACCGGCCTGCTCGGCGCCTCCGCGGCGGTCGCGATGGGCGCCGTCGCCGTCGCCTCCGGGCTGCTCCCCGGCGGGGACACCTTCACCGTGGGCAGCGTCGGCACGAGCGAGCGCCCGAGCCAGTCCCGGCAGGCCCCCGAGCTGATGACGCAGGGCGGGTCCACCCAGACCCCGACCGCCGACTCGGGCCCCACCGGCACGCGTACGGGTTCGAGCACGGGTACGGACGGCGGCAAGGCGGCCTCGCCGTCGGCCACCCCGTCCACGAAGCCGACCCCGAAGGTGACCCCGAAGGCCACCCCGACGAAGCCCCCGGCCACCAAGCCCGCGCCGACCGCGACCCCGAAGCCGAAGCCGAAGGTCACCGTCGCGCCCACCACCCAGGCCCCCGCGCCGAAGCCGGCCCCGACGACCGAGGCCCCGGTGGAGAAGACCGCCGCCCCCTCCACCGCCGACCGCGGCGAGGCCGCCGAGGCGGAGGTCCTCCGCCTGGTCAACGTCGAGCGCGCCCAGGTGGGCTGCTCGCCGGTGACGGCGGACGCCGAGCTCGCGGCCCTGGCCGGGGCGTTCAGTTCGGACATGGCGGCCCGCGGCTTCTTCGACCACACGGACCCTGACGGGGCCACCCCGTGGGAGCGCGCCGAGCAGGCCGGCGTCTCGGGCCTGGGCGGCGAGAACATCGCCCGCGGCCAGGCGGACGCGGCCGCCGTGATGACGTCCTGGATGAACAGCGACGGCCACCGCGCCAACATCCTGAACTGCGACTTCACGACTCTGGGCGTCGGCGTCCACTTCGCCGACGGCGGCCCTTGGTGGACCCAGAACTTCGGCTACTGACCCGGCCGGCAAGGCATGCGAAGGGCCCCGTCACCCTGCGGTGACGGGGCCCTTTCGTCATACGGACGCGCCCGTACGGGAACGTCAGACGGCGGCGCGGCCCGCCGCGAAGGCGCGGGCGGTCGTGGCGACACGGCGGCCGAGGTGTTCGGCCGTGGCTATGTCCGCCTTGTGGACGCCCTCGGGGCCCAGGTCGCTGGGGGTCTGGGCGCCGGCGCCGGAGAAGAAGCCGAGGCGGTTGAGGTCGTTCTCCGAGGACTCGCTCGTGTTCCAGCCGGGCTTGAGGCCGAGGTTGATCCAGGTCATGCCGTGCTGTCCGGCGAGGGTCTGGAAGAACTGCAGCGTGTGCAGCTTGTCGCCGCTCTTGGAGCCGGAGTTGGTGAAGCCGGCGGCGAGCTTGTCGAGCCAGGCATCCGCGAACCAGCGCTTCGAGGAGGCCTCGGCGAACTGGTGGAAGGCGCCGGAGGCCGTGCCCATGTAGGTCGGCGAGCCGAAGACGATCGCGTCGGAGGAGTCGAGCAGCTCCCACTCGGCCTCGGTGATCCCGTCGACCTTGATGAGGTGGACGGTGGCACCCGCGTCCGCGGCGCCGTCGCGGACGGCCTCGGCCAGGACGGCGGTGTGGCCGTAGCCGGAGTGGTAGGCGATGGAGACGACGGGGGTGGTCACAAGGGGCTCCTCGAACAGGTCTGGGGTGATCACCAGAAGTAGAGCACTAACTTTTCGAAAGCGCAAGCCTTTGGTTAGCGTCACCTCGCAGTGAGCGCTGCACGCGAGTACGCTGGTGGGTATGACTGACGACCTCGCCTACGACGTGTTCGCACGGGCCTGTCCCTCGCGCGGAACGCTGGAGCACGTGACGGGGCGCTGGGGAAGCCTGACCCTGGGCGCGCTGTACGACGGGACGTTCCGCTTCAACGAGCTGCGGCGACGGGTCGACGGCGTGAGCGAGAAGATGCTGTCGCAGACCCTGCACGCCCTGGAGCGTGACGGCCTCGTCCACCGCGAGGCGCAGCCGACCAACCCGCCCCGGGTCGACTACCGGCTCACCCCGATCGGCCGCGAGATCGCGGAGCGGCTGATCGGTCTGATCGAGCTGGTGGAGGGGCGGATGCCCCAGGTCGAGGCGGCCAGGGAGAGTTACGACGCGAACCGGGCGGCCCCGGTCACCGCCTGATGCCTGTCAGGTCCGGAGGACAGGACTCAGACCGTCGCGCGCGGTGGGCGCTGGCAGCGCGGGCAGAAGTAGCTGGAGCGGTTCATCCAGGCCCGTCGCCGCATCGGCGTGCCGCATCGGCGGCACGGTTCGTCCTCGCGCCCGTACGCGTCGAGCGAGCGGTCGAAGTAGCCCGACTCGCCGTTGACGTTCACGTACAGACTGTCGAAGCTGGTGCCGCCGACCGCGAGCGCCGCGTTCATCACGTCCCGGACGTGGCCGAGGAGCTCGGCCGAGCGCGGTCGCGTCAGGGTGCCGGTCGGCCGGTCGTAGTGCAGCCGGGACCGCCAGAGCGCCTCGTCGGCGTAGATGTTGCCGACGCCGCTGATCAGCGACTGGTCGAGGAGTGCCCGCTTCACGGTCGTACGGCGCAGGCGCAGCGCGCTCTGGAAGGCGTCGTCGTCGAAGGCGGGGTCCAGCGGGTCGCGGGCGATGTGCCCGATGACGTCCGGCAGTCCGTCAGTGCTGTCTGGGGCCGTGTCGTGGAGCGAGAGCCCGCCGAAGGTGCGCTGGTCGACGAAGCGGAGCTCGGTGCCGGCGGAGTCCTCGAAGCACATCCGGATCCTGAGGTGCTTCTCGTCCGGGGCGTCCTCCGGCTGGACGAGCAGCTGACCGCTCATGCCGAGGTGCCCGAGTACGGAGGTGCCGGTGTCGGCGAGCGGAAGCCAGAGGTACTTGCCGCGTCGCCGCGCCACCTCGAACCGCTGCCCCTTCAGCCGGGCGGCGAAGTCCGCGCCGCCCGCCGGATGGCGTCGTACGGCCCTGGGGTGCAGCACCTCGACCTCGGTCACGGTCCGTCCGGCGACCCAGCGCTCAAGACCGCGCCGTACGACCTCGACCTCGGGCAGCTCGGGCACGGGGACTCCTCCGGACGTCTTCGACAGCGGCTCAACCCTACCGCCGCTGAATCGCCCCAAAAGAATCGTCGGAAAGGACGAGAACCCCGTCCGGGGACGGGGTTCTCGGGAAGCGGTGGGTGCCGGCCGTCAGGCCGACGCCGGGTGGACGTTCGGAGAGGGGTCGGCGACCTCTCCCGTTCCCGCCTCGGCCGCGGCCTTGGCCGCCGCCACGCGTTCGTCCGCGGCCGCGCGAATCGCGCGCCACGCGGACTCCGCCGCCTGCTGTTCCGCTTCCTTCTTGCTGCGGCCGGTGCCGGTGCCGTACGAGACACCACCGACGCGGGCGGCAGCAGTAAAGGTCTTCTCGTGGTCCGGACCCTCTTCGGAGACGAGGTATTCCGGCACACCCAGGCCCTCGGCCGCGGTGAGTTCCTGGAGACTGGTCTTCCAGTCCAGGCCCGCACCCAGGTTCGAGGACTTCTCGATGAGCGGGTCGAAGAGCCGGTGCACCAGCTCGGACGCCGCTTCGAGGCCCTGGTCGAGATAGACCGCGCCGATCACCGCTTCAAGGGTGTCGGCGAGGATGGACGCCTTGTCCCGGCCGCCCGTGCCCTCTTCGCCCCGGCCGAGCCGGATGAAGGAGCCGAGTTCGAGTTCGCGCCCCACGTCCGCCAGCGCACGAGAGTTGACCACCGCGGCCCGCAGTTTGGCCAGCTGGCCTTCCGGCAGGTCGGGGTGGGTCCGGTACAGCGTGTCCGTGACCACCAGGCCGAGCACGGAGTCCCCGAGGAACTCGAGACGCTCGTTGGTGGGCAGACCGCCGTTCTCGTACGCGTACGAACGGTGGGTCAGCGCACGCACCAGAAGGGCGGACTCGAGCTTGTAGCCGAGCCGCCCTTCCAGAAGCGTGTGGGACGAGGCATGGTCCGTCTTGTCGTCCGTCTTGCGGGACTCAGACATTGCGCCTCTCACCAGCCCAATCAGACCGAGAGGACCTGGCGCTTGTTGTAGGTGCCGCAGCTCGGGCACGCGATGTGCTGCAGCTTCGGCTCCTGGCAACGCTCACACGAAACCAGGGTGGGGACCGCAGCCTTCCACTGCGACCGGCGGTGGCGCGTGTTGCTGCGCGACATCTTCCGCTTCGGAACAGCCACGGCTACTTCTCCTGCTTCTCGGCGGCGCTTCGGACGTCCCCGTCAGAGGCTTTGCCGCTCATGTTGTCCTTCTCATCGGTTCCCAGCGAACCGGCGAGTCCCTGCAGTGCCGCCCAACGAGCGTCGACGGCGTCATGGTGGTGGTCCGGGTTCTCGTTCAGGTTGGTTCCACACTGGGAACACAGGCCTGCACAGTCCTCCCGGCACACCGGCTGCATCGGCAGTGCAAGCACCACCGCATCACGCAGCACGGGTTCGAGGTCGAACATGCCGTCCTCGAGGGGGATCATGTCCTCGCTTTCCTCGGCTTCGGCGTCCGCGGCCGCCTTGGAGCGGCCCCGGTCGTCGGAGTCGGGGTACGAGAACATCTCCTGGAAGTCCACGTCGAGCTCCAGCTCGACGGGCTCCAGACACCTTACGCACTCCCCCTCGGCCGATGCACGGGCGGTGCCTGTGACAAGCACCCCTTCCATGACCGACTCAAGACGGAGATCAATGTCCACCGCAGCGCCCTCGGGCACTCCGATCACTCCTTCGACGCCCAGGTCCCTGGGGGCCTCGACCGAACGCGAGATCCGCTGGAGGGCACCAGGACGCCGCCCCAGCTCGTGTGTGTCGAACACGAGGGGGTTGCGGTGGTCGAGGCGCGTGCTCAGGGCTCTTCCTGCTTTCGATTCG
This sequence comes from Streptomyces griseoluteus, assembly GCA_000717735.1. GTDB lineage: Bacteria > Actinomycetota > Actinomycetes > Streptomycetales > Streptomycetaceae > Streptomyces > Streptomyces griseoluteus_A. Next base: position 29,330 of record JOBE01000006.1, on the reverse strand, counting down.
TTTCGCATCGTGAGTGGCTGCCGGACGTGGGTGGGCAGCAAGGATCGCGGGCATACGCGCGACCGAAGAGCCAGGATACTGGACGCTTCGCTCAGGGCCCAATCCGGGCCCTGACGTCCCTACTGTCCCTGTTCGTACCGGCGCAGCTGCTCCAGGTCGATCATGCTGGTGTCGAAGAAGCTGGTCTCGTCGAGCGCGGCGCCCTGCTGCTGCGGGGCCTGCTGGACGGGCTGCTGGTACGCGTACGGGTCCTGCTGCTGGTAGCCGTACGGGTCGGCCTGCTGCGGCTGCTGGTACCCGGCATAGGGGTCGGGCTGCTGCTGCACCTGCTGATAGCCGGCGTACGGGTCGGGCTGCTGCTGCACCTGCTGGTACGCCGCGTACGGATCGCCCTGGGGCTGCTGGGACTGCTGCTGCGCCGGGATCTGGACGGGCTCGGGGTCGGAGAGCTCGGCGAGCCCGGCCAGGTAGTCGGCGTCGCTGGTGTGCACGGAGCCGTCGAAACCGTCCTGGGCTGCCATGTGCTCGCCGAGGGCGTCGCTGGCGATCCGGCCGTGCAGCTTCTGCCGGCCCCGCCCGACGGCCTCCAGGGTCTTGCTCAGCACGGCCTCGAAGGCGCCGAGCTTGGCGTCGACGTACTCGTCGGCCCGGTGGATCAGGGTCTGCGGGTCGGAGCTGTACTCGGGGGCGTCCGGGTCGGCGTAGCCGTCCTGGTCGACTCCCGGGCCGCGCCCGAGGAGCTTCTCGCGGCCCCGGTCGACGGAACCGATCGTCTTGTTGAGGACGACCTCGAAGTTGGCCAGCTTGGAGTCGACGTAGTCGTCGGCCTCCGCGCGGACCTCCTCGGCCTCGCGGCGGGCCTCGGAGAGGATCCGGTCGGCCTCCTCCTGCGACTCCCGGGCGACCTGGGTGTCGGAGACGATCGAGCCCCGCTCGGCGTGGGCGGCCTCGATGATCCGCTCGGCCTCCTGACGGGCCCGCTCGACCAGCTGCTCCCGGCCGCCGATCAGCTCCTGGGCCTGGGCGAGGGAGCCCGGCAGGGCTTCCCTTACCTCTTCGAGCAGGGCGAGCAGCTCGGCCCGGTTGAGCACGCAGGATGCCGACATGGGCATGGAGCGGGCGCCCTGCACGGTCGCGACGATCTCGTCGAGCTTCTTCTGTACGTCCACCGGGTGCTCGCCACTCTCTACAGCTGGATGGAGACGGACGGGACGACTGTAAGGGCAGTCGGCGCCCGCCCGACACCAGGTGACGGAGCGTCAGCGGAGATGGCCGCGCGTCACTTTCGCTCCAGGCGCTCGGTGAGGCGGGGAAGGACGGTCGGGGGCACCAGGTGGGAGACGTCTCCGCCCCAGGCCGCGACCTCCTTGACCAGCGAGGAGGAGAGGAAGCTGTACGTCGGGTTGGTGGGGACGAACAGGGTCTCCACGCCCGTGAGGCCGTTGTTCATCTGCGCCATCTGGAGCTCGTAGTCGAAGTCGCTGACCGCGCGCAGTCCCTTGACGATGGCGGGGATGTCCCGCTGCTTGCAGAAGTCGACGAGCAGTCCGTGGAAGGACTCCACCTCGACGTTGCCGAAGTCGGCGGTCACCTCGCGGATCAGCTCGATCCGCTCGTCGACGGTGAACAGGCCCTTCTTCGACTGGTTGATCATCACCGCGACGTGTACGACGTCGTACAGCTTGGAGGCGCGGGCGATGATGTCGAGGTGTCCGTTGGTGATGGGGTCGAATGACCCCGGACAGACGGCGCGGCGCAACTTGGGTCCCTCGCTCTCCGGTCCGGTCATCGTGCGTCTTCGCACGTAGAGGCGGCGCGACCGTACCAAAACGTTCCCTCGCCGTAACGACGGGACCGTAGGGCCTCGAATCCGGCCGGCCAGCCGAACTCGCCGCCTCGGGTGCTGCGCTCCACGGTGACGAGGGCATCCTCGCTCAGCCAGCCCCCTGAGCGCAGTGTGAGGAGAATCTCGCGGAGATCCGCGTCCGTGACCGCGTACGGCGGGTCGAGGAAGACCAGGTCGTACGGCTCGGCCGGCGCCGCTCCCGTCACGATCTGCTCCGCTTTGCCGGTACGGAGTTCGGCACCTGGCAGGCCGATCGACCGGACGTTGTCCCGGATCGTCTTCGCGGCGCGCGGGTCCGCCTCGACGAGCAGGGCGTGGGCGGCGCCCCGGGAGAGGGCTTCGAGGCCCACGGCGCCGGAGCCCGCGTACAGGTCGGCGACGCGCGACCCGGACAGGCCGTGGAAGGCCTCCCAGGTGGAGAAGAGGCCCTCTCGCGCGCGGTCGGAGGTGGGGCGGGTGCCGTTGCCGGGCGGCACGGCCAGGCGGCGCCCGCCGGCGGTGCCGGCGATCACGCGGGTCATCGGTGTCCTCGTCCTGCGTCGTCCAGTGCGTACGTCTCAGGATATGGCCGCGGTCGGGCCCGTGGGGGTCAGCCCTTCTCCAGGTACTCCTCCCGCTCCTCGCTGAGGAGGGCGTCCAGGGCCGTGCGCAGGCCCGGGTGGGCGGTCAGGTCCGGGTCGGCGAGGACGAGGGCGGTGGCCTCCTCGCGGGCGGCGGTGATGACCTCCTCGTCGTCGATGACGGTGAGCACCCGCAGGGAGGAGCGGACGCCGGACTGGGCCTGGCCGAGGACGTCGCCCTCGCGGCGCTGTTCGAGGTCGATGCGGGAGAGCTCGAAGCCGTCGAGGGTGGCGGCGACGGCGTTGAGCCGCTGCCGGGCGGGGCTCGCCTCGGGCATCTCGCTGACGAGGAGGCAGAGGCCGGGGGCGGAGCCCCGGCCGACGCGGCCGCGCAGCTGGTGGAGCTGGGAGACGCCGAAGCGGTCCGCGTCCATGATCACCATGGCGGTGGCGTTGGGGACGTTGACGCCGACCTCGATGACGGTGGTGGCGACGAGGACGTCGAGCTCGCCCGCGGCGAAGCGGCGCATCACGTCGTCCTTGTCGTCGGGGTGCATCCGGCCGTGCAGGACGGCGATCCGGAGGCCTGCGAGGGGGCCGGTGCGGAGCTTCTCGGCGACGTCGAGCACGGCGAGCGGCGGGCGCTTCTCGGCCTCGTCCTCGGCGGACGCCTTGGCCTTCTTCTTCTGGTCCTCCTCGTCGCCGATGCGCGGGCAGACCACGTACGCCTGGTGCCCCTTCCCGACCTCCTCGCGGACCCGTTCCCACGCGCGGGCGAGGAAGTGGGGTTTCTCGGCGGCGGGGACCACGTGGCTGGCGATCGGGGAGCGCCCGGCGGGCAGCTGGTCGAGGACGGAGGTCTCCAGGTCGCCGAAGACGGTCATGGCGACGGTGCGCGGAATGGGGGTGGCGGTCATGACGAGGAGGTGGGGAGGCTGCTTCCCCTTGCCCCTGAGGGCGTCGCGCTGCTCGACGCCGAAGCGGTGCTGCTCGTCGACGACGACCAGGCCCAGGTCGTGGAACTGGACCTTGTCCTCGATGAGCGCGTGCGTGCCGATGACGAGGCCCGCCTCCCCGGTGACCAGGTCGAGGAGGGCCTGCCGGCGAGCGGCGACGCCCATGGAGCCGGTGAGCAGGACGACCTTGGTGGCCCGCTCGGCGCCGCCGAGCATGCCGCCCTCGGCGAGCTCGCCCATCATCTCGGTGACCGAGCGGTGGTGCTGCTGGGCGAGGACCTCGGTGGGGGCGAGCATGGCGGCCTGTCCCCCGGAGTCGACGACGGCGAGCATCGCGCGCAGGGCCACCATCGTGTTGTGCGTCACGGTGAAGTGATCAGTCACGTAGGCATGACTCGCGTCGGTGACACTGATGCACTGCACGGGCTTGCGCCCGACGTACTCGACCGCACGGATCCCCCGTCGGAAGGTGTTGTACTTCGGCCTCGGGCGCATGCGACCCGCCTTCCTGGCGAGCCGGAAGGGGACGTACTCGTCCGGCAATGCGATCGAGACGTTGAACGCTGCCTTCTTCGGCAGCACTCGAGCCCGACCTCCCAGCGACCGGACCAGCCATGCCACGTCGTCGGCCAGCGGCCGGGAAGCCGAACAGAACGACACGCTCATGCCTTGGGCATCCACTGTCCCATCGGTATCCATGAGCCCTTGCAGGACTGCAAGACGGTTCTTGATCGATGTGTTCTTGAAGACCAGGGGCAGGAACTTGTCGTGCGAAGTGACCCCCCAGAGACCGAACCCACGCAAGACGCTGATCACTGGGTTCCGCCGGGTGCCACCCTTCGGGCCTGACAGCCCGATGTCGTAGTCACAGCGCGAGCCGGGAACGGATGTGACCGCACAATCCGGAGCCAGAATGGAACGCACGGCAGCCGGGATTTCCTCGTCGGCCGTCGAAAGACGCAGGTTATGCCGGAAGGATCCGTCTCCCAGCAGCAGACCGAACAGGTAGGGGTCAAGAGGCGGTGCTGTGCCGTCGGACAGATCCACCGGGGCGGCCACTGGGAGATACCACTTCGAGGAACCGTTGGCCTTGAACGTATCCGCGCGGATCTCGCGAGTCGTCATGACCTTCGGCGTCTGCCCCCGGTCCCAGGCACAGCTCGTTCCGACGATCCACAGATGCTCGTCATCGCATTCCACGGAAGTGTCGTCGGACAGCACGAGACGCCATACGTCCCGCTCGCCCTGGGGGAAAACGCCGTCGACCAGGCTGATCTCGCCGCTGGGGACCACGACCTCATCTCCCACGGTGATGCCCCCCATTCGCCTGAAGCCCCCAGGCGTCAGGACGAGCGAGTCGAGAGGCTGCGCCTTTCCGGAGCCGACCTCGCCCTGGAGGAGGCGGTGCATGGGGTGCTCGGTGGCGAGGTCGTCGAAGATCTCCTTGGAGACCTTCTTCTGGCCGTCGGTGAGGGTGAAGGGCAGCTTGACGTCGAAGGCGTCGAGGATGCCGCCGGGGACGGGACGCCGCGCGACGGCGGGGAGTTGGGTGTCGGCGTGCCTGCGCCGGGCGAGGGCGACCTGGAGGACGAAGGCCTCGTCCCACTTGAGGCGGTCGCGGGCGGTGGCGACGTCCGCCTTGGTACGGGGCCGGTGGATCAGCCGGAGGGCTTCGGGCAGCTCGACGAGGCCGCGGCCCTCGCGCAGCGCCCCGGGGAGCGGGTCGACGGCGTCGACGGCGCCGGGCAGGACGGCGTCGACGGCCTTGGAGATCTTCCAGGACTCCAGCTTGGTGGTGGCCGGGTAGATCGGGATGAGGGCCCCGGCCCAGCTTCCGACGCTGTCGGCGGCCTCGTCGCCGTCGCCGCGGAGGAGTTCGTACGCGGGATGGGCTAGCTGGAGGCGCCGGTTGAAGAGCGAGACCTTGCCGGAGAACATCGCCCGGGTCCCGGGCAGCAGGTCCTTGTGGGGCTTGTGCACACCCTTGCCGAAGAAGACCAGCTGCAGACGGCCGCTGCCGTCGGTGATGGTCACTTCGAGGCGCTGGCCGCGTCCCTTGGAGCCGTTGAAGGTGAGCACCCGGGCGTCGGCGACCTGCGCGACCACCGTGACGTGCTCGTCGAGCGGCAGGTCGGAGAGGGTGGTCAGCTCCCCGCGCTCGGCGTACCGGCGGGGGTAGTGGTGGAGCAGGTCACCGACCGTGTGCAGGTCGAGCGCCTCGGCCATGACCTTGGCGGTGGCGGGGCCGAGGGACTTCTTGAGTGGTTCGTCGAGCGCGGGCACGCGTTCCATTCCACACCAAGGGACCGACAGTCGCGTCCAGGCTGTGGACGACCGCGCCCGGGTCGGCCCCCGGCAGGGGGGTCATTCCACTCCGATGAGCAGCGGTGGGGCCCCCGCGCCCGCGTGGTACGTGGTGGTGTCGACGGCCAGGTAGCCGCGCCTGACGTGGCGTTCCAGGTCGGGGGCGAGCTCGGGCGGGGCGTCGTCGGCGACGACGAGGGTGACGAGTTCGCCGCCCGCCGAGAGCATCCGGTCGAGGACCGTGCGGGCCGTCTCGGTGAGGTCCTCGCCGATGACGGCGACGTCGCCCTCGATGAGGCCGAGGACGTCGCCGGCCTGGCACACCCCGGCCGAGGTGAAGGACTGGCGTTCGGCGACGGCGAGTTCGGCGTAGCGGGTGGCTCCGGCGGCGGCCGTCATGGCGACGACGTCCTCGTCGAAGCGCCGGTCGGGTTCGTGGACGGCGAGGGCGGCGATGCCCTGGACGGCGGCCCGGGTGGGGATGAGGGCGACGCGGATGCCCTCGGCCCTGACGCGTTCGGCGGCGGCGACGGCGGTCTGGCGCAGCTCGGCGTCGTTGGGCAGGAGGACGACCTCGCGCGCGTGCGCCCGGCGGATCGCGTCGACGAGTTCGTCGCCCGTGGGCTGTTCGCCGGGGCGGGTCCGGACGGTGGTGGCGCCGGCCTCGGCGCAGAGCCCGGCGAGGCCCTCGCCGGGGACGACGGCGACGACCGCGCGCTGGGCGCGCTCGCCGCGGCCGTCGGCGGCCTCCGTGTCGGACGCGAAGTGGGTGATCCGGATGCGGTGCGGCCGGCCGGCCTCGACGCCAGCCTCGACGGCGGCGCCCGCGTCGTCGACGTGCACGTGGACGTTCCACAGTCCGTCGCCTCCGACGACGACGAGGGACTCCCCCAGGGCGTCGAGCCGGGCCCGCAGCAGGTCCACGGCCGCGTCGTCCGCCTCCAGGAGGTAGATCACCTCGTAGGCGGGCCCGCCCTCGGTGGGGCACCGCTCCTCACTGGGTGCGGGTGCCGCGGGTGCCGTGGCGGGGCTGGGCGGGGCCTGTCCCGTCACGGTCTCCAGGAGGGCGCCGAGGACGGTTACCAGGCCCCTGCCGCCCGCGTCGACGACTCCGGCGCGTTCGAGGACGGCGAGCTGGCCCGAGGTGGCCGCGAGGGCCGTACCGGCCCCGTCGTGGGCCTTCCTCGCCACCTCGACGAGCCCGCCGCCGGCGGCGCAGGCCCCGGCCGCGGCGGACGCCACCGTGAGGATGGTGCCCTCCACGGGATGTGCGACGGCCTGTCGTGCCGCCCGCGCGGCCTCGGCGAGGGCGCGGGCGAGGTGATCACCGTCACAGCCCTCGGCGAGGACGCCCGCCATGCCGCGGAACAGCTGGGAAAGGATGGTTCCGGAGTTGCCCCGGGCGCCGACCAGGGCGCCGTGCGCCATGGCCCGTACGGTCTCGGCGGTGTCGGGTTCGCAGACGGCGAAGACGGCCTCGACGGCCCGGTGCGCGGCCTGCGCCGTCAGGTACAGATTGGTGCCGGTGTCCCCGTCCGCCACGGGATAGACGTTGATGGCGTCGATCTCCTCGCGCTCCCGGCCGAGCGCGTCCAGCGTCCGCGCGCACCAGGAGCGGACCGCTGCCGCGTCGAGCTCGACGAGCTCCTCGGAGGGCTGAAGGGCTCGCGACAACGGGGGTCCTCCTTCGGCGGTGAGCTCACCGCAGGGTAGACGCAGGGTGTCCCTCCCCCAAGCTCTCGGCTTCGCTCGAGCAGGGGGGACCCCCAGTGACCTGGGCCCGGGGCGACATCCGCCCAGACCGTGGTAGTTTCGTTCCACCGATGCAGGCGTTGTATGCTGCTTCGGTTGCCCGGTTCACACCGGGCCATTCCCCGGCAAGCCACTTCAGACTCCTGATTCCGGTGCGCCGGAATTCACTGTAAATCCTGAAGCTTTTGGAGTGACCCGTGGCTGCCAACTGCGACGTCTGCGGCAAGGGGCCGGGCTTCGGCAACAACATTTCGCACTCGCACCGCCGTACGTCCCGTCGCTGGAACCCGAACATCCAGCGCGTGCGTGCCGTGGTCGGTCGGACGCCGAAGCGGCTCAACGTCTGCACCTCGTGCATCAAGGCCGGCAAGGTCTCGCGCTAATCGCGACGTTCTGTCGTAGCGCAGCCCCTGCGGTTGCCTTGAAAGGCCGGTTCACCTCGGTGAACCGGCCTTTTGCCTTGCCCTGAAACGATCATGGTGCCCCCATGGAGGGCCCCGGCCCCCTCAGGCCCTGAACCGCCAGCCGTGGTCGACCGGGCCGATGCCCGAACCCAGGGCGAATCCGGCGCCTATGGCCCCGGTCACGTACCCCTTGGCCTCCCGCACCGCCTCCGGCACCGCGAGGCCCCTGGCGAGCCCGGAGGCGATCGCCGAGGCGAGCGTGCAGCCCGTCCCGTGGGTGTGCCGGTTGTCGAGGCGCGGGGCGCGCAGCCAGTGCTCCTCCGAGCCGTCCGTGAGCAGGTCCACGGCCTCCCGGCCGGTGGGCAGGTGCCCGCCCTTGATCAGGACCCAGCGCGGCCCGTACGACAGGATCGCCTCCGCCGCGGTCCGCATGTCGCTCTCGTGGACCACGTGCACGCCTGTGATCTGCGCCACCTCGTCCAGGTTGGGGGTGGCGACCGTGGCCCGGGGCAGCAGCTTCCCGCGTACGGAGTCGAGCGCCGTCTCGGCGAGCAGCGGGTCCCCGTGTTTGGAGACGCCGACCGGGTCCACGACGACCGGGGCGGCCGTGTCCGCGAGCAGTTCGGCGACGGTCTCCACGAGCGCCGCCGTGGCCAGCATGCCGGTCTTGACCGCCTGGACGCCGATGTCGTCGACGACGGCCCGGTACTGGGCGCGCACGGCCTCCACCGGCAGCTCCCAGACGCCTTGGACACCCCGCGAGTTCTGGGCGGTGACGGCGGTGAGCACGCTCATGCCGTGGACGCCGAGCGCGAGCATCGTCTTCAGGTCGGCCTGGATGCCGGCGCCGCCGCCGGAGTCGGATCCGGCGACGGTCAGCACCAGCGGGGGCCTGGACGTCATTCCGTCTCCCCGAAGTGGTCCCAGCCGCCCACCGTGTGCCAGGGAGCGCCGTCCACGGTGACCTGGGGCAGCGCGGAGGGGTTGAGGACCTCGCCGATGACCTTCCAGCGGGCGGGGAGCTTCACGTCCGGCGGGAAGGTGGCCACGATGGCGTGGTCCTCTCCCCCGGTGAGCACCCACTGCATGGGGTCCACGCCGACGGCCTGCCCGATGTCGTTCATCTGGGTCGGGATGTCGATGAGCCCCGAGCGCAGGTCGATGCGGACCTTGCTGGCCTCGGCGATGTGCCCCAGGTCGGCGATGAGACCGTCGCTGACGTCGCACATGGCGGTGGCGCCGAGACCGGCGGCCGCGGGGCCCGCGTGGTACGGCGGTTCGGGCCTGCGGTGGGCCTCGACGAAGGCGCGCGGGGAGCGGAAGCCGCGGGACAGGACCGCGTAGCCGGCGGCGGACCAGCCGAGCCAGCCGGTGTAGGCGACGACGTCGCCGGGCTGGGCGCCGCCCCGGGTGACCGGGTCGTGGTTGCGCAGGTCGCCGAGGGCGGTGATGGAGACCATGATCGTGTCGCCGCGGACGACGTCGCCGCCGACCACCGCCGCGCCCGCGACCTGACATTCGTCGCGGAGGCCGTCCATGAGTTCGGTGGCCCAGGTGACGGGGAGTTCGGCGGGGACGACCAGGCCGAGGAGGAGGGCGGTGGGGACCGCGCCCATGGCGGCGATGTCGGCGAGGTTCTGTGCGGCGGCCTTGCGGCCGACGTCGTACGCCGTCGACCAGTCGCGGCGGAAGTGACGTCCTTCGAGGAGGATGTCCGTGCTGGCCACCACGCGCCGGTCGGGGGCGGAGACGACCGCGGCGTCGTCGCCGGGCCCGATCCGTACCGCCGGGGTGGAGGTGAGCCGGGACGTGAGCTCTCTGATGAGCCCGAACTCGCCCAGCTCTCCGACTGTGCCCTTCACCGCGTCTCACCTCGTGTCTTCGTGCCGGCCGGCGGGCGGGGGCGCGTCGTCTCGCGCCGCGGGTCGCGGGCCGTCACCGTGCTGGGTACCGTCAAGTAGACCGTCAACTTCTGTCCTGCGTACGCCACCCCGGCAACGCCTCGGGACACGCGGGTCTCCCCGTGGCCCGCGGCGACGCGGTACCGTGGCGTCCCTTTCTCCCACAAGATCCTCGTGGTCGCCCTGGAGGTTCCGTGGTTCAGGCGTACATCCTCATCCAGACCGAGGTGGGCAAGGCGTCGATCGTCGCCGAGACCATCTCCAAGATCCCGGGGGTGCTCCAGGCCGAAGACGTGACCGGTCCGTACGACGTCATCGTGCGCGCGCAGGCGGACACGGTGGACGATCTCGGCCGCATGGTGGTCGCCAAGGTCCAGCAAGTGGACGGCATCACGCGCACCCTCACCTGCCCGGTCGTTCATCTGTAGCCCCCGTCTACGCTTGGCCGGTGATGTCTTCCCACCGGCCCTTCGGCCTGCCCGCCGCCGTGTCGGCCGCCGTTCTGCTGCTGGCCGCCGCCGGCTGTTCCTCGTCGGACGCCGCGGCGTCCGTCGTGGTTCCAAGCCCACCGGCGGCGGAGGCCGCCTTCTGCCAGGCGCTGGCGAAGGAGCTTCCCGACACCGTGGCGGGTCTTGAGCGGAGTGACCCGGAGCCCGGCTCCGCGCTGACCGCCGGCTGGGGTGACGGTGCGATCGTACTGCGCTGCGGGGTGCCCCGGCCCGAAAAGATGAGCGATCCCAAGGCGCAGGGCGTCGAGGCGGACGGCGTGAACTGGATGCTGGAGCACCCGGAGGGCGGCGGGCCCCGCTTCACCTCGACGTACCGGAAGACATACGTCGAGGTCACGATGGACGAGCGCTTCGCGCACGACGTGACACCGCTCGCCGAGCTGGCCGCTCCCGTGCGGAAGACCGTGCCGCCGAGCCTCTGAGAGGCCGGGGCACGGTCCTTCCGGGTCCGGTCCGGTCAGCGCAGGCCCGTGGAGCGGGTCAGCGCGGCCTGGATGAGCCGGTCGACGAGCTCGGGGTAGCTCACGCCGCTCTCCTGCCACATGCGCGGGTACATGGAGATGGGCGTGAAGCCCGGCATGGTGTTGATCTCGTTGATGACGAAGTCGCCGTCGTCGGTGAGGAAGAAGTCGGCGCGGACCAGGCCCTCGCAGGAGACCGCCTCGTAGGCGGCGACGGCCAGACGCTGGATCTCGGCGGTGGCCTCGTCCCCGATCGGGGCGGGCACGATGCCGGAGGCCGAGTCGATGTACTTCGCCTCGAAGTCGTAGAAGTCGTGGTCGGTGACCGGCGGGATCTCGGCCGGCACGCTGGCACGCGGACCGTCCTCGAACTCCAGGACGCCGCACTCGATCTCGCGGCCGCGCAGCAGCGACTCGACGAGGATCTTGGGGTCGTGGCGGCGGGCCTCCTCGATGGCCTCGTCGAGGCCGGAGAGGTCGTCGACCTTGGTGATGCCCATGGACGAGCCGCCGCGGGCCGGCTTCACGAAGAGCGGCCAGCCGTGCTCGGCGGCGAACTCGACGATCTTCTTGCGGGCGGCGGCCGGGTTCTGGTCCCACTCGCGCGGCCTGATGACCTCGTACGGGCCGACGGGGAGGCCGAAGGAGACGAAGACCCGCTTCATGTACTCCTTGTCCTGGCCGACGGCGGAGGCGAGGACGCCCGCGCCGACGTAGGGGACGCCGGAGAGCTCCAGGAGGCCCTGGAGGGTGCCGTCCTCGCCGTACGGGCCGTGCAGCATCGGGAAGACCACGTCGACCTCGCCCAGGGCCCTGGGGACGGACCCCGGCTCGCTGAGCACGACCTCGCGGTTGGCCGGGTCGACGGAGAGGACGACGCCGCCCGCCTCGGACTCGGCCAGGTCGACGACGTTCGGCAGGGCGCGGTCGGCGATGGCCATGCGCTCGGGGGCGTCGGCGGTGAGCGCCCAGCGCCCGTCCGTCGTGATGCCGATGGGCAGCACGTCGTACTTGTCCCGGTCGATGGCGCTCAGGACGGCGCCCGCCGTGACGACGGAGATGGCGTGCTCGGAGCTGCGTCCGCCGAAGACGACGGCCACGCGCGGCTTGCGGGGGCTCTGGGTGTTCTCGCTCATATCGCGATGAGCGTACCTTGCGACTCCCGAACTCCTGAGCGCACCGCCGCCGTCCCGCGCGTACGGCGCAGCGCCGGGGGTGCGGTGGCGGGGGGTGCGGTCAGCGGCGCTCGGACTTGGCGCTGCGGGACATCAGCTCCTTGAGGGCGACGACCGGCGGCTTGCCCTCGTGGACGATCGAGACGACGGTCTCGGTGATCGGCATGTCGACGCCGTGGCGGCGGGCCAGATCGAGCACGGACTCGCAGGACTTGACGCCCTCAGCGGTCTGCTTGGTGGCCGCGATGGTCTCCTGGAGGGTCATTCCGCGGCCCAGGTTGGTGCCGAAGGTGTTGTTCCGGGAGAGCGGCGAGGAGCAGGTGGCCACCAGGTCGCCGAGGCCCGCGAGGCCGGAGAAGGTGAGCGGGTCGGCGCCCATGGCGAGGCCGAGGCGGGTGGTCTCGGCGAGGCCGCGGGTGATGAGCGTGGCCTTGGAGTTGTCGCCGAGGCCCATGCCGTTGGCGATGCCGACGGCGAGCCCGATGACGTTCTTGACCGCGCCGCCGAGTTCGCAGCCGACGACGTCGGTGTTGGTGTACGGGCGGAAGTACGGGGTCAGGCAGGCGGTCTGGAACCGCTGCGCCACCGACTCGTCGACGCAGGCGACGACGGCGGCGGCGGGCTGCCGGGAGGCGATCTCCAGGGCCAGGTTGGGTCCGGTGAGGACGGCCACGCGCTCGGCGGGCACGTCCGCGACCTCCATGACGACCTCGCTCATCCGCTCGGCGGTGCCGAGTTCGACGCCCTTCATGAGGGAGACGAGCACGGTGTCGGGGGCGAGCAGCGGCTTCCAGGCGGCGAGGTTGCCGCGCAGGGTCTGCGAGGGGACGACGAGGACGGTGAAGTCGGCGTCCGCGGCGGCCTCCGCGGGGTCCGCGGTGGCCGTGATCCGCCGCGGGAGTTCGACCCCCGGCAGATAGTCGGGGTTGGTACGGGAGGCGTTGATCTCCTTGGCGAGTTCGGCGCGGCGGCCCCAGAGGCTCACCTCGCAGCCCGCGTCGGCCAGCACCATGGCGAAGGCGGTGCCCCAGGATCCGTTGCCGAAGACGGCGGCCTTGGTCACTTGGCGCCTCCCTCTGTGGTCTTGCGCCGCTGCTCGAGACGCGCCTTGCGATGGTCGTACGGTTCGGCGGGCGCCTGCTCGCCGCGGATCTGCTCCAGGAGGGCGGTGATGGCGGCCATGATGACCTCGGTCGCCTCGCGGAGCACGTCGGGCGTCGGCTCCAGGCCGTAGAAGCGGGAGAGGTCGACGGGCGGACCGGCCTGCACGATCAGCGTCTTACGGGGGAACAGGCTGAGCTTGTTCTCCTTGGCGTACGGCGGCATCGCCAGGTTGGCGCCCCACTGGGCCACCGGGATGACGGGGACCTTGGTGAGCAGCGCGACGCGCGCGGCACCGGTCTTGCCCGCCATGGGCCACATGTCGGGGTCGCGGGTCAGGGTGCCTTCGGGGTAGAAGGCGACGCACTCGCCGCGCTCGATGGCGTCGACGGCGGCACGGAACGCGTCGAGCGCGTTGGTCGTCTCGCGGTAGACGGGGATCTGTCCGGTGCCGCGCAGCATCATGCCGACGAAGGGCGCCTTGAAGAGGGCCGCCTTGGCCAGGAGGCGCGGGACCCGGCCGGTGTTGTACTGGTAATGCGCGTAGGACAGCGGGTCCAGGTAGGAGTTGTGGTTGACCGCGGTGATGAATCCGCCGTCGGCCGGAATGTGCTCCATACCGCGCCAGTCCCGCTTGAACAGAACCACCAGGGGGGGTTTGGCGATGACCGCCGCGAGGCGGTACCAGAAGCCGATTCTGCGGCGGGGCACTCGGACACCTTTCTCCGGGACTGGCTGGGGGACTGGCTGGCAGGGGGTCAAGTGTCGCCCCGTGCTCCTGGTCTGTCGAGTGACACCGTACGCCCCGGGCCCTCCGCGGGACCGCGTGGGCGGGACAGAATAGGCCCCGATGAGCCCGATGAACCCGCCACGCACCGAAGCGGACGACACCTGGTCCCTTGTCGTACCGCTGAAGCCGCTGGCCCTGGCGAAGAGCAGACTGGCCGCCGCGGCCGGGGCCCGGCTGCGCCCGTGGCTGGCGCTGGCCTTCGCGGAGGACACCGTGCGGGCGGTTCTCAACTGCCCGCGGGTACGGGATGTGGCGGTGGTCACGGACGATCCCGCCGCCTCGGCGGCCCTCGCGGCCCTGGGTGCGCGCATCGTGCCGGACACTCCCGCGGCGGGACTCAACGCGGCCCTCGCGCACGGGGTCCGCGCGGTGCGGTCCCGGCGGCCGCACGCGCGCGTGGCGGCGCTCAACGCGGATCTGCCGGCGCTGCGGCCCGAGGAGCTGACCCGGGTCCTTGACGTGGCCCGGAAATTTCCGCGGGCATTTCTCGCGGACGCCGCAGAAATCGGTACGACATTCCTCTCGGCGGGTCCCGGGGTGGAATTGGAACCGGCATTCGGAGGTCCGTCGAGACTCCGGCATTTGTCTTCGGGCGCCGTGGAAATCACGCTCGCCGGGGTGGATTCCGTACGCCGGGACGTGGACACCGGTGAGGATCTCGCGGCGGCCGGGGCGCTGGGGCTCGGCCCGCGGACGGCCGCCCGGTGGCTGTCGGCGGCCGGATAGGCTGCGGTCCATGCAGGCGACCGCGTTCACGTACGACCCCGAGACCCGCAGCGGCAGTGTGCTGCTCGACGACGGCACCCCCGTGGAGTTCGGGGCGGAGGCCTTCGACGCGGGCGGGCTGCGCCTGCTGCGGCCGGGGCAGCGGGTGCGGATCGAGGCGGAGCCCGGCACCTCGGGAGCCGGCCTGCGGATCACCCTGGTGACGCTCCAGACCTTCTGAGCGGCCCCTTTCCACCTCTTCGGGACGCGCCGCGGGCCGGGCTCCCCTCGGGGAGCCCGGCCCGGCGGATCGGAACCGCTCGTCCTACTTCTTGGCGGCGGTCTTCTTGGCGGTCGTCTTGCGCGCCGTCGTCTTCTTGGCGGGCGCCTTCGTCGCCGTGGCCTTCTTCGCGGCCGGCGCGGTCTTCTTGGCGGCGGCCTTGGTCGCCTTCTTGGCGGCGGCGGCCGTGGTGGCCTTCTTGGCGGCGCCGTTCGCGGTCTTCTTCGCCGCGGTCGTCGTGGCCTTCTTCGCGGGGGTCGCCTTCTTCGCGGCCGCCGTGGTGGTGGTCTTCTTCGCGGGGGTCGCCTTCTTGGCGGCGGCCGTCGTGGCCTTCTTCGCCGGGGTCGCCTTCTTCGCGGCGGCCTTCTTGGCGGTGGTGGCCTTCTTCGCGGCGGCCTTCTTCACGGTCGCGGAGGCGCCGCCGGTGAGGCTGCCCTTCGGGGCCTTCTTGACGGAGACCTCGCCGCCCTTGGGGAGCTTCTTCGAGCCGCTGACCAGGTCCTTGAAGCCCTGACCGGCACGGAAGCGGGGAACCGAGGTCTTCTTGACCCGCACCCGCTCACCCGTCTGCGGGTTGCGGGCGTAGCGGGCCGGACGGTCGACCTTCTCGAACGAGCCGAAACCCGTCACCGAGACCCGGTCGCCCCCGACCACGGCACGCACGATGGCGTCGAGCACGTGGTCGACGGCTTCGGCGGCCTGCTGGCGACCGCCCATCTTGTCGGCAATCGCTTCTACGAGCTGCGCCTTGTTCACGTCTTCCCCTTCGGAGACATTGCCAGAACGAAAGTGTTCAAGCTTTTTCGCACGTTAGGCATGTATATACCGCAAATCAAACACGAAACGGGCTAATCACCCTAGTGCCGCAACGCGGAAGAGCCGTTGCGGAGTTCCTGGTGTCAGTCGTCCTCTGGGAATCGGCCCTCGTCGAGGTCCTTCATCAACCGGTCCAGACGCGCTGCCGCGTCCTTGAGATCGTGCTTCGCCGCGGCCGTCACGACCAGCAGCTTCCGGGACAGCGCCATCCTTACGCCCTCCGGGACTTGCAGTGAGCGCACTCTTGTGTGCGCTTCCTTCAATCGGGCGGCGACTGCCTCGTAGAGCTCGAGTTGGCTGTCGCGTTCCATGCACCGATTGTGCCATCTAGGGCGAGTTGTCGCCCGACAGGGTCTCAACAAGCGACTGCGCCCCCCACCGGGCGGTGGGGGGCGCAGTCTTGGAAAAGCGCTGCTCAGACCGTAATTGTACGGGGCTTGTGAGCCGGTCGCGCCGCCTCGTAGGCCGCGATGTCGGCTTCGTTCTGAAGGGTGAGGCTGATGTCGTCGAGTCCGTTCAGGAGACGCCAGCGGGCGTTCTCGTCGAGCTCGAAGTCGGCGTCGATCCCGGCGGCCAGGACCTTGCGCTGCTCCAGGTCGACGGTGATCTCGGCGGTGGGGTCGGCCTCGGTCAGCTCCCAGAGCGCGTCCACCGTCTCCTGCGGCAGGACCACGGTCAGCAGGCCGTTCTTCAGCGAGTTGCCGCGGAAGATGTCGGCGAAGCGGGCGGAGATGACCGTCTGGAAGCCGTAGTTCTGGAGCGCCCAGACGGCGTGCTCACGGGAGGAGCCGGTGCCGAAGTCGGGGCCGGCGACCAGGACCGAGGCACCCTGCCGCTCGGGGCGGTTGAGGATGAACTCGGAGTCCTTGCGCCAGGCCTCGAAGAGGCCGTCCTCGAAGCCGTCGCGGGTGACCTTCTTGAGCCAGTGCGCCGGGATGATCTGGTCGGTGTCGACGTTGCTGCGGCGCAGCGGGACGGCCCGGCCGGTGTGCGTGGTGAAAGCTTCCATGGTTCCTCAGACCCCCGCGGTGGTGACGACGTCGGACAGATCGGCCGGGGAGGCCAGATGGCCCAGGACGGCGGTGGCGGCGGCGACCTGCGGGGAGACCAGGTGCGTCCGGCCGCCCTTGCCCTGCCGGCCCTCGAAGTTGCGGTTGGAGGTGGACGCGGAGCGCTCACCGGGAGCCAGTTGGTCGGGGTTCATGCCCAGACACATCGAGCAGCCCGCGTGACGCCATTCGGCGCCGGCCTCCTTGAAGACCTTGTCCAGGCCCTCCTCGACGGCCTGCAGGGCGACCCGGACGGAGCCGGGGACGACCAGCATGCGGACGCCGTCGGCGACCTTGCGGCCCTGGAGGAGTCCGGCGGCGTTGCGCAGGTCCTCGATGCGGCCGTTGGTGCAGGAGCCTACGAAGACGGTGTCGACCCGGATGTCGCGCAGCGGCTGCCCGGCGGTCAACCCCATGTATTCCAGGGCCTTTTCGGCGGCGAGGCGCTCCGAAGCGTCTTCGTACGAAGCCGGGTCGGGGACGTTCGCAGAAAGCGGCGCGCCCTGGCCGGGGTTGGTGCCCCAGGTGACGAACGGGGCCAGCGAGGCGGCGTCGATGACGACCTCGGCGTCGAAGACCGCGTCCTCGTCGGACTTGAGGGTCTTCCAGTACGCGACGGCGGCGTCCCAGTCCTCGCCCTCGGGGGCGTGGTCGCGGCCCTTGAGGTAGGCGAAGGTGGTCTCGTCGGGGGCGATCATGCCCGCGCGGGCGCCGGCCTCGATCGACATGTTGCAGATGGTCATCCGGGACTCCATCGAGAGTTTCTCGATGGCGGAGCCCCGGTACTCCAGGATGTAGCCCTGGCCGCCGCCGGTGCCGATCTTGGTGATGATCGCCAGGATCAGGTCCTTGGCGGTGACGTCCTCGGGCAGCTCGCCGTCGATCGTGATCGCCATGGTCTTGGGGCGGGCCAGCGGCAGCGTCTGGGTGGCGAGCACGTGCTCGACCTGGCTGGTGCCGATGCCGAACGCCAGGGCGCCGAAGGCGCCGTGCGTGGAGGTGTGCGAGTCGCCGCAGACCACGGTGGTGCCGGGCTGGGTCAGGCCCAGCTGCGGTCCCACCACGTGGACGACGCCCTGCTCGACGTCGCCCAGCGGGTGCAGGCGGACGCCGAACTCGGCACAGTTCTTGCGGAGGGTCTCCAGCTGTGCGCGGGAGACCGGGTCGGCGATCGGCTTGTCGATGTCGAGGGTCGGGGTGTTGTGGTCCTCGGTGGCGATGGTGAGGTCGAGGCGCCGCACCTGCCGGCCGTTCTGGCGAAGGCCGTCGAAGGCCTGCGGGCTGGTCACCTCGTGCAGCAGGTGCAGATCGATGAAGAGGAGGTCGGGCTCGCCCTCGGCGCGCCGGACGACATGGTCGTCCCAGACCTTCTCCGCGAGTGTCCTACCCATCGCTTTCCCTCCGGCCGACGTCTACGCCGGCACAACTAGAGACCCGTTTCGCGGGCCGTTGTGCGGCCGCCTCACCAGAGTGACAAGTTCCGCAGGAAATTGAACTTGCGTTTCACAGAGTGAGACGCGAATATCGTTGCATGGACAACTCTAGCGGCGTAGGCGTTCTCGACAAGGCAGCCCTTGTCCTGAGCGCCCTGGAGTCCGGTCCGGCCACCCTCGCAGGACTGGTCGCGGCGACGGGACTCGCACGACCCACGGCACATCGTCTCGCCGTGGCACTGGAACACCACCGGATGGTGGCGCGTGACATGCAGGGCCGGTTCATCCTCGGACCGCGCCTCGCGGAGCTCGCCGCCGCGGCCGGCGAGGACCGCCTGCTCGCGACCGCGGGCCCGGTACTGACCCATCTGCGCGACGTCACCGGTGAGAGCGCCCAGCTCTACCGCCGGCAGGGCGACATGCGCATCTGCGTGGCGGCGGCCGAGCGTCTCTCGGGCCTGCGGGACACCGTCCCGGTCGGCTCGACGCTGACGATGAAGGCCGGCTCGTCGGCGCAGATCCTGATGGCCTGGGAGGAGCCCGAGCGCCTGCACCGCGGCCTCCAGGGCGCCCGCTTCACGGCGACGGCCCTGTCGGGCGTACGGCGCCGCGGCTGGGCCCAGTCGATCGGCGAGCGGGAGCCGGGCGTGGCGTCCGTCTCCGCGCCCGTGCGCGGCCCGTCGAACCGCGTGGTGGCGGCCGTCTCGGTCTCCGGACCCATCGAGCGTCTGACGCGCCACCCGGGCCGTATGCACGCCCAGGCGGTCATCGACGCCGCCGCCCGTCTCTCCGAGGCGCTCCGACGCACTGGCTGACGCTCTTCCTTTCCCTCTGTTCGTCCCGGCCCACCGCTTCAACGCCGCAGCGGTGGGCCGGAGTTGTGTCCGTGCCGGACGGGGAACAGCGAAGAAGCCCTCCCCCGAAGGGAAGGGCTTCTTCGTCTTGTACCCCCGACCGGATTCGAACCGGCGCTACCGCCTTGAGAGGGCGGCGTGCTAGGCCGCTACACAACGGGGGCCTTGCGGATCAGATCCGCGGTGCAGATGAGCTCTGCGAGCTGGCCTACCTGGACTCGAACCAAGAATGACGGTACCAGAAACCGTAGTGTTGCCAATTACACCATAGGCCATGGCGGTTAAACCGTACCCCCGACCGGATTCGAACCGGCGCTACCGCCTTGAGAGGGCGGCGTGCTAGGCCGCTACACAACGGGGGCCCTAGCGATCCTGCATCGAGTTCACCGGGTGCGACCCAGGTGATCCCGCGGGAAGGATCTGTACCCCCGACCGGATTCGAACCGGCGCTACCGCCTTGAGAGGGCGGCGTGCTAGGCCGCTACACAACGGGGGCTTTGTGGATGCCATCCACGAGTTTGCAGATGAGCTCTGCGAGCTGGCCTACCTGGACTCGAACCAAGACTAACGGAACCAGAAACCGTCGTGCTGCCAATTACACCATAGGCCACCGGGGCAACGTCCCCACCAGGGAGGATCTTGCTCGGCTTGCGCTTTGTGGGCTTTTGCCTTTCGGCTTGTTCCCTCGGCGCAGGAAGAACATTACCCGAAGGTGGACGGTGCTCCAAAACGGGTATCCCCGCAGAGCAGGGCAGGGAGCTGGTGGAGGTCGGTGATCCGGTCGAGCTCCGGCCTGCCGCCCGTCGCGGAGCGATCCAGCCACACTCCCCGCAGTCCCGCCTCACGGGCGCCACGGGCGTCGATGTCGGGCTGGTCCCCCACGTACGCGATCTCGTGCGGGGCGAGGTCCAGGGCCGCGCAGGCCGCGTGGAAGGCCTCGGGGGCGGGCTTGGCGGTGCCGAGCTCGGCGGCGCAGAGGACGGCCTCGAAGCGGTCGCTCAGGCCGAGCGCACGGAGCTTGGGTTCCTGGGCGTGGATGCTGGAGTTCGACAGGACCGCGTGCCGGTAGTCGTCGGCGAGCAGGTCGAGTACGGGGACGGCGTCGGGGAAGAGCTCCCAGGCGGCCTGGTAGTGGACCACGTACCGGCCGAACCAGTCGTCGGCCTGGTCGTCGGTGAGCCCGGGCGCCGCGAGGAAGTCCCGGACGCGGTGGCGCCGCTGGTCCTGGAAGGTGCCGCCCGCCGCCTCGAAGCGCCGCCAGTGCAGCTCCGTGAGCTCCTTCCAGCGGAGCAGGGCGTCCTCGACGGACTCGTACGCCCCGAGGAGCCCCTCGGCGGCGAGGTGGGCCCGCATGCCGGCCCGGTCGGCGCTCGCGTAGTCGAAGAGGGTGTCGTCGATGTCCCAGAGGACGGCACGGATGGCCATGGGACCGACCGTACGCCGGTGGCGGGCCTTCCGGCAGCGATTATCGGGTCCGGGTGAAGCGGAAGGGGCGGAAGTCGGTGACGAAGCAGACGACCTCGCCCTCGGCGTCGCGGCCGATCCAGGTCGCGTAGAGGCCGTCGCCCCAGCCGGAGGTGAAGACGGCGATGTTGTGGCCGTTCTCACCCTCGGCGACGAAGGCGGTCGGGAAGGACGGGCTGTTGTCCAGGCCGTCCCAGACGACGCCCGACTCGTCGTCGGTGCCGGGGAAGGAGTGGTGGGCGACGGTGTCGAGGAAGCAGCCGGCGCCGGCGTCCACGCCGTAGCCGAAGTAGTCGTCCTCCGGGGCGTCCTCGCCGGGGACCACGGCGGGCGCCCAGCGGGCCACCGGGGTGTCGCGGATCACCAGGCGGGCGGCGGCGTTCACGGTGTGGTCGTAGGGGTACGTGAAGGACGCCTCCGCGGTCTGCACGCGGTAGCGGCCGGGCGGGACCGTGACGGTGAAGGGCTCGGGGCGCTCGTCGTCGTCGCAGAGGTGGACGATCGGGTCGCAGGCGACGAGCCGGCCGGTGGGCAGCTCCAGCTCCCCCACCTCCCGGACGCCGAAGACGACGTCCTTCCTGTCCTCGGTCGGGACGACGGCTCCCGGGGTGAACCAGTGGGCGTAGTCAGGCGGTGTCATGGACATGGGCCGACCCTAGGACCGGGGTACGACAACGGGGGCGCCGGCCGGAGATCCTCCGGCCGGCGCCCCCGTGGCGTACGACGTGCGGTTACGCGGCGAGCTTCGCCAGGGCCGCGTCGATGCGGGTCAGGGACTTCTCCTTGCCCAGGATCTCCATGGACTCGAAGAGCGGCAGGCCGACCGTGCGGCCGGTGACCGCGACGCGGACCGGGGCCTGGGCCTTGCCGAGCTTGAGGCCATGGGCCTCGCCGGCGGCCAGGACCGCGTTCTTGAGGGACTCGGGGTCGCTCCAGTCGGCGTCGACGAGCCTCTCGCGGGCCGTGGTGAGGAGGGCCGCGGGCTCGCCCTTCATCGCCTTGTCCCACGAGGGCTGGTCGAAGACCGGCTCCGGGAGGAAGAGGAAGTCGACGTTGGCCGTGATCTCCGAGAGGACCGTCATCCGGGTCTGGGCGTGCGGCGCGATGGCCTCCCAGGCGGCGCGGTCGAAGTCCTCGGGCGCCCAGTTGGCGTGCGGGGCCTTCAGCCAGGGCTCGCAGGCCTCGGCGAAGGTCTTCACGTCGAGCATGCGGATGTGGTCCGCGTTGATCGACTCGGCCTTCTTGAGGTCGAAGCGCGCCGGGTTGGCGTTGACGTCGGCGACGTCGAACTTCGACACCATCTGCTCGATGGTGAAGATGTCCTGGTCCGCCGAGAACGACCAGCCCAGGAGGGACAGGTAGTTCAGCAGGCCCTCGCGGAGGAAGCCGCGCTCCCGGTAGAGGTTGAGGGAGGCCTCGGGGTCGCGCTTGGAGAGCTTCTTGTTGCCCTCGCCCATCACGTACGGCAGGTGGCCGAAGGCGGGGATCTCCTTGGCGACGCCCAGCTCGATCAGCGCCTTGTAGAGCGCGATCTGGCGCGGGGTGGAGGAGAGCAGGTCCTCGCCGCGCAGGACGTGGGTGATCTCCATCAGGGCGTCGTCGACCGGGTTGACCAGGGTGTACAGCGGGGCGCCGTTGGCGCGCACGATGCCGTAGTCCGGGACGTTGTCCGGGGTGAAGGTGAGCTCGCCGCGGACCAGGTCCGTGAAGGTGATCGGCTCGTCCGGCATCTTGAAGCGGACGATGGAGTCGCGGCCCTCGGCGCGGTAGCGCTCGATGCGCTCGGCGCTCAGGTTGCGGCAGGTGCCGTCGTAGCCCGAGGGCTTGCCGGCCAGGCGGGCCGCGTCACGGCGGGCCTCGAGCTCCACGGCGGTGCAGAAGCAGTGGTACGCGTAGCCGCCGGCGAGCAGCTTCTCCGCGACGTCCTTGTAGATGTCCATCCGCTGCGACTGGCGGTACGGCGCGTGCGGGCCGCCGACCTCCGGGCCCTCGTCCCAGTCGAGGCCCAGCCACTTCAGGGAGTCGAGCAGCTGCTCGTACGACTCCTCGGAGTCGCGAGCGGCGTCGGTGTCCTCGATGCGGAAGACCATGGTGCCCTGGTTGTGCCGGGCGAAGGCCCAGTTGAAGAGGGCGGTGCGGACCAGGCCCACGTGGGGGTTGCCGGTCGGCGAGGGACAGAAACGGACGCGGATGTTCGCGTTAGCCACGCTTGATCACCCTATTGGTGAGAGTGCCGATGCCTTCGATGGTGACGGCGACCTCGTCGCCGACGTTGAGGGGGCCGACCCCGGCGGGGGTGCCGGTGAGGATGACGTCGCCGGGAAGCAGCGTCATGGCCTCGGTGATGTGGACGACCAGGTCCTCGATGGAGCGGATCATGTCGCTCGTCCGACCCAGCTGGCGCTGTTCGCCGTTGACCGTGGCCTGGATGGTCAGGTCGCCGGCGGCGGCGAGGGTCAGGTCGGTCTCCACCCAGGGCCCCAGGGGGCAGGAGGTGTCGAAGCCCTTGGCGCGGGCCCACTGCTTCTCGCGCTTCTGGGCGTCGCGGGCGGTGACGTCGTTGGCGCAGGTGTAGCCGAAGACGACGTCCTTCACGCGCTCGCGGGGCACCTCGCGGCACATGCGGCCGATGACCACGGCCAGTTCGGCCTCGTGGTGCAGCTCGTTGGAGAAGGAGGGGTACTCGATGGCGTCGCCGGGGCCGATCACCGAGGTGGTGGGCTTGAAGAAGGCGACGGGGACGTCGGGGACCTCGTTGCCGAGTTCGGCGGCGTGCTCCGCGTAGTTGCGGCCGATGGCCACGACCTTGTTGGGGAGCACGGGCGGCAGGAGCCGTACCTTGCTCAGCGGGACCTTGGTGCCGCTGAGCTCGAAGTCGGTGTACGGGATGCCCTTGATGATGTCGAGGACGAGGCCGCCGGATTCGACGGTGCCCTCACCCTCGACGGCACCGAAGGCCACATTGCCGTCGATGGAGAATCTGGCGATGCGCACGAGTGCTGTCGCCCCTCACTTGGTACTGGCTGGAGTCTGACGCTCCAGGCTAACGCGGCGGGGGCGGCCGACCTGCGAAATCAGCGCGACGCGGAGGCGTACGGCTCCGGCTGGTAGGGCGCCGGGGGCTGCATGAGGATCGTGCGGCGGGGGTTGGCCGTCCTGGTGGGCAGGGCGAGCGCGTACTCCGGCTGCGCGCCGCGGCCGAGGTCTGCGGCGTCCGTGAGGTGGACGAGGGTGGAACGGCGGGGGTTGGCCGTGGTGCCGGGCGTCGGCGTCGTCGTCTTCATCGCGGTGATCTGACCTTGTTCCGGAACGGGCGCCGCGTACGGGCGCGAGGTGGTGTAAAGCGTCAGGCTAAACATGCGATTCCCTTCGAATGCATGGCTAAGACATCGATCAGCGTGTGAGTTTGCTCACCACCGCCCGGACATTCCTGGCATTACGGACGGTCCCTCCTCGCCACGGAAAGGGACATTCCGCCACTGAATGTTCTATTCCGCTCCTGATCATCGCGACTGGGACACACGGGTACGCGCAGCCATTGGAGAGGAAAAGTCCCAATCCTCCGTGATCATCTTCTACATGCGGTGACAGGATGCGCACGGGTTGTCATGACCCTCCCGGCGCGACACGCGGCTCTTGTTGGAGGTCCGGCACTGTGCTGGAATTCCACGCACCGCCGCGGGTTTCAAGCCGGCGCGCAGGGGGCGCAACGCAGCGCCGGCCGAGTGGCGGGAAAGGGGGAACTGCGCCGGTCACCGACGACCACCTGGGGGGCCCACCGCCCCCCGATTGACGCCGACACCGTCCTCTCCGTTCATCCGGAAGGACGCCTGGTCCAGAGGTTGCGACGCTAGTGCAGGGACGTTTCAAGAGGGATGGCTCGGGGTCACCCCAGGCCCGTCAGGGCCGAGCGGATACTCCGGCGGAGCAGGAACCGCGTGCCGGGACCGACCGCGGTCCCTCGGCCTCGCACGCCCAGAACCAGGGTCAGGGACCGTCCGGCGAGGGCGGTGACGGCGGCAGGCGCACGAGCGCCGCGGCCGCTTCCGCCGAGCCGTCCGACACACCCCCCAAGAAGAACAAGGCCGAGAACGCCGGGACCGCCGAAAACGCAGCCGGCCCGCGAATAGCCCTGCGCAACTGGCGCATCTCCACGCGTCTGGTCGCACTCCTCACGCTCCCCGTGGTCGCGGCGACCACCCTGGGCGGCATCCGCATCAGCGAGTCGCTCCAGGACATGGAGCAGCTCGACCACATGCAGCTGCTCACCAAGCTGACCCGTGAGGCGACCGACCTCGCGCAGGCCCTCCAGGCCGAGCGCGACCTGTCCGCGGGCCCGCTGGCCAACGGCCGGCCGACCAGCGACTACCAGGTCGCCAACCCGCGCCGGAAGACGGACATCGAGTACAAGGCCTTCCTCAAGGCCACCGAGGACATCCCGGCGTCCGAGAGCGACGAGGCTCTCCGCAGCATCCGCCAGAACGTCGGTCAGATCGCCTCGCAGGTGATCCAGCTCAAGACCATCCGGGACAACGCCTACGAGAAGGGCGTCTCCCACTCGGTGACGGTCGAGGCGTACAGCCGCCTCATCCGCTCGCTGCTCAGCCTGTCCCAGGACATGGCGCAGGCGACCAGCAACCCCGAGATGATCAAGCGGACCCGTGCGCTCGCCGCGTTCTCGTCCGCCAAGGAGTACGCCTCCATCCAACAGGCGATCATCGCGGCTGCCCTGCCCCCGAGCGACCGGACCTCCGGGAAGATCCAGCAGGGCGACCGCCTCTACGCCGAGGCCGCGCTCAACTCCGAGGGCGTCGAGCTCAAGTCCTTCCGGGCGATCTACGAGTCGACCGGCGGTGACGCCACCGAGCGCACCGCGTCCCTGACCAGCGGCAACCCCTCGATCACCGCCGCCGAGAAGTACGCCGAGCGCGTCCTCAACATGGACGACGCGATGCAGGGCGGCACCAAGCGCGGTCACCTGAACTTCACCGACGAGTACGGCACCAAGCTCGCCGCCATGAACCGCATCGAGCGCGGTCTGCTCGGCGACATGGAGACCATGGCCCGTGAGCTGCGGCAGGAGTCGCAGCGCGAGGCCATCATCAACGGTGCGCTGATCCTCCTCGTCCTCGGCGTCTCGCTCATCGGCGCGTTCGTCGTGGCCCGGTCCATGATCCGGTCGCTGCGCCGGCTCCAGGACACCGCGACCAAGGTCGCCCAGGACCGACTGCCCGAGCTCGTCAAGCAGCTCTCCGAGTCCGACCCGCAGGACGTCGACACCTCCGTCGAGTCCGTCGGTGTGCACTCCCGGGACGAAATCGGCCAGGTGGCCGCGGCCTTCGACGACGTGCACCGCGAGGCCGTCCGCCTCGCCGCCGAGCAGGCCCTCCTCCGGGGCAACGTCAACGCGATGTTCACCAACCTCTCGCGCCGCTCCCAGGGCCTCATCCAGCGCCAGCTCTCGCTCATCTCCGAGCTGGAGTCCCGCGAGGCCGACCCGGACCAGCTGTCCTCGCTCTTCAAGCTCGACCACCTCGCGACGCGTATGCGCCGTAACGGTGAGAACCTCCTCGTCCTCGCCGGTGAGGAGCCGGGCCGTCGCTGGACGCGTCCGGTCCCGCTGGTCGACGTCCTGCGCGCCGCCGCCTCCGAGGTGGAGCAGTACGAGCGCATCGAGCTGTCCTCCGTCCCGGCGACCGAGGTCGCCGGCCGGGTCGTCAACGACCTCGTGCACCTCCTCGCCGAGCTGCTCGAGAACGCCACCTCGTTCTCCTCGCCGCAGACCAAGGTCCGGGTCACCGGTCACGCGCTGCCCGACGGCCGCGTCCTCGTCGAGATCCACGACACCGGCATCGGCCTCTCCCCCGAGGACCTCGCCGCGATCAACGAGCGGCTCGCCTCGCCGCCCACCGTGGACGTCTCCGTCTCCCGCCGCATGGGCCTCTTCGTGGTCGGCCGCCTGTCCCTGCGACACGGCATCCGCATCCAGCTGCGCCCCTCCGACTCGGGCGGCACCACCGCGCTCGTCATGCTGCCGGTCGACGTCGCCCAGGGCGGCAAGAAGCCGATGCCCAAGCCGGGTGGCGGCGGCCAGGCCGCGATGCCGCAGGGTTCCTCCGCCCCGGGCGGCCGGCTCCCCGCCGGTCCCGGCGCGGCAGGCGGTCCCGGCGGACGTCCGGGCCAGGGCGGTGCGCCGTCGGCGGCCGCCGGCCGGCTCGGCACCGGTGCCCCGCGCGGCCAGGTCGGTACGAGCGGTCCCCGGGCCGCGCTGCCCGCCCGGGACGGAGCGCCCCTCGCGGGCGGTCCGCAGGGCGCGCCGCAGTCCCGTACCCCGCAGCCGCAGAACGCGCAGCAGGACCGGACCGGTCAGCTGCCGCAGGCCCCGCAGAGCCACGACCCGCTGAGGCCCGGCCCCGGCGGCGGTCTCATCGGCGGCGCGGCGAGCGCCATCCCCTCCCGTACGGACGTGTGGGGCAACACCTCGGGTCAGCAGGCCGGATCCGGTGCGCCGCAGCAGGCCCCGCAGGGCGACCGCTCCGGCGGGTACGAGTTCCCGCGCGCCGAGCTGCCGGGGGGCAACCCCCAGCCGCAGCGCCCGCAGGCCGCGAGCTGGGGCAACGACCAGGCGCAGCAGCCGGTCCGGCGCCCGCAGCAGGAGATGTCCCCGCTGGACGCCCCGCGCGGTCACGAGGAGGCCGACACGACCGGCCAGTTCGCGGCTCCGGGTGCCCCGCAGGGTCCCGGTTCCACGGGCCAGTTCGCGCGTCCCGACTTCAACGCTCCGCAGCGGCAGCCGCAGGGCCGGCCCCCGCAGGCCCCGCAGCAGCAGGGTCAGCAGCAGCCCCAGCAGGCCTACCAGGGCGGTGTCCAGGACCCGGCGACGACGGCGCAGTTCCCGCGTCCCGACTTCGGTGCCCCGGAGGGTCCCGGTTCCACCGGCCAGTTCGCGCGCCCCGACTTCAACGCCCCGCAGCAGCAGCCGCAGGGCTACCAGGGCGGCCAGCAGCAGGCCCCGCAGGGGTACCAGGGCGGCCAGCAGCAGTTCGGCCGGCAGCCTTTCGTACCGCAGGCGCAGCAGCAGGCACCTCAGGCACCGGCTCCGCGTCAGCGGACCGGCGGCGACTTCGGCGGTCAGCGCCAGGGTCCCGAGCCGGTCCAGCAGCAGGCGCCGCAGCCGCGTCATCCGCAGCTCCAGCAGCCGCGCCGTCCGGAGGCGCTGCCGCCGGCGGGTGCGGGCGACGGCCGTACGCCGCTGTTCGACTCGCTGGAGACCAACTGGCAGCAGCAGGGTGCGGGGCGTGTCCCGGACGCGGCGCAGACGATGCAGACCCCGGTCGTGCCGCAGCCGTCCGCTTCCGCGCCCCGGCAGTCCGGTGACCCGGCCGCCGACGGCCGGCAGAACGGCGGGGCCGCCTGGCGGACCACGCCCAACGACGAGCTGGTGCGCCAGGCCGAGCGGGTGCGCAAGCCCGCGGCCGGCGGTGTCACCACCTCAGGTCTTCCGCGCCGTGTGCCGAAGGCCAACCTCGTACCCGGGACCGCACAGGAGCAGGCCCACACGGCCGGCCCCCAGGTCTCGCGTGCACCCGACGACGTCCGCGGCCGGCTGACCAATCTGCGCCGCGGCATCCAGCAGGGCCGACAGGCCGGCAACTCGACCACGGGTAACCACAACCTCGGTCCGAACCATCAGCAGGAGCGCTAGTTGAACGCGATGAGCCAGGCGGCGCAGAACCTGAACTGGTTGATCACCAATTTCGTGGACAACACCCCCGGGGTGTCGCACACGGTGGTGGTCTCCGCCGACGGACTCCTGCTCGCCATGTCCGAAGGATTCCCCCGCGACCGTGCCGACCAGCTGGCGGCGGTCGCGTCCGGACTGACCTCGCTGACCGCGGGCGCGTCCCGGATCTTCGAGGGGGGCCCCGTCGCACAGACCGTGGTGGAGATGGAGCGCGGCTTCCTCTTCCTCATGCAGGTCTCCGACGGCTCCTCACTGGCCGTACTCGCCCACCCCGAGTGCGACATCGGCCTCGTGGGCTACGAGATGGCGCTCCTGGTCGACCGGGCCGGCAGCGTCCTCACCCCGGACCTCCGCGCGGAGCTCCAGGGCAGCCTGCTCCACTAGCCGGTTCCCCTACCGGACAACCCCACCGCACGACCGATCGACAGGGCGGTACGCCCCTCCGTACCGCCCTGCGCACCGTTGTTCATCGTCCGGCCGCCCCACCCGGCCCCCCACCGGCCCCATCAGACGGCAGAGAGCTTGCTGTCACGCCCGGAGGATTCATGACCCCGCCCCCCGCCTCTCACGATCCGTACGGCAACTCAGTCGACGAGTACGGGCACGAGGGCGACCAGCCGCTGGTGCGTCCGTACGCAATGACCGGCGGCCGGACCCGGCCGCGCTACCAGCTCGCCATCGAAGCCCTCGTCAGCACCACGGCCGACCCGGCGCACCTCGCCACGCTGCTCCCCGAGCACCAGCGGATCTGCCACCTGTGCCGTGAGGTCAAGTCGGTGGCCGAGGTGTCGGCGCTGCTCTCGATGCCGCTCGGTGTCGCCAGGATCCTCGTCGCCGACCTGGCGGAGGCCGGCATGGTGGCGATCCACCAGCCGGGCAACGGAGAGACCGGCGGCACGCCGGACGTGACTCTGCTCGAAAGGGTGCTCAGTGGACTTCGCAAGCTCTAATGGCGGTTCCGGTTCTCAGGGACGGGCGACCACCAGCGCGAAGATCGTGGTGGCGGGCGGATTCGGCGTGGGCAAGACCACGTTCGTCGGCGCCGTCTCGGAGATCGACCCGCTGCGTACCGAAGCCGTCATGACGTCCGCTTCGGCGGGCATCGACGACCTCACGCACACCGGTGGCAAGACGACGACGACCGTCGCCATGGACTTCGGCCGCATCACCCTGGACCAGGACCTGATCCTCTACCTGTTCGGCACCCCCGGACAGGACCGCTTCTG